>JBKPTA010000008.1:0-21614 GCA_046735295.1 Actinomycetota bacterium | reverse complement strand
GCAGTCGGGAGGAGTCTCGTGTGGTGAGGTCGTCGACCCCGACCGGTCCGGCCAGCCGTCGTCGCCCGCTGCTCGTCACCGGCATGCCGCGGTCCGGGACCACGTGGCTGGCCCGGCTGTGCGCCACGGCTCCCCGGACGGCGCTGCCCGGCCGTGAGCTGATGACTCCCGAGGGTTATGCCCTGCACCACACGATCGAGGGCTGGGTGGCCCTCCGTGACCTGAGTCCGCGGCAGCGACGGCTCATCAAGCTCTCCTACGCAGGGCTCAACCCCTTCACGTTCGGCCGGTACGGCCGGCGCCAGCTCTCGGCCCCGTGGCCGTCGGTGCGCGTCATCGTGAAGGACCCCTTCGCCATGTTGTCGATCCCCGTGATCACCGAGCTCACCGGCGCGGTCCCGCTGCTGGTCTATCGACACCCCGGGGCCGGTCTGGTCAGCTATCGACGGATGGGTTGGCAGCCCGACCTCGCCGAGCTCCGGCCGATCCTGCGGGCGCACCGGGAGCTCGAACGCTCATCTGCCCGCGTCCCGGAGCTCCCGTTGCCTGGGGAGACAGATGACGCCACCGCGATGGCCCTGTTCTGGAGTGCCCTCTACGAGATCGCCCTCGACCGCGCGGCCCCCGTGGACGACCTGGTGGTGGTCTCCCACGAGGAGCTCGCCGGTGGTGGGATGCCCGCTGTTCGGGCGCTGTTCGGGCGGCTGGGCCTGGCCACGTCCGAAGCGACCGCGGCCGAGATCGCCCAGGAGCAACCGACGCCCGTGCCTCTGGAGACGAGGTCGTACGGCGACCAGCCGGCGCTCCATGACTTCAACCGTTCGCCCGTGCAGGCCGCACACTCGTGGCGGACCCGGCTGACCCAGGACGAGCTGGCCACGATGGAGGCCGCGGCGGCGCACACGATGGCTCGTCTGGACGCTCTCCGACTGCCGCTCCCGGGCTGATCCCAGGCTTGTCCCGGCCTGATCCCAGGGCCGCGCCAGGGTCCGGCGTCTCCTGCGGCTGTCCGAGGCCTGGCTCGTCGGTTCGACCGACCGTCGCGACCGTGCTACAAAAGCGGCTCAACCGCCGCTGGCACCCCCGAGCCCGGCCTGGAGGAATCCCACATGCCCCGCACGTCCGACATCGCCCTGGCGTTGTGCGCCGTCATCGGCCTGACCGTCACCACGGCCGCTGGCCCCGTCGCGGCACGACAGGCCGCGCCGTCCCCCCTGACCGCGGCCCATGCGTCGGCCGCCTCCAGCGGCACCGGCGCTGGTGCAGGGAGCGGCTGCGCGCGCAGGTACCGGAACTCGACCACGAAGGTCGGAGTCAACCTCAGCACGGTTCGGAGGAGCCGGGAGGCGGTGTCCGCCGGGACGGCGACGTTCCGGCCACCGCGCGTGGTGCGGACGTGGGACACCCACGGTGAGCTGAAGTACTCGTGGACGGGACAGACCCGCGACCTGCCGCGCCGGACCGCCATGGTCCTGTCGTTCCGCTACTCGCCTCAAGAGGTGCTCTCCGGGCAGTGGGACGGCCAGATCGCCGGCTTCTTCAAGCGAGCACCCAAGCACCGCCTGGTCTTCTGGAACTTCTACCACGAGCCCGAGGTGGGCGTGAAGGCCCACCAGTTCACCGCCGACCAGTTCCGTCGGGCGTTCCGCCACGTGGGCGACATCGCGGCTCGCTACTGCCGGCACAACCTGGTCCCCACGCTGGTCCTGATGGGCTGGACCGCGGACCCCCGGTCTGGTTCCACCTCCAACGGCGGCTGGCGGTCGTGGAAGGACTTCTACCCCGGCCGGAACTACGTGTCGGTCCTCGCCTGGGATCCCTACAACTTCGCGACTGTGAGGCCACCCGAGTACCGCGCCCCGCACGAGCTGTACCACGCGATCGTCCGGGCGTCCCGGTCGGCGCACAAGCGGTGGGGCATCGCCGAGACCGGTAGCGGTCTGGTCTCCGGTGACCACGGCAGGCACCGCGCGCGGTGGCTGCACAAGGTCGCGCGGTACAGCCGCCGGCACAACGCCGCCTTCGTGACGTACTTCAACTCACCGGGCCGGGTCAACGACTTCCGGTTGGCCGACCGACCGTCCTGGCGCGCGTGGCGCCGGGAGATGTCCCGCTGACCCCGGTGGACGATGGCCCGGACCGCCTCTGCTGCGGACGGCCACGGGACGCTGACGAGCTCCGCGGCATCGGTCGCGGGGGACATCATCAGTTTTGGGTTTGTTCGCCCATGACCCCTCTCCTAGCCTCGCGAAGGTCCGATGCGGGGGTGTCGGACCACATGTGATGCCGCGGCAGGGCGGCACGAGGGGAAATCCATGAAACCGTCTTTACTGCGTCGCGCCCGCCACCTGACGGTCGCCGCCTGTGCTCTCGTCCTGCCCGCCTTCGCCCTGGCCAGCGTGCCGAGCTCCGCTCTGGGGGCGGTGGGTGTCGACCAGGCGGTCAGTGGCGTCGCGTCGCCCATCTGGCAGACCAACGCGCCCGTCGAGGCGTTGGCGACGGCCAACGGGGTGATCTACGCCGGCGGCAACTTCACCCAGGTTCGCCCGCCCAACGGTGGATCGGGCTCGGCGACCGCCCGGACCTATCTGGCGGCGTTCAACGCCTCCACCGGCAACCTGGTCACGTCGTTCAACTTCACCCTGAACGGGCGGGTGAGCGCGCTGAACGTCTCACCCGACGGCAACACGCTGTACGTCGGCGGCGGGTTCACGACCGTCAACGGCGTGTCCAAGAACCACATCGCGGCGATCAACCTGTCCAACGGAACGCTGAAGACCACCTTCGCCGCGACCGCGAACCGGACCGTGCGGTCCATCGAGTCCACCAGCTCGACGGTCTACCTGGGCGGTGACTTCACCTCGGTCAGGAGCGTCGCGCAGGCCTACATGGCGTCGGTGACGGCGGCGACCGGAGCGGTCAACACGGCGTTCGCGCCGACGTTCATCCAGCGGCCGGACGCGGTCGTCTTCGGGGTGCCCACGACCTTCACGCCGAACGTGCTGGCCATCGCGATGTCCCCGGACGGCAGCAGGCTGCTCACCGGCGGCAACTTCATGGGCGTCAACGGTGTCACCAGTGGTGGCATGGCCTCGCTCGACCCGATCACGGGGGCGACCGAGGAGTGGGACGCCAACGACCCGGCGCCGGCCGGGCAGCCGATCAACACGAACTGCTCCGGCCGCGTGAGCGACATCGCGGTGCAGGGCACGCACGCTTATGTCACCGGCGTGGGTGACCTGCCGGGATGCTACGAGGGCACCTACGACGCGGACATCGCCACCGGTCACCTCAACTGGCTGGCGTCCTGCCTCGGTGCCTCGCAGGGCCTGACGATCATGAACAACATCCTCTACAAGGGCTCCCACCAGCACGACTGCGCGTTCACCGAGGGCGGTGCGTTCGGCGGGTTCGTGGGTGGCACCGGCCGGACCGGTTTCATCCACCACCACCTGGTGGGGCAAAACCTGTCCGACGGCTCGTTCGTGCACTGGACGCCGAACACCAACGGCAGCGGGAACGCCGCCACCGGACCGCACGTGATCGCCAACGACGGCACCCAGATCATCGTCGGTGGCGACTTCACCACGGTCAACGGCGCGAGCCAGCAGGGCCTGACCAGGTTCGTGGCCAACGGCAACCACGCCACGCCGTCGGTCCCCGGGCGCAGCATCAACGCCGACCCGTTCGGCGGGAACCCGTCAACCGGGGTGGCAGCCAACCTCGCGATCACGGTGCAGCCGACCGCGGCGAACACCCTGACGGTGCTGGTCCCCACCAGCGACGACGCCGACAGCGGCACGCTCACCTACCGGATCTACCGGGACGGTGCGGCAAGCCCGGTGGCCACCATGACGGCGGAGTCCTACACGTGGAGCCGACCGACCCTGCGCTTCGACGACAGGGGGCTGGCCGCGGGCTCGACGCACAGCTACCGCGTCACGGCCAGTGACGGCACCTTCACCTCGGCCAGGTCCACCGCAATCTCCGGAACGGTGGCCAGCAGCGCGCCGCCGGCGTTCCCGACGGCAGTCTCCTCGCTGCTCCCGTCGGTGTGGTGGCGGCTGGACGACAGCGGAGGCACGGCAGCCGACTCCGGCGTGACCGGCCTCAGCACGGGCACCTTCGTGGGCGGTGTGAACACCGGCGCGCCGGGTGCGCTCACCGGCAACGGCGCGGTGACCCTCGACGGGTCGACCGGCTACGTCACCTCTGACCAGGCGATCAGCACGCCCGGAGCGTTCTCGGAGTCCGCATGGTTCAGGACCACGTCCACCCACGGCGGGGTCATCATGGCCCTGAGCAGCGTCCAGACCGGCTCCGGCGGCACCACCGACCGGGCGATCACGATGGACAACAACGGTGACATCGGGTTCGCGCTCGCCGGCCGTGGCGGCAGTCTCAACTACCGCAACCAGGACACGATCTGGAACGACGGGCAATGGCACCAGGTGGTCGGGGTGTACGACGGCAACCTCACCATCAGCCTCTACGTCGACGGCCACCTCCTGGGTAGCACGGTCAACAGCACCGTGCCCGCCACGCTGACGTCCGGCTACATGCGGGTCGGCTACGCGGACATGGCGGGTCTGCAGAGGGCGGGAGTGTTCGGTATCAACTTCTACCAGCGCCTGTGGCCCCTGAGCCAGTTCTTCAACGGCAGCGTCGACGAGGCCACCACCTTCACCTACGCGCTGTCCGCGGCCCAGATCCAGGCGATGTTCGCCGCCGGTGTAGGAGGAGGCGCCTGACCCCCCGGGCGCAGTAGGAACGCAGCAGGTCGGAGGAGCCGGACGGCAATACGTCGCCGTCCGGCTCCTCCGTTGCTGTCCCGGCCGCGCTTCCCTGACCGGCCGAGCAGGGCGGACACGGGGATGGCGCAGCCCCGTCTGGACGATCACACCGGAGTCCGAGCTCCGCGGCGGCGAGTCCGTCCGGCTCCCACGCCTGCGCGAGGCTGAGGATGACCTCCGGCGCCGTACCCCGTGCCACGGCTCCGCAGGCTGGTCGCCGGACCGGTGATGTCCACCCGCGCCGACCGGCTGCCGCGCGTGCCGCGCGCCGACCGGGCCACGGCGTACTCTGCGGCCCTGGTCACGCGGTGGGCATCGGCGGCGGGTGACCGTCCGGACCGGTGTCGGCCCTCCCGACTATCCTCGGTCCCACACCCCCACCGCTCGTCGGCCGGGGGCTCTCGTGCTGTCCGGCGCCCTCGACGAAAGGCCCTCCGTGCTCCTCTCCGCTCTGTGCGACGCCGTGCTCGCCGAGCCCGCGCTGGCGGCTGCAGTCGCCGACGCGCCGCGGCTCGGCCGGCTCGAGCTGACCGGTCCAGCCGGGGTGCGGCCGTTCCTGGTCCAGGGGCTCGTCCGCGCCGGGCGCACGGTGCTGCTCGTGACCGCCACCGGGCGCGAGGCCGAGGAGCTGACCGAGGAGCTCAGGTCCCTGATCGAGCCCGACTCCGTCGCCTACTACCCGAGCTGGGAGACGCTGCCGCACGAGCGCCTGAGCCCGCGCAGCGACACGGTCGGCCGACGGCTGGCGGTCCTGCGCCGGCTCCGTCACCCGGGGGCCGACGGCGCGATCGGACCGCTGCGCGTTGTCGTCGCGCCGGTGCGGTCGATCCTCCAGCCGCAGGTGCGCGGCCTCGGTGATCTCGAGCCGGTGCAGCTCGAGCCGGGTGACCAGGCCGAGCTCGACGACGTCACCCGCCGGCTGACCGATGCGGCGTACACCCGGGTCGACCTGGTCGAGAAGCGCGGTGAGTTCGCCGTCCGAGGTGGTCTGGTCGACGTCTTCCCACCGACCGAGCAGCACCCGGTGCGGGTGGAGCTCTGGGGGGACGAGGTGGACGAGATCCGCTCCTTCGCCGTCGCCGACCAGCGCACGATCGGGAAGGTCGACCGCCTCTGGGCGCCTCCCTGTCGCGAGCTGCTCCTGACCGACGACGTACGCCGCCGGGCGGCGGCCCTGGGGGAGGCCCATCCCCAGCTCGCCGAGATGACCACCAAGCTGGCCGCCGGCATCGCCGTCGAAGGCATGGAGTCGCTGGCGCCAGTGCTCGTCGATGAGATGGAGCTGCTCGTCGACGTGATGCCCGACGACACCCAGATCCTCGTGGTCGAGCCCGAGCGCGTGCGCAGCAGGGCACACGACCTCGTCGCGACCAGCGAGGAGTTCCTCGGTGCCTCGTGGGCCGCGGCGGCTGGCGGCGGCACGGCACCGATCGACCTGGGGGCCGCGTCGTACCGCGAGCTGGATGACGTGCTGGCCCACACCCGCGAGATCGGGCGGCCGTGGTGGACGATGAGTCCCTTCGGCCTCGACCAGGAGCTGCTGCTCGGTGGGTCCGAGAGCCCCGACCGGACCGTCTCCGCGACCCCCGTCGACGGCTACCGCGGCGACCTGGAGCGCGCCGTCACCGACCTCCGGGGCTGGCTCGCCGACGGGGCGAGGGTCGTCGTGACCCATCCTGGCCACGGCCCGGCCGAGCGCATGGTCGAGGTCCTGGCCGAGCACGACCTCCCGGCCAGGCTCGTCGAGCCGGACTCCGACGTCGAGCCCGAGCCCCATGTCGTCACCGTCACCTGCGCGACCCTCGCCCACGGCTTCGTCGCCGACGGGCTCGGGCTGGTGCTGCTCACCGGCGACGACCTGTCGGGCCAGCGCGGAGCGACGCGCGACCACAGCCGGATGCCGACCCGCCGCAAGCGGCAGATCGACCCGCTCGAGCTGAAGAAGGGCGACTACGTCGTCCACGAGCAGCACGGCGTCGGCCGCTTCGTCGAGATGCGGCGCCGCGAGGTCCAAGGCGCCACCCGCGAGTACCTCGTCATGGAGTACGGCGCCTCGAGGCGTGGGGGGCCGCCCGACATGCTCTTCGTGCCGGCCGACTCGCTCGACCAGGTGACCCGGTACGTCGGTGGGGAGCAGCCGAGCCTGGACCGGCTCGGTGGGTCCGACTGGGCCAAGCGGAAGAACCGCGCGCGCCGAGCGGTCCGTGAGATCGCCGCCGAGCTGATCAAGCTGTACGCGGCGCGCCAGGCCACCCACGGCTTCGCGTTCGGACCCGACACGCCGTGGCAACGCGAGCTCGAGGACGCGTTCCCGTTCCACGAGACGCCCGACCAGCTGACGACCGTCGACGAGGTCAAGGCCGACATGCGTCGCACGGTGCCGATGGACCGCCTGGTCTGCGGCGACGTGGGCTACGGGAAGACCGAGATCGCGGTGCGGGCGGCGTTCAAGGCGGTGCAGGACGGCAAGCAGGTCGCCGTGCTGGTGCCCACCACCCTGCTCGTGCAGCAGCACCACACCACGTTCGCCGAGCGCATGGGCGCCTTCCCGGTGACGATCAGGGCGCTGAGCCGCTTCCAGACCGACAAGGAGGCCCGTGAGGTCGCCGACGGGTTGCGCGAGGGGTCGGTCGACGTCGTCATCGGCACGCACCGGCTGCTGAACCCCGATATCAGGCTCAAGGACCTCGGCCTGATCATCGTCGACGAGGAGCAGCGGTTCGGCGTGGAGCACAAGGAGCAGATGAAGCGGCTCCGCACCAGCGTGGACGTCCTGTCGATGAGCGCCACGCCCATCCCGCGCACGCTCGAGATGGCGATCACCGGCATCCGGGAGATGTCCACCATCACCACGCCGCCGGAGGAGCGGCATCCGGTGCTGACCTACGTCGGCGCCTACGAGGACCGCACGGTCACCGCCGCGGTCCGGCGGGAGCTGCTCCGCGAGGGCCAGGTGTTCTACATCCACAACCGCGTGCAGTCGATCGAGAAGGCGGCAGCCCGCATCCGTGAGCTCGTGCCGGAGGCGCGGGTCGCCACCGCCCACGGCCAGATGGGGGAGCACCAGCTGGAGCAGGTGATGCTCGACTTCTGGGAGAAGCGCTTCGACGTCCTCGTCTGCACCACCATCGTCGAGTCCGGGCTGGACGTGTCGAACGCCAACACCATGATCATCGAGCGTGCTGACGCCCTCGGGCTCTCCCAGCTCCACCAGCTGCGCGGGCGGGTCGGGCGCTCGAGCGAGCGGGCGTACGCCTACTTCCTCTATCCCCCGGAGAAGCCGCTCACCGAGACCGCCCACGAGCGGCTCGCGACCCTGGCCCAGCACTCCGACCTCGGCGGCGGTATGGCCATCGCCATGAAGGATCTCGAGATCCGCGGCGCCGGCAACCTGCTCGGTGGCGAGCAGTCCGGTCACATCGCCGATGTCGGCTTCGACCTGTACGTCCGGCTCGTCGGTGAGGCGGTACAGGAGTTCCGGTCCGACGGCGTCCCTGCCGACGACCTGGGCGAGGTGCGGATCGAGCTCCCGGTCGACGCGCACCTGCCCCACGCCTACATCCCCAGCGAGCGGCTGCGCCTCGAGATGTACCGGCGCCTCGCCGAGGTGCGGTCCGACGACGACGTCGACCAGCTCCTCGAGGAGCTGGACGACCGGTACGGCGAGCCGCCGCCCGAGGTCGCCTCCCTCCTGCTCGTCGCGCGGTTCCGCGCCCGAGCACGGCAGGCCCGGATCTCCGAGGTGACCATCGCCGGTCGCAACGTCCGGTTCGCACCCGTCGAGCTGCCCGAGTCGCGGGTCGTCCGACTCAACCGGCTCTACCCCCGCAGCATCGTCAAGACCCAGGTGGGCAGCCTGCTCGTGCCGCGTCCGCACACCACGTCGACCACCGACGTTCTCGGGGGCCGTCCGATCGACGGGGTGGCCCTGCTTGAATGGGCCCGCACCGTCATCGACTCGGTCATCGACCCCGTGGAGCAGAAGAGGGAGACATCGTGATCCTGCCCCGACAGCGCCGGGCCCGTGTCAGCGCCCTCGTTGCCGTGCTCGGCGCTCTGCTGCTGGCCGGTTGTGGCAGCTCGCTGGGCATCCATCCCGGGGCCGCTGCCGCCGTGGGCGACCAGACGGTGTCGATGAGCAAGATCGACCGCACGTCCACCCTCTACTGCAAGGCCTACGTCGCGCAGGCGCAGGCCTCTCAGCCGGGACCGATCCCGATGGGATCCTTCCGGAGCTACGTCGCGTCCGGTCTGGCCAAGCGGATGCTCGGTGAGGCGATCGCCGCCCAGTACGCCGTGCAGCCGGCGCCCGGCTACCAACAGCAGGTCAGCCAGCTCCGTCAGGCCCTGGCCTCGACCCCGACCGACCAGCGTGACGCCGTGATCGAGGTGGCCAGCGCCGATGCCTACCTGCAGAACGTCCAGGTCGCGATCGGTCGGCAGCTCACCGGCAACACCGGCCAGACCAACCAGGACATCAAGGCGGCCCTGCAGCGCGGCGAGGTGGCGACCCAGGAGTGGCTGGCCGGCCACGACGTGTCCATCGACCCGGTCTTCGGCCTCGCCGTGGACGGGGGGAGGTTCTCCCCCAGCCGCGACGAGACGTCGTACCCCCTGAGCCCGCTGGCCTCCGCCGGCGCCCAAGCCGCCACCAGCCAGCAGGGGCCGCCCGAGACCTACACGGCTGCACTCCCCGCGAACCAGCTCTGCCAGTGACGGAGGGTGGCGCGGGGGAGCCGCTCCTGGACTTCCTCGAGGACATGCGCCGGCTCCGTCGCGAGTGCCCGTGGAAGCGCGAGCAGACCCATCGCTCGCTCGCCCGTTACCTGCAGGAGGAGACGGCCGAGACGCTCGAGGCGATCGACTCCGAGGACGACGCCCACCTGCGCGAGGAGCTCGGCGACCTGCTGCTCCAGGTGTACTTCCACGCGGTGATCGCCGAGGAGGCCGGCAGCTTCACCCTCGACGACGTGGCGCGCGACATCGGCGACAAGATGCATCGGCGCAATCCCCATGTGTTCGGACCGGACCTCGGCCCGCCCGAGATGTCGGCGGCGGAGGTCGACGCGCAGTGGCAGCGGATCAAGGCGGCCGAGCGTCCCGACCTGTCCGGAGGCGGCTCGCCCTCGCCGTATCGCGGCATCGCACCCGGCCTCTCGGCACTGCTCCTCGCGACCAAGGTGCTCGAACGGGTGCCGGAGGCTCGCCCGGTCACCCGGTCGGCGTCCGCCGACCTCGGCGAGCGGCTGCTGGACCTCGTGCGTGAGGCGCTCGAGGCCGACGTCGACCCGGAGCAGGCGCTGCGCGACGCCGTCCGGCGCGCGGTGCCACCCACCGGCGACGACCCGCAGCGCGCGCGGCCCAGCGGGTAGCGGGGCTCCTGGCCGAGCCCGATGTCGCCGTCGTCCGGCCGAGCCCGGTCGGGCAGCCCGGTCGGGCAGCCCGGTCGAGCAGCCCGGTCGAGCAGCCCGGTCGAGAAGCTCGGCGGCCTCCTCGAACAAGGACTCCCGACGGCCCGTCGGCACAAAGTCCCAGAACACCGCGGCCCCGGATCCGACGTTGCAGCGCCCTCCACCGGGCGGCGTCCTGGAAGCGGACCTCGAGGCGGCTCCGCATCGTGCCTCGGCGGCTCTGCAGGACACGAACGATCCTCCACCTCGTGGTCGGACGCAGGCGGGACCTGCCCGTGGGTCGCGCGCGGCAGCGGGCGACGGCGCGGATACTCTGACCGCATGGCGATCATCGACGCGGTCGGCGGACGTGAGATCCTGGACTCCCGCGGCAACCCCACCGTCGAGGTCGAGGTGCTCCTCGACGACGGCACCTACGCGCGCGCCGCAGTACCGAGCGGGGCGTCCACCGGAGCGTTCGAGGCGGTCGAGCTCCGCGACGGTGAGAAGGCCTTCGGCGGAAAGGGCGTGCAGCAGGCCGTGTCGGCGGTGGTCCAGCGGATCGGTCCTGCACTCGAGGGCCTCGACGCCGACGACCAACGCGTCGTCGACCAGACGATGATCGACCTCGACGGCACCCCCAACAAGGCCGACCTCGGCGCCAACGCGATCCTCGGCGCGTCACTGGCCGTGGCCAAGGCGGCAGCCGACTCCGCCGGTCTCCCGCTCTACAGGTACGTCGGCGGACCGAACGCCCACCTGCTGCCGGTGCCGATGATGAACATCCTCAACGGAGGAGCCCACGCCGACACCAATGTCGACGTCCAGGAGTTCATGATCGCCCCCGTCGGCGCGGCCACGTTCCGCGAGGCGCTCCAGCACGGCGCGGAGGTCTACCACGCGCTGAAGGCGGTGCTGAAGAAGCGTGGGCTCTCGACCGGCGTCGGCGACGAGGGCGGTTTCGCACCCGACCTGCCGTCGAACCGCGATGCGCTCGACCTGATCGTCGAGGCGATCGGGTCGGCCGGGCTGAAGGCCGGCTCGGACGTCGCCCTCGCCCTCGACGTGGCGGCTTCGGAGTTCTTCGACAGCGGGACGTACAACTTCGAGGGTCACAAGAAGTCGGCTGCCGACATGTCGGCCTACTACGGCGAGCTCGTCGCGGCGTACCCGATCGTGTCGGTCGAGGACCCGTTGCACGAGGACGACTGGGATGGCTGGCGGACCATCACCGAGGAGCTCGGCGAGCGCGTGCAGCTGGTCGGCGACGACCTCTTCGTGACCAACGTCGAGCGGCTCCAGCGAGGCATCGACGGCGGCCAGGCGAACGCCCTGCTGGTCAAGGTCAACCAGATCGGCTCGCTCACCGAGACCCTCGACTCGGTCGACCTGGCCCATCGCAACCGCTTCCGCTGCATGATCAGCCACCGCTCCGGCGAGACCGAGGACACCACCATCGCCGACCTGGCCGTGGCCACCAACTGCGGCCAGATCAAGTCCGGTGCCCCCGCCCGCACCGACCGCACCGCGAAGTACAACCAGCTGCTGCGGATCGAGGAGGAGCTGGGCGACGCCGCCCGGTACGCCGGAGCCGGGGCCTTCCCGCGGTTCGACGGCTGAAGGCCGGCCGATGGTCCAGCCTCGTCGCGCTCCCACCGGACGGCCGGGCGGTCGTCCGGGAGTCCGACGGCAGCGTCCGCGCACGCGGCCCGTCACGCCGACGCCGCCGGCTCCTGCCGGTGAGCCGCGCGGCTCCCGGTTCACGGGACGGGCGATGGTGCTCGTACTGGTGCTCTCGGTGCTGGCGATCTCGTATGCGTCGTCGCTCAAGGCCTACTTCCAGCAGCACAGCCAGATCCAGCAGCTGCGCAGCCAGATCGCGTCCAGCGAGGGCGACATCCAGCGGCTCGAGAGCGAGAAGGCACGGTGGGGCGCGCCGGCCTACGTCCGTCAGCAGGCCCGGGCCCGGTTCGGCTATCTCATGCCCGGCCAGACGTCGTACGTCGTGATCGGCGAGAACGGCAAGCCGCTGGCCGCCCAGGCGACCTTGTCCGACCCGCACACCGACTCCTCGTCCACGCCGACCGCGTGGTGGACCACGGAGTGGCGGTCGGTGCAGCTGGCCGGCGACCCGCCGCCGGCGACGCCGGCCCACCAGCCGTTGAGGTACCTCGGCGGCAAGCAGCGGTGACCGACCCGGTCGCCCCGCCGATCGACAGGGACGACCTCGCGGCCGTCGAGCAGCAGCTGGGCCGACCCCCGCGCGGGACCCGGGCGATCGGGCACCGTTGCCCGTGCGGGCTTCCCGACGTGGTCGCCACCGAGCCGCGGCTGCCGGACGGCACGCCGTTCCCGACGATGTACTACCTGACCTGTCCCCGGGCGGCGTCGCAGGTCGGGACCCTCGAGGGGTCCGGTCTCATGCGCGAGATGGAGGCGCGGCTCCTCCAGGACCCGCAGCTGGCGGCCGCGTACCGCACGGCGCACGAGGCGTACCTGGCCGACCGGGCCACCCTCGGCGACGTGCCCGAGATCGCGGGGGTGTCCGCCGGCGGGATGCCCGACCGCGTCAAGTGCCTGCACGTCCTGGCCGCCCACGCACTCGCCGCCGGCCGGGGCGTCAACCCGCTCGGGGACGAGGTGCTCGAGCTTCTCGGGGACTGGTGGGCCGGCGGACCGTGCGTCTCCGCGTCGGGCGGGCCGGGTCGGGACGAGGATGACTGAGCGGATCGCCGCGATCGACTGTGGCACGAACTCGATCAAGCTCCTCATCGGCGAGCTGCCGCAGGTGCTGGTGCGTGAGTCGCGGATGGTCCGCCTCGGCCAAGGTGTCGACACCACCGGCGTGCTCGGCGAGGACGCCCTGGCTCGCACGTTCGCGGCGATCGAGGAGTACGCAGCGCTGATCCGGCGGCACGACGTGGCCCGGATCCGTTTCTGTGCCACGTCTGCGACCCGCGACGCGCGGAACGCCCAGGTGTTCACCGACGGCGTCCGTGAGCGGCTCGGCGTCACGCCCGAGGTGCTCTCGGGCGACGAGGAGGCAGCCCTGGTCTTCGTCGGTGCAGTCGGGCACCTGCACACGCCGACCGAGGAGCCGGTACTCGTGGTCGACATCGGTGGCGGCTCGACCGAGCTGGTCCTGGGCGGCGCTCAGCCGGAGTCGGCGGTGTCGATCGACATCGGCTCCGTCCGCCTGCACGAGCGCCACCTGCGCGACGACCCGCCTACCCCGGAGCAGGTCGCGACCTGCCTGGCCGACGTCGACCGGCACCTCGACGAGTGCCCGGTGGGGCTCGCCGGGGCCCGGTCCGTGATCGGCACCTCGGGCACGATCAAGACCCTGGCCGCCGGGATGCTCGACCTGCCGTTCTACGACCGAGACGCCATCGACGGGGCGTGGCTCGGCTCGGCCGACACCCACGCGTACGTCGACGCGTTGGTCGCGATGACGGTCGCGGAGCGCCGCGCGATCCCGTCGATGCATCCGGGCCGCGCGGACGTCATCGGCGCCGGTGCCCTGATCTGGTCACAGGTGCTGATCCGCGCCGGCGTCGAGGGCTACGTCGTCTCCGAGGCGGACATCCTCTACGGCATCGCGAGCTCGCTGGTGGCGTCGTGAGCGAGCCGGTCCTGCTCCCCCACCCGGTGACCGGCACGCCGTACCCGAGCCCCGTGCCGCCGGGCACCGGCTGGCCCGACGACCCGGCGACGGCGGAGACCCCGGTCGCCCGGACCGCATCCGCAGTCCGGGCGCTCGCCGACACCGACGACCTCGCCGAGCTCGACGCGCGCGTCAGCGTGTGCTCGGCGTGCCCCCGGCTGGTCCGGTGGCGCGAGGACGTCGCCCACACGAAGCGCGCGTCGTTCGCCACCCAGCCCTACTGGGGCCGCCCCATCCCGGGCTGGGGGGCGCCCACGACGGGGATCGGCGACCAGGCCCGGCTGGTGATCGTGGGGCTGGCGCCCGCCGCCAACGGCGGAAACCGCACCGGGCGCGTCTTCACCGGGGACTCGTCGGGCGACTGGCTGTTCGCCAGCCTGAACCGGGTGGGCCTGGCCGTCCGGGCCACCAGCGTCCATGCGGGGGACGGCCAGCGACTGGTCAGCACCCGGATGGTGGCGACCGTGCGGTGTGCACCGCCGGCCAACAAGCCGACCGTCGCCGAGCGCGACACCTGCATGCCCTGGATCAACCGGGAGCTGGAGCTGCTCGCTCCGACGCTGCGGGCGCTGGTCGCGCTCGGCGCCTACGGCTGGGACGGGTCGCTCCGCGCCCTCGCCGGGGCGGGCTACGCCGTGCCGAGGCCGAGGCCCCGCTTCGGCCACGGCGCCTCGGTCACCGTGACCCGCGACGGCCACGCGGTCACCCTGCTGGGCTGCTACCACCCCTCCCAGCACAACACGTTCACCGGCCGGCTCACCCCTGCGATGCTCGACGAGGTGTTCACCACGGCCCGCGACCTGGCCGGGATCGCCGCCCCCTGAGCCCTGCGACAATGCGGTCGGCCGAAGCCCCTGTATCCCAACCGGTAGAGGAAGCCGCCTTAAAAGCGGCCAGAGTCTGGGTTCGACTCCCAGCGGGGGCACCCAGCTCCACCGTGGACCCGGCTCGACCTCTCCCAGGGGCGCGTTCACGTCCGGCCCTTCGCCGGGTACCGGAATTGCGGCTCTTCGCGGCGGCCGTCCCTGCTGCTGGCAACGCTCGGCAGCCAGGCGACCCCACCCGCTCGCGCTCGCGTCTCGGCATGCGAGTGCGTCGGGCCGTCAGCGCGGACGCGACCGTCCTACCGGCACCGAGCACACCCACCCGGGCGGCGTCGGCTGAGTCGGGTCCACCTGCGCTGGAAGGGTTGTGCCGCGCCCCTCGGGCCGGGCTGGAGGTCATCGACACGCCATCTGCGGTCGCGGCGGCCGGAGGCATCAGCGGGCATCGGCCCGGGATCGAGGATCCTTGCGCAGGGTCAGCGGATCAAGCAGAAGGGGTGCTTCACCGGGTCGAGGTACACGCGGAAACCGCCGTCCTCAGAGGGCTGATGTGCGTGAACCCGTGCCCCGAGGGCGAGGACCTGGGGCTCGGCAGCGTCGATGTCGCCGACGCTGAAGTCGAGATGGAGCTGCTGGGGGTGATCGCCGCCCGGCCACGTCGGCACCATCCAGTCATCGATCCGCTGGAACGCAAGGGTGGCTCGTCCGTCCGGGTTGTCAGGTGTGATCCCGCCTCCCGGCGGAGCAAGCGTGGCGAAGCGTCGGTCAGAGCCGTCCTCGATCGGCCAGCCCAGGAGACGCGAGTAGAACTGCGCGAGTTCCAGGGCATCGGGGCAGTCGAGGATGACCAGGTCCAGCTTGGGCAGGATGTCCATGTCCTGACGCTAGACGTCATCGAGGACGACGCGCGTCCGCAATGACACGGGGGACCGCCAGGCATCGAGCGAGGAGCTCATACCGGCGGAGCGCCGGCCAGGGTCTCCAGGTCGTCTCGCCACCCTTCCTCGTGCGGCCAGGTGGACCGCACCAGCCAGGTGGCGCCCGCGGCCGCGTAGTCGTCGGGTGAGGCGCCGTCGGGCCACTGCACCACGAGGTCCCAGTCGTCATGGGGGTGCGGCCCGACGTACGTCGCCAGCTGCTCAGGCGTCAGGAACCCGTCGGCGATGGGCACGTACCCGCCCCACCGGCGAGCGCGTTCGAGCGGCCTGCGGTGGGGTGCGCGGCCGGCGATCCAGATCGGGATGCGTGGCTGGACCGGGGCAGGCCGCATCGTGGCGTCCGCTCGCAGGTGCGCGCCGTCGTGCGCGACGGAGCCGGCGAGCAGCCCGGCCACGACGTCGAGCGCCTCGTCGGTGATGGCGGCCCGCACCCGGTAGGACGGCTCGTCACCGAAGTCGGCGAAGTCGAGGCCCGGAGGGTCACCGAGGCCGACGCCGAGGGTGACCCGGCCGCCGCTCAGATGGTCGAGGGTCACCAGGTGCTTGGCGACCACGGCCGGACGCCGCCGGGAGAGGGGGGTCACCATGGTGCCGATCCGGAGGCGCTCGGTCACCGTCGCGATGGCGCCGAGCAGCACCCACGGGTCGTGCACCTCGACCTCGTCGTCCCAGCGGAGGTGGTCCCAGAGGAAGAAGCCGTCCCAGCCGTGTGCCTCGGCCGACCGGGCCCACCCCACCACGACGGAGGGGTCGGTGAACGGCGGGACGCTGAGTGCGAAGCGCATCCCGCGACGCTAGCAACGGCCGCGGTCCCGGCCCGGCGCGCACCTGAAGGAAGGCTGTGCTTCCCATGGTGAGCCCCCGGAAGCACGCCGCACTGGATACGATCGTGGTAGAGCGCGACGACAGAGGAGTCCCATGCAGAGCAACAACCCGATCTTCCGGAACTCCGACCAGTTCAACGGCCGGACGACCAACGCCTACGGCAACCAGGTCTACGGCGGCAGCGGCACGACGTACCAGGGGTACGGCACCTCGACCGCACCCGACCCCTCCACCTGGAGCGTCGGCACGCCGGGCGACACCCGGGCCGCCACGGGTCCGATGACCATCGACAGCGTCGTGCAGAAGACCGGACTGGCGCTCCTGGTCGTGATCGTCGCGGCGTTCGCCACCTGGGTGCTGACGCCGGACCTCGGTGACCCCACCACGACCGTGCTCTCCGACACCGCCCTCGGGCAGCTCTACGGCGCGATGATGGTCGGGGGCGGGCTGGCGTTCGTCCTCTCGCTGGTCAACTCGTTCAAGCGGATGATCAGCCCGGCGCTCGTGCTGGCGTTCTGCGCGGCCGAGGGAGTCGCGCTCGGTGCCTTCAGCAAGTTCTTCGACTACCAGTACGGCGGCGGGATCGTCATCCAGGCCGTGGTCGGCACCTTCGCCGCCTTCGCCGGCACCCTGGCGGCGTACCGGTTCTTCGACATCCAGGTGAGCAACAAGTTCCGGATGGGCGTCATCGCGGCGATGTTCGGAATGATCGGCCTCGGCATCCTCGAGGTGGTCCTCGGGCTGTTCGGCGCCGGGCTCGGTGTCTACGGCTTCGGCCTCACCGGCTTCCTGTTCTCGGTGGCCGGTCTGGTGCTCGGCATCTTCATGCTGATCCTGGACTTCGACTTCGTGGAGAACGGCATCCGGGCCGGGCTTCCCGAGCGCGAGTCGTGGCGTGCGGCGTTCGGGCTCACCGTGAGCCTGGTCTGGATCTACACCAACCTGCTGCGCATCCTGGCCATCATGCGTCGCTGACGACCTCCTCGGCGGCAGCAGGGGTCTCGGGCTCGGAGCGCAGCCGGGCTCGCCGGCGCAGCTCCACCCAGAGGCCCTTCTTGTCGCCGAGCTCGGTGCCCGGCGTCCTGGCCGCACGGACCGCTGCGGCGGCCACCGGCATCGTCCCCTCGCCGCGGGTACGCCGCTGCGGCTCGTCGGCACCGAAGCCCAGCGTGTTGAGTGCTGAGGGCACCAGCACCTCGGCCAGCGCCCGGTAGCCCTCGGCCGACGGGTGGAACTGGTCGGGGCCGAAGAGCACCGCCGGCGCCGCGGCGAAGTCCGGGCCCAGGATCGAGCCGACCGAGACGGCGACACCGCCCTCCTCGACCACCACGATCGCCTGGGCCGCGGCGAGCCGGCGCGACATCGAGCGGGCGACCTGCTTGAGCGGGGGAGGGATCGGCTTGACGGTGCCGAGGTCGGGGCAGGTGCCGACCAGCACCTTCACCCCGGCCTGCTCCAGACGGCGTACCGCCTCGGCGAGATGGCGCACCGACTGGGAGGGGCGCACCCGGTGGGTGACGTCGTTCGCCCCGATCAGGATCACCGCGAGATCCGGGTCGGCGGGCAGCGCCTTGTCGATCTGGCCGGCCAGGTCGCAGGACTGAGCCCCGACCCGCGCATAGGTCCGGAGGTGGACCCGCCGGTCCGCCTCGTGCGCGAGCCCGCTGGCGAAGAACGCGCCCGGCGTCTCGACCAGGCGCTCCACCCCGTATCCCGCCGCGCTCGAGTCGCCGAGGAGCGCCACCTTGATCGCCGGACCCGGGCGCCCGCGCCCGTACCAGCCGGTCGAGTCCGGCGGCGGCTCGTCACCGGCGTTGCCGATCATCCGGCGTGCCAGGGCGGCCTCGCCGCGCAGCACGCCGTACAGGCCGACGCCCAGCACCGACAGACCCCCGCCCCCGAACGCCGCGGCAGAGGCCAGCCTCCGTGCGGCGGCGGCCTTCCCCATGCGGCCAACCTATCCAGTGTGACCGCGCCCACGTGACTCGGGTCACCGGGTCGATTGGAACGATCCAAGACCGGGGGGCATTGAACCGGATGGAACACCCGACGAGCCCACGCGAGAAGGGACATCGAGATGCGTACGTTCACCAGGAACCTGTTGGCTCGCGCCAACACCTACACCCTGTGGGCCTTCAACCCGCAGCCCGAGCTCACCAGCCGCTACGACCGCGCTGCCTGAGCCGGCGAGCGTCTCGACGGGCCCCGTGGATCTCCACGGGGCCCGTCGCCGAAATGCGGGAATGTACTCCGGCGCGGATATCTTGACCGGCATGGAGTACGCCGAGTCGCTGCTCGACCTGGTCGGCAACACCCCTCTGGTCCGGCTGTCGCGGACGCTCGACCTCCCCGGTGACGCCGTCTCCTCGCCGCTGCTGCTGGCGAAGGTCGAGTACCTCAACCCCGGTGGCTCGGTGAAGGACCGCATCGCGACGCGGATGATCGAGGCCGCCGAGGCCTCGGGTGAGCTGAAGCCCGGCGGAACGATCGTGGAGCCGACCTCCGGGAACACCGGCGTCGGCCTGGCGATGGCGGCGCAGGCCAAGGGCTACCGCTGCGTCTTCGTCTGCCCCGACAAGGTCAGCGAGGACAAGCGGAACGTGCTCAAGGCCTACGGCGCGGAGGTCGTCGTCTGCCCGACCGCGGTCGCGCCCGAGCACCCGGACTCCTACTACAACGTCAGCGACAGGCTCTCCCAGGAGCCGGGCGCGTGGAAGCCCGACCAGTACTCCAACCCGAACAACCCCCGGTCCCACTACGAGACGACCGGCCCCGAGATCTGGCGGCAGACCGAGGGCCGGATCACGCACTTCGTGTGTGGCATGGGCACGGGAGGCACGATCAGCGGCGCCGGTCGGTACCTGAAGGAACAGAACCCCGACGTCCAGGTGGTCGGTGCCGACCCAGCCGGATCGGTCTACTCCGGTGGGAGCGGTCGGCCCTACCTCGTCGAGGGCGTGGGCGAGGACTTCTGGCCGGAGACCTACGACCGCGGCATCGCCGACCGGGTCATCGAGGTCTCGGACGCCGACTCGTTCGCCTTCACCCGGCGGCTCGCCCGTGAGGAGGCGATGCTGGTCGGCGGGTCGTCCGGCATGGCGGCGTACGCCGCGCGACAGGTCGCCCGCGAGCTCGCGACGACACCGGCCGGAGCGAACGCCGTGGTCGTCGTCCTGCTCCCGGACTCCGGTCGCGGGTACCTGACCAAGGTCTTCAACGACGACTGGCTCGCCCAGTACGGCTTCGCGACGGGCTCCGCCGCGACCGACCGGACCGTCGGGGAGGTGCTGCGGGGCAAGTCCGGGAGACTTCCCGACCTCGTGCACACCCACCCGAACGAGACCATCGCGGAGGCGGTCGCGATCCTCCAGGAGTACGGCGTCTCCCAGATGCCCGTCGTCCGGGCCGAGCCGCCGATCGTCGCCGCCGAGGTGGCCGGGTCGGTCTCGGAGCGCACCCTGCTCGACGCGCTGTTCACCGGAGCCGCACACCTGACCGACCGGGTCGAGGACCACATGTCCCCGCCGCTGCCGACGATCGGGTCCTCCGAGTCCGCCCGCTCCGCCGTCGCGATCCTCGAGGACGCCGATGCCGTGCTCGTCCACGAGGAGGGCAAGCCGGTCGGCGTCCTCACCCGCCAGGACCTGCTGGCCTTCCTGGCCAGCTCCTGAGTCAGCTCCTGAGTCAGCGGTTCCGGCTCCGGGAGCCTCCGCGGCGAATCCGGCCGGTCGCCGCGCCACGGGCGGGGCGGCGGTGCCCGCGAGGGGGCACGACTTGCTACAACTGACCCATGGGCCAGAGCTCCTCGGGCATCCGGGTCTTCCTGCTGGACGACCATGAGGTCGTACGCCGCGGTCTGCGAGCCCTGCTCGAGTCCGCGGGCGACATCACGGTGGTCGGCGAGTCCGGGCTCGCCGCCGAGGCCAGCGCTCGCATCCCGGCGCTGCGGGTGGACGTCGCCGTGCTCGACGCGCGGCTACCCGACGGCTCCGGCATCGAGGTGTGCCGGGCCGTCCGCGCGGTCGACCCGAACGTCCGGGGCCTGATCCTCACGTCGTACGACGACGACGAGGCCCTCTTCGCCGCCATCATGGCTGGTGCGTCGGGCTACGTGCTGAAGGAGATCGGCGGCAACGACCTGCTCGGAGCGGTGCGCCAGGTGGCCACGGGCAACTCGTTGATCGATCCGGCCCTCACCGCGCGGGTCCTCGACCGCGTGCGCAACGGCCCGGTCACCGTGCCTGAGCTCAGCGAGCTCACCGAGCAGGAGCTCAAGCTGCTCGGCCTGATCGCCGAGGGCCTGACCAACCGGCAGATCGGCGACCGGATGTTCCTGGCGGAGAAGACGGTCAAGAACTACGTCTCGAGCATCCTCGCCAAGCTCGGGCTGGAGCGACGGACGCAGGCAGCAGTCCTCGCCTCCAGGCTCCTGGGGACCGACCCGCGTCCCTGAGCCCAGGTCCTCCTGGCCGCGAGGCGGAGACCCCGGGCCCGATCTCACCGTCCCCCTGCGTCTGGCGCGTCGACGGGGCTGTCGAGGATGCGGTCGGCCCGTCCGCGGCTGAGGGCCACCAGTGCGGCGTTCGCGTCGTCGACCCGGGTGACCCACTCCTCGGCCTGGGCCTGCGGCTTGCCGAACGCCAGGTGCCGGCGGACCAGCCGGGCCCGGCGGACCTCGTCGGGGCAGTCGAGGTACCAGACCTCGCCGAGCTGCGAGCGTACGGCGAGCCACTCGGGCCGGTCGAGCAGCAGGTAGTTGCCCTCGGTCACCACCAGCTCGGTCTCGGGCCCCACGCCGAACGCGCCGGCCAGCGGCTGCTCCAGGTCGCGCTCGAAGCCCGGGACCCACACGACGTGGTCCGGACGCTCGCGCAACCGGCGCAGCACGGCGGCGTAGCCCCAGGCGTCGAACGTCTCCGGAGCGCCCTTACGGTCGAGGAGGCCGAGAGCCGCGAGTGCGACGTCGGCCAGGTGGAAGCCGTCCATCGGCACGTACGCCGCGGAGACGCCCACGCGATCCGACTCGGCCACCAGCCGCGCGGCGTACGTCGTCTTCCCGGCGCCGGGTGCGCCGGCGATGCCGAGCATGCGTCTGGGGGAGCCGACCACGGGGACCAGCATTGCGTACCCGACTAGCGTGGAAGACGTGACAGACGCCCCCACCGCTCGCACCCTCGGAC
>JBKPTA010000007.1:0-63687 GCA_046735295.1 Actinomycetota bacterium | reverse complement strand
TACCTCGAGCTGCTCAACCGCGATCCCCTGCTGGCCCCCGTCCGTGGGATCTTCGCCGCCCAGGAGATCAAGCCCCAGGCGCGGGTCCTGGCCGCGGACCGCGGCATCGCGTGCGCGGTCGTGGACTACGACGCGCTGCGGGGTCTGGACAGCGCGGACGACCGGCTCTTCTGAGCCCTCTCCGGGAAAGGAGCCGGACTCGCCTCACCCGGGAGCCTTCCGGCGCCGCACCGCCTTCAGTCGCTCGCCCGGGTGCGGCGGAACAGCTCGGCCAGCAGGTGCGCATAGCCGAGGGCGTCGTCGATCGCACGATGGGTGTGCGCGACGTTCCCGAGCCATTCGGCCGGCAGGGTCGCCGGGGACACCTGAGCGAGGGGCCGACCCGTGACGGCGGCGGCGTACGAGCGCAGACACAGCGAGTCGTGGAAGAGCGGGTCGTCGGCGTAGCGTCCGTCGAGGAGCTGGTGGTCGGTGAAGCGGCGCAGGTAGAAGTCGACCCACGAGCCGTCGAACGCGACGGGGTGCGCTGTGAAGACGCGCGGGCCGGGCAGGCCGAGGACGAAGGCGACGAAGTCCGCCATCACCGAGCTCGGGTCGCGGGGGTCGGTCGTGGCAGCGGCGAGCGCCTCCGGCTCCGACGACTCGAACCACGCACGCGTGCCGGGCTCCCACTCGGTCCCGGCGAGCTCGGCGAGCACCGCCTCGAAGCGGCCGAGCTCGGTGCCGTCGGCGGTGACCGCGACCGAGGCGAAGGAGAGCATCGAGTGGCGACCGGGCCGGAACCCGCTCGCCTCGATGTCGGTCACGACATAGGTGGCGGTCACGGGGCGCCACCCTGCCAGACACGCGGGTGCTAGCCCGGGCCGGATGCCCGGCGCTCGGCGGACGTCCTGGCCGTCCGCTTCCCGTTGCTGCTCAGCAGCGGCTCCGACCGGGGCTCGGGAAGCGACTGCGGCGGTGACGCGGGACCCGTCTCCGGCAGCGGCTCGGGTGCGTCGTCAGCCGCCTCGGACCGGCGGTCCTGGGTTCCCAGGACGTCACCCCGCGCAGCCGCCTCGAAGAACCGCAGCATCTCGACCGGGAAGGGCAGGACCAGCGTGGAGTTCTTCTCCGCGGCGACCTCGACCATCGTCTGCAACAGACGGAGCTGGAGCGCCGCCGGGCTTGTGCTCATGGTGCGAGCCGCGGAGGCGAGCTTCTCGGATGCCTGGAGCTCACCGTCGGCGGTGATGATCCGCGAGCGGCGCTCGCGCTCCGCCTCCGCCTGGCGGGACATCGAGCGCTTCATCGACTCGGGCAGCGCGACGTCCTTGATCTCGACGCGGTCGATCTCGACACCCCAGCCCGCCGCCGGGCTGTCCATCATGATCTCGAGACCCTCGTTGAGCTTCTCCCGGTTGGACAGCAGGTCGTCCATGTCGCTCTTGCCGATGATGGAGCGCAACGAGGTCTGCGCCACCTGCAGGATCGCGAACTTGTAGTCCTGCACGACGATGGCTGCCCGCAGCGGGTCGATCACCCGGAAGTAGACGACGGCGTCCACTCGCACCGTCACGTTGTCGCGGGTGATCCCCTCCTGTGCCGGCACCGGAAGCGTGACGACCTGGATGTTCACCTTCGTCATCCGGTCGACGAGCGGGATGAGCATGGTCAGCCCGGGCGGCCGGACGGCCTCCTGGGCGCGTCCCAGCCGGAAGACCACCCCGCGCTCGATCTGCCGCACCACGCGAGCGCTGGAGAACCACACCGCCACAGCCAGTGCGACGACCACGAGAAAGAACAGAGCCACCGTTTCCATGACCACTCCTGTCCTGTCAGCCTACGCCGACCCGCACAAGGGTCGTGCGATCAGGCGGCGGCCGGCTCCGGATCCGAGATGCCCTCCTCGGCCGGGACGGGCAGGCGACCCGGGAGCAGCAACGCCGTGACGACCGCACCGGCAAGGCAGAGGATCCCGACCACGACACACGCGGTCGACAGGCCGGCCAGGAACGAGTCCTGGTAGGCGTCGACCAGGCGTGGGTCGCGGGTGGCCATCACCTGAGCCACCCCGACCGAGTCCTGAGCGCGCGCGAGCACAGACGCCGGAAGCGCACCGAACGACCCGGACGCCAGGTGCGATCCGAACACCGAGGAGAAGACCGAGCCGACGACGGCGACGCCGAGAGTCCCGCCGAGCTCGCGGGTGGCGTCGTTCACCGCCGAGCCGACGCCGGCACGCGCCGGTGGGAGCACGAGCAGGATGGACTCGGTCGCCGGTGTGGAGATCAGGCCCATGCCGAGTCCCATCATCACCATCTGGGGCACGATCACGACCGGGTACGACGTGGCGACGCCGGAGGTGGAGATCCACAGGAAGGCCGCTCCGAAGAGCACCATCCCCGTGGCCACCACGACCTTCGTCCCGATCCGCGGCGCCAGCGTCGCTCCGACCACCGAGGCGACGGCGATCGACACGGCCACCGGCAGGATGCGCGCGCCCGTCGACAGCGCGCCGTACCCACGCACGAACTGGAAGTACTGCGTCACCAGGAAGATGAAGCCGAACAGGGCGAAGAACGTCACCGTCACCGCTCCGCTCGCGGCGCTGAAGCGGCGGTCGCGGAACAGCGAGACGTCGAGCATCGGGTGCGGAGTCCGCCGCTCCCGGACGACGAAGGCCGCGAGCAGCACGGCGGCCGCGCCGAACCCGCCGAGGGTGGCGCCCGACGACCACCCACGGACGGGCGCCTCGATGATCGTGTAGGTCAGGCTCGCCAGCATCGCCACGGACAGACCGAGACCGGGCAGGTCGAGCGGCGGGACGGCCGAGTCGCGCGACTCAGGCACCACGGCGTACGCCGCCACCGCCGTGAGCAGTGCGAGCGGTACCAACGCCCAGAACACGCTGCCCCAGTAGAAGTGCTCCAGCAGCACGCCGCCGGAGATCGGCCCGGCGGCGACGCCGAGCCCGACGACGGCGCCCCAGACGCCGAGCGCGGCGGCGCGCTCCCGACGCTCGCGGAACGTGTTGCTGATGATCGACAGCGTGGTCGGGAAGATCATCGCCGCGAACGTCCCCATCAGGAAGCGGGTGGCGACCAGCGCGCCCGCGGAGGTGACCAGTGCGCCGGCGGCGCTGGCGGCGGCGAACCCGATGAGGCCGGTGATCAGCGCCGGTCGGCGACCGAAGCGGTCGGACAGGCTCCCGGCCGCGAGCACGAGGCCGGCGAAGGCGAGGTTGTAGCCGTCGACGACCCACTGCAGCTGGCGGGTGCCGGCCGAGAGCTCGCGCGAGATCGACGGGAGTGCGACGTTGACGATCGTCGTGTCGAGGTTGATGGCGAGCACGGCGGCGCACACCGTGGCGAGGACCCATCCTCGGTGGACCGGTCGGCGGGCTGGGAGATTCATCCGGGGCTCCTGAGATCGTGGAGGCGAGTATGTGGACACTGACAACATGACCGTAGCCTCGTATGTAGTCAGTGTCAACATCCCCTATCCTCGTGCCCGTGAGCACCCGCGCCCAGCCCTACCACCACGGGAACCTGCGACCGGTCCTGGTCGACACGGCCGTCGAGCTCGCCCGCAGCACGGGACCGGACGGCGTCGTGCTGCGTGAGGTGGCGCGGCGAGCGGGGGTGTCGCACAACGCGGCGTACCGCCACTTCGAGGACCGCGCGGCCCTGCTCGCCGAGGTCGCGGACCGGGCCATGGCCGGCCTCGAGCAGGCGATGCGTGACCGGGCGGACGCCGTCGCGGTCAGCGACCCCGCGCAGCGCGCCCAGGACCGACTGCGAGAGACCGGCCGTGCCTACGTCGACTTCGCGCTGGCCGAGCCCGGGCTGTTCGCCGTGGCCTTCACCTCGCCCGAGGGCGTGGCCGCCCATCGCGACCCCGCCACGCTCACCGGCCCCTACGCCTTCCTCAACTCCGTCCTCGACGAGCTCGTCGAGGCGGGGACGCTGACGACCGAGCGCCGGAAGGGTGCCGACGTGGCCTGCTGGGCGATGGTGCACGGGTTCGCCGAGCTCCATGTGAACGGGCCCCTCCGCGCGGTCCCCGCGCAGCTGCGTGAGCAGATGCTCGAGTCCGTGCTCGACGTGGTCCGCGAGGGGCTCACGAGCTAGGCGGTGCCCGTCGCGGTCCAGGTGTCGGCGTCGCGCTCGAAGACGTACGCCGCGGCGTGCGGCACGTCGTCCTCGTGCCTCGGAGCGTACGCCGAGCCGGGCGCCAGCAACCCGAACAGCGCCAGGATCACCCCGCCGTGCGTGACCACCAGCACGGACTCGCCGCGGAACTGGTCGGCGATCTCCTCCAGCACCGGCATCACCCGCTCGACGACCTGTCGGCCCGTCTCCCCTCCGGGCACGCCTGGCTCCAGGTCGCCCTGGAGCCAGGCGCCGAGCACGTCGTGGAAGAGCACCGGGTCGTAGTCGCGACCGAGGAAGTCGCCGACCGCGAACTCCTGGAGCCGCTCGCGCACGCGGACGGGCACGCCGAGGACGGCCGCCGCGATCTCGGCGGTCTGCACAGCGCGGGAGAGCTCGCTGGCGACCACCGCCGCCACCCGCTCCGAGCGCAGCCGCTCGCCGAGCGCACGCGCCTCCTCGCGGCCGACGACGGTGAGACTGCCACCGGAGACTCCCATCTCGGCGCGCTCGTACTCGGGCTCGGCGTGCCGCGCCACGATGAGCCGGGCGGGACAGTGCACGTCGCTCACCCGGCCAACCTAACGAGTCGCTCCCGACCGGCACGGAGTCCCCTCCGCTCGCACGGGAGCCGAGCTCCCTGAGCCGGACCCGGCCGACGGCGCGCCGAGGAGAGGCGCGGTGATGTGCCGCAACCGCGGGCACCCCGGAAACCAACTGGCATACAGACGACGCAGATGAGGCGCGGAACTTGTCGCCTCTATGCCAGGTGGTGACCGGTCGGCCGGCCGCGGGTGCGCGCCACCGACGGCCCGAGCACCTGACCTGCGTGCCCCGGTACGCCGAGCAGGTGGCGACCCCTCTTCAGTAGAGCCGGGGTACGAAGGTCTGCTCGTGCATCGGTGGCCGCACGTAGGGGATCTCGCGCATCGACGGCAGCTCGACCACCTCGGGAGCGACGTCGTGGAAGTCGAAGCGGCTCAGCAGGTGGCTGATGCAGTTCAGCCGTGAGGCACGCTTGTCGTCCGACGGGACGACGTACCACGGAGCCTGCTTGATGTCGGTGTACTGGAACGTCGTGTCCTTGGCCATCGAGTAACGCACGAAGAGCTCGTGCTCGGCGAGGTCCATGTCCGAGAGCTTCCAGCGCTTCAGCGGCTCCGCGTTGCGCGCCTCGAAACGCCGCCGCTGCTCCTCGAACGAGACTGAGAACCAGTACTTCAGGACCGTGATCCCCGAGCGCACGAGCATCCGCTCGAACTCGGGGCAGGAGCGCAGGAACTCCTGGTGCTCCTCCTCGGTGCAGAAGCCCATCACCCATTCGACGTTCGAGCGGTTGTACCAGCTGCGGTCGAACAGGACCATCTCCCCGGCAGCGGGGAGGTGCTCGACGTACCGCTGGAAGTACCACTGGGTCCGCTCTCGCTCGGTCGGCTTCGGCACCGCGACGACGCGCACGGTGCGCGGGCTCATCCGCTCGGTGATCCGCTTGATCACGCCGCCCTTGCCGGCCGAGCCCCGGCCCTCGAAGACCACTGCGACCTTGAGCCCCTGGGAGGCGATCCAGTACTGGAGCAGTACGAGCTGCTCCTGCAGCCGAGCCATCTCCGCCTCGTAGACCGAGGACCTCAGGCGGCCCTTCCGGGTGTACTCCGACGGGTCACGCCCAGGTGGCGGCGTGACCGACCCGCCGACGTCGTCGGCTCCCTCGGGTGGTCTCGTGCTCACGGCATCTCTCCTCGGCGTCACCGTGCTACGCCGGCGGGGCCGCTGACAAGGGCCATGTGGTCCCGTCCGGTCAGTCGAGGTCGTTGGCCTCGCGGATCACGTCGACGATGCCGGAGATGATCTCGGTCAGGGCGAAGTCCTTCGGCGTGTAGACCGCCGCGACACCCGCGTCGATCAGCTTGCGCGCATCGGAGTCGGGGATGATGCCGCCGACCACGACCGGGACGTCACCGATGCCGGCCTCCTCCAGTCCGACCAGTACCGCCGGCACCAGCGACATGTGCGAGCCGCTGAGGATGGAGAGGCCGACGCAGTGGACGTCCTCGGCGACCGCCGCCGCCACGATCTCCTCCGGCCTGAGACGGATCCCCTGGTAGACCACCTCGAACCCGGCGTCCCGCGCTCGGACGGCGACCTGCTCGGCACCGTTGGAGTGACCGTCGAGGCCGGGCTTGCCGACGAGCAGGCGCAGCCGCCCGCCGAGCTCCTGACCGGTCTCCCGGACCCGACGGCGTACCTCGGCCAGCTCGGCGCCCGCCTCCGCCATCCCGACTGCGCCGCTGACGCCCGTCGGAGCGCGGTACTCACCGAAGACCTCGCGCAGGGTCGCTGCCCACTCCCCCGTCGTCGCGCCGGCTCGGGCGGCGGCCAGGGTCGCGTGCATCAGGTTGGCGTCGGTCTTCGCCTCGGCCGCCAACCGGGCCAGGGCCTCGGCCACCGCGGACTCGTCCCGAGCGGCCTTCCAGGACTCCATGCTCTCGATCGCCGCCTGCTCCGCCTCGGGGTCGGCCAGCTGGACGACGGTGTCCAGGTCCACGGTCAGCGGTGAAGGCTCGGTGCTCTCGAAGCGGTTCACACCCACCACCACGTCCTCACCCGACTCGATACGGGCCCTGCGGGCGGCGTGTGAGGAGACCAGAGCCTGCTTCATGTGGCCGGACTCGACCGCCGCGATCGCTCCGCCCATCGCCTGCACCCGGTCCATCTCCTCCTTCGCGCCGGTCACGAGCTCGGTGACCTTGGTCTCGACCACGCGCGAGCCCTCGAAGAGGTCGTCGTACTCCAGAAGATCCGACTCGAAGGCGAGCACCTGCTGCAGGCGCAGCGACCACTGCTGGTCCCACGGTCGGGGAAGGCCGAGCGCCTCGTTCCACGCCGGAAGCTGCACGGCGCGGGCCCGGGCGTCCTTGGAGAGGGTCACGCCGAGCATCTCGAGGACGATCCGCTGCACGTTGTTCTCGGGCTGCGCCTCGGTCAGGCCGAGGCTGTTGACCTGGACGCCGTACCTGAACCGGCGCATCGTCGGGTCAGCGACGCCGTAACGCTCCCGCGTGAGCTCGTCCCAGAGCCGGACGAAGGCCCGCATCTTGCACATCTCCTCGACGAACCGCACCCCGGCGTTGACGAAGAACGAGATACGGCCGACGACGGCGCCGAAGTCCTCCTCGGACACCTGGCCGGACGCCTTCACGGCGTCGAGCACGGCGATCGCCGTGCAGAGTGCGTATGCCAGCTCCTGCTGCGTGGTCGCGCCCGCCTCCTGGAGGTGGTAGCTGCAGATGTTGATCGGGTTCCAGTTCGGGATCTCGTGGACGGCGTAGGCGATCAGGTCGGTGGTCAGGCGCATGGAGTGCTCGGGCGGGAACACGTAGGTGCCGCGGGACAGGTACTCCTTGATGATGTCGTTCTGCGTCGTGCCGGCGAGCAGGTGGGCCACGTCGGAGGCGTCCAGCTTCTCGCCGGCGGCGCTCGTGGCGACCTGCTCCTCCGCCACGACCTGGTACAGCGCCAGCAGCCACATCGCGGTCGCGTTGATGGTCATCGAGGTGTTCATCTCGGTCAGCGGGATGCCGTCGAAGAGCCGCCTCATCTCACCCAGGTGCGGGATCGGTACCCCGACCTTCCCGACCTCTCCCCTGCTCAGCGGGTCGTCCGGGTCGTAGCCGGTCTGGGTCGGCAGGTCGAAGGCGACCGAGAGCCCGGTCTGGCCCTTGGCCAGGTTGGTCCGGAACAGGGCATTGGACGCCGCCGCCGTCGAGTGTCCGGCGTAGGTGCGCATGACCCACGGACGGTCCTTCTTGCGCCGCTGCGGGTGATGAGCCATGGGCCGAGGGTAGGACGGCCGTTGCCGCAGGTCAGCGGCATGTGAACTAGTTCTCAGCCGACTGCGTCACACCGAGCCGGTGGCGGGTGGGGGCCTCAGGCCGTGGCGGCGGCGCGCTCGACCTCGATGAAGCGGGCGAGCCGCGACAGCTGGAGCATGCGGCGTACGGCGGGACCACAGCCGCGCAGCCGGAGATGCTGGCCGGCGCGACCTGCCTCGAGCGAGGCGTAGGCGAGCACACGGGCCGCGGTGACGTCCAGGGTGGTCACGTCGGTGAGGTCGATGACGAGGTCCTGCTCCTCGGCGTGGAGGTGCCGGTGGATGGCGGAACGCACCTCCATCGTGCTGCGGACGTCGAAGTCACCCCTCAGCACCAGTGCGTCTCCGTCGTGGACGATGTCCATCGTCCGACCCCCTCGTTCCGTGGCCCGTACCGGGCTTGTCCTGCTTTCCTGACGCGGCTGATCGTCCGGTGCGGCCACCCGGCAGCCCGATCTCCCAAGGATTTCGCCTGGACAACGCTTCTCTGACCCCTATGACGCGCGAGCATGGTGGATCGGTTGCGCGGGAGCGACCGATTTTTCCGTACGCGAGGCCGTGGTCACCGGGCACTACGCTCGTGGCCGTGGTCAACCTGACTCGGATCTACACCCGGACCGGCGATGCAGGCACGACGCGGCTCGGCGACATGAGCGAGACGTCCAAGAACGACCTGCGCCTCCACGCCTATGCAGACGTCGACGAGGCGAACGCGCAGCTCGGGGTGGTGCTTGCTCACGACGTCGAGGAGACGGTTCGGAGCGTCCTGATACATGTCCAGAACGACCTGTTCGACGTCGGTGCCGACTTCTGCACGCCCGTGGTCGAGAGCCCCGAGCATCCACCGCTGCGCATCACCCAGGACTACATCGACCGGCTCGAGCAGTGGTGTGACGAGTTCAACGCCGAGCTGCCCAACCTCCGGTCGTTCATCCTGTCCGGTGGTACGCCGACCGCCGCGCACCTGCACGTCGCCCGCACGGTGATCCGTCGCGCCGAGCGGTCCGCCTGGGCGGCGTACGACGTGCACGGCGAGACGATGAACCCGCTGGCGATCCGCTACCTGAACCGGCTGTCCGACCTGGTGTTCATCCTGGCCCGCCACGCCAACCGCGAGAACGGGGACGTGCTCTGGGTTCCTGGAGGTGAGCGCTGAGATGGGCGAGGACGGCGTGGTCTCGACAGGCTCGACCGACGGCAAGGGCTCGACCGAGCGGCCCGACCCCGTCGACGACCTCGTGATCACCCAGCACGTCCTGCGGTCCAGGCGCGGTGAGCTCCGCTACACGGCACGGTCGGGGCGGGTCGTCCTCCGTGAGGAGGAGGTCAAGAAGCAGGTCTTCCGCGGCTGGAAGCCCCGCGCCGAGATGTCGGTGACGGCCTACACGCTGGACCTGCCGGAGGGCAGCGACGTCACCACCCGGCCGATCACGTTCGTCTTCAACGGAGGGCCGGGCTCCTCGTCGGTCTGGCTGCACATGGGACTCCTGGGACCCCGTCGCGTCGACCTGGGGGACGTCCGCGCACCCCACCCACCGCCGTACCGGCTCGTGGACAACCCCGAGACCCTCCTGGCCGTCTCCGACCTGGTCTTCATCGACCCGATGTCGACCGGCCACACGCGGGCGGTCGAAGGAGGGAAGGCGGGGAAGTACCACGGCTTCGGCAAGGACGTGGAACAGGTCACCGAGCTGATCCGTCTGTGGTGCACGCGGGAGGACCGGTGGATGTCGCCGAAGTTCGTCGTCGGCGAGTCCTACGGCACGGTGCGAGCCGTCGCGGTGGCAGAGCGGCTGCAGGAGAAGCACTCGCTGGTGCTGAACGGCCTCGTGCTCGTCTCCAGCGTGCTCGACTTCGGATCCCAGGACTTCGGCATGCACCGGTGGGACGAGGCCTCGCTGAACTTCCTGCCGACGTACGCGGCGATCGCGCACTACCACGGCAAGGTCAAGGGGCGGCTGAGCAAGGTCCGCCAGGAGGCCGAGGCGTTCGCCGCGGGGCCCTACCGCACGGCGCTCGCCGCAGGGCGCCGGCTCCCCGCGAAGCAGAGGGTGAGCGTCGTCCGTACCCTGGCCCGGCTGACCGGACTGTCCGAGCAGTACGTCGACCGTACCGACCTGCGGATCGAGCACTGGCGCTTCTGCACCGAGCTCCTGCGCGACCGCGGTCTGACCGTCGGCCGGATCGACGGCCGATTCACCGGTCCGGCGGGATCCCTGATCGCGGAGAACATGGACGCCGACCCGTCGATGGACGCCATCGGCGGCCCGTACGCGGCCGCGCTGCACCACTACCTACGCTCAGAGCTCGGCAACACCCGTGATCTCCCCTACGAGGTGTTCGCCAACGCGATCACCAAGTGGTCGTTCGAGGAGTTCGAGGGCAAGCCGATCTTCGTCGCCGACAAGCTCGAGCGGGTGATGCGGGCGAACCCCCACCTGCGCGTGCGGATCGAGTACGGCTACTACGACCTCGCTACGCCGTACCACGCGGCGGAGGACATGGTCGCGCACCTCCGACTCCCCGAGACGGACTTCGACCGGATCGAGCACGAGTACTTCGAGGCCGGGCACATGCCGTACCTCCACGAGCCGAGCCGCACGCGCGAGCTGGCGTCGATCTCGGCGTTCGTCGAGCGCTGACCGTGGCGGGCCGTGTCCACCGGGAACCGATGGTCCCGCCTCCGGACGCCGTGTCCGTCTACACCGATGGCGCGTGCTCCGGCAACCCCGGACCCGGCGGCTGGGCCTGGGCGGTCGACCGCACGACGCACGCCTTCGGCTCGGAGCGCGCCACCACCAACCAACGGATGGAGATCCGGGCCGTCCTCGAGGCCGTCACGGCGCTGCGGGGACCCCTGCTCGTGGTCAGCGACTCGACCTACGTCGTGAACTGCTTCCGCGACCGTTGGTGGGAGAAGTGGCTGCGCAACGGTTGGCTGACGACGGGCAAGCGGCCGGTCGCCAACCGCGACCTGTGGGAGCCGCTGGTCGCCGTGGTCGCCCAGCGCGACGACATCGCCTTCAGCTGGGTGAAGGGCCACTCCGGTCACGCGATGAACGACTTCGTCGACGGCCTCGCGGTCGCGGCGGCGCTGGCGGCGGCCGGTCCTGGTCGCGGCCACGTGTGAGCGGCTCCCTTTCGACCACGGGGTCGACACCCTCCGGCGCTCCGGTTCCGAGTGCCTGCCCTGGCCCGCCGGGCGTGGCACCTCGGTCCGCCCACGGCGTGGACCCGGGGACGGCTCCTGACCGGCGACGGCGTGCCGCTGCGCGCGCCTTCCGAGCCGAGGTCAGACCTCCGGCATGACGCGCCGGCTGCCGACGGGTCGGTCGGACTGCGGAAACGCCAGGGAGTCTGCGGCGACCCACCACTCCATGACGTCGTAGGTCAGTCGACCCGCTGCCACCGACGGGTCGGCGTCGGTGAGCCGGGAGGCCTCGGCCGGGTCGCAGGCGAAGATCGACAGGCCTCGGTACGCCTCGTCGCTCTGCTCGCCGCACGGACCGTTGACCACGAGCAGGCCCCGGCGCCGAAGATCGGCGCGGTAGGCGAGGTGGCGGGCCTGCAGCTCCACGAGCTCCTCGTCCGACATCTGGGAGGCGTCGGTCGGTCGGCGCAGGATCACGACCGTGAAGACGTCGAAGATGTCGGGGATGTCGGGGTCGGCTGGCACGAGCCGGAGCCTACGAGGTGCTCACGGACCGGCGCGCTCGGGCGGTCCATCACGGCGCGAGGGAACCCGGGTGACGGGCACAGGCACGAACTCAGGAGTCGAACCCGAGGCCCAGGCGGTCGAGGGTCCTCAGCCAGGCGTTTCGCCGGCCCTGGCGCCGGTCGGCGGCGGCGAGGGAGCGACGGGTGAGCTCGATGCCGGTCCAGGCGAAGGGTTCGGGCGGGAACGGGAGCGGCCTGGTCCGCACCATCTCCAGCCGGGTGCGCTCGGAGTCGACACCGTCGAGGAGGTCGAGCATCACCTCCGCGCCGAACCGGGTGGCACCGACGCCGAGGCCGGTGTAGCCGAGGGCGTACGCCGCACGGCCGGCGTACGCGGTGCCGAAGAATGCGCAGAAACGCGTGCAGGTGTCGATGGCCCCGCCCCAACGGTGCGAGAAACGCAGGCCCTCGAGCTGGGGGAACGTCGTGAAGAACTGCCGGGCGAGCAGGTCGAAGGTCTCGGGACGCTGGTCGTACGCCGGTCGGACGTGGCGGCCGAAGTGGTAGATCGCGTCGTAGCCGCCCCACAGGATCCGGTTGTCGCGGGTCATCCGGAAGTAGTGGAACTGGTTGGTCATGTCGTCGAGCCCCTGGCGGCCGCGCCACCCGACGGCGTCCAGCTGCGCAGGCGACAGTGGCTCGGTCATCAGCACGTAGTCGTAGACGGGGACCGTGTGCAGCCGTAGCCGGCGGACCAGGGAGGGAAAGGCATTGGTGCCGAGCGCGACCGTGCGGGCTCTGACCACCGGGCCGGCATCGGTGCGCACGTCGAGCCCGGCTCCGCCTCGTGAGATGCCGGAGACGTGCGTCTGCTCGTGGATCCGTACGCCGAGTCTCTCCGCCGCCGCGGCCAACCCCCAGGCGAGCCGCCCCGGGTCGAGCAACGCCATGTCCTGGCGCTCGAGGACACCGGCGAGGAACGTCGGCGAGCACACCTCTGCCCGGATCGTCTCGGTGTCGAGGTACGTCGCGTCGGGGTTCTGCTCGGCCAACTGCCGGAGCCAGGCCAGCTGATGCGGCTCGGTGGCGACCGTGATCGCCCCGGAGCGCTCGAAGTCGCACTCGATGCCGTAGTGCGCCACGGCCTTCTCGATCGCGTCGAGGTTCTCACGCCCGAGCCGGTCGAGCGTCTCGATCTCGTCCGGCCACCGCTCGGCACCGTTGGTGTGTCCGTGCGTCAGAGAGGCGGCGCAGAAGCCTCCGTTCCGTCCCGAGGCCGCCCACCCGATGCGGTCGCCCTCGAGCAGCAGCACGTCGCGCGAGGGGTCGCGCTCCTTGGCCAGGATCGCGGTCCAGAGCCCCGAGAAGCCGCCACCGACGATGCACAGGTCCGCCGTCCCGCTGACGTCGTACGCCGGGCGCGGCGCCGGACGCTGCTGGTGGTCGAGCCAGTACGGCGTCGGCGCGGCATCCGCGAGGGAGGGGTGCAGGTCCGCGGGCATGGCGGCATCGTGCCAGAGCGAGGACGCGTCGCCCCTGGCTCCTGCCCCGGACGGAGAGTCGGAGCGAGCGCCGAGGGCGGCTCGCGAGCAGCTACCCGTGACGGCGGGCGGTCTCCGCGTCGACGAAGGCACGGGCCAGGGCAGGGCTGCGCAGCCGGATCACCGAAGGCCCCGACGCCGCAGCCTCCCACTCCCTCATCCGGCGACGCGTGCGGCGGAACGACGTGACGTGCCACAGCACGATCGAGTCCCGCGCGATCACCGAGCGCCAGGTCTCGTGGTTGCCGTTGCAGATCTCCTGACCGTCCACGATCCGGGCCGCGGTACGCCGGAGCAGCCTGCCCAGGCTGACCAGGCGCGGGTAGTCGAGAGCCACGACGAGGTCCGCGCGCTCGAGGACCAGATGGCGCCACGAGCCGTAGGCATGGTCGAGGATCCAGCGGTCGGTCCGAACCAGGGCGCCGAAGTGGGCGATCTGCTCGGTCTCCGGCATCAGGACCCAGCCGGGGCTCCAGGTGATGTCGTCGACCGAGGTGACCGGAAGGCGGGTCAGCTCCCCGAGGGTCCGCGCCATCGTCGACTTCCCGGACCCCGTCACGCCGTACACCAGGATGCGTCGCGCGTCACCGACGCGGTCGGTCGCAGGCACCAGACGATGCTACGGCGACCCGGTGGTCCGCGTGCGGCGGACCGAGGCAACCAGCAGCGTGGCCGGCGCCATCGCGAGCGGGATCACCAACAACGAGTCGAGGGTGCCGACATGGTTGCCGACGAAGCCGAGCAACGGCGGCCCGCCCAGGAACGCGCCGTAGCCGATCGTCGAGACCACACTCACCCGACGGGCGGCGCGCACCGGGTCGTCGCCCGCGGCGCTCATGCCCACCGGGAAACCGAGCGCCGCCCCGAGCCCCCACAGCACGATGCCGGCCACGGCGAGCGCGGCTACACCGAGCCAGACGACCAGAACGCCGGCTGCGACCGCAACGGCTGAGACGAGCATGGTGCGAGCGCGACCGAAGCGGTCGAGCACGAGCGGGCCGCCGAGGCGCCCCACGGTCATCGAGGCGACGAACAACGCGAAGCCGAGGACGCCGACCCAGTGGCGCGCGTCGTACCCGTCGACCAGGGAGAGGGCCAGCCAGTCGTTGGCGGCTCCCTCGGCAAGGGTGAACGAGAGCACCATCAGCCCGATCGCCAGCGTGCGCGGCTCGAGCCACGCGGACCCGCTCGGCGCGTCGTCCCGCTCCTTGTGGTCGGCATGGGCGGAGACCAGACGCCGACTGACCAGCACCACCACCGAGACGGCCAGACCCGGGACGACCGAGTAGTGCGCCGCGACCGGCACGTCGAGCCCCGCCGCGAGCGCGCCGATCCCCGCACCGGAGAACGTGCCCATCGACCACGCGGCATGGAATCGTGGCATCACGCTGCGGCCGATCCTGCGCTCGACCACCGTCGCCTCGACGTTCATCGCGACGTCCCACGTGCCGGTTCCGAAGCCGTAGCCGAGCAGTCCCAGCGCCGTCCCCGGGAGGAAGTCGGCGGTGGCACTGACCCCCGCGAGCACGAGGCCGGCGAGATCGATGAGAGCACCGAGCCGTACCACGGCGCCCGCACCCCGGCGCTCGATCAGATGACCACTCGCCGGCATCCCTGCCAACGACCCCACCGCGATGCTGAGCAGCAGGGTACCGAGGGCACCGTTGGACAGGTCCAGGGAGCCGCGCAGGTCCGGGACCCGCGAGACCATCGTCGCGAAGCAGAACCCGTTGAGCGCGAACGCCACGGCCACCGCGTTGCGCGCCGTGGTCGCGGACAAGCCCGGGTCGATGGCGGTCACCGTGCCGGGATCACAGGTGCTGGGCGCCGGGCGGGGCGGCCTCGAGCCAGGACTGGAAGCCCATCAGGGAGGAGGACCCGAGCGCGAACTCGACCTCGCCGGTGGGGGTGTCGCACCGGATCACGACGTGACCTGGGTACAGCGAGAGCTGCTCGACCCCCTCCGGCTCCCGGCGGCCGACGAAGGAGAGCGTCTGCCGCGCCCAGACCCGCTTCGGCCGAGGCGACAGCGAGAAGATCCGGAACCACTCCAGCCGGTCGCCGGCGTAGCGGCCGAGGCCGAGCAGCCAGCCTCGCCCGGGGGTGGACGCCCGGGCGCGGTAGCTGAGCTCGAAGGTGCCGCCGTGGCGCGAGAGCCAGCGACGGCGCACGATGAGGGCGACGCCGAGGAGCAGCAGGAGCAGGAGCACGACCGCGGCCGACTCCAGCAGCCATTCCCAGATCGGCAACGCACCCTCTCCTGTCAGCTCCCCAGGTCGACGCGGGGGCGCGCGTTCAGTCCTCGCCCTCCAGCGCGGCCTTGCGCTCCTGCATCAGCCGCTTCGCCTCGTCGAAGTCGCTCTCGTGCGCGAGCTCGGCGTACTCGCAGAGCAGCCGGACGTGGTTGTCGGCGACGGAGATGAAGCCACCGTCCACGGCGGCGACCCAGTGACCGTCGTCCACGGTACGCACGTCGACCTGCCCTGCGGCGAGCACCGACATCACCGGCGTGTGGTCGGCCAGGATGCCGATCTCCCCGGCCAACGTGCGCGCGTTCACAACGGTGGCCTCGCCGCTCCAGACCTCGCGGTCGGCCGCGACGAGGGACACCTGCATCGTCTTCGCCATCGTCACTCCCTCGTCGTCGGATCAGAGACTCTTCTGGATCTCGTCCCACCTGCGTTCGACGTCGTCCAGACCGCCGCACATGAAGAACGCCTGCTCCGCCACGTGGTCGTACTCGCCGTCGGCGATCTTGTTGAAGGCCTCGACGGTCTCGGCCACCGGAACCGTCGAGCCCTCGATGCCGGTGAACTGCTTGGCGACGTAGGTGTTCTGCGACAGGAAGCGCTGGATCCGACGTGCCCGGCTGACGATGATCTTGTCCTCCTCGGACAGCTCGTCGACACCGAGGATGGCGATGATGTCCTGCAGCTCCTTGTTGCGCTGGAGGATCTGCTTGATGCGGATCGCGCAGTCGTAGTGCTCCTGCCCGATGTACTGGGCGTCGAGGATCCGCGACGTCGACGTCAGCGGGTCGACCGCGGGGTAGATGCCCAGCGAGGCGATCTCGCGCGACAGCTCCGTGGTGGCGTCGAGGTGGGCGAACGTCGTCGCCGGCGCCGGGTCGGTGTAGTCGTCGGCGGGCACGTAGATCGCCTGCATCGAGGTGATCGAGTGACCACGGGTCGAGGTGATCCGCTCCTGGAGGGTGCCCATCTCGTCGGCCAGGTTGGGCTGGTAGCCGACCGCTGACGGCATGCGGCCGAGCAGCGTCGACACCTCTGACCCCGCCTGGGTGAACCGGAAGATGTTGTCGATGAACAGCAGCACGTCCTGGTTCTGCACGTCGCGGAAGTACTCCGCCATCGTCAGCGCCGACAGCGCCACCCGGAGTCGGGTGCCCGGCGGCTCGTCCATCTGTCCGAACACCAGCGCCGTCTGGCCGAAGACGCCCGCCTCGGTCATCTCGGTGATCAGGTCGTTGCCCTCGCGGGTGCGCTCGCCCACGCCGGCGAACACCGAGACGCCACCGTGGTCACGGGCGACCCGCGCGATCATCTCCTGGATCAGCACGGTCTTGCCGACCCCGGCGCCGCCGAAGAGCCCGATCTTGCCGCCCTGGACGTACGGCGTGAGCAGGTCGATGACCTTGATCCCGGTCTCGAACATCTGCGTCTTCGCCTCGAGCTGGTCGAACGCCGGCGCCTTGCGGTGGATGGGCCAGCGCTCCCCGATGTCCAGCTTCTCGCCCTCCTCGAGGTTGAGGCAGTCGCCCTGGACGTTGAACACGTGGCCGAGGGTCACGTCGCCCACCGGCACCGTGATCGGCGATCCGGTGTCGGTCACCTGCGCGCCGCGGACCAGCCCGTCGGTCGGCTGCAGCGAGATGGCGCGGACCATGCCGTCACCGATGTGCTGGGCGACCTCGAGCGACAGGGTGTGCTTCTCGTCGCCGAGCTCCAGCTCGCACTCGAGCTTGTTGTACATCTCGGGCATCGAGTCCACCGGGAACTCGATGTCGACGACGGGGCCGATGACCCGGGCGATCCGGCCGCCCGTGCCCTCGGTGGCGCCGGACTTCTTCTCTTCAACCGTGGCAGTCATGTCTCTCAACTCACTCTGTTGCTGGTCTAGTCGCTGGCAGCGTTGGCATCGGCCAGCGCGTTCACGCCGCCGACGATCTCGCTGATCTCCTGGGTGATGCCCGCCTGCCGGGCCTGGTTGGCGATACGGGTGTACTTCTTGATGAGCTCCTCGGCATTGTCCGTCGCGGACTTCATCGCCTTCTGCCGTGCGGCGAGCTCGGAGGCCGACGCCTGGAGCAGGGCGAAGAAGATGCGGCTCTGGACGTACTTGGGCAGCAGCGCGTCCAGGACCTCCTCCGCGGACGGCTCGAACTCGTAGAGCGGGAGCACCTCGTCCTGGGCGGGTCGCTCGTCGCTCTCGACGACCTCCAGCGGGAGCATGCGTACGTCGTGCGGCTCCTGCACGAGCATCGACTTGAACTGGGTGTAGACCAGGTGGACCTCGTCGACGTGATCGGGAGCGTCCTCCTCGGCTGTGAAGGCGTCGATCAGCGCCTCGCCGATCACCTTGGCGTTCTCGTAGCGGGGCTGATCGGAGAACCCGGACCAGCTCTCCGCGACGGCACGACCGCGGAACCGGAAGTAGGCCTCGCCCTTGCGACCCGTCAGATAGGTGACGACCTCCTTGCCCTCGCCACGCAGACGCTCGCCGAGCCGCTCAGCCTCCCGGAGCACACTCGAGGAGTAGGCGCCGGCCAGCCCGCGGTCGCTGGTCACGATCAGGATCGCCGCGCGCTTGGGCTCCTCGGGCTCCGTGGTCAGCGCGTGGTCGACGTTGGAATAGGTGACCAGCGCCGTCACCGCCCTGGTCAGCTCCCGGGCGTACGGCGCCGCCTGCTGGGCCCGCTGCTGCGCCTTGATGATCCGGGACGCAGCGATGAGCTCCATGGCACGCGTGATCTTCTTGGTCGACTCGACCGATCGGATCCGAGCGCGGTACTCACGCAGCGACAAGGCCATGGATCAGTCTTCCTGCTTCTCGGAGCCGCCGTCGTCCTGCTGGTCCTCGGCCCCCGACTCGTCGCCCCGCTTCTGCCTGACGATGCGCTCCTGCTCGAGCTCCTCGTCGGTCACGGGGTCGACCTTCGCCTCGGTCCCCGGCTTGATCGACTGCCCTTCGGAGGTCTCGAACTGGTCGAGGAAGTCGTCGTACGCCGACGCCACCGTCGACTGGGTGTCCTCGGAGAACTCACGGCTCTCGCGGATCGTGTCGAGCACGTCCTTGTGCTGACGGCCGAGGTAGTCGAGGAACTCGTGCTCGAAGCGGAGCACGTCGTCGACCGGCACGCGGTCGAGGCGACCACTGGTGCCGAGCCAGAGCGAGACCGTCATCTGCTCCAGCGGGTACGGCGAGTACTGCGGCTGCTTGAGCAGCGCCATCAGCCGGGAACCGCGGTCGAGCTGCTGCCGGGACGCCGCGTCCAGGTCGGAGGCGAACATCGCGAACGCCTCCATCGCCCGGAACTGCGCCAGGTCGACCTTCAGCGAACCGGTGACCGCCTTCATCGCCTTGGTCATCGCAGCGCCACCCACGCGCGACACCGAGACCCCGACGTCGATCGCCGGGCGCTGGTTGGACGCGAACAGGTCGGACTGCAGGAAGATCTGGCCGTCGGTGATCGAGATGACGTTGGTCGGGATGTACGCCGACACGTCGTTGGCCTTGGTCTCGATGATCGGCAGGCCGGTCATCGAGCCGGCACCCATGTCGTCGGACAGCTTGGCGCACCGCTCCAGCAGGCGACTGTGCAGGTAGAACACATCGCCCGGGTACGCCTCGCGGCCCGGCGGACGGCGCAGCAGCAGCGACACGGCGCGGTAGGCCTCGGCCTGCTTGGTCAGGTCGTCGAACACGATCAGCACGTGCTTGCCGGCGTACATCCAGTGCTGGCCGATGGCCGAACCGGTGTACGGCGCGAGGTACTTGAACCCCGCGCTGTCGGAGGCCGGGGCCGCGACGATCGTCGTGTACTCCAGGGCACCGGCCTCCTCGAGGGCGCCGCGCACCGCGGCGATGGTCGAGCCCTTCTGGCCGATCGCGACGTAGATGCAGCGCACCTGCTGCTTGTCGTCGCCGGTGTCCCAGTACTGCTTCTGGTTGATGATCGTGTCGATCGCGATGGTCGTCTTGCCGGTGGAGCGGTCACCGATGATCAGCTGGCGCTGGCCGCGGCCGATCGGGGTCATCGAGTCGATCGCCTTGATGCCGGTGGCGAGGGGTTCGCTCACGGACTGGCGCAGCATCACGCCAGGCGCCTGGATCTCCAGGGCACGACGTTCCTCGGCCTCGATGTCGCCCAGCCCGTCGATCGGCGTGCCGAGCGGGTCGATCACGCGGCCCATGAAGGCGTCGCCGACGGGGACCGACAGGATCTCGCCGGTACGGCGGACCGTCTGTCCCTCCTCGAGCTTGTCGAAGTCACCGAGGACCACGACACCGATCTCGCGGGTGTCGAGGTTCAGCGCGATCCCGAGCGTGCCGTCCTCGAACTCGAGCAGCTCGTTGGCCATCGCGGACGGAAGACCGGCGACGCGGGCGATCCCGTCGGCGGCCTGCGCGACCGTGCCGACCTCCTCCTTGCTGGCCGCCTCGGGCTTGAAGTCCTCGACGTACTTGGTCAGCGCGTCGCGGATCTCCTCCGGACGGATCGTGAGCTCCGTCATCTCTTCCCTACTCTCTTGTGTCTCTCGAAGTCATTGCGGTCATCGAGCTGTGCCTCGGTGGTCTCGGGATCACCCGACGAGACGCCGTCGGGCGTCGTCGAGTCGACCCGCGACGGTGCCGTCGATGACCTCGTCGCCGATCTCGACGAGTACGCCGCCGAGGACGTCCTGGTCGACCACGACGTTGAGGTGGACGGTGGTCTGGTACTGCCGGCCGAGGATGTCGGCGAGCCGTGACTGGTCCGTGTCACCCAGCGGCCGGGCGACGCGCACCGTCGCCACCACCTCACCCTGCGTCTCGGCGGCGACCTCGCGGTAGGCGGCCAGGGCATTGGTCATGGTGCGGTAGGTGCCGGCAAGCGCCTGCTTGGCCAGGATGACGGTCGCCGGGAGCGCCTTGCCGTCGAGCAGCGAGTCGACCAGCGCGGCCTTGTCGTCGACGGAACGGGCGGGGTCGGACAGGGCCGAGCGCAGCGTCGGGTTGCCGTCGACGATGGCGGACAGCTCGAACAGCTCGTCGGTGACCCGGCCCGCGCGCGCACCCGAGGACCGCACCACGGCGATCTCGCTGAGCCTCTCGAGCGCGTCGGCTAGGTCGCGCGACAGAGTCCACCGGCGGGCCACGGCGTCGGTCAGGAGACCGAGCGTCGTCTCACCCACGCGGCTGCCGAACACCTGCTGCACCATCCCCTGCTTGGCCTCCGAGGACAGCGAAGCGTCCGTGGCGAACCTCCGCAGTCCGGCCTCACCGCGGATCAGCTGGCTGACCGTGAACAGCTCGTCACCGAGCGTGGCCGCGGCCTGGTTGCTCCCGATCGCGGCGTCGAGCAGCTCGGCCAGCTCGGCCAGTGCCTCGGCTGAGGCTCCCCGCAGGTCCATCAGCCGGCCTCCTCCAGGTCGGTGAGGAAGCGCTCGACCACGCGGCCCTGGCGCTCGTCGTCGTCCATGGACTCGCCCACGATGCGTCCGGCCAGGGTGGTGGCCAGGCTCCCGACGTCACGTCGCAGGGACGCGAACGCCGCCTTGCGGTCGGCTTCGATCTGGGTGTGAGCGTGCTCGATGATGCGGTCCGCCTCGGTGTGGGCCTTCTCGCGTGCCTCCTGCACGATCTGGGCGCCCTGCTCCCGGGCCTCCTCGCGGATGCGCGCCGCCTCGTGCTTGGCGTCGTTGAGCTGCTCCTTGTAGTCCGCCTCGGCCTTCCGCGCATCCTCCTCGGCGGTCTCGAGGTCGGTGAACCGTTTGCGGATCGCCTCCTGACGGTCCGTCATCGCCTTGTTGATCGGCGGGATGACGACCTTGGCCAGGAACCACATGATCAGCGCGAAGGCGATGACCTCGGCGATGAACGTCGCGTTGGGGACCAGGAAGTTGTTCGCCAGGGGCACCACGGGGGCGCTGGCAAGAGTCTCCATCAGTCAGTCCTGTCTTCGGCTGGGTTGGGGCCCCGTCCGTCCTCGGTGTCGGCCTACTTGCCGAGGACGAAGACGAACAGCGCCATGAACGCCAGGTTGATGAAGAACATCGCCTCCACCAGACCGACGGTGAGGAAGAAGATCGTCTGAAGACGTCCTTGCGCCTCGGGCTGGCGCGCCACGCCCTGGATGTACGACGACCCAGCAAGGCCGTCACCCACGCCGGCGCCGATCGCGCCACCGGCGAGGGCCATGCCGCCGCCCACGAAGGCGCCTGCGGTCTTGATGGCCGATTCCATGGTGGTTGCTGCCACTGTCTCTCCTTGGTTGTGCGCCGGTAACCGGCAATGGGGTGTACCGCTGGTGCGGTCGAGCGGGTCGCTCAGGCCGCGGGTTGTGGGGTCGGCTCCCGGGCCGCGGGTTCGTCGTCGGTGTGCTCGGCGTGCTCGGTCTGCTCGTCGTGCTCGTCGTGCCCCGCTCCGGCCATGCCGAAGTAGAGGACGGTCAACAGAGCGAAGATGAAGGCCTGCAGAGCGCCGAGGAACATCGTGTCGAACAGCTTCCAGACCACGGTGAGGACCACCGCGAAGAAGCCGCCGATCGGGATGTGGCCAGGCGCCAGCGAGACGAGCGCGCCGATCAGGGCGATCATGATCCCCCCGGCGAAGATGTTGCCGAAGAGTCGCAGTGCCAGCGTGACCGGCTTCAGCAGGTCCTGGAGGACCTCCAGCGGCAACAACCACCAGTAGGGCTCCATGTAGTGCTTGAAGTAGGCCTTCGCGCCCTTCTTCCGGATGCCGTAGACCCAGACCGAGACCATCGCGATGGCACCCATCGCGTAGGTGAGGTTGGTGTCGGCGGTCGGCGACGGCAGCAGGTGGACGTGCTTGTTGAGCTCCGTCGGGATCACCTCCAGCCAGTTGGCGATCAGGATGAAGAAGAACAGCGCGACCGCTAGCGGGACGACGTACGGATGGACACGTCCCAGGTTCTCCTCGACCTGCTTCTGCACCTCGTTCACGACCGTCTCCCAGACGAGCTGGAGCTTGGTGGGCACGTGGTCGTCGGTCCGGATCGTCAGCTGCCGGCGGGCCCACAAGCCGAGCAGGCACACGATGACGCCGGCCACCACCGTCACCCAGATGGTGTCGAGGTTCCAGGTCAGGCCGAGGAAGTGGCCGGTCGGGTGCTCGCCGGGGTGGATCTCGACCGCGGCCGGCAGGATGGCGGGATGCGCGATGCTCACTGCTGCTTCAGCTCCTTCAACAGAGGCAGACCCGTCATCACAAGGGCAATGAGTCGGAAGACGGCCAGGCCGAGCAGGAGTCCGATGCCGTCGGGCCAGAACCACACGGCGATCCCGACGGCGACCACCGACAGCACCAGCAGGCGCAGGAAGGTGGACATCGCGAGCTTCGCGCGCGTGGGCTGCTCCCCCGAGGTGATCAGGCGTAGCAGCCAGAACTCGGTGACCAGGTGGTTGACCAGCCCGAGGCCGACTCCGCCTGCGATGCAGCCGGCGAGGACCCACTCGTCGAGCTGGCCGAGCACCCAGTACGCCGCCACCGCCAGCACGAGCGCGACCACGATCGTCTTGCGCTGGTCGCGGATCACGCGTCCGAAGCCAGCCGAGCCTTCGGTGGGCTGACCGGTCGGGGTGCTGGTGCCCGGGGTCGTGTCGGGCTCAGCCATGAGGGAGGTCCCACCGACGAGGCCTGTGGCCAGCCCACTCACGCGGCCGGTCATGACGCACGCTCATCGCAGGACGCTCCGCACGCGGACCCAGAAGGCAGCGACTCCGGCTGCGATTCCGAGCGCGATGCCCACCAGGGTGAAGGCCGGTGAGGTCCCCGCGGCCTGGTCGACGAGCAGACCGAGGACCAGCCCGACGACCACGGCCCCGGCGAGCATCCCCCCGAGGCCCACGAGGTCGCGGCCCCGAAGGGCCGGGTCCGGGTGTCCGTCGGCCATGCACTCAGGTCGCTCTCATCGGTGGGTACGTCGAGAAAATCGATATCGCCGACGCGCGCTCCACGGGGCCTCGGCGACGCTCGGAAACTATCACAGCGGCAGCGGCCGGAGAACGCGGCGAGAAGGGTGCACACCACCGCCCCGGAGCGGGTCACGGGGCTCTCGGTCGTCATGTCGCTGGCGGCCGTTCTGATCGGCAACGGGGTGCTTGTGAAAAGTAGCACAAGCGATCGCCGGCCCGCCAACCGGGGGCGCGCCAGGGCGGGCCCTTGGCGCGGGTTCCCCTCAGCGCGGGTGCACCGCCTGCGCATGGTGGCTGTGCTCGCCGTCCCCGGCCCCGTGTGCCCCAGGTCTGCGCACCCTCGGCAGGAGGAAGGTCAGCGCGACGGTCAGCACCGCAGACACGCCGATCCCCCACCACATCATCGGGCCCGTGTAGAGGCTGATCACGACGGTGCTGCCGGCCACGAGCGCGGCCCACATCCACATGATCAGCACCGCCCTGCGCTGTGAGTGCCCGATCTCGAGGAGGCGGTGGTGGAGGTGCTGCTTGTCGGGGGCGAACGGCGAGCGTCCGGCACGAGTCCGCCGGATCACCGCCAGGACCAGGTCGGCGATCGGGACGACCAGCAAGGTGATGGGCAGCGCGAGGGGCAGGAACGTCGGCGCCAGGCTGGCCGGCGAGCCCATGGCACCCCTGCTCAGCTCGGTGCCGGAGTACTGCCCGGTCAGGGTGATCGCGCTCGCCGACAGCACCAGTCCGATCAGCATCGAGCCGCTGTCGCCCATGAAGAGCCGCGCCGGGTTGACGTTGTGCGGCAGGAACCCGGCGCACGCACCCCCGAGCATGGCGCTGAGCAGCGCACCGGTCGAGGCCAGCGAGACGTTGTTGAGGCTGAGCAGCTGGTAGCAGAACACGAAGAACGCGATGGCGCCGATGCCGACCACGCCCGTCGCGAGCCCGTCCAGGCCGTCGACGAAGTTCACCGCGTTGATCGTCGCGACGATCACGAAGGCCGTGAGCAGAGCGGCCTGCGAGGGGTCGAGGGCGAACTGCCCTCCGTCGCTCTGCGGGAAGTAGATGTACTGGATGCCGTTCAGGATCAAGAACCCCGCCGCCAGCACCTGCCCGCCGAGCTTGGTCAGGGCGTCGAGCTCGAAGATGTCGTCGAGCGTCCCGACGGCACAGATCAGCGCGCCGGCGATCAGCACGTTCCGGGCGTCGTGGAAGAGCAGGTTCCCCCCGTGCGTGGACAGGAACGGCAGCTGCCTGGCCACGAGGTACGACGCGACGAGCCCGCCGAGCATCGCGAGCCCGCCCAGATAGGGGATCGGCTCGGCGTGCACGTCACGGTCGCGCACGCGCGCCACGGCCCCCGTACGCAGCGCGATCTCCCGGGCGACGACGGTCAGCAGGTACGTCGCACCCGCCGCGACGAGGAAGACGAGGAGATACTCACGCAACGGTCGACCCCCCGCCTCAGTCCTCGTCGTGTTCGATGACGGTGGCCCCGAGCGGCTGGATCACGTCGTTCAGCTCGGCCACGGAGAGCGCGCCGAGCCGGAGCAGCCGGGGCTGGGAGGCCCGCACGTCCAGGATCGTGGACGCCTCACCCTTGGGGGACGGCCCGCCGTCGAGAACGACCTCGACGCTGTCGCCGAGCATCCCCTCGGCGGCAGCAGCCTCGGTGGCCGGCGGCAGACCGCTCAGGTTGGCCGAGCTGACGGCGAGCGGTCCCGTGCGCTCGAGCAGCGCCAGCGCGATCTCATGGTCGGGCATCCGGATCGCGACAGTGCCGCGCGTCTCCCCGAGGTCCCAGGTCAGGGAGCGCTGCTGCTCGCAGACCAGGGTGAGCGGACCCGGCCAGAAGGCCTCGGTGAGGGCCTCGACGTACGACTGGACGTTCGTCGCCAAGGCGGCGAGCGTGGTCGCGGCGCTGATCAGGACCGGCGGGGGCATCTCCCGGCCACGGCCCTTGGCGTCGAGCAGAGCCTGCACCGCCGCGTGGTCGAACGCGTCGGCGCCGATGCCGTAGACGGTGTCGGTCGGCAGCACGACGAGACCACCGCGCTGGACGGCCTGCGCGGCGGCCTCGATCGCGGTCTCACGCTCTTCCTCGGTCGAGGTGGCGTACGTCGTGCTCACGGGGCGCCTCCTGGGGACGGGCTCATCGTGCCAGCCGGGCGGTCACGAAGCGTGGACGCCCGGCCAGGTCCGGGTGGTCGCGCACCCGCTGCCAGCGACCCGCGCTCGTGAACACGGCCGCCGCGGTCTCTCCCTGGAGGTCCGCGTGCTCGACACCCACCACACCTCCGCGGCGCAGCAGCCGCGCCGCGCGTCGCTCGACGGCCCGGATCGTGTCGAGCCCGTCGCCGGTCGAGTAGAGCGCCAGCTCCGGGTCGTGGTCACGAACCTCGACGGCGACCGACTCCCAGGCTTCGTGCGGGATGTACGGCGGGTTGCTGACCACCACGTCCACCGAGCCGGCGAGGTCCTCGAAGGCATGCGCCAGGTCGCCCTGGCGCAGGTCGACCCCGGTGCCGGCGAGGTTGCGGATCGCCCAGGCGTGGGCGCCCTCGTCGAGCTCGACAGCGTGGACCCGAGCATGCGGCACCTCGTAGGCGACCGCCTTGGCCATCGCACCGGACCCGGTGCCGAGGTCGACCACGACGGGTCGGCCGAGCGGGGCCGCCTGCTCGACGGCCCACCCGGCCAGCAGCTCGGTCTCGGGGCGCGGCACGAAGACGCCGGGACCGACAAGGAGCTCCACGCGTCGGAAGTGGGCCACTCCGGTCAGGTGCTGCAGCGGCTCGCGGGCGGCGCGGCGCGTCACCAGCTCGTCGTACGCCGCCGCTTGTGCGGGCGTCACGGCCTCGACCAGCGAGAGCCGGGTCAGCTCGACACCCAACACGTGGGCGAGGAGTGCGCGTGCGTCGTGGTCGGGCGAGTCGACCCCGGCGTCAGCGAGCCGGCGTACGGCATCGGCGATGGCCGTCCGAGGGTCGGCCGGAGCCGTCACCGCTTCTCCACAGCGGCGAGCCGAGCCTCCATGTCGGCCTCGGCGCAGGAGTCGACCACGGGCTGGAGGTCGCCGTCGAGGACCTGGTCGAGGTTGTAGGCCTTGTAGCCGGTGCGGTGGTCGGAGATGCGATTCTCCGGGAAGTTGTAGGTGCGGATGCGCTCCGAGCGGTCGACGGTGCGGACCTGGCTGCGGCGGGCCTCCCCGGCAGCGGCGTCCGCCTCCTCCTGCGCAGCCGCCAGCAGCCGCGCGCGCAGGATCCGCAGCGCCTGCTCCTTGTTCTGCAGCTGGCTCTTCTCGTTCTGGCAGCTCACCACGATCCCCGTCGGCAGGTGGGTGATCCGGACCGCGGAGTCGGTCGTGTTGACGCTCTGTCCGCCCGGGCCGCTGCTGCGGAAGACGTCGATGCGGAGGTCGTGCTCGTCGACCTGGACGTCGATCTCCTCCGCCTCGGGCATCACCAGCACCCCGGCCGCGCTGGTGTGGATCCGACCCTGGGACTCGGTCACCGGCACCCGCTGGACGCGGTGGACGCCCCCCTCGAACTTCAGCAGCGCGTACGGCGCGTGACCGGGCTCGCTCACGCCGCGTGCCTTCACGGCGAGCGTCACCGACTTGTATCCGCCGAGGTCCGACTCCGTGCTGTCCAGGACCTCGGTCGCCCAGCCGGCCCGCTCGGCGTACCGGGTGTACATGCGGAGGAGGTCACCGGCGAACAGGGCCGACTCCTCGCCGCCCTCGCCGGACTTGATCTCGAGGATCGCGTCCTTGCCGTCCGCGGGTTCACGCGGCGCGAGCAGGCGCCGGAGCCGCTCCTCCCATGCGTCGTGCTGGGTCGTGAGCGCCTCGACCTCGCCGGCGAAGGAAGCGTCCTCCGTGGCCAGCTCGCGTGCGGCAGACAGGTCGTCCCCCACCTGCTGCCATTCACGCCAGGTGGTGATGATCGCCGACAGCTCGGCGTACCGCTGGTTGAGCCTCTTGGCGGTCCGGGCGTCGGCGTGCGTCCCGGGCAGCGCGAGCTCGGTCTCGAGCTCGGCGTGCTCGGCGAGCAGGCCCTCCACGGCCTCGAACATGGCTCCTCCGCTCCGGCGTCGCTGCTGACAAATCGCGACGGCGCCGACCTCCCGCAGGAGGTCGGCGCCGTCGGCGGAGCTACTGGGCGGCGTCCGCCTCGGCCGGCTCGGCCTTCTTCTGGGCCTTGGCGTAGCGCGCCTCGAACCGGGCGACCCGGCCGCCGGTGTCGAGGATCTTCTGCTTGCCCGTGTAGAACGGGTGGCAGTTGGAACAGACGTCGGCGTGGATGATGCCGTTCGCCGCGGTGCTGCGCGTGGTGAACGTGTTCCCGCAGGTGCAGGTCACCTCGGTCACCCGGTACTCCGGGTGGATGTCCTTCTTCATGGGTGTCCTTTCGCGGCGCCGGGTCCCCTGACGTCGCAGCGGATGCTGACGTCGGACTTCGGGGTGAACCGGTACCAAGGGGCGATTCTGCCATCCCCCTCAACGCCGCGACCAATCGCGGTGTTCCCGGGCGGCTGGCGCGGAGAACACGGAACACGCGGGCAGTCGGACTCGGCGTGTCGCCGGACTCTTCCGCGTTTCTCGGTCGAGCCGGCCGCCCGGGTCAGTCCTCGCCGCTGATCGCGCCCGGCGTCGTCTTCTGGACCTGCATCAGGAACTCGACATTCGTCTGACTCTTCTTCAGCCGCTCCAGCAGCAGCTCGAGAGCCTGCTGCCCGTCGAGCCCCGAGAGCACCCGGCGGAGCTTCCAGACGATCTGGAGCTCCTCCTTGCTCATCAAGAGCTCCTCGCGACGCGTCCCGCTCTGCACCGCGTCGATCGCGGGGAACAGGCGCTTGTCGGCGAAGTCGCGGCGGAGCCGGATCTCCATGTTGCCGGTGCCCTTGAACTCCTCGAAGATCACCTCGTCCATCTTCGACCCGCTCTCGATGAGAGCGGTGGCGAGGATCGTCAGGGAGCCGCCGTTCTCGATGTTGCGCGCCGCGCCGAAGAACTTCTTGGGCGGGTAGAGGGCCGCGGAGTCGACGCCACCGGACAGGATCCGGCCGGACGCCGGCGCCGCCAGGTTGTACGCGCGCCCCAGGCGGGTGATGCCGTCGAGCAGGACGACGACGTCGTGACCGAGCTCGACGAGCCGCTTGGCCCGCTCGATCGCCAGCTCCGCGACCATGGTGTGGTCGGCGGCGGGACGGTCGAAGGTCGAGGAGATGACCTCACCCTTGGTCGACCGCTCGAAGTCGGTGACCTCCTCGGGCCGCTCGTCGACCAGGACCACCATCAGGTGGCACTCGGGGTTGTTCGTCGTGATCGATCTGGCGATCGACTGCATGATCATCGTCTTGCCGGCCTTCGACGGAGAGACGATCAGCCCGCGCTGGCCCTTGCCGATCGGAGCGGCGATGTCGATGACCCTGCCGATCAGGTTGGTCGACTCGGTCTCGAGGCGAAGCCGCTCGGTCGGGTACAGGGGGGTGAGCTTGCCGAACTCGACACGGTTCTTCGCGGCCTCCGGGTCGGCACCGTTGACCGAGTCGATGCGGACCATGGGGTTGAACTTCTCCCGCCGCTCGCCCTCGCGAGGCTGGCGCACCTGCCCCACGATCGCGTCACCCCGGCGAAGTCCGTACTTGCGCACCATCGACAGCGAGACGTAGACGTCGTCGGTGCCGGGCAGGTAGCCGCTGGTGCGGACGAAGGCGTAGTTGTCGAGGACGTCGAGGATGCCGGCAGCCGGCGTGAGGACGTCGTCGTCGAGGATCGTGGTGTCCGGCTCGCCGCGCTGGCCCCCGGTCTGGGGCCGGCTACCGCGGTCGCGTCCCCGGCGCCGACGGCTCCGGCGGCTGCCGCCCTGCCCGTCGTCGTACCGGTCCTGCTGGCCCTGCTCTTTCGGCTGGCCCTGCTCTTTCGGCTGGCCCTGCTCTTTCGGCTGGCCCTGCTCTTTCGGCTGGCTCTGCTGGCGGTCCCTGGTCTGCTGCGCCGTCTGCTGTCCGCTCTGCTGCCGGTCCTGCTGACGGTCCTGCCCGCTGGGCTGCCGGTCCTGCTGGCGGTCCGAGGACCGGCGGTCCGACGACCGGCGATCCGGAGACTGCTGGTCCGGAGACTGCTGGTCCGGAGACTGGCCCTGCACGGCGGCGTCGCGAGGGAACGGCTCCCCCGTCTGCCGCGCACCGGACTGGCCACCGGACTGGCCACCGGACTGGCCACCGGACTGGGCCGCCTTGATGGCGTCGACCAGCTGGGCCTTCTTCATGGAGCCGGTGCCCTTGATCCCGAGCCCGCCGGCCATCGCCTTGAGATCGGCCAGGAGCATCGAGTTGAGTCCACCCGACTTCTTCTTGGCAGGCGCCGACTCGGCGTCCGGGGTGGATTCGATGGTGTCGGTCACGTGAGGTCCTTCCCACGTATCAGTGCCGTCCGGCGTCCTGCCGGAGGCGACTTGGTTGCTGCTCCCTCGGGCCATGGCGCGCCGGAGGCGCTCGTGAGCGCTCGGTTGCGGTGGAGAGGAAGGGTTGCGCGGGCTGTGGGCCAGCTCCTGGAGCGGGGCTGCTTCGCCGCCCGGACGCATCGTCACGATAGCACCAGGGCCCTGGGCTCGCGGCATTCTCGACGGCTCGCCGGCCGACGTGACCGGGGGACGTCCCGAGCCACGGCCCCGTCGGTCATCGCGTCAGAAGACGCGAGCACCCTCGCTCGCGACCTCGAGGCGGCGTACGGCCCACCCGTCCGGGCAGTACGCGGCGAGGTCGCGGCCGTCGGCGGTGAGAACCAGGACAGCCGGGCCGGCACCCGAGACCACGGCGGCGTGCCCGTCCGCCCGCAGCCGGTCGACGAGGTCGAGCGTGTCCGGCATCGCGGAGCGGCGGTAGCGCTGATGGAGGAAGTCCTCCGTCGCTCGATGGAGGCGATCCGGGGCCGTGGCCAGCGCCGCCACGAGAAGCGCCGCTCGACCGGTGTTCGCGGCGGCGTCCCGATGAGGCACCGAGCCCGGTAGCAGACCACGAGCCAGGGCGGTGGCCACGCCACCCGGTGGGATCAGCACCACGGCACCGATCGACCGGTGCACGGGCGACCGGTCGGCCCAGACGTCCTCATCGGTCTCGCCGCAGATGACGAACCCCCCGTACAGCGCGGGCGCCACGTTGTCGGGATGGCCCTCGAGCGCGACCGCCAGCGCGAGCGACGTCCCGAGGTCCAGGCGCTCCCGACCGTCGGCCACCAAGGCCCGCGCAAGCACGATGCCACCGACGATCGCGGCCGAGGAGGACCCGAGCCCGCGGGCGTGGGGAATGTGGTTGGTGCACGACAGCCGGACCGCTGGAGTGCGCACCCCCATCTGTCCGAAGGCCGCGTCCATCGCCCGCGCGACGAGGTGGCTGGCATCGCGCGGCACCGTGTCCGCGCCCTCGCCGGTGACCTCGATCGCCAGACCCCTGCCGCCGACCTCCGCCAGCAGCTCGTCGCGCAGCTCGAGGGCCAGACCCAACGTGTCGAAGCCCGGACCGAGGTTCGCCGACGTCGCCGGGACAGCCACCCGGACCGGACCGTCGACGAAGGTCACCGCAACCCCGCGGCGGCCGCGGCCTGGTCGACGTCGGCGTCGATCACGGCGTGGACCGGCTCACCCGCTGTCTCCAGCGCGGTGGCGGTGTCCTTCAGGCCGTGACCGGTCACGGTGATGACGACCGTGAGCCCGGCGTACGACTCCCCCGCCTCGAGGTCCGCGAGCAGGCCCGCGACCCCCGCGGCCGATGCGGGCTCGACGAAGACGCCGTCCCGTCGCGCGAGCTCCCCCTGGGCGGCGAGGATCGCAGCGTCAGCGACCGCCCGGAAGCGCCCGCCGGACTCGGCCGCGGCGGCCTCCGCCTGCTTCCACGACGCCGGGTTGCCGACCCGGATCGCGGTCGCCTTGGTGTCCGGGTCGGGGAACGGCTCACCGGTCACCAGGGGCGCGGCGCCCGCTGCCTGGAAACCGCGCATCTGCGGCTTGCGCGTGGTGCGGCCGAGCGCAGCGTACTGCTCGTAGCCCAGCCAGTACGCGGTGATGTTTCCGGCGTTGCCGACCGGCAGCAGATGGACGTCCGGGGCGTCGCCCAGGAAGTCCACGATCTCGAACGCAGCCGTCTTCTGACCCTGGATGCGGACCGGGTTCACCGAGTTGACCAGCGCGACGGGGTAGCGCCAGGACAAGGTGCGGGCCAGCTCGAGGCAGTGATCGAAGTTGCCGCGCACCATCACGATCAGCGCTCCGTGCACGATCGCCTGCGCCATCTTCCCGGCGGCGATCTTGCCCTCGGGCAGCAGCACGATCGGAGTGAGCCCCGCCCGCGCGGCGTACGCCGACATCGACGCCGACGTGTTGCCGGTCGAGGCGCACACGACCGCCTGTGCACCCTCGTGGCAGGCCACCGAGATCGCCACCGTCATCCCGCGGTCCTTGAAGGAACCGGTCGGGTTGTCACCCTCGACCTTCAGCCAGACGGCCGCGTCGGCGCGCGCCGACAGCCAGTCCGACCGGACCAGCGGAGTGCCACCCTCGCGCAGGGTGACCGCCTCGAGGTCGTCGGGAACAAGGTCGAGATACGGCCGGTACTCCTCGATCACCCCCCGCCACTGCCGTGCCCCCGGCTCGCTCGTCGGCGGGGCCATCAGTCGGCCGTCCCTTCCACCCGCATCACCGACGACACCTCGCGGACGGGGGCCAGGCCGCGGAGTCGCCCGACGGTGGCCGAGAGCTGCGCGTCGGTCGCGTCGTGGGTGACGATGACGAGCTGGGCGTCGGCGCCGCGGCCCTCCTGGCGGAGCGTCTGGATCGAGACGTCCTCCTCGGCGAACGCCCCCGCGATCTCCGCGAGCACGCCCGCACGGTCGTCGACGTCCACCGCGATGTGGTAACGGGTTCGGGTCTCCCCCATCGGCACGAGGAGCCGGTCGGCGTACGCCGACTCACCGACCCCACGGGTCTCGCCGAGCCGGTTGCGTCCGATCGTGACCAGGTCGCCCAGCACCGCGCTGGCGGTCGGTGCCCCACCGGCTCCCGGACCGTAGAACATCAGCTGCCCGGCCGCGTCGGACTCGACGAAGACGGCGTTGAACGCCTCGCGCACGCTGGCCAGGGGGTGGGTCCGCGGAATCATCGCCGGATGGACCCGCACGGAGACGCCCTGTGCGGCGTCCCCTCCGTCGGCCGAGCGCGGCGGGACCAGCTCTGCGATCGCCAGGAGCTTGACGACACTGCCCATCTGCGCAGCCGAGGCGATGTCGGCCGCGGTCACGTCGGTGATCCCTTCGCGGTGGACGTCGGCCGCCGTGACACGCGAGTGGAACGCCAGGCTGGCCAGGATCGCCGCCTTGGCGGCGGCGTCGAACCCCTCGACGTCTGCGGTCGGGTCGGCCTCGGCGTACCCGAGGTCCTGGGCCTCCTCGAGGGCCTCCTCGAAGCCCGCCCCGGTGCTGTCCATCTTGTCGAGGATGTAGTTGGTGGTGCCGTTGACGATCCCGAGCACCCGCGTGACCCTGTCTCCGGCCAGGGACTCGCGCAACGGCCGGACGATCGGGATGGCCCCGGCGACCGCGGCCTCGTAGTAGAGGTCACGACCGGCCTTCTCGGCGGCCTCGAAGAGCGTCGGACCGTCCTCGGCGAGCAGCGCCTTGTTGGCCGTGACGACGCTCGCGCCGTTCTCCAGGGCGGCCAGGATCAGGGAGCGAGCCGGTTCGATGCCCCCGATCACCTCCACCACGACGTCGACGCCGTCGCGGGTGACCAGACCCGCGGCATCGGTCGTCAGCAGCCCGTCCGGTACCTCGACGTCCCGCGGAGCGTCGATACGGCGTACGCCGACGCCGACGAGGTGCACAGGAGCGCCGACCCGCGCCGCCAGGTCGCCGGACTGCTCGGTCAGCAGGCGCAGGACCTGTGACCCGACCACGCCGCAGCCCAGCACGACGACGTTGAGCGGCTTCACGTCGCATCTCCTAGGTCGGTGGCGAGCAGGTCGTCCACAGTCTCGCGGCGGACAATCGTCGTGGCCACGCCGTCCCGCACCGCGACCACCGGGGGGCGGAGGGCGTGGTTGTAGTTGGAGGCCATCGACCGGCAGTACGCGCCCGTGGCGGGCACCGCGAGCAGGTCGCCTGGACGGACGTCCGCCGGAAGGAACTCGTCCTTGACCACGACGTCACCGGCCTCACAGTGCTTGCCGACCACCCGGGCCAGGGCCGCCGGGGCCTCGGACTCGCGTGACGCGAGGGTGCAGGAGTAGTCGGCGTCGTAGAGAGCCGTCCGGATGTTGTCGCTCATGCCACCGTCGATGCTGACGTAGGTACGCATCGCGCCGCCGTCGAGCTCGACCGGCTTGACGGTGCCCACCGTGTAGACGGTGCACATCGCCGGCCCCACGATCGCCCGGCCGGGCTCGATGGAGAGCCGCGGCCGGTCGATCCCCAGAGCCTGACACTCGTGCTCGACGATCTTCGTCAGCTCGGTCGCGAGCTGTGCGGGGTCTGCCGGGTCGTCCTGGGTGGTGTAGGCGATGCCGAAACCGCCGCCCAGGTCGAGCTCCGGCAGCGTGACGCCGAGCTCCTTCGCGATCCCCGCGTGCAGGACGAGCACGCGACGCGCCGCCACCTCGAAACCCGCTGTGTCGAAGATCTGGCTCCCGATGTGCGAGTGCAGACCGAGCAGGTCCAGTCGCGGAGCGGTGACCACGCGGCGTACGGCCTCGAGGGCGTCGCCGCTGGTGATCGAGAAGCCGAACTTCTGGTCCTCGTGTGCGGTCGCGATGTACTCATGGGTGTGCGCCTCGACCCCGGCCGTGACGCGGACCATGACCTGCGCCGTGCGGCCGAGCGACGCGGTGACCCGCTCCAGGCGGCCGATCTCGTCGAAGGAGTCGACCACGATCCGGCCGACTCCTTCGGCGACGGCGCGCATCAGCTCGACCTCGGTCTTGGTGTTGCCGTGGTAGCCGATCCGGGCCGGGTCGAAGCCCGCGCGCAGCGCGACGGTCAGCTCACCGTCCGAGCAGACGTCGAGCGACAGTCCCTCCTCGGCGATCCAGCGCGCGACGGTGGTGCACAGGAAGGCCTTCCCGGCATAGAAGACGTCGTACCCCGCGAACGCCTGGCGGAAGGCCCGTGCTCGGGCGCGCAGGTCGGCCTCGTCGAGGACGTACGCCGGTGTGTTCACGTTCGCGACCAGCTCGGGGACCGAGACGCCTCCCACGACCAGGGCGCCGGCCACCTTGTGAGCCGTCGACGACCACAACGACGGGACCAGCGCGTTGGAGTCGTCGGCTGGACGCAGCCAGGTCGGACCGCGCAGGGCGCCCTGGACGTGCGCCCAGCCCGCCTCGTGGGTCGGACTCACATCCGGTCCGGGGCGGAGACGCCGAGCAGGCCGAGGCCGTTGGCCAGCACGATGCGGGTCGCCTCGACGAGTCGCAGTCGCGCCCGGTGCAGGTCGCTGGGCTCCTCGTCACCCATCGGGAGCACCCGGCAGTTGTCGTAGAAGCGGTGGTACGACGCCGAGGTGTCCTCCAGGTAGCGGGCGACCCGATGGGGCTCGCGCAACGTCATCGCGGCCGTGACCACACGCGGGAAGTCCGCCAGCGCGCGTAGGAGGTCACCCTCCTTCTCGTCGACGAGCAGTGTGGCGTTCGACGCGGGCTCGAGCCCCAGGTCGGCTGCGTTGCGCAGGATGGACGACACCCGGGCGTGGGCGTACTGCACGTAGAAGACGGGGTTGTCAGTGGTGGCCTTGGCCCACAGGTCGAGATCGATGTCGAGGTTGGTCTCGATCGAGTTGCGGACGAGGGCGTACCGCGCGGCGTCCAGGCCGATCGCCTCGACGAGGTCGAGGAGTGTGATGATGTTGCCGGTGCGCTTGCCCATCCGCACCACCGAGCCGTGGCTGAGCAGGTTCACCATCTGGCCGATGATGATCTCGAGATTCACGCCGGGCTCGTCGCCGAAGGCGGCACAGAGCGCCATCATCCGGCCGACGTACCCGTGGTGGTCGGCGCCGAGGAGGATGAGGCACCGCTCGAAGCCGCGCTCGCGCTTGTCGAGGTAGTACGCCGCGTCACCCGAGATGTAGGCACCGTGACCGTCGGACTTGACGATCACCCGGTCCTTGTCGTCCCCGTACTTCTGCGTGGCCAGCCAGATCGCGCCGTCCTTCTCGTAGATGTTGCCGAGCTCGCGGAGCCGCGCGATGGCTCGGTCGGTGGCGCCCGACTCGTAGAGGTCGTTCTCGTGGAAGTAGGTGTCGAAGGGGACCCGGAAGTCCGCGAGCGTCTGCTTGATCTCGTCGAACATGATCGCGACGCCGTGCCGGCGGAACATCTCCAGCGCCTCGTCGTCCGGAAGTCCCGGTGCCTCCGGGTGCTCGGCGACGACAGCCGCTGCGACCTCCCCGATGTACTGGCCCGGGTAACCGTCCTCGGGGGTGGGCTCCCCCCGCCCGGCGGCGAGCAGCGAACGGCTGAACCTGTCGATCTGGGCGCCGTGGTCGTTGAAGTAGTACTCCCGCGACACCTGGTACCCACTGGCTTCGAGCAGCCGGGACAGCGTGTCGCCGACGGCCGCCCACCGAGCGCTCGCGAGGGTGACGGGTCCGGTCGGGTTGGCGGACACGAACTCCACGTTGACCTTCTGCTTGCCTCCGACCTCCGAGCCGCCGTACGCCTCACCCGCGGCGACGATGTCGTCGGCCACCGCACCTTGGGCCCCGGCGTCGACCGTGATGTTGAGGAAACCCGGACCCGCGACCTCAACGCCCGCGATGCCGTCTGTCGAGCCGAGCCGCTCGGCGACCAGTGCCGCGAAGTCACGCGGTCGCAGGCCGGCCGGCTTCGCCAGCTGGAGCGCGACGTTCGTGGCGTAGTCCCCGTGCCCCTTCTGCCGAGGCCGCTCGACGGTGACCGTCTCGGGCACGCCGGCGGGCAGCGTGATCGCTCCGCCGGCCGAGAGCTCAGCCAGCGACGCGACGATCAGGTCGGAGAGCTGCTCGGGCGTCACGCGGCAAGGGTATCGACGCGCAGGCAGCGCCCTCGATCGGCTTCCGGGTGCCGGATGGACCGCTCCTCACCGGTTTTCCGCGTCGGCACGTCCGCTTGTAAGGTCGTTCCACCCGGGCCCCCGTAGCTCAGGGGATAGAGCACCGCCCTCCGGAGGCGGGAGCGAAGGTTCGAATCCTTCCGGGGGCGCGCATGTCCCTCCTCACCCGACGTCCCACCGCGACCACCGCAGTGGCCTCCCTCATCGGCCTCCTGGGCTCCGCCCTGGTCGCCCGCGCGTCGTACGTCGCCGGGACCCCGCCGGGCCACCACATCGACCGGTCCGACGCGACGGGGCCCTACCACTGGGTGTTCGAGATCGGCGTCCTCCTGCTGGTGGTCGCGTGGTTCCTGCTCGGGCGGCTCGTCCTCGACCGCACCGTTCACGGCATGACCCGTCGGGTCTGCTGGGCCGGGATCGCGATGGCCGCACCCCTCCTGATGGCTGCGCCGGTGACCAGCCAGGACGTCTGGGCCTACCTCGCCCAGGCCAATGTCGCCGCCCACGGGCTGGACCCGTACTCGGTCGGCCCGAGCACCGTCCCCGGCCCGTACACGCACGCTGTGGCGAGCGAGTGGCTGGACTACGCGTCGCCGTACGGTCCGCTCTGGATCTGGGCATGCCGCCTGGTCGTCGAGGTCACACAACCCCACGTGTGGGCCGGAATGTTCGCCCTACGAGGGATCGCCGTGGTCGGGCTGACTGTCATCGCTGTCGTCCTCACCCGGTTGTCCCGCGTGACCGGCGCCCGACCGGAGGTGGCGCTCTGGGTGGCGGTCACGGGGCCGTTCCCCCTCCTCATGCTGCTCGACGCCCTGCACAACGACTCCTCCATGCTCGCCCTGATGCTGTGCGGTGTGGCGGTGGCGGCGACGGCTCCCACCCTCCGCCGGGCACTGTTGCTCAGCGGGGTGCTCGTCGGCGCGGCGGGCGCGATCAAGGTGATCGCGCTGATCGCGCTACCGTTCCTGCCGTTGCTCTGGTTCCGCTACGCCGCACCGCCGCGCGTGCACTCGACGCGGCGGCCGCCTTCACCGTCGCGTTGGGTCGCGACGGGGGCTGTGAGCATGGTCGTCGGCGTCCTCACCGTGCTCGCCATCGGTGTGGTCTCGGGGCTCGGACTCGGCTGGGTGCCACACGTCGGCGACGGACGGGTGGGCGTCAACTGGCTGTCCGTCCCGCAGTGGATCGGATCCGTCCTGCACCTCGTGGCCCCCGGCCGCGTCGCCGGGCTCCCGAGCGATCGCTACTCGCTGATGCACGCGGTCAGCCTGGTGTTCCTCGTCGTCACCGTAGCGGCGGTGACGCTGACTGCTCGTCGCCGCCCGCCGCTGCGCACGCTCACCATCCTGATGCTGCTGCTGGTCGTGAGCAGCGTCGCTCCGCGCACCTGGTACCTCCTCTGGCCGTTGGTCCTCCTGGCCGCCGACCAGATCCCGCGTCGACTGCTCGCTGCGGTCGTCGCCGCCTCCGCCGCGCTCGTGATGTGGTACCCGCCATCGGTCCACCCGGCCGTGTCTCCGTGGGTCCTGCTCGCGCTGTTCCTGCCACTCATGGTCGTGACCACCAGACTGATGGATGCCGCCGGCTTCGCCGGGACGACCCTTGATCGCCGGCCCGAGGCGACGGCACCTCAGGATCCCCACCCCGGCTGACCGAGCACTCGCGCGTCAGGAAAGGGCCGGCTGATCGGCAGGTTCTTCACGCTGCAGCACGTGGAGCGTCGCGTCGCCGGGTGAGTGTCACCGAGCCACATGCAGGCCCGGACCGTCAGCGAGGTGCCCGGGTCCGAGACCACCTGCCCGCAACCCCGGTAGCGTCGGCTCGTGACGGAGTACCAAGTGACCTATTGGCGCGACCTGCCCTCGCTGGTCGTCGCCCGTGAGGGCGGGGCCGTGACCAAGACGCAGCTGGCCACGCGCTTCCAGGAGGCGATCGACGAGGCGGCCATGCGGCTCGGCGACACCAGCAGCGACGACTATCTCGCCGGCTGGACCCGAAGCGAGTGGACCACGGCCACGGGCGGCGGGCCTGAGGTCTGCGACCGCGTCGTCGCCGATCTGGAGGAGCAGTGGCCCGCCGAGCGGGTGACGGCCTACCTGGAGAGCCTGGGGCCCCCGGGTCCAGCGGGCTGACCCGATGTGCGCGCCGGTCGTCCGTACAGCGTGGGCAGCCTCTCAGCCTGGCCCTAGCCGGCCAACGCCTTCCGGAAACGAGCCCCGGCCTCAGCGACGTCCTCGGCCGTCGTCTGCCAGCTGGTGACCAGCCGCACACTGGTCTCCGTCATCCGGTAGCACAGGATCCCGGCATCGGGGAGGGCGTCGGCAGCGCGAGCCGGCAGCTCGACGAACGCCATGTTCACGTCGACACGCTCGAGCACCCGCAGGCCACGGTCGGCGAGCCCGGCGGTCGACGTGACCAGCTCGGTCATCCGCCTGTTGGCGTGGCCGGCCAACCGGAGCCAGAGGCCGTCGCTGAGGTACGCCGTCAGCTGGGCGGACTGGAACCGCATCTTGCTGGTCACGTGCCCCGACCTCTTCGTCCGGTACACGAGCTCCTCGGCGGCTGCGTCGTCGAAGGCGACGACCGCCTCGGCGCCCAGGGCGCCGTTCTTGATGGCCCCGAGCGACAGCACGTCGACGCCGGCGCGCCAGGTGAGGTCGGCGGGCGCGCAGCCGAGAGCCGCCACGGCGTTGGCCAGCCGCGCTCCGTCGACGTGGACCTTCAGGCCCCGGGCGCTGGCGACCTCGACCAGCTCACCGAGCTGGACGGGTTCGTACAGCGTCCCCACGTCGCTCGGCACCGTCAGCGACAGCACCGCCGGCTGGCTCTCGTGCGGGTCTCCCCACCGCGTGGCCTCGAGCCGGGCGCGCAGCCGGCCCGGATCCATCAGGCCGTGGTCGCCGTCGACCCCCTGCATGACCGCACCTCCGGCGAGGAGCGAGGTGGCACCGGCCTCGGCGGTGATGACGTGAGCGGAGGGATGACAGAGCACGGCGCCCCAGGGTGGGGTGACGGCCGAGAGTGCCAGCGCGTTCGCCGCGGTGCCACTGGTGACCGGGAACACTCGGGCGGTCGGGTGCTCGAAGACGTCGCGCACGACGGACTGCAGGTGTGCGGTGAGGTCGTCACCACCGTAGGCGAGGGCGGACCCCACGTTCGCAGCCTCGATCGCGGCAAGGATCTCGGGGGCGACCCCGGCGGCGTTGTCGCTGCGCAGCTCGATCACGGGAACACCCTGCCGGGTCGGGTACGGCGATCGGGCGGCGACCTCACTTCGGCGGCAGCGAGCGCGCGTAGGCCAGGCCGCGCTCGACCCAGCGGGACAGCGTGGCGTCGTCCTCGACGGCCTCCGAGGAGACCCGCAGCCAGCCGTCCATGGCGCCCCGGCCACCCATCTCGAACGGGGCGGCGCCGTGCTCCTCGAGCAGCGTCGCCGTCTCGCCCGGCTCGACCCTGACCATCAGGCCGCCCTGGCCACTCGCGGCCACGGCCATGTGCCCACCGAGCAGGAACGCCAGGCCGCCGAACATCTTCTTCTCCTCGACCGGCTCACCGGTCACGCGCTCACGGATGCGGGCCGCGAGCTCCTCGTCGTAGGCCATGACCGCACGCTAGCCGCAGTGGGACAAGGTGGCGTCCTTGCGGATCTGGTTGCCCATGTCGCGAGCCTGCGAGACGTACGGGAGCACGATGCTCGCGCCACCCGACGAGACGCCGATGCCGCCCTGCACGACGCACGAACGCACCTTGTGGGGGTCGACCTGGGCCATCACCTGGGCGAGCCGGAAGAGCTCGCTGGGCGGCAGGTTCGTGTACATGTGGCTCATCGCCGTGATCACGCCGCGCTCGATGAAGCCGGGCTTGGCGGCATTCGCGTGCACCTTGGACTGGATGCCCCTGAGTACGACCTCCTGGTGCGCCGAGCGGTCGAAGTCACCTCTGGGCAGCGAGTGCCGGATGCGTGAGTAGGCCATCGCGTCGTACCCGCTGAGGTGGATCCGGCCCGCCTTGAAGCCGGACCGCTTGAGGGGGTCGTCGCTGAAGGCGTACGGGTTGCGGATGTCGATGCCGCCCAGCCAGCGGACCATCGCGCTGAAGTACTGGAACCGGGTGACGAAGACGTACTTCGGGTGCACACCGATCAGGTTGCCGACCGTGTCACCGAGGAGCTGCGGCCCGCCGTAGTAGAGCGAGGCGTTGATCTTGTCCATCCCGTGTCCGGGGATGTCCACCCACGAGTCGCGGGGTACGCCGATGATGCTCGCCGCGTGGGTCTTGGTGTTGATCGTCACCAGCTGCAACGCGTCTCCGCGCGTGTGCGTGAAGTTCTCACCCGGGCGGGCGTCCGAGCCCACGGCCAGGATCGAGATCACGTCCTGGTCGATGGCCGCCGCGTCGGTCTGGTGGACCTTGACGAGGGCGAACTCGGTCGACCGGGGCGACGCGTCGGGCAGAGCCAGGGTCACCACGGCGAGGATCACCCCGAGCATCACCAGCCGGGCGCTGCGGCGGATCCGGCGCCTGGATCTGCGGTCCATCACGTCGCTCCCCTTGCCACGTCGTACCCGAAGATGTGCCATGTCCCGTGGTCGTCGGGCGTGAGGAAGAGCCGACCGTGGACCATCACCCGCTTCCGCGCCTGACCCGTCGTCTCGAAGAGCAGGGAGACGCGGGCAGTCGCTCCGGCCGGTCGGCCGCGCGGGGCGAGCACGTCCACGGCGATCGTCCGCCTCTTCACGTCGACGCCGTCGATGCGGTGGCGCAGCCCCCAGTTGCTCATCAGCTTCCGCTGGTGCCGGGCGTCTCGCGCGGCACGACGGGTGAACGCCGCGAAGGCCCTGCCGAAGGAGTCACGGGGGTAGTCGACGCCGACGAAGCCTCCGTCGATCCACGTGTCGACCGCCCGGCCCACCTTCTTCAGCACGTGCGCCTTGTGCCGCTTGACGAAGAGCTTCCAGTTCTTCTTGCGGATGGTGCCCGCGACCCGGCCGAGCGAGACCTTCGACGCCACCGGTGGGGCGCCGCCGACGTGGGAGCTCGCCGTCGTCGGCGCGGCGGCCGGTGAGGACGAGTCACTGCTGCTGCAGCCTCCCGCGGCGAGGGCGGTCGCGACGAGCACCGCGGCTGTCCTGGTCCGTGTGCGTGAGCAAGTCAGGTGGAAGTGAGGCAAGCCTCGGTCCTTTCCGGTCTGCGGGGGGTGTCGTCGCGGGGTCCCGAACGGCTCGGGCACCGGGCGACGACGACCGGTCGTGCTGACGGGTTACACCATGCACCAGCGGGTCACCGTACTTCGGTATTTCTGTGCGTGGGGGACTAGCCTGGATGGCAGATCCCGACCACTCCCGCGCACGTCCCGGAAGAGGCGAACCGAACCCGTGCCGCAGCAGCAGTCCAACCCGTCCGACAGCGCGTCCGACCAGACCCCGGCACCCTCCTCCGACTTCGGAGCCAACGAATGGCTCGTCGAGGAGATGTACGAGCAGTTCCAGCGCGATCCGGGCAGCGTGGACCCGACCTGGGCGTCGTACTTCAAGTCCAACGGCGCCACCGCCAACGGCCACGGCACCGGCGGCGGGGCCGCGGCCGCGACCCCTACCAGGACGCAGACGGCGGCACCGAGCGCGAAGCAGACCCCGAGTCACGCCGAGACGTCTACCGAGACCCCCACCGGAGGAGCCGCCGCGCCGGCCGGGTCCTCGGAGCCCACTGACACCGCCGTCAGGAGGGACGCCCGTTCCGGCACCGGCGCACCGCCGCGCGCGACGCCCTCCACCGACTCCGCCGCCGAACCGGCGAAGGGGACCACCAGGCCGGTGCCCAAGGAGAACCACGCGCCGGCTCGTGCGGCGTCCGACGACCAGCCCACCTACACCGTGCTGCGCGGCGCCCCGGCCCGGACCGCGGCCAACATGGACGAGTCGCTGTCGGTCCCCACCGCCACCTCGGTGCGCTCGGTGCCGGTCAAGCTGCTCTGGGACAACCGGATCGTCATCAACAACCACCTCTCCCGTGCGCGCGGCGGCAAGGTGTCGTTCACCCACCTGATCGGCTACGCCCTGGTCAAGGCACTCAAGGCGATGCCGGAGATGAACGTCGGCTTCGACGTCGTGGACGGCAAGCCGACCCAGATCACTCCGGCCCACATCAACCTCGGGCTCGCCATCGACATGCAGAAGAAGGACGGCACACGCCAGCTCCTCGTGCCCAACATCAAGGGTGCCGAGGCGATGGACTTCGCGGCCTTCTGGACGGCCTACGAGGACGTCATCCGCAAGACCCGCGACGGTCGGCTGGCCGTCGAGGACTTCCAGGGCACCACGATCTCGCTGACCAACCCCGGCACCATCGGCACGAACCACTCGGTGCCCCGGCTGATGCGAGGCCAGGGCGCCATCATCGGTGTCGGCGCGATGGAGTACCCGCCGGAGTGGCAGGGCGCGTCCGAGGAGGCGATCGCCCGCAACGCCATCAGCAAGGTGATGACGCTCACCTCGACCTACGACCACCGCGTCATCCAGGGCGCGCAGTCCGGTGACTTCCTCAAGCGCATCCATCAGCTGCTGCTCGGCGACGACGGCTTCTACGACGAGATCTTCCGGGCCCTGCGGATCCCCTACGAGCCGATCCGCTGGAGCAACGACATCGCGACGTCGCACGACGACGAGATCTCCAAGCAGGCCCGCATCCTCGAGCTGATCCACGCCTACCGGGTGCGGGGACACCTGATGGCCGACACCGACCCGCTGGAGTACCGCCAGCGCAGCCACCCCGACCTCGAGGTGGAGTCCCACGGGCTCACCCTGTGGGACCTCGACCGCGAGTTCGCGACCGGCTCCTTCGGCGGCGAGGGCCGGCGCTTCATGAAGCTGCGCCACATCCTCGGCATCCTGCGCGACTCCTACTGCCGCACGACCGGCATCGAGTACATGCACATCATGGATCCCGAACAGCGCAAGTGGATCCAGGAGCGGGTCGAGCGGCCGCACACCAAGCCACCGCGCGAGGAGCAGCTGCGGATCCTGCTCAAGCTCAACCAGGCCGAGGCGTTCGAGACGTTCCTGCAGACCAAGTTCGTCGGGCAGAAGCGGTTCAGCCTCGAGGGTGCCGAGACGACGGTTCCGGTGCTCGACGAGGTCTGCGAGGCAGCTGCCGAGTTCGGCCTCGACGAGGTGACCATCGGGATGGCGCATCGCGGCCGGCTGAACGTGCTGGCCAACATCGTCGGCAAGAAGTACTCGCAGATCTTCCGTGAGTTCGAGGGCAACATCGACCCGCGCACCGTCCAGGGGTCGGGCGACGTGAAGTACCACCTCGGCGCGGAGGGCGAGTTCCTGTCCGGGCGCGGCGACCGGATCAAGGTGTCGGTGGCGGCGAACCCGTCCCACCTCGAGGCCGTCGACCCGGTGCTCGAGGGCATCGCCAGAGCCAAGCAGGACGTGCTCGACCGGGGAGCGGAGTATCCGGTGCTCCCGCTCCTGGTGCACGGCGACGCGGCCTTCGCGGGCCAGGGTGTGGTCGCCGAGACGCTCAACCTGTCGCAGCTGCGCGGCTACCGCACCGGCGGCACGATCCACCTGGTCGTCAACAACCAGGTCGGCTTCACCACGTCTCCGGGCTCCTCGCGGTCGTCGCTGTACTGCACCGACGTCGCACGGATGGTGCAGGCGCCGATCTTCCACGTGAACGGCGACGACCCCGAGGCGTGCATCCGTGTGGCGCGGCTGGCGTTCGAGTACCGCCAGGCCTTCAACAAGGACGTCGTCATCGACCTGGTCTGCTACCGCCGCCGCGGGCACAACGAGGGCGACGACCCGTCGTACACGCAGCCACTGATGTATGACCTGATCGAGCAGAAGCGCTCGGTGCGCAAGCTCTACACCGAGTCCCTGATCGGCCGTGGCGACATCACGATCGAGGAGGCCGAGCAGGTCCTCCAGGACTACCAGCAGCAGCTGGAGCGGGTGTTCACCGAGGTGCGCGAGGCCGACTCGCAGCCGACCGAGTGGACGACCGTGCCGGACTACCCCGAGAAGCCGGTCGGGTCCGCGCAGTCCGCGGTGACGCCCGAGGTGATGAAGCGGATCGCCGATGCCTACGTCACGCCGCCCGAGGGCTTCACCGTGCACCCGAAGGTGATGCCGCAGCTTCAGCGGCGGGCCAACGCGATCGCGGACGGCCCGATCGACTGGGGCACCGGCGAGATCCTTGCGTTCGGCTCGTTGCTGATGGACGGCCGCCCCGTGCGACTGGCCGGCCAGGACTCCCGCCGCGGCACGTTCGTGCAGCGGTTCGCGACGATCATCGACCGCACCAACGCCCGCGAGTGGACGCCGCTCACCGCGCTCACCGAGGACCAGGCGAAGTTCCACATCTACGACTCCCTCCTCTCCGAGTACGCCGCGTTGGGCTTCGAGTACGGCTACTCTGTGGCCCGTCCCGACGCCTTGGTGCTGTGGGAGGCCCAGTTCGGCGACTTCGTCAACGGCGCCCAGATCGTGATCGACGAGTTCATCAGCTCCGGCGAGACGAAGTGGCGCCAGCAGTCCGGAGTCGTGCTGCTGCTCCCCCACGGCTACGAGGGTCAGGGCCCGGACCACTCCTCGGCCCGGATCGAGCGGTGGCTGACGATGGCAGCCGATGAGGCGTTCGTGGTCGCGCAGCCGTCCTCGCCGGCGTCGTACTTCCATCTGCTCCGGCATCACTCGCTCGGTGAGGAGCACCGGCCCATGGTCGTGTTCACGCCGAAGTCGATGCTCAAGCGGAAGGAGGCCGCCTCGCAGCCGGAGGACTTCACCACCGGCAGCTTCCGGCCCTTCATCGGCGACGAGGCCGCCGACCCGGCCGAGGTCGACACCCTGCTGCTCTGCTCCGGCCGGGTCACCTGGGACCTCGTGGTCGAGCGGGCCAAGCGCGAGGACTCCGGGCGATTCGCCATCGGACGGGTCGAGCAGCTGTACCCGGCTCCGGTGGAGGAGATCAAGGCGGAGCTGGCTCGTTATCCCGGGCTGAGGACGGTGCGCTGGGTGCAGGACGAGCCGCGCAACATGGGTCCGCGGCCCTACTACGCCCTCAACGTGTGGCCGGAGCTCGACCTTCGCATCGACGTCGTGACCCGGCCCCCCTCGTCGTCGCCGTCGGTGGGTACGGCGAAGCGGCACGTGGAGGAGCAGAAGTCACTGATGGCCGAGTCGTTCGCGAGCCCGGGCGACCGGACCGTCCAGGACTACTGAGGTCCAGCGACACCGTGTACTTCACCGACCGCGGGATCGAGGAGCTCCAGCAACGACGGGGGGACGAGGTGGTCACCCTGGCGTGGCTTGGTGAGCGCCTGCAGGAGTTCACCGACACTCACCCGGAGTTCGAGACCGCGGTGGAGCGGTTCGCGACCTGGCTCGCGCGGCTGGACGACCCCGAGGACTGAGCTCGCAGGCAGCTGGAGTCCGGCCATGGACTCGCCGCCGAGCTCGGGACGCGATACCAGGTGCGATCCCGCTCATCGGCAGGCCTTCGCGTCGACCCGACCCCGGGGGCACGGCAGTGCTCGCGGACGCCGACTGCGTGTCTTCGTGCTGGAGCCGGACCGCACCTCGGCCCCCCAGGACCGTTGATCTTCATCACGGCCACGTCCGGGTGAAGCCCGAGGACGCGGATCGGTGGCTCGCGATGCGCGCCCACCGACGCGACCCGCGCCGAGCCGGAGCCTGTGGTTCGCCCATGCGAGGGCAGCGTTCCTGCCACAGCGTTTGGCGACTCCCCCTCCGGACCTGACCGACCCTCGTGGGACGTGGCCAGGTCGACGCCGCTCTCACATCCGCAGACGTCCGTGGAGCCCCGGCTACCGGGGCATCCACGGCGCCAGGGGCCGCACCGTCACCTCCGGGATGGTGGCGTCACGTGGGACGTCGAGCACGTGCAGCAGGGTCGCCGCAACCGTCTCAGGAGTGATCCAGAGGGAGGCGTCGTACGTCTTGCCCTCCTGCTCGTGGACCTTCTCCTGCATGGGGGTCGCGGTGCGCGACGGGAACAGGGTGGTGACCCGCACGCCGTTCGCCGTCTCCTCCGCCCGAAGCGCGTCCGCGAGGGCGCGCAGCGCGAACTTCGACGCGGCGTAGGCCCCCCACGTGGCGCCGGCCTGGAGCCCGGCAGCGGAGTTGACGAACACGACGATCCCCCGCGCCGCCCGCAGGGCCGGGAGGCAGGCGCGGGTCAGCAGGGCCGGAGCCACGACGTTGACGGTCAGCTGCTCGAGCAGATGCTCGGTGCGGAGCTCGGCGACGGGCGCGAGCTCGACGACGCCCGCGACATGGAGGAGGGAGTCGAGCCTCTCCGGGACGCCCTCGAGCCGGTCGAGCGCCTCGACGTCCGTGAGGTCGGCGACGACGGTCCGGCAGCCGGCGAAGGTGTCAGCGAGCTCCGCCGCCCGGTCGTCGTTCCGGGCGAGCAGGACCAGGTCGTCGCCGCGGGACAGCAGGGCCGCAGCGACCGCCGCGCCGATGCCCGACGTGGCGCCGGTGACCAGGTGCGTCGCCATCAGCGTGTGAAGACGATCTTGCCGAACACGTCCCCGTCCTGCATGGCGGCGAACCCGTCACGGGCGTCGGCCAGGGGGAGCGCGCGGTCGATCAGCGGCTTCGTGCCCGTGGCGTGCAGGAAGGAGACGAGCCTGGCCAGCTCAGCGCTCGTCCCCATGGTCGAGCCGATCACCCGCAGCTGCAGGAAGAAGATGCGGTTGAGCTCGGTGCTGTCCGGGTTCGACCCGCTGGTGGCGCCGCTGATCACCACGGTTCCTCCTGGGCGCAGCGAGCGCAGCGAGTGGTTCCAGGTCGCCGCGCCGACCGTCTCCATCACCGCGTCGACGCGCTCCGGCAGTCGGGCACCGCTCTCGAAGGTCTCGTGGGCGCCGATCTCCTTCGCGCGAGCACGCTTCCCCTCGTCACGGCTGGTGGCGTAGACCTGCAGCCCTCCGGCGCGCGCCAGGGTGATCAGCGCCGTCGCCACGCCACCGCCTGCTCCTTGCACCAACACGGTCTGGCCAGGACACATCGCGCCCTGGACGAACAGCATCCGGTACGCCGTGAGCCACGCCGTGGGCAGGCACGCGGCCTCCTGGAAGGACAACGACGACGGCAGCGGCACCAGGTTCGACCGCGGCACCGTGACCCGGTCGGCGAACGTGCCCTGGTGGCGCTCCGAGAGCAGTGACCGACGCGGGTCCTCGGTCTCGTCGCCGTGCCACGACGGGTCGTTGATCACCGCATGGATCAGGACCTCGTTGCCGTCCTCGTCGACACCGGCGGCATCGCAGCCGAGGATCATCGGCAGCTGCTCCTCACGCAGCCCGACCCCCCGCAGCGACCAGAGGTCGTGGTGGTTGAGCGAGGCCGCCTTCACCGTCACCGTCGCCCAGCCTTCCGGGGCCTCCGGGTCCGGCCGCTCCCCCACCACCAGCCCGGAGAGTGGGTCGTCGGGGTTGAACGTGTCGGCGTACACCGCAAACATGTCCCGACCCTAGCCGCGCACGACGCAGGCGTGCGGGGCGTGGGGAGGGAGGTCGAGCAAGCCCGCGACCGAGCCCGCGAGGTCGCGACGGCGCGTCGAGGCCCCGGGGCCGGCATGAGCCGCGGGCATCGAGGCACTCCCAGGCGGCACGGAGGAGCGGTGGCCGGATGACCCCGGGCGTTCGCCGCGGCCGGCGTTCAGCGCCGGGCGACACCGTCAGCCCGGGCGGCCTCGGCGACGGCGGTGGCGACGGCCGTCCCGACCCGGGGATCGAACGGCGACGGGACGATGTGGTCCTCGGCGAGGTCCTCGCCGACGAGGCCGGCCAGGGCCTCGGCTGCTGCGAGCTTCATGGCCTCCGTGATCGCGGTGGCCTGGACGTCGAACGAACCCCGGAAGATGCCTGGAAAGGCGAGCACGTTGTTGATCTGGTTCGGGTAGTCGGACCGCCCGGTCGCGACGATGCGGGCGTGACGGTGGGCAACCTCGACGGGCACCTCGGGGTTGGGGTTGGCCAGGGCGAACACGATCGCGTCGTCGGCCATGCCGGCCACCACCTCCTCCGGCACCGTTCCCCCGGACACGCCGAGGAACACGTCGGCGCCCGCCATGACATCGGCCAGGGACCCGTGCCGGTCGTGGCGATCGGCAGTGTCGACCGCGAGCGCCTTCTTCACCGGAGTCAGGTCGGGACGACGTGAGTTGACGACGCCCTGCCGGTCGACCACCGCGATGTCCCCCACGCCGGCCTCGAGCAGGATCCGCGCCACCGCGACGCCCGCGGCGCCCGCTCCGGAGATGACGACGCGCGTGCTCGCCGGGTCACGTCCGGTGAGGGTCAGCGCGTTCGTCAGCGCGGCGAGGGCGACCACCGCGGTGCCGTGCTGGTCGTCGTGGAACACAGGAATGTCGAGCATCTCCTTCAGACGCCCCTCGATCTCGAAGCAACGCGGAGCGGAGATGTCTTCGAGGTTGATGCCGCCGAAGCTCGGAGCGAGGCGGGCCACGGTCGAGATGATCTCCTCGACCTCGGTGGTCGCAAGGCAGATCGGGACCGCGTCCACTCCTCCGAACGCCTTGAACAGCACGGCCTTGCCCTCCATGACCGGCATCGCGGCGGCGGGCCCGATGTCGCCGAGCCCGAGGACGGCCGTCCCGTCGGTGACCACCGCCACCGTGTGCGGCACCCAGGTGTACTCCTGGGTGAGCGCAGGGTCAGCCGCGATGGCCTCGCAGACCCGCGCGACGCCGGGCGTGTAGGCCAGCGAGAGGTCGGCTCCGTTGGCGAGCGCTACCCGTGACCGGACCTCCAGCTTCCCGCCCAGATGCAGGTCGAAGACCGGGTCGCCGGCGAACCGATGTGCATCGGAGGCAGCCATCCCGTCACTGTGGCACAGCGGGTACGCCGGGCACGCGGCGTCGTCCGTCCGTGGACACCGGCAGTACGGCTGCCTCCCTTCCCCTCACATCCGCCGAGCCCGCCGCGGGCGCGGCCAGATGCGGGCCACGACGACGGCGACGACGTCGATCTCGGGGATCACGCCACGGTGCCGCGAGTCGACGCCCTGGGCCGGGTCGTCGCTGAGCAGCCACCAGCCAGGCTCCCCGGAGCCGGTGTCCCGCCGCTCGGCCGTTCGCTTGACCGCCAGAGTCCCGTCCGGGAAACGGGCCAGGACGAGGCGGCCGGCCGTGACCGGCGCGGCGTACCGGACGAGCAGCCGGTCGCCCGGCTCGAGCGTCGGCCGCATCGAGCCGTGGTGCACGCGGGCGATGCCGAATAGCGGCGAACGCACCGGGTACGAACCCGGTCCAGGGGGTCTCGGCACGCGGAGTAGTGTCCCAGGCTGGGCACGAACTCCCCTGGCACCCCGGACCAACCTGAACAGAGAGGACCACGATGTTCGCGAAGCTGTTCGCCCCCACGGTCGACGTCTCGGCCCACTGCGACCTTCCCTGTGGCGTCTACGACCCGGCTCAGGCTCGCATCGAGGCGGAGTCGATCAAGGGGATCATCGCCAAGGTCGCCGACAACGACGACCCCGACTTCCGGACCCGGGCCGTCCTGATCAAAGAGCAGCGCTCAGAGCTGGTCAAGCACCACCTGTGGGTGCTGTGGACCGACTACTTCAAGCCTCCGCACTTCGAGAAGTACCCCCAGCTGCACACCCTCTTCAACGAGGCGACCAAGCTGGCCGGCGCGACCGGCACGAAGGGCGAGATGGACGCCGGGAAGGCCGACGAGCTGCTGGCCAAGATCGACGAGATCGCGGAGATCTTCTGGGAGACCAAGAAGTCCTGAGAGGCACTGCAGGCCATTGACCTGCGCGTTTACCCTTCCGAGACCTCCTCAGTCCGCAGAGAGTCCGCAAGCGGCGCGAGAGCGGAGTCCAGCACGTTGCGGGTGCGGTCCTCGTCGCCTGGGAACAGGTGCGCGTAGGTGCGCAGCGTGATCACCGGCGACGAGTGGCCAAGGAACGTCTGCACCTGCTTCACCGAAGCACCTCCGGATATCAGCGCCGACGCCGCGAAGTGCCGAAGGCCGTGGCTCCTCACCCGGACACCGGCAGGTACAGGCGAGGGTGGACGATCCGCCCTTCTTGTTTCGACAGGGGCATCCCTGAGGGATGCCCCTGTCGGTGGGCCAGGTGGCCTGCTTCTCTCCGGGCAGAGCCGACTAGTTGAGCGCCACGCCGTTGACGCCCGGCTGCCCACTCGACCTTGTCCCAAGAGCGCCCGAGGGCCCGGGCCGGTTCGCGGCAGAACGACACCGCGCGGATCGCGCCGAGTCCCGGCGAAGTGACGCACCTCCGCTGGCATATGGTGGCGGGCCGGGAGTTGTCTCGCTGCTTGGAGGACGAGTGGAACCCTCCCCTCACTATGGACGCCTGGTCCGCGTTGGTGGACTGGCGCTCCCCGATCTCAGGTCGGCGCTGTCGGCTGCTGGTGTTCGACTCAACGCTTCGGCCGAGACACTGCTGAACGATCCGCTCTTTGCGAGCGCCGATGCCGAGACTGCCCACGTGGTCGAGATCGTCGAATGCACCGTGGGGCAACTGGGACTGACCGACGGCGCGACGCTGCCAGGAATCTTGTCTGCCGCGCGGAAGCAGGGGCTCTCGCTCTGTGCGCCCTTCGCCGGGCCCTACTTGCGTCTGGCTATGCCGGACCAACCGAATGCTCCAGACTCCGTGATGTCGAGGGGTCGACCACCCACGGGCGCCCTCCACGTCGCGACGGAGCGACTTTCCACCGACTACGACTACCCGCGCGGGTTCTATCTGCGGGTCGTCGAGGGGAAGCCGTGGCTACGAGGCTTTCGATGCAGCGACGAGGCGCAGTGGTCGCCTGAGGATCGTTTCGCGTTTCGGTCCGCAAGGGCTTCGGACGATCCGTCGCCGTGATGGGACCGAGCTCAACCCCCCGTCCGTTTCGGACGAGGAGTGCCCCGAGGTCCTGCGTCTGGCCGGATGCCCCGCCCTGGGCCACTACGCGGCGAAGTGACGCATCTAGCCAGGGCTGGGTGCTGGGGTCAGCATGGACCGCCCGGTCAGGCGAGAATCGAGTGGTGCGCCCCTTCCAGGTTCGCCACGCTGCCGTCGACGACGCCCCGGCGATGGGACGAGTGATGGTCGACTCCTTCCTGTCCGCGCATCGAGGCCAGATGCCCGATGCCGCCTTTCAGAAGCGCGTCGACGAATGGACCCCCGAGGTGTCGGCGGCCGCGTGGGCCAGAGCGCTGGCCGACCTCGCCGATGGCAACGGCAACCGCGACGTTGTCCTGGTCGCCGAGGACGACGGAGGCCTTCTCGGCCTAGTGTCCGGCGGCCCGGCAGGGGATGCCGTCTCTGGCGCAACCTGCGAGATCGGCGCCTTGTACGTCCACACTCAGCGTCGCGGTGAAGGCATCGGCGGGGCGCTGCTGCGCGCTGCTGCCGCCCGCCTGGCCGAGCTCGGCTACACCGAGCTCCACATCCCCGTCCTGTCGGCCAACGGCCCAGCGAGGGCCTTCTACGAGGCAATGGGAGGTCATGAGATAGCCGAGGCCACCGACGACGAAGAGGGCTACCAGCTGCCCCTGACAATCTATGGATGGGCAAACGTGACGGATCTCGAGCCCAAGCACACCCATCCATCTCCAACAACGGAACGGACCAACCCCCATTAAGCGGCCACCCGGACTGCCGCCTCCTTGCCTGGCGCAGCGGATAGGCTCCCTGCGCAAGGCTCTTTGCGGCGAATGACGCGGGCGCTGCCCCGGCGATGTGACGCAGGTGTCCCGGACCGTGCCGCCGCGGTCGTGCATCATGGCGGGATGGAGCTCCAGACCGAGCACGCAGAGTTCACGGCCTGGCCACGTCTGGTCGGCACCTGGTCGGTCGAGGCCACCCACCCGCTGCTTCCCCGAGAGGAAATCCGCGGCACCGCCGGCTTCGAGTGGCTCCCGGACCAGCACTTCCTGGTGATGCGTGGCCACTACGAGCACCGGGAGATCCCCGACGCCGTCACCATCACCGGCATCCTCGATGGTGCCCCGGCGATGCACTACTTCGATCCCCGCGGCAAGCACCGCACCTTCGCCGTCTCGCTGACCGACGCAGGGTGGCGCTACTGGAACGACGACCCCTCGTTCGCCCAGCGGTTCACGGGCACCTTCGAGGACGACAACGTGATCATCGGCCGGGCCGAGCGCTCGGAGGACGACGGGCACGACTGGGAACTCGACCTGGAGATCACCTATCGGCGGATATCTGGGTCCCGGTAGCCGACGTCAGGGTCGTGCGGCTTGTGGATCACTGGTGTGATCGACTCTCATGCCGCGATCCGCCTGGCGCGTGTCGGCGCGCCCGTCGCCACTCTGGTCCTCCTAGTGAGAAGTTCTCCCATATGAGACGCGGCTTAGGGCTCGCAGCCGGCGCGGCCATGATGCTGTCCGCGTGTGCAGCGGGTTCTGACACCGCTTCTGCGCCGCCCACTCTTCCCGCTGGCGTCACAGACATGTTTGAGCTGGACTTCAAACCGAGTGGCATCGTGGCGACCGCCGACGCCATTTGGGCCGAGGACCACGCGCAGACAAATCGGGTCTACTCCATAGACCCCATGACCGGCAAGACCACGGCGGAGGTCACGGTGCGGCGCCCGTGCGACGTGATCGCCGCCTTCGACCGCGTCTGGATCGCCGACCTGGATGCGGGGCAGCTGCTCGCGGTTGATCCCTCGACGAACCACATCGAGGAGAGGGTTCGCGGCCTCAACAGACCGTGCGGAGTACAGGCGGTCGACGGCGCCATCTGGCTTGCGGTCGATGACGGCCTTGCCCGAGTTGATCCCCAGTCCGGCCACAAGACGATCGTGAAGCTCGCCGGGGCCGCCTTTCCAGGACCCGGCACACCGTTGTGGGCAGTCCTGTACAAGTCGGGGAAGCTGGTTCGCGTCGACACCGAGTCGAACACCGTAAGGCTGACCGTGCCACCACCGCCGAAGCGGCCCACGGAGGCACCAGCACCGGTGCCGGTCATCGGCTTTGGCTCGTTATGGGTGGGCGGTGCAACGAGCGTGTATCGGCTGGATCCGCAAACCGGCAAGGTCCAAGCCGAGATCCCGACCGCGCTTGAGTCCAGCATCGCACCGGGCACTCCAGCGGCACCAAGCCGCTTTCTTGTGACGCAGAGCGGGGTCTGGCTGACCAGCTACGAGTCTGGCGCAGTGGAGCGCATCGACCCCAGCACGAACACGGTCGTCTACAGAGCCGAGCTGGGCCTCAATCCCAACGGCATCGCGCAAGGTTTCGGAGCGATCTGGGTAGCCGACACCGGCGAAGGGCGGTTGTACCGATTGGACCCGACGGCAACTGGAGACAGGTAACGGCAATCGTGAACCGCCCCACGGTCCGTGGCCGTCAGTTCAAGCGCCTCGCTGAAACTCTCCACTGGCAGGCGGCAACCTGATCCTCCTCGGTCGGGCGAACGCGGCCCACCGCGCCTGATCAGGATCGGCCGGGGATCCGCCAGTCGCCACCCTGGTGCCCGCGGTGTGCCCAGGCAAGGAACTCCTCGTCGGAGAACAGCTCGGTGACCCGCTCCTCGTACCGGAGCAGCACGTCGCGGTCGAATGCCCCGGCCCACGCACCGAGCCGGGCGGTGCGGAAGAAGTCGGTCTTCGACTTCCACGTGCCGTGGTGCGCCTCGGGGGTGAGCTTCTCCGCGTGCTCGCGCATGTTCGCGAAGTCCGCGAAGGCCGCCAGCTCACCGATCCGCTGGGTCGGGTAGTCGAACCCGAGCGCCGCGGCCAGCCGGGCGAGCTCCCCCGGGAGGTCGGCCATGAGGTCGGCGTAGTGAAGCAGAGTGACGTTGGGTTGGTCCCGCCGCTCCCACCCGCCATGAAGGTGTCCGAGCACGTGCGCGGGCTCGACGCTGGTCGGGCAGTCACCGGCGGGCAGCTCGATGGCCTCCGCGAAGGTCTCGTACTGCGGCTCCGCGGCCAGCCGCCGTGCCATCTCCTCCGGGCCGACGTTCCTCATCAGGATCGGCATCACCCGCTCGAAGTTCAGGTTGTCGCCGTGCTGCTGCATCGAGAGAAAGACGTCCCGCGGGTCGCGGCCCACGATCACGTAGTGCACGCGGTCGTCCAGATCGAAACCGTCGAGCGGCGTATGAGTCTTGATGAACCGGCGATGCGGCTGGGCCGTGAGCCGCTGGCAGATCTCGTCGACCGGTGTGAATTCGTTTTCGATCCAAGGCGATACGACGCCGAGCCGCTCGGGGAACTCGGGTCCGTCGAACACCAGCAGGGCGACCAGCATCTGGGTCCACGTCGTACCGCACTTGGCCGGAGTGGAGATCACGATGTCGCCGGCGCGGTGCTCGAAGCCCGCCCAGCGGCGGCTGTCCGCGACTTGTCCGGTGTAGGTGCGCACCACGTCCGTACTATCCGCCCGGGCGGCCTGCTGTGGAAATGACCCGTCGTAACTAGCTGACGGTAGGGGCCACCAGGTGCTGCGCCCGGGCCTTGGTCGGCACTCCACGCCGTCGCACGAGGCGGGTTCGTTGCCTGGAACCAGCCTCTGACCCGGGTGATGACCGTGGGCGATACCGGGTCGAATCCGCACCGCCGCTCTCCATCGTCCTGGATGCATGGACAAGGCCTCCAGGCGAGACGAGTCCGTCACGACACGTGCGCCTCCAGCCGCGCCGGCTCAGGGCGGCCCTCGCCAAGACGGTGGGACAGAAGGTGGAACCAAAGCCATCGCTCGCGGATCGCCTCTCCGTACCGACGGCGGACAACGGGTCCATCGCTGGTCCCAACCCATGGGAGGCACACCTCATGCACACGAGGAGCATCGTCGCTCTTGCAGTTGCCGCAGCGCCATTAGTTGTCACCCCGGCGGCCATGGCCGCGCCGACCGGATCCAGCCATTGCCCGGTCCCGGCAAGCGGCTATATCTCCTGGGACACCAGCGCGGAGCCCTATCAGGTCGACAACCTCGTCGACTTGAACGGCAACGGTGTGGTCTGCGCCAGGCCCACCGACAAGACGTTCACCGAAGAAGGCGTGACCTACACGATCTACAACTTCATCGACGACGTACTCCGGTAGACGCTCGCCGTTCTCGCGCCATCGTGGACGGGTCAAGTCAACCAGGTCATCCAACGGGCTCCGGCCGGGTATCCACCTGACTACCGCCTGACCGAGGCCCGCCCTCATGGGTGAAGAGCTCGGCTTCCTGGCACGAGGGCGAACGCCCGCCGGCGTCTCGGGTTACCAGCGGGCGCTGTGTCGCGGTCATGGTGCATGCCGCCTTCGGGCGGATCTGCCTCCTTAGCAGGTTGTTCCCCAGGCCCGGTCATCGGAACAGCGGTGGCCGGGCCGCTTCTTCCCACCCTCCGTCCGGCCGTCGACATGCGCGGCCGAGCAGAGGAACCTGGGTGGTGCTGTCCGCAGACAGTTCGCAAGACCTCCGCAACGGTCAACGGCTGCCACCGCTCAGACGGCACCCGCGCAGGTCAGCCCGTACCTGCCATCGGTAGTCAACCGATATTGAGCGGGCCTACCAGGACACCAAGAAGGCCTGAACCGGACCGCAGGTCTCTCTCGCCCGCACGGTCAGCGCACGCGGAGGCTTCTCACCGGCCCCAGACGCCCGCCAGTCGAGGTCGATGACGACTGGCGGGCGTCGCTTCGCAGCTCAGTGAGGGACAGGGAGGCCCCCAGCCGGCCGCAAAGTCACGGGAGGGTGTAGTGGACCGTCACGGCGGTCCTGCCGTGTCCTAGATCCCGCGTCGTGACGGTGCCGTCGATTCCGGCGTACTTGCCGGTGCCGCGGACCACCCTGCCGACGAACGGGGTGTCCTGTGTGGCGTGGCCGCGGATGATGACGGTCCCGCCCTTCCACGCAACGGCGACCCAGATCTTGGCGACGCCGGTGGTGAGGTTGACGTGCCCGGTGAGGGAGTCGGTCCCGATCACGTTCCCGTTGTGCTTCTCGACCTCTGAGCTCACGAAGCTCGACTTGCCGATCTGGTGGTCATGACCGATACGTACGGCCACGAACTTCCGGGTGTGCACGCTCGCTGCGCCTGAAGCGGAAGGTGAGAACGCCGCCACACTCCCCACCCCCGCCAACAGTGCTGTCGCGCTCGCAACGGCCGCTCGGAACTTCCAACTGCGCATGGGCTGCTCCTTCGTTGAGTGACTCCTCGACCGGCATTTCGCCGTCTGGGGCGTCGCGGCGGCGGCGCCGGATCGGCCGACACCGCGGCACTCCGAGACGACCACATCACTCACTGCCTCGGCCTCACCCCTGCGGGCGGATGAACGCCCCGCCGGCGGCGCGGTTCACCGGCACCGGACGGGGTCATCGCGGACGGGGTCGTCGTGGTCCTGGGGCTTCCGACGGCGAGTACCGATCAGAGTCCTCATCGCGGTGTCTCTCGGTTGGAGAAGACGACGTCAGAACAGAATCAGAACCGCTCTCCTCATCCAGCCCCAGACGTTGGCGGAAGGCGTGGCCCGTGCTCCCTTCTCCTCCTGGCGGGAGCGGTCCTAGCATGAGGGCGCCGAACGGTCGTGTCCGGGGCGGCCCTGACACCTGGAGGTAACGGTGGCATCGATCGACTCGCAGAACATCGGAACGCCGCACGAGACGAGGCCCTTCCGCGCCCATGGGCAGATGGAGGTCGTCACCGTGGGCGACTTCACACTCGGGAAGGGGACCTTCGAGCCTGGCTGGCGCTGGTCGGAGGACGTCAAGCCCATCGCCGGGACCGACTCGTGCCAGACCAGGCACACCGGCATCTGCATCTCGGGCCGCATGACGATCCGCATGAACGACGGAACCGAAGGCGCCATCGGGCCCGGCGACGTCGTGTTGATCGAGCCCGGACACGACGCCTGGGTGGACGGCGACGAGGCGTGCGTCATGTACGACACCGGCATTGCGGCGTATGCCAGGCCCACCTGAGAAGACACAGCCGGCGCGCTGCCGGGCTCGGGCCCGGCAGCCCGCGTGACGCCCGTGCGGGCGTGGTCCACGTTTGCCTCTCCGAGTACGGGGCACGGCTAGGGTGAGGACCCACACCCAGCGCTCTCGGAAGGCACGCGATGGACCGCCACGCTCCCGGCAAGGCCGACGTCTTCCTCCGGATTCCGGCCGACGGTGCGTACGTGTCCGTGCTGCGGACCATGACCGCGAGCCTCGCCGCCCGCCTCGACTTCACCATCGACGACATCGAGGACCTCCGGATCGCGATCGGCGAGGCTTGCGCGCTGCTGCTCCCCGAGGCTGTCAGGGGCGGGGACCTCGAAGCCGACTTCCGGCAGACGCCGGGCTCGCTGACGATCTCCGTGCGGGTCGAGACCTCCGGTCCCGCCGAGCCCGACTACGAGAGCTTCGCCTGGCAGGTGCTGAGCACGTTGGCGGCGCAGGCCACGGCGAGCGCGAGCGACCACCACCTGGAGATCACGTTCTCGACGGATTCGAGCCTGGCCGTGAGCAACGGAGCGGGAGCCGGCGGCTGAGATGACCGGCGACGGGGACTCGGGGATCCTGGGGCCACGGCGCCTGGCCGACGGAACTCGCGAACAGAACACGGTGCTCTTCGGGGCGTTCCGCGACGCCTCCGCTCCCCCGACGTCACGGTCGGCGGCACGCGACGGGCTCGTAGCCCTGCACCTGCCTCTCGTCGAGCACTGCGCCCGGCGCTTCCGCAACCGCGGGGAGCCGTTCGAGGACCTCGTGCAGGTGGGCACGATCGGTCTGATCAAGTCCATCGACCGCTTCGAGCTCGACCGCGGCGTCGAGTTCTCGACCTACGCGACGCCGACGATCATCGGTGAGATCAAGCGGCACTTCCGCGACAAGGGCTGGGCCATCCGTGTCCCGCGACGCCTTCAGGAGCTCCGCATGCAGATCGGTGCGGCCACGGCCGAGCTCACCCAGAGTCTCGGTCGATCCCCGACACCACGGGAGCTGGCCGACGCGCTCGGCTGCTCGGTCGAGGAGATCGTGGAAGGCATCGAGTCGAGCAACGCCTACTCCACCCTCAGCCTCGACGCCACGGACGACGGTGGCGAGGACGGCGGGTTCTCCATGCTGGACATGTTGGGTCTCGATGACGAGGAGCTCGAGCACATCGAGATCCGCGAGTCCATCAAGCCGCTCCTCGAGGCGCTGCCGATGCGGGAGAAGCGGATCCTGCTTCTGCGCTTCTTCAGAAACAAGACCCAGTCCGAGATCGCGGCCGAGATCGGGGTCAGCCAGATGCACGTGTCACGCCTGCTGAGCCGGACCCTGGGCCGACTTCGCGCCTCGCTCCAGGAGTCCGTCTGAGACCTCCGACGCCGCTAGGTGGTGTGGTCGCGCTGGTCGAGCGCCTCGACGCTGGCCGGGTGGAGCAGCCCCGCCAGGACCGCGACCGCCAGCACCGCGAGCACCACCGACAGCCAGGTCGTGCTGCCGCCGAGGAAGTTCCAGGCCAGCCCGAGGGCCAGGATCTGGGTGACGACGATCGGGCTCCGCGCCCAGGGACGCCCCTGCGCGACGCACCAGGCGCAGGCGATGACCACGCCGGCGAGCAGGCCGAAGAACAGGGACGTCGTCACCCCCATCGCCACCCGGTCGGAGTGGATGTCGGTCGAGAGCGCGACCGCATAGGCGAGGACCAGAAGCCCCTCGAGACCGGCCAGGCCGGCGGCCACCACGAGAGGCGGTGGCAGCATTCGGCCCTGGTCGTCCCACACGGTCGCCAGAGTACGGCGCACGGATCGGGGTACCGGTACGTGGACAGGCGTTCGACCTGCTCAGGGTCTGTGACAAAACTGACCGGGCAAAAGGGTTGTCTCCCGATGCAATTCTTGCCACTGTGGAGGACGCGCTCGTGAATGTATTCACATCCGACGCCCCCGACGTTGTACCCGTGTGGAAAGTGAGTTCTGCGAGAGCCATGGATTGGCGCGACCGCTCTGCCTGCCTCGACGAGGACCCGGAGCTGTTCTTCCCCATCGGCAACACCGGACCGGCCATTCTCCAGATCGAGGAGGCCAAGCAGGTGTGCCGACGCTGTGAGGTGCGCGAACAGTGCCTGCAATGGGCCCTGGAGGCGGGTCAGGACCACGGAGTCTGGGGCGGCCTCAGCGAGGACGAGCGCCGAGCCCTGAAGCGTCGAAACACGCGCGCACGCGTCCGCACCGCCTGACCGCCTGACCGCCTCACCGCCTGACCGCCAGGCCGGCTGGGTCGAAGCGCTCCCATCGGTCGCCCGAGCTCAGCCTCCCTCCAGGGGTATGTCGACCACCGCGCGGGCGCCGCTTCCGGGACGGCCGCGCAGCTCCAGCAGTCCCCCGAGCTCGGATTCGACGAGCGTGCGCACGATCGACAGGCCGAGGTTCAGCGAGGTGTCGGGGTCGAACCCCTCCGGCAGGCCGACCCCGTCATCGTCCACCGTCACGCGCAGGCGGCCGGCCAGGCGCTCCGGCTCGACGACGATCGTGCCGGCTGCGCCGTCCGGGTAGCCGTGGCGGACGGCGTTCTGCAGGAGCTCGGTGAGCACCATGGCCAGCGCGGTCGCCGTCTCGTTGGGGAGAAGCCCGAACGTGCCGGTCCGGCGTACGACGGGCCCGTCGTGCGGGCCGTCCGGGCCGGCGCCGACGTCGGCCACCATCGCACCGAGGCGGTCGGCGATCTCGTCGAACGCGACCTCGTCCAGCACGTCCTGGCTCAGCGTCTCGTGGACGATGGCGATCGACCCCACCCGACGGACCGCCTCCTCCAGTGCCGAGCGCGCCTCGTCGGAGTCGATCCGGCGCGCCTGGAGCCGCAGCAGCGCGGCGACGGTCTGCAGGTTGTTCTTCACCCGGTGGTGGATCTCGCGGATGGTGGCGTCCTTGGTCACCAGCTCGCGATCACGTCGACGCAGGTCGGTCACATCGCGTACGAGCACCAGCGCTCCCAGGTGCTCGCCGGCGGCTCGCAGCGGGATCGCGCGCACGATGAGCGAGACCTGGTCGTCACCCACCTCGGTGTCGCGGTGTGCGCGACCCCCGAGCACCGCGCTCAGGGTCTCCTCGTCCGGCCGGCGGCGGGGTGGCACCAGGCTCCGGGTGACGTCGGCAAGGACATGACCGTCGAGGTCGCCGGACCACCCCAGGCGGCGGTACACCGAGAGTGCGTTCGGGCTGGCGTAGGCGACGCGACCCCGGTCGTCGACGCGGACGAACCCGTCGCCGACGCGCGGTGAGTCGACATGGTCGCTGCGCTGCCCGTCCGGGGGGAAGTCGCCGGCCGCGATCATCGCGGTCAGGTCGGCCGCGGTCTGGAGGTAGGAGAGCTCGAGACGGCTGGGGGTGCGCACGCCGAGCAGGTTCGTGTGACGGGCGACCACCGCGATCACCCGGCCCTCGTGCGGCACCGGGATGGACTCCACCCGCACCGGGACGTCGTCGCGCCACTCCGGGTCACCGTCGCGGACCAGCCGCCCGTCGGCGTAGGCCTGGTCCAACATCGGTCTCCGACCGACCGGCACGAAGCTGCCGACGATGTCGTCGACGTACGCCGTGGGGCCGGTCGTGGGCCGCATCTGGGCCGCGGCCCAGAAGCCCTCTCCCCCTCGGTCGGGCAGCCACAGCACGAGGTCGGCGAAGGACAGGTCGGCGATGATCTGCCAGTCGGCCAGCAGCAGCTGCAGCACGCCGACGTCCCCCTCGTGGAGGTCGGTGTGGCTGCGGACCAGCTCCAGCAGGGACGGCACCGACCCAGCGTAGGGCGGGCCTGCGCCACCGCTCGGCCGGACCTGCGGCGTCGCCGGCGAACCGGGCGGCTGGCAGGATGGACGTCATGACGACGGCGTACTGGCACCAGGTCCGGTCCGCCGAGATGAGGGTGCCGACGGATCGCCCCTTGGCCGACCTGACGGCCGAGCTGACCACTCTGCTCGGGTCCACCGACCCCGTCGAACGGGACGAGATCGCCTACCCGATCCTCGCCACCTGGATCGGCGAGGGCGTCTACGACGACCTGCTCGCCGGGCTCGGCGACGGCATGACCACCGGGCTCACGCAGGGGCTGGGCGAGTCCGGCACCGACTCGGTGTTCCGGCGGAGCTTCTCCGCGCTGGTGCTGGCCGAGTGCATCGAGCGCGACAACGCCGAGTCGCTGCTCCCGCCGACCAAGATCCTCGACTGGGGCGACCGGGTCGCCGGTTGGCTCGTGCGCGAGCGCGACGTCCGCGGGTTCGTGCCGGATCGGGGGTGGGCCCACGCCGTCGCCCACGGCGCCGACGCCGTCAGCCGCCTCGCGGACTCACCGCACCTGGGGATGACCGAGCTCACGGTGCTGCTCGACGTGATCGCGGACCGGGTCCTGCAGGAGACCTCGGCCCCGCTGACCAGCGGTGAGCCGGACCGGCTCGCGATGGCCACGATGTCGGTGCTGCGCAGGCGGCTCGTCCCGCTGCGGATCATCGAGCCGTGGCTGGCCCGGATCACCACCGCCGCGACGGTCAGCGGGGCGACGGGCCGCGACCCCTACGTGCTCACCGCGAACCCCGAGGCGTTCCTGCGCGCGCTCCACATCCAGGTCGCGTTCGCGCCCGAGCCGGTCGACGTCCGCGCCGACCTGCTCCTGGAGCTGGTCGATGCGCTGCGCACGACGAACGCCGCGTACCTCTCGGCCCGCAGGTGATCCTCCTCTCGACCGGGCCGCCGCCCGGTGACCGGTCGGTAACCTGCCCCTCATGAGCTCCTCCGAGACCAGCGGTCACGCCGGTGAGCTCGCCGTGGCCGTCGCCCGCGCCCACGGTGTCGAGACTCTCTTCACCCTGTCCGGGGCGCACGTCTTCCCGATGTACGACGGCGCGGTCAAGGCCGAGCCGCCGATGCGTATCCTCGACGTCCGGCACGAGCAGACGGCCGCGTTCGCCGCCGAGGCGACCGGAAAGCTGACCCGCGTTCCCGGGCTCGCCGTGCTGACCGCAGGGCCCGGAGTCACCAATGCGATCAGCGCCATCGCCCAGGCCCGGTTCGCGGGGTCGCCGATGGTGGTCGTCGGCGGTCGGGCACCGCAGAACCGCTGGGGCAGCGGCAGTCTGCAGGAGCTCGACCAGCCACCGATCGTCGCGTCGATCACCAAGAGCGCCCGCACGATCGCGACGACGGCCGAGGTCACGGCGGGTGTGGACGAGGCGTTCCGGCTGGCGGGCTCCTCGCACAGGGGTCCGGTGTTCGTCGACGTGCCGATGGACCAGTTCTTCGACCAGGCCTCGTCCGTGGTGCCCGACGGATCGCGCGACCGTGGGCCCCAGCCCGACGTCGACGCCCTGGACCGGATCGGCCGGCTCCTCGCGGACGCGCAGCGTCCGGTGCTGGTCCTGGGCACCGACGTCTGGGCCGACGGCGCCGAGCAGGCGGCACTCGAGCTGGTCGAGGCCGTCGGCATCCCCACGATCACCAACGGCATGGGCCGCGGCGTCGTTCCGGCCGGGCACCCCTTGCTCGTGACCAAGGCCCGCAGCACTGCCCTGAACGACGCCGACCTGGTCGTGGTCGTCGGCACGCCGCTGGACTTCCGGCTCGGGTACGGCGTGTTCGGCGGCAAGGAGGGGACGGCTCCCGCGCGCGTGGTCCACGTCGCCGACTCAGCCGGCCAGGTCGCGCAGCACGCCACGCTCGCGGACTCGGTCGCAGGCGACCTGACCTCGGTCCTCCGCGGCTTGACGACCGAGCTCGGCGACCGCGACCTCTCCACATGGAAGTCCTGGGTCGAGGACCTCCAGGCCGCCGTGCGCGACGCGACCTCGCGGGACGCCGAGCTGCTGCGGGCCGAGGCCGACCCGATCCACCCCGCGCGCATCTACGGCGAGCTGCTCCCCAGGCTGGAGGACGACTCGGTCGTGATCGGTGACGGCGGCGACTTCGTGAGCTTCGCCGGGAAGTACGTCGAGCCCCGGCAGCCCGGTGGTTGGCTGGACCCCGGCCCGTACGGCTGTCTGGGCGCCGGACTCGGTGCGTCCATCGCCGCGCGGCTGGCACGACCGTCGTCGCAGGTCGTCCTGCTGCTCGGCGACGGGGCAGCCGGCTTCTCGTTGATGGACGTCGACACGCTGGTGCGGCATGACCTTCCGGTCGTGATGGTGATGGGCAACAACTCCGCCTGGGGGCTGGAGAAGGGACCGATGCAGATGATCTACGGCTACGACGTCGCCGCCGACCTGGCGCAGCGGACCCGGTACGACGAGGTGGTGCGAGCGCTCGGCGGAGCCGGCGAGAC
>JBKPTA010000006.1:0-133090 GCA_046735295.1 Actinomycetota bacterium | reverse complement strand
TTCTAATGGGCCCTCCGGGACAGACGGGGGGCCCCCTGTTGCATAACCTGTCCGGCGGGCAAAATCAACGAGCCCGGAGGGCCAACTCAACGAGCCCGGAGGGCCAACTCAACGAGCCCGGAGGGCCAACTCAACGTCAGGTGGTGATGACGTCGCGGAACGACGTGACCAGGAGGTCGATGTCGGTCTCGGAGGCGACGATCGGGGGAGCGAGGCGGACGGTCTGGCCGTGGGCCTCCTTGGCCAGGATGCCCTTGCCGAGGAGTGCCTCGGTGAACTCGCGACCGGTCATCTTCTCGGGGGAGATGTCGATGCCCGCCCACAGGCCACGCGCGCGGACGGCGTCGATGCCGTGACCGACGAGGCCGGCGAGCCCGTCGTGCAGCTGCTCACCGAGCTTGGCGGCTCGCTCCTGGAACTCACCGGTCTGCAGCATCGCCACCACCTCGCGGCCGATCGCCGCAGCCAGCGGGTTGCCACCGAACGTCGAGCCGTGCGTGCCCGGGGTGATCACGCCGAGGACGTCGCGGTTGGCGGCGACTGCGGACACCGGGTAGAGGCCGCCGCCCAGGGCCTTGCCGAGGACGTACAGGTCGGGGACGACGTCCTCGTGGTCGCAGGCGAAGGTGCGACCTGTGCGGGCGAGGCCCGACTGGATCTCGTCGGCGACCATCAGCACGTTCTTGTCGCGGCAGAGCGCGCGCACGTCGTGCAGGAAGCCCTCGCGCGGGATGACCACGCCGGCCTCGCCCTGCACCGGCTCGAGGAGCACGGCCACGGTGGAGTCGTCGACCGCCTTCCTGATCGCCTCGATGTCGCCGTACGGCACCAGCCGGAACCCCGGGGTGTACGGCGCGTAGCCGACGGTCGCGTCCGGGTCTGTCGAGAACGAGACGATCGTCGTCGTCCGACCGTGGAAGTTGCCCTCCATCGCGACGATCGTGGCCCGGCTCTCGGGCACCCCCTTGACCTGGTACCCCCACTTCCGGCTGACCTTGATCGCGGTCTCCACGGCCTCGGCGCCGGAGTTCATCGGCAGGATCATCTCCTTGCCGGTGAGGTCCGCGAGCGCCTGCGAGAAGGGGCCGAGCTGGTCGTTGTAGAACGCGCGGCTGGTCAGCGTCAGCGTGCCGATCTGCTGCCGCGCCACCTCGACCAGGCGCGGGTGCGCGTGACCGAAGTTGAGTGCGGAGTACCCCGCGAGGCAGTCGAGGTAGCGATGGCCGTCCACATCGGTCACCCACGCCCCCTCGCCCGAGGACAGCACCACCGGCAGGGGGTGGTAGTTGTGCGCGGCGTAGGTCTCGGTGAGCTCGATGTGGTGGGCGGTGCGCGAGTCAGGATCGGTCATGGGCATGCCTTCGAAGAGCCGGTGATACGGGTCGCGGAGAAGTGCTCCCATGGTCGCGCATCAGACCCCGGATCACCAAATGATTGTCTGACAATTCCGGCCGGCCTTGGGACGGGTAGGTTCCGACCCATGACGGACGGCCACCCCGACGACCTGAGCGCAGGCGTGCGCGCCGTGCTTCCGAGCGTACGACGAGACCTCGAGGCCCTGGTGCGCATCGAGTCGGTGAGCGCCGACCCCGGGCGCGCCAGGGAGGTCCAGCGGAGTGCCGAGGCGGTGCGCGACCTGTTCGCCGCCGAGGGCTTCGAGGCGCGGATCTCGAGCGCCGACGGTGGTCGCCCGGCAGTGATCGCGCGCAAGAACAGCCACCGCGCGGGGGCGAGGACCGTGCTCCTGTACGCCCACCACGACGTCCAGCCCGAGAACGACCACGCCGACTGGGACTCGCCGCCGTTCGAGCCCACCGAGCGCGGGGATCGGCTCTACGGTCGCGGCGCCGCCGACGACAAGGCCGGCATCGCCGCCCATCTCGGAGCCCTGCGCGCCCACGGCGACGATCTGCCGGTGAACGTCGTGATGTTCGTCGAAGGTGAGGAGGAGGTGGGGTCACCGACGCTGGTGAGGCTGCTCGAGCAGAACCTCGACGACCTCCGTGCCGACGTCATCGTGATCGCCGACAGTGGCAACTGGGACATCGGCGTACCGGCGCTCACCACCAGCCTGCGCGGTCTCGTCCGCGTGGACGTCGAGGTGCGCACCTTGGACCACGCGGTCCACTCCGGCATGTGGGGCGGGCTCGTGCCCGACTCGCTGATGACGCTCAGCCGACTGATCGCGACCCTGCACGACGACCAGGGCAATGTCGCCGTCGACGGTCTGTACGCCGGCCCGGCTGCCGCCGTGGAGTACCCCGAGGACCGGCTCCGCGCCGAGTCGGGCATCACACCGGGCGTGCAGTGGATCGGCACGGGGACCACGGTCGAGCGCCTGTGGACGAAGCCCTCCCTGTCGGTGATCGGTCTGACCGCTCCGAAGGCGGAGGGTTCCAGCAACACGCTCGTCCCCGCTGCGAAGGCCCGACTGAGCCTGCGGATCGCGCCGGGTGACTCCGTCGCCGACGCCCGCGACGCCCTCACCCGTCACCTCGAAAAGCACGTCTCCTGGGGTGCCGAGCTCACGATCACCCCGGTCGACTCCGCCGAGCCCACGCAGATCGACGCGACCGGGCCGGCGTTCGAGGCCGCGCGTGCCGCGTTCACCGAGGCCTGGGACGGCACGGCCCCGATCGACATGGGGGTGGGAGGCTCGATCCCGTTCATCGCCGAGTTCCTCGACGCCTTCCCCGAAGCCAGCGTCCTCGTCACCGGCGTCGAGGACCCCGACACCCGCGCCCACGGAGCGAACGAGGGCCTGCACCTGGCCGAGTTCGAGCGGGTCGTCCATGCCGAGGCTCTGCTGCTGCGCAACCTCGGCGACCTCTAGCCGGCGTTCAGCGCGTCACGGCGTAGAGGAAGCACTGCGGGAGGACCGTCCGCACGTGCACCGTCGCGACCTCGGGCTCGGAGAGCAGGCGGTCGAGCACCGGCTCGAGGTCCTCGTCACCGACGAGGGTGTTGTGCTCGTAGTCCATCGAGCCGTCGGCCCGGTACGTCCGCAGCACTCGCGGGCCGCGTCGGAGCTCGTCCGGCAGCCGCCGGTCGGCGTAGCCGGCGCACCGCTCCGCGTGCACATAGACCGGCCCGACCTCGCGCCACGGCGAGGCCTCGATGAACGGCGCGAACGAGATCAGCGCGATCCGCTCGCCCGCGCGGGCGAACCGGAGGCAGCAGCGCAGCGGCTCGCCGTCACCCGAAGCGGCGTACGTCGTGAACGGGTTCCCCCAGCCGTCCTCCCCGGTCTGCCGCACGCCGTCCAGCCTGGCGGGCTCGATCGCGTGCACCGTGAGCCCCTGGCTCGTCCCGCTCACGTCTGCCGTCTGCGTGGTCACCGTCATGCCTCCACGATGCCGGATCCTCTGCGGCGCTTCTGGCGGGAATCGGACACCACGGCAGCGCGTCCGGGCGGCATCCGACGCGTGCGTCGATGGCGGAGTGCGCGCCTTCCTCACCTAGACTCGCGACCGTGATCCCACCCCAGAGCCGCCGTGGCGGCGACGGTCGGCTCACCGCAGCCCTCGATCCCTTGGAGCAGGGCCCTCAGGACGCCTGTGGCGTGTTCGGGGTCTGGGCGCCGGGCGAGGAGGTCGCCAAGCTCGTCTACTTCGGCCTGTACGCCTTGCAGCACCGTGGCCAGGAGTCCGCCGGCATCGCGGTGAGCAACGGACGCCAGATCCTGGTCTACAAGGACATGGGGCTCGTCTCGCAGGTCTTCGACGACTCCACTCTCGAGTCGCTCCGCGGCCATCTCGCGATCGGCCACGCGCGCTACTCGACCACGGGCGCCAGCACCTGGCAGAACGCCCAGCCGACCTTCCGGCCGACCGACGACGGTTCGATCGCGCTCGGCCACAACGGCAACCTGATCAACACCCACGAGCTGCGTCAGCTGGTCAACGACCTTCCCGGCCCGATCGGCGAGCTCGAGCTGCACGGGCAAGGGCTGGAGCCTGCCACCAACGACACGTCGCTGGTGACGGCACTCCTCGCCCACCACCCCGACACCACCCTCGAGCAGCGCGCCCTCGAGGTGCTGCCGCTGCTCCGGGGCGCCTTCTCCTTCGTGTGGATGAACGAGCAGACGCTGTACGCCGCGCGGGACCCACAGGGGATCCGGCCCCTCGTGCTCGGCCGGCTGGAGCGCGGCTGGGTCGTGGCCAGCGAGGACGCCGCGCTGGCGACGGTCGGCGCGAGCGTCGTCCGCGAGGTCGAGCCCGGCGAGCTCATCGTCATCGACGAGAACGGCCTGCGCTCCCACCGGTACGCCGATCCCGCCCCGAAGGGCTGCGTCTTCGAGTACGTCTACCTGGCCCGGCCCGACGCCACGATCAGCGGGCGCAGCGTCCACCAGGCCCGCGTCGAGATGGGGCGTCAGCTCGCCCGGGAGTTCCCCGTCGACGCCGATCTGGTGATGCCGGTCCCCGAGTCCGGGACCCCGGCCGCGGCCGGGTACGCCGAGGAGAGCGGCATCCCGTTCGGTCAGGGCTTCGTCAAGAACGCCTATGTCGGGCGTACCTTCATCCAGCCCAGCCAGACGCTGCGGCAGCTCGGCATCCGGCTCAAGCTGAACGCGCTCGAGCACATGGTCCGCGGCAGGCGCCTGGTCGTGGTCGACGACTCGATCGTCCGCGGGAACACCCAGCGAGCCCAGGTCCGGATGCTCCGCGAGGCCGGAGCGGCCGAGGTCCACATCCGCATCAGCAGCCCGCCGGTGAAGTGGCCGTGCTTCTACGGGATCGACTTCGCCACCAGAGCCGAGCTGATCGCCAACGGCCTGGACGTCGAGGAGATCGCGGCCAGCATCGGTGCCGACACGCTGGGCTACATCTCGCTGGAAGGCATGGTCGCCGCGACCGGTCAGCCCCAGTCGTCCCTCTGCCTGGCCTGCTTCACCGGTCAGTACCCGGTGCCGCTGCCCGACGAGAGCCTGCTCGGCAAGCACCTCCTCGAAGCCAGCCTGAGCTCGCCGGCCACCGGCCGCGCGCTGCCCGTCCTCAACAACCCGTGACCTGCGGAGACATCCAGTGAGCGAGCCGACACAGCGGCCCGCCGCCCGTGCCTACGCCGCGGCCGGCGTTGACATCGAGGCAGCCGACAGGGCCGTCGACCTGATGAAGGGCTGGGTCGAGAAGACCGACCGGCCCGAGGTGATCGGCTCGCTCGGCGGCTTCGCCGGGTTGTACGACGCCTCGGCGCTCACCCGCTACCGGCGGCCGATCCTCGCGACGTCCACCGACGGCGCCGGGACCAAGGTCGCGATCGCGCAGGCGATGGAGGTCCACGACACCATCGGCTTCGACCTGGTCGGCATGGTGGTCGACGACCTCGTGGTGTGCGGCGCCGAGCCGTTGTTCATGACCGACTACATCGCCTGTGGCCGCGTGGTACCCGAGCGGATCGCGGCGATCGTCAAGGGCGTCGCCGAGGCCTGCGTCGAGGCCGGCTGCGCCCTGGTCGGGGGCGAGACCGCCGAGCACCCCGGGCTCATGGAGCCCGACGCCTACGACGTCGCCGGCGCCGCCACCGGCGTGGTCGAGGCAGCCGACCTCCTCGGGCCCGGCCGCGTCCGGCCCGGTGACGTGGTGGTCGCGATGGAGTCGAGCGGTCTGCACTCCAACGGCTACTCGCTGGTGCGCCACGCTCTGCTCCAGACGGCCGGCTGGCGCCTGGAGCGGGTGGTGCCCGAGCTCGGCCGGACCCTCGGCGAGGAGCTGCTCGAGCCGACCCGCATCTATGCCAAGGCCTGCCTCGCTCTCGCGCGAGCGGCCGAGGTCCACGCGATGGCCCACGTGACCGGTGGTGGTCTCGCCGCCAACCTGGCGCGCGTCGTGCCGCATGAGGTCTCGGTGACCGTCGACCGCTCGACCTGGACGCCCGCGCCGGTCTTCGACGTCGTACGCCGGGTGGGCGAGGTGTCCCGGGACGACCTCGAGACGACCCTGAACTGCGGCGTCGGGATGGTCGCTCTGGTGCCCGCCGACGCGGCCGACCGCGCCGTCGAGACACTCGCAGGTCACGGCGTCCGGGCGTGGACCGCCGGCGAGGTCGCCCTCGACGACGAGCACGGCGGTCAGGTGCGGCTGTCGGGACAGCACCCCGGCTGGTAGTGCGCGAGCACCGCGCGGGGTCGCGGCGCCGGCACGAGTGCTCGAGCCGGTGGAAGGTTCCTGCGTCTTTTCTCGGGTGGGGTGTGCGGGAACAGCCACCCATTGGGTAGCGTTGGACCCACGACAGAAGACCGACCAGACCGGTACGCCTCGGTGAGTTGCCCCGTGGCCCCGGCCCAGCGTGCGAGGGGGTCGACCCTATGGGGCGCGGCCGAGCAAAGGCGAAGCAGACGAAGGTCGCGCGCGACCTGAAGTACCGCACTCACGAGACGGACTTCGGAGCGCTGGCACGCGAGCTGCACGGCGAGAGCGACAGCGGGACCGACACCGACGAGTCGTCCGACGAGACCGACGACCGGCCGGACCGCGTCGAGCCTTCGCGCGACTGACCCACCCCTTCCTCTCGCCTCGCCTCTCGGTCATCTTCTCGGGCGCGTCCGGCTGAGCCTGCTGTCACACCTCGCTAGGGCCAGCCGCGTCCTCGTCCGTGCGGCCATCGGGCCCTCGTGACGGTCAGCGGTCGGGCAGGTAGACGCCACGAAGGTGGCCGACGTCGCGCATCCGGCGCTCGGCGAGCTGCTCGGCGGCCTCCTCGGGCGTGATCGAGTCCGCCGCTGCCAGGGCGAAGACCCGTTGGGTCGTCTCGAAGATGCCGCTCGCGCGCTGCTCGGCGCGCTCGAAGCTGAACCCCTCCAGCTCGTCGGCGACCTGGATGACCCCGCCCGAGTTCACGCAGAAGTCCGGCGCGTAGAGGATGCCGCGGTCGGCGAGGGCCTTCTCGATGCCAGGGTGGTCGAGCTGGTTGTTGGCGGCGCCGCAGACCACCTTCGCGGTCAGGACGTCGACCACCTCGTCGGTCAACGCCCCTCCGAGCGCACACGGTGCGTACACGTCGATCTCGCTCCTGACGAGGGCGTCCGTATCGACGGCGGACGTCACGCCGTACTCCCGCACCATCGCCTCCACCGCAGCCGGGTTGACGTCGGCCACGACCACGTGGGCGCCGTCGTCGACGAGGTGCCTGACCAGGTGATGGCCCACCTTGCCGACTCCGGAGACGCCGACCGTGCGTCCCGAGAGCGTCGGAGCGCCCCACACCGCCTCGGCGCTGGCGCGCATCCCCTGGAACACGCCGTAGGCGGTCAGGACCGAGGAGTCGCCGGCGCCCCCGTGGGCGACGGTGCGGCCGGTGACGAAGTCGCACTCGCGTGCGATCACGTCCATGTCGGGGGAGTACGTGCCGACGTCGCACGCCGTGATGTACCGGCCGTTCAGCGACTGCACGAAGCGACCGTAGGCGCGCAACAGGGCCTCGCTCTTGTCCCTGGCCGGGTCGCCGATGATCACCGCCTTCCCGCCGCCGAGGTCGAGACCCGCGAGTGCGTTCTTGTAGGACATCCCTCGCGAGAGGTTCAAGACGTCGTGGACGGCGTCCGCGGTCGAGGCGTACGGGTAGAAGCGGGTGCCGCCGAGCCCCGGCCCGAGCACGGTGGAGTGGATCGCGACGATCGCCTTGAGTCCCGTGGCAGCGTCGTGGCAGAAGACCACCTGCTCGTGCTCGGCGCCGGCCTCGAAGACGTCCACGCCGTCGAAGCCGCTGGCGGGCGCGGGCGAGGGACCTGGCGCGGCGGGGTCGGCGGGCTCGGCAGGCTCGGCAGACATCGGGTCCTCTTTCGGTCGCGCCACGCGGGTGGATGGCGAAGCTCGGGGCACCGGCGGGTGGGGTGGCCCGGTTCGCACGATAGTGCGGCGACGGCGTACAGGCGGAACCGGGCTCAGCGGAGCTGCTGGGTCACCACCAGCGCGCCGCCGAAGCAGGCCAGGAACACTGCCAGGCACACCAGTGCGAGCAGTAGCCGGGAACCGGTCGGCTTCGAGTCGGCCATGACCCCGCGGCCGAGCTCCGGCGGGCTCACCAGCTGCGTGTGGGCGCGCTCCGGCGCGGTCGCCTGCAAGGCGTTGACGAAGGAGCGCACGTCGGGCCAGCGCTCCCGACGGTCCGGCGACAGCCCCCGCAGCACGACCTCGTCGACCCCTGCCGGGAGCTCGGCGAGCTCGGACGGAGGCGCCGGCGGTTCGAGGTGAGCGAGGTCGGCGATGGTGCCCGAGTGCGCCACGCTGCCGGTGAGCAGGTGGTAGCTCACCGCCGCCAGCGCGTACACGTCCGCGCGCGCGTCGACCCCGCCTCCGGTCGCCTGCTCCGGCGCCATGTACGCGGGCGTCCCGACGACATGGGTCAGACCGCTCGCATGGAGCATCGCCTTGGCGACGCCGAGATCGGCGACCATCACCCGCGTTCCCGGTCCGTCGGTGCGCAGCAGGAGGTTCGCCGGCTTGATGTCGCGGTGGATGGAGCCCTGCGCGTGCAGGACGGCGAGCCCGGCGCCCGCCTGGGTGACCACCGAGACCGTCCGGTCCAGCTCCAGACGTCCCTTCCGGTCGATCAGGTTCGCAACCGTGCCCTGGTCGGCGTACGTCATCACGAAGTACGGCGTGCCCTCGGCCTCACCGATGTCGTAGACACGAACCACGTGGTCGGAGTCGGCGCGCCGGAGGATGCGCGCCTCCTCGAGGAAGCGGTCCCTGATGTCGAGACGCTGGGCCCAGTTGTCGGCCAGCGCCTTGACGGCGACGTCGGACTGGAGCTCGTCGTCGCGGTAGAGCCACACGGAGGCGAACCCGCCGACCCCGAGTCGCTCGACCTGCGTGAGGCGGCCGAGTCGAGCAGGCAGAGACACGATGGGTAGTGTGCCTGATCAGCCGTACAAACTCGGAGGGCGCACGGTGACCGACGCGCAGGACAGTCTCGACGCGCTCGCGGCCAGGGCCGCGCAGGGCGACCATCAGGCCCTGCACGAGCTCCTCGTCGAGATCCAGCCCCGGGTACGCCGGATCTGCGGCCGGATGTTGCTGTACCCGGAGGACGCCGAGGAGGCCGCCCAGGACGCGCTGATGCTCGTCTCGACCAGGATCCAGACCTTCGCCGGTCGCAGCCGCTTCACCACGTGGCTGCACGCGGTGGCGTCGAACAGCGCACGTTCGACGTACCGGAGCCTGAAGCGGCGGTCGGCCGAGCTGCCCAGCGAGGAGCTCCCTGCTGCCGCCGACCCGCGGACGACCAGTGTGATCGCCGGCAGCCGGCTGGACTTCCTCGAGGCGCTCGAGGTGCTCGGCCTCGACCACCCCGCCCTCGTCGAGCCACTGCTGCTCCGCGACGTCCAGGAGCTGGAGTACGCCGACATCGCCGACCTGCTCGGCATCCCCGTGGGGACGGTGAAGTCCCGCATCCACTCCGCGCGCCAGATCGTGCAGCCGCTCCTGACCGCGCACTGAGGGCCGGCCTCCGGTTGGCGGCTCAGCGCAGCGCGGCGACGTACCGCGACGCCCGTCGCATGTCGTTGATCCGGCTCTCCCAGGTGACACCGACCACCAGGAGGACGGCGCCCGAGGCGCCGATCGTCAGCCAGGTCGGGACGTGGGCGGCGTACGGCGCGAGCTCGCGCAGCACGAGCAGCCCGCCGACCGTGGCTCCGACGACGAGCGGCGCACCCCAGCGCGCGCCCACACCGGCCAGGACCAGCAGCAGGCAGGCGATGCCCAGCAGCAGGGCGCGCCAGGAGTAGGGGTCGACCAGGGTCGCCGCCAGGGAGGGGACGGTGGCCAGAGCGAGCCCCGGCGCCAGGAACGTGATGGTCGCCGAGCCGAGGTTCTGGCGCAGCCGCCACAGTCCGACGCCGACCAGCGCCGCCGCCGAGGGCAGGGTGTAGGCCTCGGGCGTGTGCACGCCGAGCTCGGCGAGCCGGACCCAGGTCGCTGCGGCCAGCAGGAACCCGCCGAGCCAGCCGGCCGCTCGGCGACTGGGATGGATGATCGAGGAGGCCGTGACCAGGGCACCGCTCACCGTCAGGTGGACCGCCAGAGCCAGGGAGGGGTCCGTCGCGTACGCGATGGCGCCGGCAGCCGCCACGGCACCGGCGAACGCGGCGGAGAGCTCGAGCTCTGGTTGCGAGCGCCAGAGCGCGAGGCCGCCGAGGACCAGCAGCACGGGGATGGCGCGGTACTGCTCGTCGACCCCGGCGACGTTCAGGCTCGCCCACACGAGTCCGGCGAACGCCGGCGGGAACGACGCCGCAGCCACACTGCCGACGCGGTCCGCTCGCCGCATCAGGACGGCCGCAACCACGGTGGGGAGGGCCAGAGAGACCGAGGTGAGCACGTCGCTGGGCGTCGAGACCAGGACGGCGAGCACCGTCAGCACCGCTGCCCCTGCGCGGACCGCGTCCGCGAGCTGTCCGTCCAGATGCTCCGCCGTGACCAGGGCCACCAGGGCGAATCCCAGAGCCAGGCCGACCGGGAGCGCCAACGGGACGTCGTACAGCGGCGGCGTGGCCAGGGCCGGGACCAGGACAGCGGTGACCGCACCACCGAGGATCCAGGACCTACGGGGGAACGGAGCCACGAGCGCGAGGAGGGCGCACACCGCGGCCGTGACGACCACGCAGGTGACCGGGAGAAGCCACGCCGACGCGTTATGCGGCGGCGGAGTCACGTGCACGCCCACGGATCTGGAGAAGGGGTCCCCGACCTCGGTCACGGCGCGGCCAGCTTCTCGGAGCAGCTCGAGGGCGACAGCGACCGGAACCGGAAGGGAGCCGGCCAGGGCCACCGCCGCCACGGCCCGCCCGGTGCCGTGGAGCCCCAGCAGGACGACGGTCCACGCCGCGGTGGCCGCCACGAGCGCCAGCGTGATCGCGTCGGGCTGGTTGTCCAGGATCGGCAGGACGGCGACGTAGGTGCCGAGCAGCGCCGCGACGGCGTACCCCGTGACATCGACGCCGTGGCGCAGGCCGGTCGTCGGGCCCAGCAGGGCAGCCACTGCGACGCACGCGAGCAGCGGCCAGGCGGCGACGTCGCCCCAGACATGGGCGAACGTGAGCTGGTCGACCGTGTCGTCGAGCCCGGCGGCCAGCACGTACAACCACACCGCCACGCTGGTGGTCAGCGCAGAGGCCGTCAGCGTCGCGCTGGGCAGGACCCTGCCGAGCCGCCCGAGCCCGAGCAGGACGGCGAGCGCGATCACGGCCGGCAACGGCGAGCCGGCGTTCCACTCCGCCCCGATCGTCGCCACCAGCACGGCCAGTGGCGTCACGAGACCCGGCCCGAGCAGCGGACGCGGGACCGTGCCCACCAGCAGCACGAGCGACGCGGCGGCGACCACGGTGCCCGCAAGGAGGGTCAGCTCCGCATCGTCGATCGTGCCCAGCCAACCGGCGTGACGGGCGCCCACGACGTCCAGGGCCACGAGCCCGAGCCCGACGACCGCCAGGGACTCCGATGCCATGCGCAGGCCTCGCCGGAGCAGCGTGACGGACAGGCCGAGACCTGCACCGGTGAGCGCGACCAGCACGACGGTGCGACCACCGACACCCAGCCAGCTCCATGCGAAGGCCAGGAACGTGATGGCTGCGACCAGCAGGCAGAGGGCCCCCAGCGTCAGGAGGATCCGCGGGACCGACGACCCGCTGACGCGGACGGTCGAGCCTTCGGCCTCCGGTCGTCCTGGCGCCTGTGGGGTCCCGCCGTCCTCGCGGGGCGAGCCCGGCGGCATGGTGCCGGCCGCGACCGGCGCCGGCCGTTTCTGCTCACGCAGGACCCCGAGCAGGCGGTCGGCCTCCTGGAGGGTTCGGAACAGGGTGAGCGCGCCCGGGCCGAGGAGCGGTAGCGCGCAGACGGGGCAGACCTGCGGCTGTCGCGGCAGCAGCGCGCCGCAGTCGGGGCAGCGGGTGGGGTCGGCGTACGTCGTCATGGGGACAGTGCCTCATGTCCTGACCCGTCCTGTTCAGGGTTCCGGCGCTCAGCCGGGCTGAGTACCTGCGCTCAATCGGTCAGCCGGCTCAGCCGGGTCAGCCGGGTCAGCCGGGTCAGCCCAGTGTCTTGGCGGTCATGGCGGCGAAGGCCTGGTCGACGGTGGGGTCGGTGGGGATGTAGTCGTGGGCGCCGGAGTTGGCGCGGAACCAGATCACGGACTCGATGTGGTCGGTGGCCATGGCGGCGGGGATGCTGTTGTAGAAGTCGATCTGGGTCTGGGTGGTGAAGGATCCGCCGTTGGAGAAGGTGTCGGTCATGATCCCGGTCTCGTTGATGTGGCGGGGGGTGTCGCCGTAGCCGTAGGGGACCAGCACGTTGTTGATGTAGGTGGCGAACAGCTGGGTGGCGGTCTCGCTGACGGGGTGGGAGCCGGTCTTGTACGGATCCCACTCGATGTTGTCGAGCTTGGCGTGGGCGGGCAGGAAGGACGCCTCGAGGGCGGGGGTGCGGAACCCGGCGAGGTGGACCGAGCTCTCGACGTGGGTGGCGTTGGCGTGGACCAGGTCCGCGACGTGGTTGGCGGCCGCGACGTACTGGGCGGGGGTCTGGCCCTGGGCGACGCCCGGGGTGGTGCCGCCGACGTCGTACTGGGCGTCGGGCTCGCAGTCCAGGGACAGCAGTACCCGCGTTCCGAGGGCGTCGAGTGCCTTGATCATCGCGATGATGTGGGCGTCCTGGGAGCCGTTGGCGATGCTGTTCCAGGTCACCCAGTTGCCGGCGCTGATCTTGGTCATCAGCGACACCTGGATCTCTCGGCCCTGACCGGCGTAGGACTTCATCAGCGAGGGCACCGAGGAGTTCCAGTTCAGGTAGAACGACGCCACGTTCGGCTGCACCGCCCAGCCCGAGGTGTAGGAGTCCAGACCCGAGTTGTTACCCGACATGTAGACCCCGATCCCCGGCTTCCCCGTACCGGGGGCGCTGCTGGCGCTCACCGTCGGCGAGCTGGTCGGTGTGGCCGTCGACGAGGTGGTCGCCGCCTCGGCCGGGGTGCCAGTGGGGCTCACGGTGATGGTGGTCGTCACCGTCTGGGTCGGCCCCGCGACGTTCTGGGTGGCCGTGACGGTCTGGGTCGGGGCGAGCGGGGTCACCGTGGCGGTCACGGTCGCGGTGGCGGTCACCGTCGTTCGGACCTTGATGGTCCTCGTCGGGTGCCGGTAGGGCTTGCCAATCATCGCGCTGCTGGGGAGGAGCACACTTCCGGCGACGATCAGGACGACGGTGGTGACGGTGGCGAGGGTCGCCAACGCAGTCAGTCCTGCGCTCACCTGCGCTCGGTGGGAGATCCTTGCCCGATGCTTGCGACGTCGGCTCAGGGGCATGCTGCCGGTCCTCCAGGCCAGTTCCCGAACGCTGGCCGTAGCTCAGCCCCGAACAGGAGTCGGCGAGGACCTCGCGGCGACGAGAGAGGCTTCGGCCGAGGAGGGTCGCCGGGGGGTACGACCCCCCGGTGATCAGGGTGGGCCGCGCTCGCGCCCGCCGCAGGGGTTCAGGAAACTCTTTACCTTCCGACTCCGCCGACAGGCGTGCAGAACAGGCGTGCGGAACAGGCGTGCAGAGCAGGCGTGCAGAGCAGGCGACGCGACGAGCGCCGGACGAGTGGGGATCTGCCGTGGGACCGCCGGCAGGCGATGCGGTGGCCAGGGGCGGGGTCGAACCGCCGACCTTCCGATTTTCAGTCGGACGCTCATACCAACTGAGCTACCTGGCCGGGTGCACCCCGCGGGGCGAAGCGCCAGCACACAGTACCCGAGCCGACCGAGTGGCTCGAAGACCGGGACACGACCATCCAGAGGCGCGGCTACCGTGAGCACATGGCCGAGGACGTCGACATCCGTCAACACATCAGCGAGCTGGTGAGCACCGAACGCACCCTGCGCGAGCAGCTGGCCGCCGGGAAGATCTCGGCCGGGCAGGAGCACGAGCGCCTCCGGCGTGTGGAGACCGAGCTCGACCAGTGCTGGGACCTCCTGCGTCAGCGCCAGGCGCTCCGTGACTCAGGCGCCGACCCGGACCAGGCCGCCCCGCGCTCGGAGAGCACGGTCGAGGGCTACCTGGGCTGACCCGTCACGTCGTTCGCCGGGTGCGTCGCCGTTATGCTGTGCGCGCCCGGAGCGTGCCGGGCCGGTACCAGGCCCCCATCGTCTAGCGGCCTAGGACGTCGCCCTTTCACGGCGGTAGCACGGGTTCGAATCCCGTTGGGGGTACCGAACGCGCTCGGTCAGCGCGGCGGGGCGCCCGGGGTCCCGCGATTGGGATGCGTTCGGACCGATGGGTTAGAGTTCCATCCGCTCCGGTGGTCACGCCTGAGCGCCACCAGGCCCCGTAGCGCAGTTGGTTAGCGCGCCGCCCTGTCACGGCGGAGGCCGCGGGTTCGAGTCCCGTCGGGGTCGCCCTGCATCCTCCGGCCGCTGCGCGCGTCGTACGAGACTCGGAGCTGTCTCGGACGTGGCTACGCTCCGGGCATGGAGCTCGACCCGGACGCGTTCGATGCGCTGGTCGAGCTGGCCCTCGACGAGATCCCCGATGAGATCGCTCGGCTCGTCCACAACGTCGTGGTGCTGGTCCAGGACGACCCGCCGCCCGGCGACCCGGATCTCCTCGGCGTGTACGACGGCGTGTCGCTCACCGAGCGCGGTGTCGACCACACCGGGCTACCCGACAGGATCACGATCTTCCGCAACCCCCTGCTCGACATGTGTCAGGACCAGGACGAGCTCGTGCGCGAGGTGCGGATCACCGTGGTGCACGAGGTCGCCCACCACTTCGGGATCGACGACGCCCGGCTCCACGAGCTCGGCTACGGGTGAGCGTGGGAGAGCGACGTGGCGCGGCTCTTCGGCCAGGGACGGGGGTCGTCGCCGCGGGCCTGCCGGACGAACTCACCGAACAGCCAGGTCTGGAACTCCACCTGCTCCGGGCTTCGCGCCAGCGTCAGCAGACGTTCGTTGCGGCAGAAGGCGTCGGCGAGGTCATAGAGCTCGAGCAGCCGGGTGAAGCGGTCGGCCGAGTCGACCGGGGCGCGGACGTCGATGTCGGCCGTGCGATGACCAGCGTGGATCGCGTTGATGAGCGCGTCGCCGCCGAGCTGCCACCGGAAGTCGCGGGCCAGGGCCGAGAAGTAGGCCGAGAGGTCGGAGGCCACCGGGTAGGTGTCCTGGTGGGCCACGGCGAGGAGCCGGAGCTCCCGACGCAGCTCTGCCCCGTGGGCGAGGGTGCCTTGCAGGAGGCCCACCGGTACCTCGAGCAGGCGGACGACGATGGTCTCCTCGTTGGCGAACGACGGCTCGTCGGACTCGTCGTCCCAGCCGAGTACCACGCCCGGAGCCGGCTTCTCGGGAGGAGCGGCCGACGGCACGAACCAGACGAGCTTTCCGTCGCCGTCACGCTCGGCCCCCCAGGCCTCGCTGAAGCTGGCGACGATCGAGAGGCCGCGTCCGAACGTCGGCAGGTCGTCGATGAGCTCCGGGATCTTGTCGTCGGCGGTCAGGGCCGGCGGCTCGGGAGAGGCGTCGCGTACCTCGACCCGCGGATGGTCACGGGTGCCGCGCAGCCGCACCGTTACCGGGCCCACGCCGTGCAGGATCGCGTTGGTGACGACCTCGGACATGGCCAGCTCGGCGTTCTCACGCAGGTCGTTGCGACCGATCTCCCCGCACACCTCCGCCACCCACCGGCGCGCCTGAGCCGCGCCCCGGGGTCCAGGGGCCAGCGGCTCCGCCGGTCGATTTAGCGGCACGGTCTCTCCACGTGGTCAGGCGCGAGAGCCGCGCCAGTCCCGGCTCGTGTACCCGGTGGAAAGTCGCCTGAAACCTCATCTCGCACTTCTGTTCCATGCCCCCCATGAGTGTGAGCCACGAGACGGTCCCCCCGATTGTGGCACGAGAGAGCCCGAGGAGGATCGTGAAGGCATGGAGAATGTCGCACCGGCGCGTCGGCACCAGGTCGTGGTCATCGGGTCGGGATTCGGTGGTCTGTTCAGCACGAAGGCCCTCAAGCGCGCGGACGTGGACGTCATCGTGCTGGCCCGGACCAGCCACCACCTGTTCCAGCCGCTGCTCTACCAGGTGGCGACCGGGATCCTGAGCGAGGGCGAGATCGCGCCGTCCACGCGTGAGGTACTGGCACGTCAGCGCAACGCCCGGGTGCTGCTCGGCGAGGTCACCGACATCGACCTGGCGGCCCGGACGGTGACCTCGCGGGTACTCGGTCGCCCGACGGTCACGCCGTACGACTCTCTGATCGTTGCTGCCGGGTCGGGACAGTCGTACTTCGGTCATGACGAGTTCGCCGAGTTCGCCCCCGGCATGAAGAGCATCGACGACGCACTCGAGCTGCGCGGCCGGATCTTCGGCGCCTTCGAGCTCGCCGAGCTGGGTGCCTCGCGTGGGGAGGACGTCGACGCGCTGCTGACCTTCGTGGTGGTCGGCGCGGGCCCGACGGGCGTCGAGATGGCCGGTCAGATCGTCGAGCTCGCGCACCGCACCCTCCAACGCGACTTCCATGCCATCAACACCAGGCGCGCTCGGATCGTCCTGATCGACGCCGCCGGCCACGTGCTTCCACCGTTCGGTGCGGTGCTCGGGGCCAAGACCAAGGTGCAGCTCGAGAAGTTGGGTGTCGAGGTCCTGCTCGGTGCCATGGTCACCGACGTCACCGAACGGGGCCTGGTGCTGCAGTACCAGGACGGCCGCACCGAGTGGATCGCGGCGGCCACGAAGATCTGGGCCGCCGGCGTCCAGGCGTCGTCCCTCACCGAGACCCTGTCGGAGCAGACCGGGGCGCCGCTGGACCGGGCCGGACGCATCCGGGTGAACCCCGACCTCACCCTCCCTGGGTATCCCGAGGTGTTCGTGGTGGGGGACATGATCGACCTCGATCACCTGCCGGGTGTCGCCCAGGTCGCGATCCAGGGCGGCAAGTACGCCGCCGCCGAGATAGAGCGACGGCTGGCCGGAAAGCCACCCCAGAAGCCGTTCCGCTACGTCGACAAGGGATCGATGGCGACGATCAGCCGCTTCCGAGCAGTGGCACTGATCGGCCGGCTCAGGCTCACGGGCTTCGTCGCCTGGCTGCTGTGGCTGGTCGTCCACCTCCTCTACCTGACCGGGTTCAAGAACCGCGTGTCCGCTCTCGGCCACTGGGCCGTCTCCTTCATCGGGCGAGGTCGGTCGGAACGCACCACGACCGAGCAGCAGGTCTTCGGTCGCCAGGCGCTGACCCGCCTCGAGGGTGGCGCGGCCGGACTGGTGTCGAACGGCGAAGACGTCCCCGGCCCGGACCCTGCGGTCGCGGCCCAGCGACGCCGCGAGCTCGAGGACCGCGCCCTGGCCGAGATCCGGCTCACCGACTCCGGGGAGCGGGGCCAGCCGGCGCGGACTCGATGACCTGACCGAGGAGGCGACCCGCCTGTCAGGCGAGGGTCACGTTCTCGAGGACGACCGCGAGGCCCTGGCCGACGCCGATGCAGATGGCGGCAAGCCCCCAGCGCTCTCGCCGCTCGACCAGCACCTTCGCAAGCGTGCCGAGCACCCGAGCGCCGGACGCACCGAGTGGGTGACCGATCGCGATGGCCCCACCTCGCGTGTTGACGATGTCGGGGTCGATCTTCCAGGCGTCGAGGCAGGCGAGGGACTGCACGGCGAACGCCTCGTTGAGCTCCACGGCCCCTACGTCCGACCAGCCGATCCCGGCGGCGGCCAGCGCCCGTTCGGCGGCCTCCACGGGCGCGATCCCGAACCTCTGCGGTTCGAGTGCCGCAGCACCTCGCCCGGCGAAACGCGCCACGGGGTCGATGCCGAGCTCCGCGTCCTCCGTGGCGACGAGGACGGCCGCCGCACCGTCGTTGAGCGGCGAGGCGTTGCCGGCGGTGATGCTCCCATCGGGACGGAACGCCGGCTTCAACCCGGCCAGGGTCTCGGTGGTGGCGTCAGGCCGGATGCCCTCGTCCCTCTCGAGTCCGTCCACCGGTAGCACCAGGTCGTCGTAGAAGCCGTCCGCCCAGGCCCGCGCCGCTCGCCCGTGGGACAGCACCGCGAAGGCGTCCTGGCGATCGCGGCCGATGCCGAGCGCGTCGGCCAGCTGCTCGTTGCACTCCCCGAGCGAGGCTGTGAACTCCTCGGGCATCCGCGGGTTCACCAGACGCCAGCCCAGGGTCGTGGACACCAGGGTCTGGTTGCCGGCGGGGAACGGGCGGGAGCTCTTCGGCAGGACCCAGGGCGCCCGTGTCATCGACTCGACCCCACCTGCGACGACGACCGACGCATCTGCGGTCTCCACCAGGCGCGAAGCGTCCATGGCCGCTTGGAGGCTGCTCCCACACAACCGGTTCACCGTCACCCCCGGCACCGAGACGGGGAGGCCCGCGAGCAGGACCGCCATCCGGGCGACATTGCGGTTGTCCTCGCCAGCGCCGTTGGCGCAGCCGAGGATCACGTCGGCGACGTCGGCCGGGTCGAGGCCGGGAGCGCGCCGGACGACCTCGCGGACGACGATCGCGGCCAGGTCGTCGGGCCGGCTGTCCGCGAGCGCGCCGGCGTACCGCCCGAACGGCGTACGGACGCTCGCGTAGAGGAACGCATCACCCACGTAGGCCCTGTGGGACTCGAACCCACAACCCAACCGATTGAGAAGGCTTGCCTGCTGGGCCCTGGCAATTGATCGGGTCTCGCCGACCTTCGCCTATCCCAACCTACAAACGGCCAGGTCAGAGGACCAATCGGGAGGCCGTTCCGGCTGGACCTGAACGACTCTCGACGTCTCGGGACCGACGTCAGCCTGAGCGGCGTCGACGAGGGGCACGTGTCTACCGTGAGTGAAGTTCGAACGCTCGCGCTCAACGCCGTGCCGCTGCGCAGTGGCTGGAGGCGCACTGATGAGACCGCCAACGATCCCGAGCGGGACCAAGTCCGCAGATGGCACGCGCCGAAGGTGATCAGCCAGCGGGTTCGCGAGGAGCGGTGGCGCTGAGCACCGCACGCATCCCGAGCAGCCGTGGGCGCTTCCCGTCCCGGATGGCCGTGGCTAGACCGGTGACCACCCCGGAGGCGGTGAGCGCCACGCGCGGTGACGTGCCGATCGAGCCGCGTCGACCCGCCCGGAACACGTGCTGGTGGGTCAGGGTGGACTGGCGGACCCGGCCCCACATGAGGGCGAGCCGACGGGTGCCGGACATCCGGTTCCCGATGACGGCCACACGCCGGTGATCGTTGACGGCACAGGCGTCCGCACGCAGACCGGGCAGCTCGACGCGTCGCCAGGCACCCCCGGCAGGGCGCACGTACAGCTGCTCGTGACGCTCCCGTGCGCACGTGACGAGGTCGCCCCGGTCGTTCGCGACGACGTCGGAGATCACGAACGGGTAGTCGCCCGGCCGGCGGGTCCAGTGGCCGCTGCCGTCGTGCTTCCAGAACGTCGTGCCCCGGTGGAGGGCGCCCCGCACCTCGGTGAAGGTGTGCTCGGCGAGGGCCAACCTGCCGGCCTGCCGGAAAGGCTGGAGAGAGGGGCAGAAGGAGTCGCACCCGCCGATCGCTTGCGTGGTCCAGGCGCTCGTGCCGGCCACGAGGACGCTCGCCACGGCCTGGCTCTCGGCGAGGGTGCACGTCCCTTCGACGTCGGTCCAGGTCGCGACGACGTCGCGGCGGTCACCCACGGCGAGCCTGCCCAAGCTGGAGGGGCAGTCGCCGGTGGTGAGCACGGTCGACCTCCTCCGGTCCCCGCGATGGACGACGACGCGGATCTCGGTCCCCGTCAGCGAGCCCGTGCCCTGCGCCCAGCCGACCGCCCAGGTGCGAGCGGCCGGGTCGGAGGCCAGCGCCGGCACCCCTGGTGCCGACCTCAAGGGCGCGAGAACCCTCCGCGGAGCCCATCCGGTGTGGGGACGCCACATCCGCAGGACCACCGCACCGCTCGAGCTGAGCCAGGTCGCGGCGGCCCGCCCACCGGCGAGCGGGACCACGTGAACCGGTTCCCCTGCCGGCGAGCTGCCGACCCGTCGTGCCGGGGTCCAGCCGTGACCAGGACGGCGTATCGAGGCATGAATGATGTTGAGGCTGCCGGCGTCGAGGGGGCCGGACGGCCAGAGGGCCACCGCCACTCCTCGCGTCGTGACGGTGAGGGCGTCGGCTGACTCATAGGACACGTGGCCGAGGGTGTGCAGCGGCTCCACCCGCGCGCCGCGGTCGGCGTCGGCCGCCACCGAGGGGGCGAGCGTGCCGATGAGGGCAGAGGCCGTGACCAACGCGGCAAGGCCGAGAGGCGTAGTCCTCGTCATGACCTCTTTGATGCCGTCACCGGCGAAGTCGTTCGCTGTGTTCAGTCGCCCGGTCATGGAGCCCACCGCGTCGTTGTCGAGCCGTCGGGACAGGTGTGAGCCGCCGCACCCCGGCTGTTATAGCAGCGCATCGGCAAGCGGCTACCTCGAGCACGGTTCGCTGGTCGGCGTCGAGCGCGTCGTCGTCGCTGCCTCAGATGGCGAGCGCGTCGTCAAGGGACACGTCATAGCCCTCAGCCACCCGAAGAGCTGCTGCAGAGTCCTCTAGTTCTTCGCCACGGTCGCCGGGGAGAGCCGTGCGTGCATCTCCGAGAGTGCCACCGTGGTGCAGGAGCGAGTACTCGCGCCTGTGCAGGTGGTAGGCCCTGTGGGACTCGAACCCACAACCCATGGATTAAAAGTCCACCGCTCTGCCAATTGAGCTAAGGGCCCCGGGAGGTGCGAAAATCGCCTGTGGGGAACAAGGTCACGCCTCTTCGCCAGCGTTCGGTCAACGGCTGGACGGATACCAGTCTAGGAGTCGCGGCCGCGTGGTCTCTCGAGGCGCGACAAGTTCGGCGTCGGACGCCCTGGGGCAGGCGGCATCGGGCCGGTGCACGTGAGGGAAAGTCTGGCAGAGCGTCGTCCATGATGGCGGCGGGCAGGAAGATGGCGACCCATGGCGCCGAGGCGGGACGCCTGACAGAAGGCGGTAGAGCGGGGAGATGCCCCGCCCTGATGCACGTCGTCCTCGGCTGTGGTGAGCAGGGCCTGCGTGCCGACATCGTCGTCATCAACGAACCACGGCTCGGCGCGCGGGGGCTCTACTCCCGCGTTGGGGCGCGGCCGCTCTGAGGCGGGGATAGCCATGCTTTGAATTCTCGCCCTCGCCAATGGAGGTCCTCCCGTTGAGAGTGACCGACCTCGCCGACCTCGACGTCCATCTGGTGCGCCGTGCCGCTGACGCCCTGCTGGCTGCCGGCCTGGTGGCCTTCCTGACCACGTTGAGCCCGTCAGGACGGTCCGGCCGGTGGCGTCGTCCATTCACCCGAATGGGCGAATCCGTCTTCGGCACCGCGACCTATGCTGTGCCGCAATGCGGTCACGGGACCGGCACGCACGGGTCTGGCTCCTTGCCGTCAACCGACCAGGCATCGGTCTCCGCCGCGACGTTGCATCCTTCGATTTCGGGAGAACAGAAAGTGTCGTCTCACCTCCGCCAAGCAGTGGCCGCATGCGTTGGATGCCTCATCGCCGGCACTCTCGCGGGCCTGCCGCTCACGTCTACCCAGGCAGCACCAGCTGTCGACAGAACTGGGACCAGGGTCAGCGCGGTGCGCGACGGCATGTGGCGACCCGACGGCACAGTAATGGCGATCTCAATCCGCAAGAAGCGGATCTTCGTCGCAGGAGATTTCACTCGCGTGACCGGTCCCCAGGGCGAGCACGTAAGACGCGTCCGCATCATGGCGCTACACCGCAAGACGGGCGCGTTGGTCACAAAGTTCCACCCGCGGGTCAACGGAACGGTGCGCAGCCTCGCCGTATTCAGGGGCAACCTCTACCTGGGAGGCGACTTCACCGAGGTCAACGGTTCGACGAGGCGCCATCTGGCTGCTGTCCGGATGACCGACGGCCATCTGGTCAAGCACTGGAAGGCACAGGTCAACGGCACGGTGTCTGCCTTGCTCCATATGAGAACGAGGCTCTACGTCGGCGGTAACTTCACTGCCGTCAACGGCGTCCATCGAGCACGGCTCTTCGCCCTGAACCGCATGCGGAAACCTGTCCGAGGTTGGCCGGCCAAACCCCGCGGGGCCAACGGGCCGATCTTCTCGTTGGCGCGGGCCCCGGGGGGTCATGCTGTCCTGGTCGGTGGTCACTTCCATGAGCTGGTCAACCATGCACGCATCAACCTGGGTGCGGTCGCCGTGCATGGGCACGTCACCAAGTGGAAGCCTGCATCGGTGTGCTCGGACATCTGTCCGGTCCGCGACCTGGCAGTGAAGAAGGCCACCGTGTACGCCGGTATCGACGGGCCCGGTGGCGTCGCACGTGCCTACCGCTGGCCCTCCGGGAGCACGGTTTGGAGCGCCGATACGGACGGCGAGATCGACGCCGTCGCCGTGGCGGGCGCCAGCCTCGTGATCGGCGGTCACTTCGGCCACGTCGAACTGCAGCCTCATCCGATGATCGCGTTCCTGAATCGGGACTCCGGTCTGGTCAACGCGCGGACGATTCCTACCTCGGGTCCGTGGTTCCCCGGAGTACTCGACATACGTGTCTCTGGGCGCCTGACTCTCCTGGGTGGCGCTTTCGACGACATCGCGAGCCAGCGGCGTCTGGCGGCCATCCGATCCTGACGCGGGGCATGTGACCGCCCCTCGGTCTGCGAACCATCGGATGGCGACATGCCGAGGCGGGACGGGACAGGTCGATCGGGTCGCGGGCGGCGGAATTCTCGGATTGGCTGCTCAGCTTTCCTACTCCGGTGAGCGCGCCGCTGTCGCGGTACGAAACTCACCAGCTTCTCGCCACGCCGGACGGATCGAGGGCTGGACCTTCTCGGAGCTCAGCAGCCCAGCGGTCCCGCTGAGCCGTCGGACCGGCGCGGAAGCGATGACGAATCCACATGCCTCCCCGGTCGCCGGGAAGCGCCAGCATGACCGCTCAGAGGCGCCGAGGGATCACGGGTGTGCGGTCAGCTGCAGCAGGCCGTCGCGGGGGCGGGCTGCCCGGCCTCGTCGGTCGCGCTGCCGCAGCATCCGCCTGCTGACCGGTGGGTTGCATCGGTGTCGGCTTCCCCTTCGAGCTCTGGGAGCGCGTCGGCGAGAACGACGTAGTTCTCCCATCTCTGCCCATCCGGGCCGGTGACCCAGTGCTTGTCCTGTCGGGCGTAGCAGCAGACGACCTCGCCTTCGACGTCCAGGGTCAGCCCGGCGGCCTCCAGTCGGCCGGCCTCGGCCTCGACCTCCGCCATCGACATGCGCTCGACGCCGAGGTGGTTGAGCGTTCCGGTCTGGGAGGGGTTCTCGAACAGGACGAGCTTCAGCGCGGGGTCGTCGATGGCGAAGTTCGCGTAGCCCGGCCGCCGCTTGGCCGGCACCGTGTCGAAGAGGGTCGAGTAGAACTCGACGGCGGCGTCGATGTCGTCGACGTTCAGGGCGAGCTGCAGGCGGGACATGCGGGTTCTCCTTCGTGAGTGGTCGTGGGATGTGCTCGAGGTCGGGTCAGGCGCAGCAGGCCAGTTCGGCCACACCGGCACCCGGCGGGGCGGGAACGAGACGGGAGACGCCGCACGCGACGGGGCTTGGTCGCGCCCGCCGGCGGGTGATGGTGGCGCCCGACAACAGCCTGCGGTACCGCCTGGTGACATCACGTGCGTGGGACCGCGAGACCGCGGAGCGAGGACTGTGGGTGACCGGCGTCGTGGTCGAGCGGGCTGCGGCCCGGGCCAGGTCGGCCTCCCGTTGCAGGGCGAGATACCCCGCGAGCGTGTCCGGCAGGTGGTCTGCGGCGTGCGGGTGACTCTGTCGGGGCCTGGGCATCGTGTTCTCCTGGTCGGCGGTGGCGAATACATCGACAATCGTCGATGACACGGCTATCCTGCCATAGATGAACGTCGATGCAAGGGTCTGCGCCAGAAAGTTTCGGCCATCTGACCTGGCTTCATTGACGTTCACCGATGTCATGGCACGATGGAGGCATGGTGACGCAACATCCGGTCCTCGACACCCAGCCCGCGCTGTGCTGCGCTCCGCTCGCGTCCGCGCCCCTGTCGGTCGAGGACGCCAGGACCCTGGCGGGCCAGCTGAAGGCGATCGCGGACCCGGCGCGGCTCCGGATCCTGTCACTGATGCTGGCCAACGAGAACTACGAGGCCTGCACCTGCGACCTGACCGAGGCCGTGCAGCTGAGCCAGCCCACGGTCTCGCACCACATGAAGAAGCTCACCGACTCCGGCCTCGTGTACGCCGACCGGAAGCAAGGCCCGTGGACCTACTACCGGGTGTCCCCGGCGGCACTGACCGCTCTGGCGAACGTGATCTCCACCGCCGCGGTCTCGGCATGAGCGGGTCCGGATGAGTGCCGACCGAGCAGCCGCCGCGCCGGACGCCGCGACGACGGTGGCCATCGTGCATATGACAGGGGAGGACCGACCCGCCGTCGAGGGCATCTACCCGGCCGGTATGGCGGCCCGACACGCGACGTTCGAGGCCATGCCGCGGACGTGGGAGACCTTCGAGACGGAGGACCTCCTCGTCCGCGTCGGACGGCGGAGCGTGGTTGCGGATGCCTGAGGTCTCCCGACGCGCACGCGTCCAGCGCCGCGCGGATGCGCGTGTCCGGGCAGCCCACCGCACGCAGCGGGACGCGAAGGCGGGACAGGTGCCCTCGCGTCGGCCCGCGAAGCCGTGCCGGGCGCCTGCCTACGACTGCTGTGAGGCTGAGGACTCGGCGGACCTGCGATAGCGCCGCCTGCGGGCGGCGTCGCTCAGCCCTGCCCACTCCCTCATCCTCGTTCGGAGCTTCTCCCATGCACCCACACCCTTCATTTCGCGCGCCCGCAGCTCCAGGCGCGGTAGCGGCCCTGATCGCCGCTGCTGCGTGCTGGGGTCTCGGCACCGTCGTCTCCAAGCAGGTCGTCGACGACGTCGGTCCGCTCACGCTCCTCCCCGTTCAGCTTGCCGCCAGCTGCCTGCTCATGCTCCTGGTCTGCCTTGCCCGTCGTGAGAGGTTCTCCTGGACGCCGACGATGCGTCGACTGACGGGGCTCGGAGTCCTCAATCCCGGCATCGCCTATGCCCTCGGCCTGGTCGGGCTCACGACCATCACCGCCAGCATGTCGGTCCTGCTGTGGGCCCTCGAGCCGATCGTCATCCTGGCCCTGGCCGTGCTCCTCCTCGGTGAGCACATCTCCCTCGGGCTCGCGTCGGGGCTGGCCGTCGCCCTGGCGGCGGTGATGCTGGTCGTCTATGAGCCCGGCGCCGCCGGAGACCTGCGCGGCATCACCCTCACCCTGGTGTCCGTCGCGTTCTGCGCCCTCTACTCGGTCCTGACGCGACGTCTGCTGCTCGACGACTCGTCACTCACCGTGGTGCTGGCTCAGCAGGCCGCAGCGCTCGGGTTCGCGGCCGTCCTCGCGTCGGTCGTCGCGCTCGTCGGCGGTGTCGGTTGGACGCCCGGCGGGCTAGGCATCACAGTCGTACCGGTAGCGGCCGCCTCCGGTGTCCTGTACTACGGGTTCGGCTTCTGGTTCTTCGTCTCGGGACTGCGACGAGTTCCTGCGTCGTACGCCGGCGCGTTCCTGCCGCTCATCCCGGCCTTCGGACTCGCAGCCGGATACCTGGTCGGCGAGCGGCTGGAGCCACGGCAGTGGGTCGGAGCGGTGGTCATCGTGACCGCCATCGCTGCGATAGCAGTCCGGCAGCACGCCACCGAGGCGGTCCGGGCACGGAACCCGAGCACGTCAGCCCGGACCCCGTGCCGGGATCAGATGGGCGGCGATGGTTCCCCTGGCCCCGTGGGTTGGTAGGCTCGCCATCGCAGCAGGTGCAGGTTCCAGCAGGTTTGCGCCAGCGGAGTTCGTGATCCAACGGCGTTCTCTTTCGTGGGTGCCACCCATGCAAGTCGGAGCGACGTGTCACCGCATCTGGTGCAGGGTCGTCGCAGTGACGGCCCGTCGTTCCGAACAACAGGAGTAACGAGCAACATGGCTCAAGGCACCGTGAAGTGGTTCAACGCCGAGAAGGGTTTCGGCTTCATCGCGCAGGAGGACGGCGGAGACGACGTCTTCGTGCACTACTCGGCCATCCAGTCGCAGGGCTACAAGTCCCTCGACGAGAACCAGAAGGTCGAGTTCGACGTCACCCAGGGCCCGAAGGGCCCGCAGGCGGAGAACGTCCGTCCCATCTGACGTCCTGCATCATCTCGACAGACGGAAGGACTCCACCGGGCCCGGTGGGGTCCTTCCGGTTTGTCAGGACCAAGCGGTATTTTCGAGTTTGGGGACACTCGGGGCCGGGAAGCCTGGATAACTGACCGGTTGGCCAGAGCCCCGAAGCCCGTAGGTTCGCAAGGAGTGCCGTCTCGTGCCCGACCAGTTCGACGTGTCGCTGGAGGACAGCGACCTCCTGGGCGAGGTCGAGCTCACCACGAACCTGATCATCGCGGCCAGCGAGACCGACGAGCACCTGACGAGCGCCGAGATCGACGAGATCCTGGGAGTGGTCCCGGGGCAGCCCGCCTGACCGCTCGGACGCCGCCCCGCGGGCCACCGCCAGCAGCCCGTCAGCAGGTCGCGAACAGCACCGGCCCGGTGCTCACGTCCGACAGCACGGACGCGCCCGCGCGAGGGGCGAGCTCCATGACCACGAGCGAACCCGTGGCCGACACCGAGGTCACCCGGAACCGGTCGGCGAAGGTCCCACCCTGGCCGGGCGCCGGCCCCTGAGCGAGCCTTGCGCGGGTGTCGGCATTGGTCCGCGCGGCCGTGTCGTCGGCGAACTCGAATGCCACCCGCACGTCGCCGTCCGGCTCGTCGGTCATGGCGATCGCCGAGTACGGCTCCACCCGTCCGGCCGCGGCCAGCAGGCGCCGGCCCTGCGCGCGGTCGGCCGCCCCCGCGTGCGCCATGGCCAGCGCCCCGCAGGCGTAGTCGCCGCTGTAGACGGCCGCCGACATCGGCTCGCCGGCGTCCTCGACCACCGGCCCAAACCCCGTGGCCCGGGGCCCGCTGCCACGCACGGCGGCCGTCGCGACGACGAGGTACGACGCCGAGTCGGACATCACGACGAGCGAGTCGTCGCGGTCGAGTGCGACGTACTGGAGCTCCCCTGTCAGCGCGGGCGAGATCGAGGCGAGCAGGTCCTCCCCGCCCGCCCACACCCCGTCGGCCCGGACAGGCTCGCCGTACCCCAGCCCGCGCAGGCGCTCGGCGACGTGGTCAAGGAGTCCTGAGGGGACGTGCAGCAGCACCACCGCGCCCTGGGCCGACTGGCTGAAGAGCTCCCAGTCGGCGGTGGCGGGGGAGAACCCGAACCTCTCCTGCAGGACGACCGTCGAGGTGGTCAGGGCCGACCTGGAGCTCAGGTCGTCGTCGTACGCCGCGTTCAGGAAGTGCCGGACCTGCGAGACGTCCGAGCCGCTCGAGAGGTGAACGCCCTCACGCTCACGGACGGCCGCCCAGTCGGTCCACGACAGCCGCTCTGCACCCGCGGGGGCGTGGTCGACGGCCCAGGCGAAGGAGGCGCGGTCTGCACCACGCCACCACAGGTAGCCCCCGACCAGGGCGACGGCGCCCAGGACCGCGACGACGAACCAGAGCCGTCTCGGCACGCGCGCACCGTTCCTCACCCGGCCCCAGACCCGTCCGTGACCGCCCGTGGAAGTGATGTGAGACTAGCCGCATGCCCCCGACGTCGAGGCGCGCTGAGGTCCGGGCCGCGGGTGCCGTCGTGCTCCGCCGGGGGCACGTGCTGCTCGTGCACCGGCCGGCCTACGACGACTGGTCGTACCCCAAGGGGAAGCTCGACCCCCGGGAGCTCGCCGCGGTCGCGGCGGTCCGCGAGGTGGGAGAGGAGACCGGGATCCGCGTCCGCCTCGGGGTGCCGCTCGCCCGTCAGGCCTACCGGAACGGACCCTCGACCAAGGTGGTCGACTACTGGGTCGGCCGCGTCATCGGCGACCCGGACGTGTCGGGCTACCTGGTCAACGCCGAGATCGACGAGGTGGACTGGGTGCCCGTCGACAAGGCCGAGAAGCGGCTCACCTACAGCCGCGACCGGGCCACCCTCCGCGAGGCACTGGCCACGGGGAAGAAGACGCGTGTGCTGGTCGTGCTCCGGCACGGCAGAGCTCGCTCCCGCAAGGCCTGGCGCAAGGACGACCGGAAGCGGCCGCTGCTCGTGGCCGGCGCCGCGCAGGCACGTGCGGCGGTGCCGCTCCTCGCGGCCTACGGCGTGACCCGGATCGTGAGCTCCTCGAGCACGCGGTGCGTCGAGACCGTGACGCCGTACGCGGAGAGCACCGGCTGGCCGCTGACCCGGTCCGACAGCTTGTCCGAGGAGAACGCGACGAGCCGCTCGGTCCTGGAGGTCGTCGACGAGCTGCTGCACGCGGGGGAGGACGCGGTGCTGTGCACACACCGGCCGGTGCTGCCGGCCGTCTACGACGCGATCGGAGTCCCCGTCGAGCATCAGTCCACCGGCGAGCTCGTGGTCGTTCACCACCGGCGGGGCCGGGTGCGCGCCCTCGAGCGGCACCTCGGCTGACCCGTCAACGGCCTCCCACGCTCGGATCAGGGCAGTCGGAGGTTGGTGGTGATGAGGTTGTGGTCGGAGGGGTAGGGGGTGCCGGTGCGCCATTGTTTGAAGGTGGTGGCGCCGGTGAGGCCGTGGGTGAGGATGGCGTCGATCATGCTGCCGAAGCCGTAGTTGGAGGGGTGTTCGGGGGTTTTGTAGGCGTTGACGCTGTTGTATTGGAGGTTGGTCTGGGTGGCGGCTGCGGTGGTGTTGTAGTAGCCGGCTTGGAGGAAGGCGGTGTGGGGGGCGTCGGTGCCTTTGCTGGTTTGGGAGCTGTTGAGGTCGGCGCCGATGATGATGGGGAGGTCTTGGCGGTTGAGGGTGTTCATGGCGTCGATGATGGTGTGGGCTTGGCGGCCGCGGAGGTCGTCGGTGGTGGCGTTGTTGCCGGGGTTGAGGTGGGCTGAGACGAACCAGAACTCTTGGCCGGTGGCGAGGTCTTTGAAGCGGGCGTAGGCGGCGATGCGGGGGGTGCCGTCGGGGTCGGGCATGGTGATGGCGCAGCTGATGGTGGTGGGGTCGCAGGTGCTGGTCATGGTGACCTGGTGGGGGTCATAGAGGATGCGGGCGTCGCCGGGTGCGTTGCCGTAGGCGGTCTCGCGGGTGAGCTTGTAGCGGCCCAGGCCGGTGTTGCCCAGGGCGGCGTCCAGGCCGATGCCGCCGGCCCGGTTGTCCCACATGTTGGGCACCATTTCCTCGAGGGCGACGATGGCGGGGTGGGCGTTGGCCAGGTTCTTGGCGACCAGGGGGGCGCGGTCTTTCCAGGGGTGGCCGGAGACGTCCTTGGAGGCGGTGTGGACGTTGTAGCTGGCGAACCGGAGGTTGGCGCCGGTGCCGGTGGAGTCGTGGCCGGTGATGGTGGTGGAGTTGAGGTGTTGGTAGGGGCGGGCTTGGGTGTCGGCCTCGCCGGAGCGGACCGCGGTGACCCGGAAGAAGAGGTGTCGGCCGGTGCTCAGGGCGGCGCCGGCCTGGCTGGTCTGGGCCGGGGTCAGGGTCAGGTTCCGTTTGCCGCCGGAGACCTTGAAGGTGGTGGAGTGGCGGCCCTGTTTGGGGGTGCCGGAGGAGCCGAAGGGGGTCAGGGCGGTGATGATCCGGAAGAAGTCGGTGTGGCCGCCGTCGGACTCCCAGTGGATGGTGGTGGTGCCGGGTTGGGGGCCCAGCCGGCCCGCGGTGCGGGTGATCGGGTCGGGCCAGTGGGCCTTGGTCGCGACCTTGAGCGGTGCCGACCAGGGCGACTTGTGGCTGCCCTTGACCTTGCGGACCCGGACCCAGTAGTAGGTGGCGTCCTTGAGGTGGCCCACGGTGGTGGCCTCGCGGCCGCCGGCGGGACGGCGGTCGCTGTTCTTCTTCTTCTGGGTGGTCACCACCGCGGAGAAGTCCTTCTTCTTCGAGACCTGGATCCGGTAGCCGGTCGCGGTCTTGATCCAGTTCCAGCTGACGTGGATGTAGGAGACACCCGGGGCGCCGGAGTCCAACCCGATCCCCCGCAACGTCGACCTCGACCCCGTCACCGAGCCGGTCGACTCCCGCAAGGAGTCGCCCGACCAGGCCGAGACGACCGGCTGCCCGGGGGCAGCCAGGGCCGAGGAAGCAGGGGTTGCGGGCACCGAGACGGCCGCCAGAGCGAGCACGACACCGATCGCCGGGGCGATCCGAGGCATTGCCGGGTTCCTTCCTGACCAACCCCAACGGACGTCGTACCCCCGCCCAGCAACGTAAAAGATCCAGTGCCGAAGCGCACTACTAAACGGAAATTTTTACCTGGCCGAACCGGGCCAGGGTGCCTGGGGTAGGTGCCCCGCTGCAGGCGAACAACTGGTGTTCATGTGGCCGTCGACCCACGGGGGAAGGCGCGTACCGATCTGGGCGTCCTGAGTTCACTCCGCGTTCACCGGTGCCGCCATGACCGTCCACCTCGCGTGCCTAGGTTCCGAGATATCCGAGACGCATCGACTCAGGAGCAACTCACGTGAACACCTCTTCTCTCCGCCGCATCGCCCTGCCGGCCGTCGCGGCTCTCACGATGGGCGTCACGGTGACGGCTTGTGGCGACAAGAACGACAGCAGCAGCGCCAGCGGCGGCGGTGGCGGCACCACCTTGAACGGAGGTGGGTCGACCGCGCAGGCAACGGCCGAGCAGACCTGGCGAGCCAACTACCAGAAGGCGAACAGCGGCACGACCATCAACTACGAGGAGGTCGGGTCCGGGACCGGGGTCGAGAACTTCTCCAGCGGTGCCTACTCGTTCGCCGGCAGCGACGCCTACCTCACCAGCGACCAGCTGAGCGCCGCGAAGGGCCAGTGTGGTGCCGACCCGATCGAGGTGCCGGCGTACGTCAGCCCGATCGCGGTGGCCTTCAAGCTGTCGGGTGTCGACTCCCTGGACCTCGACGCCAAGACGATCGCTGACATCTTCACCGGCAAGGTCACCACGTGGAACGACCCGGAGATCGCCTCTCAGAACTCGGGAGTGAAGCTCCCGAGCACGGCGATCTCGACGGTTCACCGGTCCGACGAGTCGGGCACGACGTTCAACTTCACCGACTACCTGAACAAGGCCAGCGACGGAGCCTGGTCGACCGAGGCCAACACCGTGTGGCCGACCGACGCCAAGGGTGGCCAGGGCGCGGACGGCACCTCCGGCGTCATGGGGATCCTCGCGGACACCGAGGGTGCCATCGGCTACGCCGACGACTCCGCGGTGAAGGCGGACGGAACGCTGGGTGTGGTCTCCATCAAGGTCGGCAGCAACTACAACGCGCCGAGCGCGAACGGCGTGGCCCAGGTGCTCGCGAACTCGCCGGCGGCTCCCAGCCAGCCCGCCACGTCGATGGCCACCGACATCGACCGCACCGCCACGGCCAAGGGCGACTACCCGCTGATGCTGGCGTCGTACCTGCTCGCCTGCCCGACCTACAGCGACTCGGCGACGGCGGACGCGGTGAAGGGCTTCCTGACCTACGTCGTCTCGAGCCAGGGTCAGCAGGACGCCGCCTCGGCCGCCGGCTCGGCCCCGCTCGCCAGCAAGCTGTCCGACAAGGCCACTTCGCTGATCTCGAAGATCTCGTCCGGCAGCTGACCGAGCGGCGCTGGGTAGGACGCCCCGCGGGAACCGTCCTACCCACCGCCACCGGTCCTGTAGCCCACAGGAGCCCCAGTGACCGTGACCGCCTCTCGAGAGCGGACGGAGTCCGCCGGCACGCCGCGCGCGAGCCGGCGCGGTGATCGCGTGTTCGCGGGCGTGGTCGGGACGGCGGCGCTCACGATCCTGGTCGCGCTGGCCGCCGTCTTCGTGTTCCTGGCGGTCGAGGGCTGGGTCGGTCTGACCTCGGACGCCGCGACGTACGCGCCCTTCACGTCCTTCGCCAGCTACATCGCGCCGTTGATCGCCAGCACGCTGCTCGCCTCCGCGATCGCGCTGGTGGTGTCGGTGCCCTTCGCGATCGCGGTCGCGCTCTTCATCTCGCACTACGCACCCCGTCGGCTGGCCGCGGCCCTGGCCTACCTGATCGACCTGCTCGCCGCCGTACCGTCCGTGGTCTTCGGGCTGTGGGGTGGGCGCTACCTCGCGGCGTACCTGCAGCCTGCGCACGTGTGGCTGCACGACCATCTCGGCTTCATCCCGGTCTTCGGCGACCCGTCGCCGAACGGGCGCTCGCTGTTCACCGCCGGCATCGTGCTGGCGATCATGATCCTGCCGATCATGACCGCCATCTCGCGCGAGGTGTTCCTGCAGACGCCGCGGCTGCACGAGGAGGCCGCGCTCGCGCTCGGCGCGACCCGCTGGGAGATGATCCGGTACGCCGTCTTCCCGCACGCCCGCTCCGGCATGGTCTCCGGCATCATGCTCGGCCTGGGCAGGGCGCTCGGCGAGACGATGGCGGTCGCCATGGTCCTCGCGACGACGCCGACCACGACGCTGAACGTGATCGGCACGGCCAGCCCGCCGACGATCGCGGCGAACATCGCCCTGAACTACAAGGAAGCGACACCGGAGCGGCAGTCGCTGCTGATCGCGACCGGCCTGGTGCTCTTCGTCGTGACGTTCCTCGTCAACTTCGCCGCCCGCTGGGTCGCTGGCCGGAGCGCCCGGAGGATGACGCGATGACCGCGGGCAGCCTGCACATCTCCCATCCGCGGCTGCCGCGATGGGCCCCGGTCCTGGTCGGCGTGATGTCGCTGGCCGTGGCCGGCCTGCCCGCGCTGCTCGCCGGATGGGGTCCGGTGACCTGGCTGGTTGCTGCAGTCGTCGTCTTCCTGGCCGCCATGCCGGTGTGGTCGCGGCTGGTGGAGGGGCGGCGTGCCGCGGTCGACAGGCTCGTCACCGCGCTGATCTGGACGGCGTTCGGAATCGCGGTGTCGCCGCTCGTGTGGCTGCTCTACGTCGTGATCCGCAGCGGCGCCCCGGCGATCAACAGCGAGTTCCTCACGATGTCGATGCTGAACGTGATCGGCGACGAGCAGGGAGGCATCTACCACGCCCTGCTCGGCACCCTCCTGATCACGGTCGCGGCTGCGGTCATCTCCGTCCCGATCGGGATCCTCACCGCGGTCTACCTCGTGGAGTACGGCACGACGTCGCGCACCGCCCGGATGATCACGTTCCTGGTGGACGTGATGACCGGCATCCCTTCGATCGTGGCCGGCCTGTTCGCGCTGGCGCTGCTCGTGCTGGTCTTCGGGACGGCGTTCCGGGCAGGCATCGGCGGCTCCATCGCGCTCTCGCTGCTGATGATCCCGACGGTCGTCAGGTCATCGGAGGAGATGATGCGGCTCGTTCCCGACGACCTGCGCGAGGCGGCGTACGCGCTGGGCGTGCCGAAGTGGCGCACCATCACGCGTGTGGTGCTGCCGACGTCCCTGGCCGGCATCGTGACCGGCGTCGTCCTCGCTGTCTCACGTGTGATCGGCGAGACGGCCCCGCTGCTGGTGGTCGCCGGGGCGACCGACGGCGTGAACACCAACCTGTTCGACGGCCGGATGACCACCCTCCCCGTCTTCATCTTCTCCCAGTACGCCTCGTCGACACCGATCGGCTACCAGCGTGCCTGGGGTGGTGCGCTGGTGCTGATCGCGCTGGTGATGGTGCTGAACTTCATCGCCCGGACCATCGGTCGGATCTTCGCCCCCGCGCAGGGAAACTGACCGGGACGCCGAAGGAGGGAATCATGGCCAAGAGCATCGACGTCTCAGACCTCGACATCTACTACGGGGACTTCCTCGCCGTGCAGGGGGTCAACATGACCGTGAAGTCGGAGTCGGTGACCGCGTTCATCGGACCTTCAGGTTGCGGCAAGTCGACGATGCTGCGCTCGCTCAACCGCATGCACGAAGTGATCCCTGGCGCGCGCGTCGAGGGCAAGGTCGTGGTGGACGGGCAGTCGCTGTACGAGCCCGGCGTCGACCCGGTCGCCGTACGCCGTCAGATCGGCATGGTGTTCCAGCGCCCCAACCCGTTCCCGACCATGTCGATCTACGACAACGTGCTCGCCGGGAACCGGCTCAACTCGCGGAAGATCAAGAAGGCCGAGTCCGACGAGATCGTCGAGCGGTCGCTGACAAGAGCCAACCTCTGGAACGAGGTCAAGGACCGGCTGAACAAGCCGGGGATGGGTCTCTCCGGCGGCCAGCAGCAACGGCTGTGCATCGCCCGCGCGATCGCGGTCGAGCCCGAGGTGCTGCTGATGGACGAGCCCTGCTCGGCGCTCGACCCGATCTCGACGTCCGCGATCGAGGACCTCATCCACGAGCTGAAGTCCGAGTACACGATCGTGATCGTCACCCACAACATGCAGCAGGCTGCCCGCGTCTCCGACGACACGGCGTTCTTCAACCTCAAGGCCGCGGGACAGCCCGGTCATCTCGTCGAGTTCAACCCGACCCGGAAGATGTTCTCCACCCCCGACGAAGCCTCGACCGAGGCCTACATCTCCGGCCGCTTCGGCTGACCTGTTGAGTTGGCCCTCCGGGCTCGTTGAGTTGGCCCTCCGGGCTCGTCGACTCGAGGCCCCAGGCGACGCGAACCAGCCACGCGGGCCAGCTCGACGTCTCAGGCGAGGAAGGGGCGGAGTACCCAGTAGCAGAGGGCGGCGGCGGAGCCGGCGGCGGGGAAGGTGAGGACCCAGGCGGAGACGATGGTGCGGGCCATGCCCCAGCGGACGGCTGAGACGCGGCGGGTGGCGCCGGAGCCCATGATCGCCGAGGTGATGACGTGGGTCGTCGAGACCGGGGCTTGCCAGAGGAACGCCGTCGCGTAGAGCACCGACGAGCCCACGGTTTCTGCCGCGAAGGCGTGAGGCGGATCGAGGTGGATGATCCGGCGTCCGAGCGTGCGCATGATGCGCCAGCCACCGGAGTAGGTGCCGAGCGAGATCGCGCCGGCGGCGGCGGCGATCACCCACAAGGGGAGATCCTGCGTGTCGGCATCGAGGTATCCACCTGTGATCAGGGCCAGGAAGATCACACCCATCGTCTTCTGGGCGTCCTGGAGGCCGTGCCCGAGCGCCATCGCGGACGCCGAGACGGTCTGCGCCAGCCGGAAGCCGCGGGTCACCCGACCGGCGTTGCGGTTGCGGAAGAGCCACAGGATCGCCAGCATCACCAGGAACGCCAGGACGAAGCCGACCAGCGGTGAGACCACCATCGGGATCAGGACCTTGTCGACGATGGTGTGCCAGTGCACCGACGTGCCGGCTGCGAGCGCGGCCCCGACCAGCCCGCCGATCAGCGCGTGTGAGGAGGACGAGGGCAGGCCGAAGTACCACGTGATCAGATTCCAGATGATCGCTCCAAGCAGTCCGGCGAGGACCACCACGAGCCCTTCACGTCCGTCGGGCGGGACGATCACGTCGGAGACGGTGTGGGCGACCTTCTGCCCGAGGAACGCGCCGACGAAGTTCATCACCGCCGCCAGGACGAGCGCGACGCGCGGCGTCAGGGCACGCGTCGAGACCGACGTTGCGATGGCGTTCGCCGCGTCGTGGAAGCCGTTGGTGTAGTCGAAAGCGAGAGCCACGACCACGACTGCGATGACGATCGCGAGGTCCATGGAAGCCGTGTCCCCTTATCCTCGGCTACCTCAGGATTCCTTGACGGCGATCTGCTCGACGATGTTCGCGACCCTCTCGAACGCGTCGATGGCGCCCTCCAGCGAGGCCACGATGTCTTTGAGCTTGAGGACCTCGATCGCCTTGAAGTCACCGCTGAAGAGCTTGGCGAGGGTACGCCGATAGCTCTTGTCGCCACTGTTCTCGAGCCGGTTGATCTCGATCCAGTACTCATCGAGGTCGGTCATCGTTCGCAGCTTGGGCATGGCCTCGGCAGTGATCTCCGCACAGCGCTGGATGATCTCGACAGCCCTGAGCACATCGCTCGGGAAGCTCCTCACCTCGTACAGCAGGATCAGGTCGACGACCTCGTCCATGTCGTCCATGACGTCGTCGAGGCCGCTGGCGAGCGCGTAGATGTCTTCACGGTCGAATGGCGTGACGAAGCTGCTGTTGACGCGGCGGACGATGGCGTGGGTGTTCTCGTCGCAGACGTGCTCGGCCTCGCGCATGCGCTTGGCCACCTCGGCACGGTCGACGTCGTCGGAGATCATCTCCGCGAGGAGGCCGGCGCCGGTGACGAGGTGCTGCGCGGAGGTGGTGAACAACTCGTAGAACGTGGTATCGGTGGGACGTAGGCGCAGCGCCACGACGTACTCCTCGGGCAGTGGGGAGACCGAACGGGCGACATGCTACGGGCGCCACTCTCCCCCGCTGCAATCCCCTAGAGCGGAGCGGCCGGAGGGAGGCCGAGGCGAGTCTGCTCCCGAGCTGCCTGCGGGAGGGCCAACTCGACGAGCCCGGAGGGCCAACTCGACGAGCCCGGAGGGCCAACTCATCGAGCCCGGAGGGCCAATTCAACGAGTCGGGGGTGTGCGTTCAGGTGACGACGCGGGGACGGCGCTGGCGGTCGATCAGCACCTCCTGGAGGTGATGGGTGCCGGTGTTCGGCGTCCACTCGCCCTCCGGTCCCAGCTCCCAGGCGGACGTCGACTCCGCGAAGGCGAGGTCGAGCAGCTCCGAGATCTGCGCGACGTTCTCCTCGCTCGGAAGCTGTACCAAGACCTCGACCCGCCGGTCGAGGTTGCGGTGCATGAGGTCGGCCGACCCGATCCACACGCTCGGCGTACCGCCGTTCTCGAACCAGTAGACGCGGCTGTGCTCCAGGAAGCGCCCGACGACCGAGCGCACCCGGATGTTCTCCGAGAGGCCGGGGACGCCCGGGCGCAGCGCGCAGATGCCGCGGATCAGGAGCTCGACCGGGACGCCCGCCTGCGAGGCGAGGTACAGCGCATCGGTGGTCGCCTCGTCGACGACGGAGTTGGCCTTGAACCGGATGCCCGCTGGGCGGCCGTTGTGGTGGTGCTCGATCTCGCGGTGGATCCGCTCGATCAGGCCGGTCCGCAGCGAGTCCGGCGCGACGAGGAGCCGGTCGTAGGTGGGGTTCCGTGAGTAGCCGCTCAGGTTGTTGAAGAGGTGGGCGACGTCCTCTCCGATCACCTCGTCGGTGGTCAGCAGCCCCAGGTCCTCGTAGAGGCGAGCGGTCTTGGAGTTGTAGTTGCCGGTGCCGATGTGGGTGTAGCGACGGATGCCCTCGGGCTCGTCGCGCACCACCATCGCCAGCTTGCAGTGAGTCTTGAGCCCCACCAGCCCGTAGACGACGTGGCACCCCGCCTGCTCCAGCTTCCGGGCCCACCGGATGTTGGCCTCCTCGTCGAAGCGGGCCTTGATCTCGACGATCACCAGCACCTGCTTGCCGGTCTCGGCCGCGTCGATCAGGGCATCGATGATCGGTGAGTCCCCCGACGTGCGGTACAGCGTCTGCTTGATGGCGAGGACGTGCGGGTCGGCCGCCGCCTGCTCGAGGAAGCGCTGCACGGACGTGGCGAACGAGTCGTACGGATGGTGCAGCAGTACGTCGTACCGACGCGTCGCCTTGAAGACGTCGACCGGCTTGGCGGACTCGACCTCGGCCAGCTGCCGATGGGTGGTCGGCACGAAGGCGGGGTACTTGAGGTCCTCGCGGGGCAGGTCGGCGATGGAGTGGAGCCCGACGAGGTCGAGCAGTCCGTCGACCCGGAAGACCTCCTCCTGGGTGACGCCCAGCTCCTCCACGAGGAGCTCCAGCACCTGTGGCGCGATGGACTCCTCGACCTCGAGCCGCACGGGAGGCCCGAAGCGACGTCGCAGGAGCTCCTTCTCGAGTGCCTTGAGCAGGTTCTCCGCGTCGTCCTCCTCCACCTCGAGGTCCTCGTTGCGGGTGACCCGGAAGGTGTGGACCTCGAGGACCTCCATGCCCGGGAACAGCCGCTTCAGGTGCTCGCCGATGACGTCCTCGAGAGGCACGAAGCGCTGGTTTCCCAAGGGCACGAAACGGCTGAAGATCGGCGGCACCTTCACCCGGGCGAAGTGCTCCTTGCCGGTCTTGGGGTTCCGTACGAGGACTGCGAGATTGAGCGAGAGTCCCGAGATGTAGGGGAACGGGTGTGCCGGGTCCACGGCCAGCGGGGTGAGTACCGGGAACACCCGGTTGCGGAACAGACGCTTGCACTGCTTCTGCTCCTCGCGGTCGAGATCGTCCCAGCGGACCAGCTCGATGCCCTCCTTGGCGAGCGCGGGCACGAGCTCCTCGCGGACCAGCCGTGCATGCCGCTCCATCTGGTCGCGCGTCTCGGCCCAGATCCGCTCGAGGACGTCACGTGGCATCAGCCCGGACGCCGCCCGTACGGCGACGTCGGCGGCGATGCGTCGCTTGAGCCCCGCCACGCGGACCATGAAGAACTCGTCGAGGTTGCTGGAGAAGATCGCGGCGAACCGGATGCGCTCGAGCAGCGGAAGCTCGGGGTCCTCTGCCTGGCCGAGCACCCGACGGCTGTAGGCCAGCCAGGACAGCTCGCGGTCGAGGAAGCGGTCCTCGTACGCCGTCACCGCGGCGAGGGCCTCCTCGTCCGGCGCGTAGGGCGGCTCGACGTCGAAGGGTTCGTCCGCCGCAAGGTCGGGATCGCGTGACGGGTCGACGGAGGCGAGCTGGACCATGCCGATCAGTGTCGCACCGCCAGGTGAACTCCGGGTATCCATGACCGAGGAGGTGGCGAGGCCGGCGTCCGGGTGCGGCCTGGGTCGTCGTCCGATGCGTAGCCGAGAGCTGGACACCACAGGGCAGCACCCTCCTCGACGTACGTCGAGGAGCCGGTGAAGCCGGGCCTGCGGACGACGACGGGTCCAGGCGACCTCCCTAGACTCGACGCCATGCCCTTCGAGATCCCGGAGAACATGCACCCGCTGACGGCGCGGCTGGCATGGCTGATCGGGCGCTGGGCCGGCAACGGGCACGGGGAGTATCCGGGGATCGAGGCGTTCCAGTTCGGCCAGGAGGTCGTCTTCCAGCAGGACGGACGGCCGTTCATCCACTACTTCAGCCGCGCGTGGATCGTCGACGCTGAGGGGAACCACGTGCGCGAAGCGGCCCAGGAGACCGGGTTCCTCCGACCGCAGGAGGACGGCACGCTGGAGGTGGTGATGTGCCACCACACCGGCTTCGTCGAGATCTGGTACGGCGAGATCCATCCGGAGCAACCGCGCTTCGAGATCATCACCGACACGGTCGCGCGCACCGGGACCGCCAAGGAGTACTCCGCCGGCAAGCGGCTGTACGGCTACGTGAACGGCGACCTGCTCTACGCCTTCGACATGGCCGCGACGGGACACCCGATGCAGCCGCACACCCACGCCCAGCTGGTTCGGCAGCAGCTGTGATGAGCGGCGACTGGCGCGCGCGGCTGCGGGAGCAGGGCTACCGGCTCACGCCACAGCGGGAGCTGATCCTCGAGGCCGTCGAACGGCTCGGGCACGCCACGCCGGACGAGGTGCTGGCCGAGGTGCGGACGCACTCGACGGCCGTCAACGCCTCGACGGTGTACCGCACCCTGGAGGTGCTCGAGGAACTGGGGCTCGTGCGTCACGCGCACCTGAGCGACCGCGCGCCGACGTACCACTCGACCAGCGAGCACGAACACTTCCATCTGGTCTGCCGGAATTGCCACAAGGTGATCTCGGTTGACCCTGACGTGCTGCGTCCCGTCTCCGAACGTCTGGCCGCCGACCATGGCTTCACCGTCGACGTGGGCCATCTGACGGTCTTCGGCACCTGCGGTGACCACTCATGAGCTCGCCGCTGATGTCCTTGCCGGGTGCCGTCGGCGGTGCCGGGGTGGACGCACCCGTCGCGGCGCACTACGGCTCGTTCTACGGCGAGCAGCGCACGCTGGAGTCCGGGGCGGGCTTCGTCGACCTGTCGCACCACGACGTCGTCCGGGTCTCCGGGCCGGACCGGCTCACGTGGCTGCACGACCTGACCACCCAGTATTTCCTGGACCTCCCGCCGAAGACCTGGACCCAGGCGCTGATCCTCAGCCCCCAAGGCCACGTCGAGCACGCGTTCGCCGGCCTCGACGACGGTGAGTCGTTCACTGCGGCGACAGAGCCGGGCGCGGCCGCGGCACTGGTGGAGTTCCTCGACCGGATGCGCTTCCTGTCGCGCGTCGAGGTCGGAGACGTCACCTCCGAGCTCGCGCTCACCTACCGGCCGCCCGCAGGACACGAGCTGGTGCCGCGGGCGCAGCTGACGACGTACGCCGAGGCGGCGGGGCCGGCGTGCGGGTTGTGGGCCTACGAGGCGCTTCGCATCGCCCGGGGCGAGCCGCGGCTCGGGCTCGACACCGACCAGCGGACCATCCCCAACGAGGTGGGCTGGATCGGCTCCGCCGTCCATCTGGACAAGGGCTGCTACCGCGGTCAGGAGACGGTCGCCCGGGTGCACAACCTCGGTCGGCCGCCGCGCCGGCTCACGCTGCTCCACCTCGACGGCTCGGAGAACCGTCTGCCCGAGATCGGCGCCGAGCTCTCGTACCAGGAGAAGGCGGTCGGCTTCGTCGGGACCTCGGCCCGGCACCACGAGCTGGGCCCGATCGCCCTGGCCCTGGTCAAGCGCAGCGTCCCGCTCGACACCCAGCTGTCCGTCGACGGGCTGCCCGCCGCGCAGGAGGTCATCGTCGACCCCGAGGTCGGCCTCCATTTCCGGCGCTGAGCGGACGGGACGGGCGCACGTACTGCACGTGCGTGGCGGAGTGGCCGAACCCGAGCCGTGAGTACGTCGCGATCGCGGCCCCGTTGTCCGACTCGACGTACAGCACGATCCGGCTGACCCCGCGCGCTGCGAGGTGCTCCAGACCCGCCGCGGTCACGGCGCGGCCGAGACCGCGCCCCTGGGCGGCCGGGTCGACGGCGACGACGTACACCTCGCCCAGCTCGGGTGAGTGCTGCTTGGTCCAGTGGAACGCGAGTAGCCCCTGCCCGGAGTCGGCGACCAGCAGCCCGGCCGGGTCGAACCACGGCTCGGCCATCCGCTCGGCCAGGTTGGCGGCGTCCATCGAGCCCTGCTCGGGGTGGTGGGCGAAGGCTGCGGCGTTCACCCGCAGCACCTCCGCAGCGTCGGAGTCGCGGAAGCTGCGGATGCTGACGCCCGCGACGTCGGGGACGTCGACGGCGCCAGCGTCGCGCTCCATCACCCAGAGGCGACGGACCGGCTCGAACCCGAACCGGCTCGCGAGGGTCGCCGCCGCCGGGTGGTCGGCGTGCGACCAGGCGGTCACCCGTGCGGTCACGTCGGCCAGCGCGGCCGATGCCAGCCGGCTGCCCAGTCCGCGCCCGCGTGCCCCCGGTGCGACCGCGAGGTCGAGGGAGCTGCCGCGCAGGAGAGCGGCGCCGTGGTCGTCGGCCAGCCAGACGGCGAACTCGGACGACCGATGGTGCTCCAGGGCCATCAGGGCTGCCTCGTCGAAGGGCGCGGCGCCGTCGACCTGCTCGGAAGCGGAGACCACACGGCGGACCACCGCGCGCGCCCGGTCGAGGTCGCGCTCGGCGACCCGGACGACGCTCAGCGCCGGCCGTCCGTGGTCTCGACAGGCTCGACCGACGGGGACCGCTCGACCGAGGACGGGCCCTCCTTGGTGGGCAGCACGAAGCGGTAACCGACGTTGCGCACCGTGCCGATCACGGTCTCGTGCTCCGGGCCGAGCTTGGCGCGCAGCCGGCGTACGTGGACGTCGACGGTGCGGGTGCCACCGAAGTAGTCGTAGCCCCACACCTCCTGCAGCAGCTGGTCGCGGGTGAACACCCGGCCGGGGTGCTGCGCGAGGTACTTGAGGAGCTCGAACTCCTTGAAGGTCAGGTCGAGCGGCCGGGTGCCGATCATGGCGGTGTACGTCGCGTCGTCGACGACGACCTCGCCGCTGCGGATCACGTGCGCGTCGGGCTCCTCGTCGTCGCGCGCGGCGTGCAGCCGGCCGATCGCCAGCCGGATGCGCGCCTCGAGCTCGGCCGGCCCGCAGGTGTGCAGGACGACGTCGTCCATGCCCCAGTCGTGGGCGACGACCGCCAGGCCGCCCTCGGTGACCACCAGCACGACCGGGCAGTCGGTGCCCGTGGTGCGCAGCAGACGGCAGAGGTCGCGCGCGTGGGCGAGCTCCTGCCGGCCGTCCACCAGGATCAGGTCGGCGTCCGGTGCGTCGATCAGGGCACTGCCCTCCGCCGGCAGGATCTTCACCTGGTGACCGAGCAGCGCGAGCCCCGGTAGGACCTCCGCACTCGGCTGGAGGGCGCTGGTGAGCAGCAGCAACGTGCTCATCCGCGGGCACCTCCTAGCGTCGGGGGTCGAGCCGGGCCGAGGCCGATGCGCAAGGATATCGAGCATGGAGACCGGTTCGGCCCCCGACGCGGGGGATGAGACCCCCCAGATCACCGTGCGGTACTGGGCATCTGCCCGAGCCGCCGCCGGCGTCGCCACCGACGACCTCGCCGTGACCGGTCCGTTGAGCCTCACCGACGTCGTACGAAGGGCGGCCGCGCTGCATCCGGGCACCCGGCTGCCGGGTGTGCTGGAGGCGTGCTCGGTCCTCGTCGGGGAGGAGCCGGTGAAGTCCCGCAGGCCGGAAGAGGTGCTCGTACGACCCGGCCAGACCGTCGAGTTCCTGCCCCCGTTCGCCGGGGGATGAGCGAGCAGGAGCGAGAAGGGTCCGGCCGGGTCAGCACAGGTCAGGGTCGGTCAGGGCTTGGCGAGATGGCGCAGCGAGACCAGGTGCAGCCGCTCGTGGCCTCCCTTGACGGTCAGCTCACGCAGGTCCCCGATGTCGCGGACGTAGTACTTGTGATCGACGACTCCGGGTTCCAGCGGGCTCGTCTCCTTGGTCAGCAGCGCGTGGTCCGACCACAGCAGGGGCACCGAGACGTGCGCGTCACGTCGGAGGACGGTGAAGACGTCCATGGCGTGACCGGGGTAGTACTCCTGGAAGTACGACGGGCCGGGCTGCGGGTGGCGGGTCATGAACACGCCCGCCTCGGCGCCGTCGACGCCGGACATGAACGAACCCTCACGACTCGTGACGTGCCCGTGGCGGTCCAGGGTGGCCGTGCGCTCGCCGAAGTACCACACGGTGCCGTGCTTGGTCTGGGCGTAGAAGTCGCGGGTGCGCTCGCTGAGACGACCGTTGGTCCACACGCGATCGAAGACCACGCGGCACACGACGCCGTCGATGACGCGTGTGCGGTACGTCGCGATCATCACGTCGCGCGTCCGGTCGCCGTCCTCCGACCCGTGATAGCCCCACCTCGTGCCGGGCTTGAGCGGGAACCATGGGTTGTCCACCCGGCCCTGGGTGAACCGGGACGGTGCCGGGTGATGGTGGTGGGTCGCGGCTCGGGACGCCACCCCTGCCTGGGACGGCGTGGCCACGGCTCCGACGGTGGCGAGCAGGGCGGCGGCGGCCACCGTCGCTGCGGTGCGCGTCGGGCTCAGAGCCTTCGGAACTGCCATGTCTCCTCCTTGGTGGTGGTGCCACTGCACGCTAGGCGCCGGAGATGAGCCGCAGGTGAAGGCTCATCCGCGGCTCATCAGGGCGAGGACACTGGTGCCGTGCGCATCCTGCTCGTCGAGGACGAGGCCAAGCTTGCCGCCCTGCTGCAGCGCGGCCTGCGCGAGGAAGGGATCGTCGCCGACGTCGTCGGCACCGGCGCCGACGGCCTGTGGCGGGCCACCGAGCACCCGTACGACGTCGTGGTGCTCGACCTGATGCTGCCGGACCTCGACGGCCTGGAGGTGTGTCGCCGGATCCGCGCCGTCGACGCGCGCACCCCGGTGCTGATGCTGACAGCCATCGGCTCGGTTCCCGACCGCGTCGCCGGGCTGGAGGCCGGTGCCGACGACTACCTCGTCAAGCCGTTCGCGTTCGACGAGCTGCTGGCGCGTCTCAGGGCTCTCGCCCGCCGCGGGAACGTCGTACCCGGGGACGAGCTGCGCGTGGGGGACCTGGTCCTGGATCTCCGGACGCGCCGCGTGTCGAGGTCGGGTGCCGGGATCGACCTGTCCACGCAGGAGTTCTCGCTGCTCGAGGCGATGGCTCGCCGTCCGGGTGAGGTGCTGACCCGCGAGCAGCTGGTGCACCTCGCCTGGGACATCGCCTACGAGGCGCGGTCGAACGTCGTGGACGCCTGCGTGAAGGGCCTGCGGGACCGGATCGACCGGCCGTTCGGTCGGTCCTCCCTCCAGACGGTCCGCGGCATCGGCTACCGGCTCACCGAGGACCCTCCGTGAGACGGCTTCCCATCCGGCTGCGGCTGGCCCTGGCCTTCGCCGGCGTTGCGGCGATCCTGCTGACGGCGGTCGGCGCGTTCGGCTACGTGCGGCTGACGGCCGGGTTCTCCGCGGACGTCGACCTCGAGCTCCGGCAGCGTGCGCAGGACCTCGTGGGCCCGGTGAGCCGACCCGGCGCCAAGCTCCGCGAGCTGTCGGGATCGGGCTTCATCGAGCGCGGGGAGAGCTTCGCCGAGATCGTGACCCCTACCGGTCACGTGCTGGACGCCACCCCGACCCTGAGCGGACAGGCCCTCCTCACGCCGCGGCAGGCCGCTGAGGGGTCGAGCGACACGGTGACCGTGGATCGGCCGAACGCGCCCGGGCTCGACGAGCCGGCGCGGCTCCTCGCCACGCCGTTCACCAGGAACGGCAGGCCGCTCGTGCTCGTCGTCGGGATCACCCGGGAGAACGGGCTGGAGGCCCTGCGCCGGGTCCGGGACCAGCTCCTGGTCGCGATCCCGCTGCTCACGGTCCTGACGTTCGTGGGGGCCTACGTCGTCGCCGGCGCGGCGCTGCGGCCGGTGGAGCTGATGCGGAGGCGGGCCGCAGACCTGACGGGGGAGGACCCCGCGCTGCGACTGCCGATCCCCGACGGCGACGACGAGGTCTCCCGGCTGGGCACCACCCTCAACCAGCTGCTCGCCCGGGTGGAGGACACTCTCGAGCGCGAGCGCGCCTTCGTCGCCCACGCGAGCCACGAGCTCCGGACCCCGTTGGCACTGCTACGGACCGAGCTCGAGCTGGCGCTACGGCGGCCGCGCGACGCCGCCGAGCTCCGGACGGCGATCGGGTCGGCGGCGACGGAGGTCGACCGCCTCGAGCGGCTGGCGGAGGACCTGCTCGTGCTCGCGCAGTCCGGCGAGCAGGGGCTTCCGGTGCACCTGGAGACCGTTGCCGTCGCCGACCTCTTCGACTCCGTCGTCGCCCGGTTCACGGCCTCGCTCGAGGAGAGCGGGCGCCGGGTCGAGGTGGCGCCGTCCGGCACCCTGGTGCGCGCCGACCGCCGGCTGCTGCAGCAGGGGCTGACGAACCTCGTGGCCAACGCGCTCGAGCACGGCGAGGGGACCGTCTGCCTCGAGGCGCGTGATCTCTCGGGTGACGTCGAGGTCGTCGTCTCCGACACCGGCGCGGGCATGGACCCCGACCTCCTCATGCGGGCGTCCGACCGCTTCGTGCGGGGACCGAGGTCCGCTGGGGCGGGGCTGGGTCTGTCCATCGTCGCGGCGATCGCACACGCGCACGGCCGCACGTCCGGCGTACGGCGCGTCGGCGGCGCGACCGAGGCATGGGTCACGGTCCCGCAGGCGACGACCTAGCGGCTGAGCTGCGCCAGCAGCTCGGTCGCCGACATCGAGCCCGGTGCCCGTCCTCGTGCGGCCGCCTCGGCCATCAGGCCCTGGATGCGGGCGTTGGCCGGAGTGGGGACGCCGTGAAGCCGACCGAGCAGGGCGATCTCGCCGTTGAGGAAGTCGGTCTCGATCCCCGACCCGCGGGTGAGGCTCTGCCACGTGGACCCCCCGGGCCGCGGCTCGTCCCCGATCGGGCGGATCCTGAGGTGGTCTGCCCGGCGTACGTCGTCCTCGTGCTCGGTCACCGGGTCGATACCCGCGGTCGCGAACACGGCATCGGCCTCCGCCGCGAGGAGGTCGAGCGCAGCGCGTGCGTCCGGCGAGTCGAGACCACGGCCGCAGAGCGCCTGCACGGCGTTGCCGAGGTTGTTGGCCAGCTTGCGGTACTTCCATCGCATGATGTCCGGTCGAGGGACGCACTCGAACCGCGAGGAGCGCAGGGCTGTTGCGAGTGCCTCGTCGACGTCGTCGGTCCCGTCGGGAAAGCACCCGAGGTCGAGGATGCCTGTCGCCCCGACGGAGTGCGCTTGCACCACCCCCGGCACGAGGTGAGCGGTCGGCATCATCACGCACATCCCGTGGACCTGGCGGAACCAGCGCGCCAGCGTGCGCTCGTTGGCCACGCCGTTCTGCGCCGAGAAGACGGGTACGTCGCCACCGGCGGTGTACAGCTCTCGCGCCGCCGCCTCCGTGTCCTGGCTCTTCACGGCCAGCACCACCAGGTCGGCGTTGCTCCAGGCGACCTCACGCGGATGGGCGAACGTCGGGATCGGCACGGTGACCCGCTCCTCCGGCGTCTCGAACATCAGACCTCGGTCACGAATCGCGTCGCCGTGCGCTCCGCGGGCGATCAGCGCGACCTCGTGACCGGACTGGTGCAGGCGGGCGCCGATGCTGCCGCCGATCCCGCCGGCTCCCAGCACCACCACGCGCACCCGGCCAGCCTAGGAACCGGAATGCCCGGATGCCTCGCCAGGTTGTCTCGGCATGACACTCGGAGCCTGGGTGCTGGTATGCGCCCTCATCGTGACGTCGGTCGTCGCGGTGGGGTGGACGCTCACCAACGGGGTGTTCCGGGGGAGCAGGCGGGTGCGGGGAGCCCACGCGGCCGTGGTCTCGACAGGCTCGGCCGACGGAGGGGCCTCGACCGACGAAGAGGCCTCGACCGACGGAGGGGCCTCGACCGACCGAAGGCTCTCGACCGACGGGGGCGTGCTGGCCGGGACGGCGTACGACGCACGGCGGGGACAGCGAGCGACGCTGCTGCAGTTCTCGTCCGCGTTCTGCACCCCGTGTCGAGCGACCCGGAGGGTCCTGGCGGACGTCGCGCGCAGCGTGCCGGGGGTCGCTCACGTCGAGATCGACGCCGAGCACCACCTCGACCTGGTTCGCGCCTTGGGGGTGGTCCGGACACCGACGACGCTCGTCCTCGACGCCGGCGGGCACGAGGTCACTCGTGCCACCGGGGCGCCGCGACCCGCCCAGGTCCTGGCCGCCCTGGACCGGCGGGCGCCGTGATGTCCGTCATCCGGATAGGCGTCTCGCATGACGGACGACTTGGTGGTTCGCCGGACGGCCGGTTGCCTACAGTTCCGGTCATGGCCACCACGCTCCTGACGCGGCGACGCACCGTCGACCACTGCCGCGTGCGCTCGGCCCTCTGTCGGATGTCCTGACGACGTCCGTCGTCCCGCCTTTGCGCGGTTGCCTCGGCGGACCCTCTTCCCGTTCGTCGCCGTCAGGAGACCCATGTCCACCGTCACCACCACGCCAGGCACCGTCCCTGGGATCGACCCCCGTGGTCCGCGCGTCGCCGCGACCCTCACGTCGGCCGTGCTGGCGCTGGTGCTGCTGACACCCACCCGGGTGGCGGTGGTCCTGCTCGCGGCGCAGGCCGCTGTGTTCGCGGTCGGCGCGGTACGGGGCGTGCAGCACACGCCGTACGCCGTGGCGTTCCGGCGCGTGGTGCGTCCCGTGCTCGGGCCACCCGACGAGCTGGAGGATCCCGATCCGCCGCGCTTCGCCCAGACCGTGGGCCTGGTGTTCGCCGTGGCCGGCCTGGCGGGCTTCCTGGCCGGCTCGTCCGTCGTCGGTCTCGTCGCCACCGGTCTTGCGCTGGTGGCCGCCCTGCTCAACGCGACCGTGGGGCTCTGCCTGGGTTGCGAGATGTACCTGATCCTCCAGCGGGCCACCGCCCCTGACCGTCCGACCCTACGAACCCACGCCGTGACCCGGCGTACAGAAAGGTAGACAGCATGAGCCGCGACACCGCACTCGTCTCCGCCCAGTGGGTGGAGGACCATCTCGACGACCCGAAGGTCGTCCTCGTCGAGGTCGACGAGGACACCGCCGCCTACGACAAGGGGCACATCAAGGGGGCGATCAAGCTCGACTGGACCACGGATCTGCAGGACCAGGTGCGCCGCGACTTCGTGAACAAGTCCCAGTTCGAGGCCCTGCTCTCATCGCGGGGCGTTGCCGACGACGACACGGTCGTGCTCTACGGGGGCAACAACAACTGGTTCGCCGCCTACGCGTACTGGTACTTCAAGCTCTACGGTCACCAGGACGTCAAGCTGCTCGACGGCGGCCGGAAGAAGTGGGAGCTCGACAGTCGCGAGCTGACGGCCGACGTGCCCCAGCGCCAGGCCACGTCGTACTCCGCGGGTGAGCAGGACACGTCCATCCGCGCCTTCCGCGACGAGGTCGTGGAGGCGATCGGGGTCAAGAACCTCGTGGACGTGCGCTCGCCCGACGAGTACGCCGGCCGGCTGATGGCTCCCGCGCACCTCCCGCAGGAGCAGGCACAGCGGGCCGGGCACATCCCGACCGCCGCCAACGTGCCGTGGAGCAAGGCGGCCAACGACGACGGGACGTTCAAGTCGGACGACGACCTGAAGGAGCTCTACACCGAGGCCGGCGTCGACTGGGACAAGGACACGATCGCGTACTGCCGCATCGGCGAGCGTTCCTCGCACACGTGGTTCGTCTTCCACGAGCTGCTGGACCAGCAGAACGTGAAGAACTACGACGGCTCCTGGACCGAGTACGGCTCGCTGGTCGGCGTACCCGTGGTGCTCGGCGACGAGCGCGGCGAGGCGGATGCCTGATGTGCGGAGCAAAGGCAGGGGGACTCTCCCTCGACGGGATCGACGTCGCGAAGGAGGCGGTGGTCCAGGGCCAGGTCGTGCGTGACGGCGAGCCGGTGCCGAACGCCTACGTACGGCTGCTCGACCGGAGTGGTGAGTTCACTGCAGAGGTGCCGACCTCGGCGACCGGCCACTTCCGGTTCTTCGCCGCCGACGGCGACTGGACCCTCCGCACGCTCGCTCCCCGGTCCGAGACCGTCGACCGGAAGATCCGTGCTGCGGTGGGCTCGGTCTCCGAGGTCACGATCGCGATCTGACCGATCCGGCGACGACCCGTCAGCGCTCGAGGAGAACGGTGCGGGGGCCCTCGTTGACCGAGGAGACCTGCATGTGGGCGCCGAAGACGCCGCGCTCGACCCGGGCACCGAGGGTTCCCAGAGCGGCGCAGACCGCGTCGTACACAGGCTCGGAGACCGGCCGGGGTGCGGCCGCGTCCCACGTGGGGCGGCGGCCCTTCCGCGCGTCGCCGTAGAGCGTGAACTGCGACACGACCAGCACCGGGGCGCCGAGATCGGATGCGGCCCGTTCGTCGGCGAAGAGCCGGAGGGTCCAGATCTTGCGCGCCATCCAGGCGACCTCCGCAGGCCCGTCGGAGTGCGTGACGCCGAGGTAGACGAGCAGTCCCGGCTCGTCGAGCCGTCCGACGTCCCGGCCGTCGACGCGGACGGAGGCGGACGAGACGGTCTGGACGACGGCACGCATGGCGGCACTCTGACACGCTCGGATCCGGCTGGGATCCGCCTCTGACACGATGAGCCCATGAGCGACCCGCTGCTGATCACCGTGGCCCCGACCGGTGCCGAGACGGCGAAGGAAGACTGCCCCCGTCTGCCGACCACGCCCGAGGAGCTGGCGCAGACCGCCAAGGACTGCGAGCGCGCGGGCGCTGCGATGATCCACATCCACGTGCGTGACCGGGAGCACCGGCCCACGCTGGACCTCGCGCTGCTCCGGGAGTGGGTCGCGGCAGTGCGTGAGAGCACGGACCTCGTCGTCCAGCTCTCGACGGGCGGCAGCGTCCACGACCCGCTCGACCGGCGGCTCGAGGTTCTCGACGCCGAGCCGGACGCCTGCAGCCTGACCATGGGGACGACGAACTTCGGCAACGACGTGTTCTCCAACCCCTGGCCGTTCGTCTGCGAGCTGTACCAGCTCACCCAGGAGCGCGGGGTCGCGCCGGAGTTCGAGCTGTTCGACCTCGGTCAGGTACACGCGATGCGGCGGCTGCTCGACACCTACGGCCTCCCCGCCGGGGAGAAGGTCCACGTCGACCTCGTGATGGGAGTGCCGGGGGGCATGAACGGCACGACGGACGCGCTGGTGGCCGCCGTCCGGGACCTGCCGCCAGAGACGACGAGCTGGTCGGCCACCGGCATCGGCCGCTCGACGTTGAGCGTGATCCTGGCCAGCCTGTCCAAGGGTGGCCATCTCCGGGTGGGCATGGAGGACGTGCTCACGATCAGCAAGGGTGTGCCGGTGGAGTCCAACGCCCAGCTGGTGGAGCGAGCAGTCGCGATCGGTGCCCTGGCGCAGCGCCACCCGATGACGCCGGTCGAGGCCCGCGAGCTGGTCGGCGTACGCCACTGAGCGAGCGCCCTCAGTGCGCGGCGGTGCTCGGCTCTGGCTCGTGGCCGCCCTGGTTCGCCGGCTTCGGCGCCCTGCCCTCGTCGGCGCCGCGTGATCGCTGCCGACCCGGCTTCCGCTTCCCCCGGCGGCGGGTGTCCGGCGCGTACTCGTAGCGGTGGTGGTCGCCGCCGTAGAACCCGCTCGACGCGCCGCGGCGCATCCGGTTGAACATGGTGCCGAGCGTGCGCCTGTGCAGGGCGGCGATGTGGCTCAGCGAGGCGGCGAGCTCGCTGTCGAGCGTGCCGGCGTGGGTGATGACGAGGATGGCGCCGTCTGCAGAACGGGTGAGGACGGCGGCGTCGGTGACCGGGAGCAGCGGCGGCGCGTCGATGATCACCATGGCGGCGCGCGCCAGGTCGGTGATCAGCGAGTGCATCGCCTTCGAGCCGAGGAGCTCGCTCGGGTTGGGCGGGATCGCGCCGGACGCCAGGACCCGGAGGCCGGGTACGTCGGGGTGGTCCTGCATGACCTCGGCCGGCGTCACCCGGCCGACGAGGACGTCGGTCAGACCGGCGCCGTCGACGATCGCGAGCGAGTCGGCCACCGTCGGACGTCGCAGGTCGCAGTCGATCAACGTCACCGCCTGGCCACCGATCGCGATCGCCGCCGCGAGGTTGGCTGCGACGGTCGACTTGCCGTCGGACGGCTTCGGGCTCGTCACGACGATCACCCGGGGCGGCTGGTCGACGTCCACGTACGCGAGGTTGGTACGCAGCTTGCGGAAGCCCTCGGCGGTGCTGGCGGTGCTCGCCGAGGGCGATCCGGTGACGGCCAGGGCGAGCTCCCGGCCATCGGAGTGCCGCACGTGCGACGACCGGGGGATCATTCCGATCACCGGGATCCCGAACTCCCTCTCCACGGCGCCCGACGAGCGCAGGCGGCGGTCGAACTGGTGGCGCACCAGCGCGTACCCGAAGCCGAGCAGAACTCCGAGCAGCAGACCGATCACGAGGTTGAGGTTCTTGCGGGGGAGGACCAGCGAGGCCGGGGCAGCCTGGGTCAGCGGCACCATGTGGAGCCCTGCGGGGGTTCGGCGGTCGAGTCGGTGCCGGCCCCGCCGGCAGCCTTCTTCGGGCCGTCGATCTGCTTGACCATCTCGGCCAGCGCCTTGACCCAGGCGTTGGCGAGGGTGGCGGCGTACGCCGGGTCCGAGGCCCGCGCGTTGATGGTGATCAACACGGTGTCGAGCGGCTGCTCCACGCTGACGTGACCGACCAGAGCCCCCGCCGAGGTCGGGAGGTCGGTGCCCTGCAGGTCGCCGCCGGCGATCACGAGGTCGGCCACCTCGGTGGTCGTGGCGAGCGAGACGTACGACGTCACGCGGTTCTTGGCGAGGGCGTCACCGACGGTCGCGTCGGAGGTGCTGGTGGTCTTGCCGACCGTGACCAGACCGGTGGGCGCTGGCCTGGTAGACCTCCGGCTGCGCGGCGTTGAAGCCGACGCCGGCGACCACCCCGAGCACGGCGAGGAGCACGACGCCCGCCCAGTGCGACAGCACCATGCGGACGTAGTCCTTGAGTTCCATGAACGGCTCCTCCCCGAGCGGTCTCGCGGGTTCCTGGACCCCCCGGGGTGCGATGTTCCAGAGTAGGTGATCCGCCGCGCGTCCGTCTGGAAGCTCTGGAAGCTCGGCTGACCTGTTGAGTTGGCCCTCCGGGCTCGTTCACTTGGCTCTTGCGGTGTGGACCTGGGCCCGGAAGGCCAACTCAACGGGCCGGGAGGGCCAACTCAACGCGCCCGGAAGGCCAACTCAACGGGCCGGGAGGGCCAACTCAACGCGCCCGGAGGGCCAACTCAACGGGGTCAGGCGCCGGAGTTGATCATGCCCGCGCCGACGGTGACCCCGGTGGCCTCGTCGATGAGGATGAAGGAGCCCGTGGTGCGGTTCTTCGAGTAGGGGTCGCACAGCAGCGGCACGGTGGTGCGCAGCTGTACGCGGCCGATCTCGTTGAGGCCCAGCTCCTTGGTGTCCTGGTCACGGTGCAGCGAGTTCACGTCGAGGCGGTACTGGATGTCCTTGACCAGGGCGCGACCCATCCGGGTCGTGTGCTTGATCGCGAGCTTCTGGCGCGGACGGAGTGGCTCGGTGGTCATCCAGCAGAGCATCGCGTCGATGTCCTGGCTCGGCTTCGGGGCGTTCTTGACCCGGGCGATCAGGTCGCCGCGGCTCACGTCGACGTCGTCGGCGAGCCGCACGGTGACCGACATCGGCGGGAACGCCTCGTTGATCTCCTGGTCGAACAGGTCGATGCCCTCGATCGTCGAGGTCATCCCGCTGGGCAGGACGATCACCTCGTCGCCCTTCTTGAGGACGCCGCCGGCGACCTGTCCGGCGTACCCGCGGTAGTCGTGGAACTCGTCGCTCTTCGGGCGTACGACGTACTGCACCGGGAAGCGGGTGTCGACCAGGTCGCGGTCGGAGGCGACGTGGACGTGCTCCAGGTGATGCATCAGGGTCGGGCCGTGGTACCAGGGTGTGTTCTCTGACCTGGTCACGACGTTGTCACCCTTGAGTGCGGAGATCGGGATGACCTCGAGGTCCGGGATCGACAGCTTCGTCGCGAACTGGGTGAACTCCGCGTGGATCCGCTCGTAGGTCTCCTCCGACCAGTCGACGAGGTCCATCTTGTTGATGGCCAGCACCAGGTGGGGCACCCGGAGGAGCGACAGCAGCACGGCGTGACGACGGCTCTGCTCGGTCAGGCCGTGCCGGGCGTCGACGAGCACCAGGCCGAGGTCGGCGGTGGAGGCGCCGGTCACCATGTTCCGGGTGTACTGGATGTGCCCGGGGGTGTCGGCGATGATGAACTTGCGGGTCGGCGTCGCGAAGTAGCGGTAGGCCACGTCGATGGTGATGCCCTGCTCGCGCTCCGAGCGCAGGCCGTCGGTGAGCAGGGCCAGGTCCGTGTAGTCGTAGCCGCGGGAGTGGCTGGTGGCCTCGACGGCCTCCAGCTGGTCCTCGAAGATCGACTTGGAGTCGAGCAGCAGGCGCCCGATCAGCGTGGACTTGCCGTCGTCGACCGACCCCGCGGTCGCGAACCGCAGTAGGTCCATCGGCGGTCGTCCGGGGTGCTTCTCCATCACGGAGGACAGCTCGGGCATCAGAAGTAGCCTTCCTTCTTCCGGTCCTCCATGGCGGCCTCGGAGAACCGGTCGTCGCCACGGGTCGCTCCGCGCTCGGTGACGCGGGCGATGGCGATCTCGTCGATGATCTTCTCGATGGTGTCCGCGTCGGACTCCACCGCGCCGGTCAGGGTCAGGTCGCCGACGGTGCGGTAGCGCACGGTCCTCTCGACGACCTCCTCACCCTGCTTGCGCGGGTTCAGGGGGCTCTCCGTCATCCACATGCCGTCACGCTTGAACACGCGTCGCTGGTGGGCGAAGTAGATCGACGGCAGGTCCACACCCTCCTGCCGGAGGTAGTGCCAGATGTCGAGCTCGGTCCAGTTCGACAGGGGGAAGACCCGCATGTGCTCGCCGCCGTGGAGCTTGCCGTTGTAGAGGTTCCACAGCTCGGGACGCTGGTTCTTGGGGTCCCACTGGCCGAAGTCGTCGCGGTGGGAGTAGACGCGTTCCTTGGCGCGGGCCTTCTCCTCGTCGCGACGACCGCCGCCGAACATCGCGGTGAAGCCGTTCTCCTCGATGCAGTTCAGGAGCGTGCCGGTCTGCAGCCGGTTGCGGCTGGTCTTGCCGTCGTCGACGACCACGCCGTTCTGGATGGCCTCGTCGATGCTCGCGATCACGAGCCGGACGCCCAGCCGGTTCACCCAGTGGTCGCGGTTCTCGATGACCTCGGGGAAGTCCAGGCCGGTGTCGATCTGCACCAGGGGGAAGGGGATCTTCGCGGGGAAGAAAGCCTTCTCGGCCAGGCGCAGCATGACGATGGAGTCCTTGCCGCCGGAGAACATCAGGGCCGGCTTCTCGAACTCGGCCGCGGCCTCACGGAAGATGTGGACCGACTCCGCCTCGAGCTGGTCGAGCTGGCTCAGCTGGTAGTCGGCATGGGTCGCTGGAGCGGACGTCATCTGGGTGTGGGTGCCTCTCGGTGGGAACAGCAGCGAACATGCTAACGGCGGATGCGCCCCCGCCTAAACTCGGCGCGTGGCCGAGACCGCGAGCCGGGGTGCCGGACCGGGCGCCGGATCGACGGTCTGGCGCCGGACTCCGTGTGCAGCCTACGTCGCCTCCCCCGGAGCGTGCGGTGGTTCTCGATCTCGACCACCCCGAGCGGCCGCCGTACGTCGTCGAGGGCCCAGGGCCCAGGTCGGAGCCTGCGTCGACGGCGATCGAACCGAGTCCGAGATCGTCGCCGATCTCGCCGAGGCCTTCGAGGTCTCCGTCGACGTGGTCGCCGCCGATGTCCGTCAGCTCACCGCCCGCCTACGGGACCTGGGCCTGATCGTGACTGACGACGGGTGACTCGGTCGGCGCCGGCGCCGGCTCCGGCAGCGGCTCACCCTCGAGCTCGGCCACCGTCGGCGACCCGAACATGGGCAGGCCCTCCGCCCTGCGGATCAGCCCCCAGATGAACGGCAGCACGGCCACCATCACGAGCCCGACCAGGGCGACGAGCTCCGGGTGGGTCTGGTCGTCGCCCGCGCCCAACGGCGCCCAGCCCGCCTTGTCGAGCAGGGCGAGGCCAGACATGGTGAGCACGATCACGATCCCACGACGGATGTAGGACTGCCGAACCCGGGGGGCGATGTGGCTCCCGAGGATCGAGCCCGGCACGGAGCCGAGCAGCAGCGGCACCAGGAGGTGCCAGTCGAGCCCGTTCAGGGCGATGTTCGAGATCGCCGCTGCTGCCACGAGCGGAACGGCCTGGACCAGGTCCGTGCCGACCAGCCGCAGGGGCGAGAGGCCGGGGTAGAGCATGACCAGCGCGATCATGATCACCGACCCGGACCCGACGCTGGTGATGCCGACCAGCAGGCCACCGAGCGCGCCGACGGCGACCGTGACGAGGGGCCGGATCCTGGGGTCGGGGTCCGGCGTCGCGCCGCCGCGCCGCGAGCGGTGCAGGTTGATCACCAGGCGGAGGGCGTACGTCGACGCTGCGAACAGCAGCGCGAACCCGATGCACAGCTTCAGGAGCGTGTCGAGGTCGTCGCCCGACCCGGCGATCCGATGGATCACCCAGGGTCCGGCAAGAGCGAACGGAACCGAGCCGAGGACCAGCCACCGGGCCAGCTCCCAGTTGGGCTTGCCCTCGCGGGCGTGGGTCACTGCCCCACCGGTCTTGTAGATCGCGGAGGCGGTGAGGTCGGCGGTCACCACCGTGGAGGCGTCGCCGACGCCCAGGAAGATCAGGGCCGGCGTCATCAGGGCGCCTCCCCCCATCCCGGTCAGTCCGACGACCGTGCCGACACAGAACGCAGCGACGATGATCGAGTAGAAGTCAGCAGTGAGCCAGTCACCCATGGGCGCGGTCCTTCCACAGAAGGTCGGGCAAGACACTTAATTCTACTGAATGAAACGAGTTTGTCGAGATGACGCGCCGAGGACCCCCCATCCTGGGGAGGGGCGGCGTCAGGTGACCTGGGACTCGTCGCGTGAGGGGTCTTCGAAAGCGGGTGTCGGCGCATGACGCCCCGAGTTGTCGCCCTCGAGCTGGGCCACCGTCGGGGCGCCGAACATCGGGAGGCCCTCGGTACGCCGGATCAGGCCCCAGACCAGCGGGACGAGCACGACCATGGCAAGGCCGACCACGCCTACCAGCAGCGGATGGGTGTCGTCCTTGCCGGAGCCGAGTGGAGCCCATCCGGACTTGTCCAGGAGCGCGACGCCCGACATCGTCAGCACCACGACGATGCCGCGCCGGATGAAGGACTGCGGGACCTTCGGCGCGAGCCGAGAGCCGAGCACGGTGCCCGGCGTGGACCCCAGGACGAGCGGGAGCAGGATGTGCCAGTCCAGCCCGTGGATCACGATGTTCGACGTGGCCGCAGCCAGGACGAGAGGAACCGCCTGCACCAGATCGGTGCCGACCAGCTTCACCGGGGAGAGCCCGGGGTAGAGCGTCAGCAGCGCGACCATGATCACCGACCCCGCGCCGACGCTGGTGATGCCGACGAGCAGACCACCGAGGGCCCCGACGGTCAGCGTGAGCAGCGGGCGGATCGGCGGATCGGGGTCGGCGTGTGCGCTCTCGTCGTTGCTACGCCGCAGGTTGAGATAGATCCGCAGTGCGTACGTTGTGGCCGCGAAGAGCAGAGCGAACCCGATGCACTCCATGAGGAGCCGGTCGACGGCGTCGTGGTCGCCTCCCGCGATCCCGTGGATGAGCCAGGGCCCGATCAGGGCGGCCGGCACCGACCCCACGATCAGCCACTTGGCGAGCACCATGTTGGGCGAGCCGTGTCGCGCGTGGGTGGCGGCGCCCGCGGTCCGCGAGATGGCGGCCGCGGTGAGGTCGGCGGTGACCACCGCCGACGCGTCCCCCACGCCGAGGAAGATCAGCGCGGGCGTCATCAGCGCACCGCCGCCCATCCCGGTCAGTCCGACCACGATGCCCACGAGGAAGCCGGCGACGACGATCGACGCGGCGTCAGCCGTGAGCCAGCTGCCCATGGGCGCGGTCCTTCCAGAGAAGGTCGGGCAAGAGAGATCTACTGTGTCACGGGGTCAGGGGAATCCCCGACCTGGGGGATCCGGCGCAGTCGCTCCACCAGGACCTCCAGCATGGCCTCCATGGTGACCGCGGCACGCCGGGCCTCCTCGGGGCCGCGCCGATAGGGATCGGCGATGTCGTGGTCGGGGGAGGCCGGCACCCGCCGGCTCTTCAGTGCCGTGATCAGGTCCCGCCCCCGGAGCGACGGGTCGACCGCCTGGGCGCTCGCCACGAACTGCCCGAGCGTGAAGGTCTTGCGGAAGGCCGTGGGGCGCTCCTCGAGCAGACGGGCTCGGTGCGACGCCTCGGCGGTGAGCACCAGGTCGGCCTCGTCGATCAGGGCGCCGGTCACCAGTCGGCTGCGGAAGGCAGCCGTGTCGGTGCCGAACCGGGCGAACTCGAGGTCCATGGTGTCGCTGACCGGCTCAGCGTCGAACCCGCGCGTCCCGGCGCTGCTGACCTCCACCCCGGCGTCATCGCCCAGGAGCTGCCGCGCTCGGAGCTCCAGGTACGGCGACCGGCAGATGTTGGCCGTGCATACGAACAGCACCCGGATGGGGTCCTCGTCCGCGGCTCCGGTCGGGGGCTCGCCGGCGGAGATGAAGCCGGCCTTGCCCAACGCGGCGAGGACCTCGTCCCGACAGTCCTCGACCGAGCGCCCCGTCGTGTCCATCCGGACGTCGGCGTCCGCCGGCTCCTCATACGGCGAGGAGATGCCGGTGAAGTCGGGGATCTCCCCGCGCCTGGCCTTCGCGTAGAGGCCCTTGCGGTCGCGCCGCTCGCACTCCTCGAGCGGGGTGGCGACGTGCACGAGGAAGAACGCACCGCCTGCGGTCTCCGTCATCGCGCGGACGTCCTGCCGGGTGGTGTCGAACGGTGCGATCGGGCTGCAGACCGCGACCCCGCCGTGCCGGGAGATCTCGGCGGCGACCCAGCCGATGCGGCGGATGTTGGTCTCGCGGTCCTCGCGGCTGAAGCCGAGCCCCGCCGACAGGTGCCGGCGCACGACATCGCCGTCCAGGCTGGTCACCGAGCGCTCCCCGGCCTCGAGGAGGGCGTCGATCACAGCCTGGGCGACGGTGGACTTGCCACTGCCGGAGAGACCGGTGAAGAACAGCACCAGCCCACGACGTTCCGGTGTCGGCTGGTCGGCGTCGACGATCGCCGCGACGTCGTCGGGATAGTCGCCCTCGGCGTCCCCCAGGGCGAGCACCCTGTCGGGCCCGGCGTACGCCGCGACGACGCGCAGCCCGAGCTCGTGGTCGGTCTCGGGATCGCCGTGCGCGGCCAGCGGTACGGCGACCACGGACGCGTCGGGGAGGTGCCGCGCCGCGGCGAGCGAGGCCCGGAGCAGTGCCACCGGCGAGAGGTCGGGGGTGCCGGGTCCGGTGAGCGCCAGAAGGACCAACGGCCCGCCGACCGATCGCAAGCGCTCGAGCTCCGCCTCCGTCAGCGCGTCCACCACCGGCACGAACGTCGCGCCCGCGTGACGCTCGCGGGTCTGGGCCGGGGTGAGGTGGAGCCGGCGGAAGGGCCCGTGCTGGGCGTGGGTCAACGCCACGACGGACCCGTCGGGCCTCAGTGTGGCCAGGGGCAGCCCCTCCGGGTCGACCAGCTCGACCTCCTGGCCCGCCAGCTCCTCAGGCAGGTCCAGGGTCACCGGGGAACCCGGCTCGTTGAAGCCGGAGAGCGGCGCCAGGGCTCCGCCAGTGAGGAGCTCGAGGTCGGCCAGCTCCCGCGGCGACGGGCAGTGTTGGGGCGTCGGCACGAGCCCATCCTGCCAGCCGGGCATCCGCCGCCAGGGGGCGTGATCGCGGCATCGGAGCCGGACCCGACCGACGGTCAGGTCTACGCTTCCGGCCGTGACGGGATCGGGCGTGCACCCGGATCGGGTGGCTGCGCTCAAGGAGCGCGAGGACGCCGCGTTCGTGGCCGCGCGCCCACGCAGCGCGGCGATGTGGTCCAGCGGGCAGGCCGTGATGCCGAACGGCGTCCCGATGAGCTGGCTGCGCACGTCGTACGACCATCCGCCGCTCTTCATCGAGTCGGCCGCTGGTTCACGGCTGCGCGACGTCGATGGTCACGAGTACGCCGACTTCAACATCGCCGACATGTCGATGTTCACCGGCTACGGGCCCGCCCCCGTCGTCGAGGCGGTCGCTCGTCAGGTCGGCATCGGATCGCAGTACCTCCTTCCGACCGAGGACTCCGTCTGGGTCGCCGGCGAGCTGGCGCGACGCTACGGCCTGCCTCTGTGGCAGTTCACCCTGGCGGCGACCAGCGCCAACACCGAGGTCATCCGCGTCGCCCGGTCGCTGACCGGGAGAGAGCGTGTGCTGTTCTTCGACGGCAAGTACCACGGCCACTTCGACGACGTCCTGGTCGAGCTCACGGCGGGCGGGCTCGTGCCGGAGGAGGCCGGGCTGCCGCACGATGTCACCGCGCGGGCGGCCGTCGTGCCGTTCAACGACCTGGAGGCCGTTGAGCGGGCGCTCGAGAAGCGCGACGTGGCGGTCGTCGTCACCGAGCCTGCACTCACCAACAACGTCGGCCTGCTCCTGCCCGATCAGGGATTCCACGAGGGGCTGCGGGCGCTGACCCGGCGTACCGGCACGTTGTTGGCCTACGACGAGACGCACACGCAGGTGGTCGGACCGGGAGGACTGACCCGGCGGTGGGTGCTGGAGCCCGACCTCGTCACGGTGGGCAAGTCCATCGCCGCCGGGATCCCGCTGGGCGCGTACGGGATGACCGCGGACGTCGCCGAGGTCCTCCAACGCCCGGGCGGGCGGGACGAGGACAAGCCCCAGGTCGCCGTGGGCGGGACGTTGTTCGGCAACCCGGTCTCGATGGCCGCCGCGCGTGCGACGATGAGCGAGGTGCTGACCGACGAGGCGTATGCGCACAGCCAACGGCTCGGGGCGCGGCTGGCCGACGGGCTGTCACAGGCCGTGGCCGCCTCCGGCATGGGGTGGACGACGCACCGGTTCTGGCCGCGCAGCGGTCTGTCGTTCAGCGGCGAGATGCCGCGCACGGCCGCAGTCGCGATGGGGACATTCGACGTGCCGCTCCGGCGCCTCATGCGCGTCTACCTCGCCAACCGAGGCGTCTGGGACGCCATCGTCGGCGCAGGTCCTACGTGCTCGGTCGCTGCGACCGACGAGGATGTCGACGCCTACCTCGCGGCGTTCGGCGAGCTGATGGAGGAGCTCGTATGACCGGCCCGACGCCGCGTCGCTACCGTGGCGGGGTGCCCGCACCGTCGTCTCGAGCCGCGTTCCCGGCGGGCCGGTGAACGCCGTCCCGGTGGCGGAGATCGTCCGTAGCGGCTTCGTCGAGGGTCATCACTACGGCTCCGTGGTGGCGTTGGCCGCCGACGGGTCGGTGGCCTGGTCCGTGGGCGACGCCGAGGGGCCGGTGCTGCCCCGCTCGTGCAACAAGCCCGTACAGGCGCTGGCCATGGTCCGGGTCGGGCTGGACCTCCCGCCCGAGCTACTCGCCCTGGCGTGCGCCTCCCACTCCGGGGAGCCGTTCCACGTGGAGGGGGTACGCCGCATCCTGGCCTCCGCGGGGCTGTCCGAGGCCGACCTGCAGACCCCGCCGGACTATCCGCTCGACGATGCCGCGCGAGAGACGGTCATTCGCGAGGGTGGGGAGCGAGCTCCCGTGCTGATGAACTGCTCCGGCAAGCACGCGGCCATGCTCGCGACGTGCGTGGCGAACGGGTGGCCGACCGACACCTACCTCGACCCGGAGCACCCGCTGCAGCGTGCGATCGCGGCCTCCTTCTCCGAGCTCACCGGCGAGCCGATCGCGGTCATCGCCGTCGACGGCTGCGGGGCCCCGCTCCTCTCCGCGTCGCTGGTCGGCCTCGCCACGGCGTTCCGCCGTCTCGCCCTGGGTGTTGACCCCTCGGGTGCCGCGGACCCCGACGCGGCACGCGTCGCCGGCGCCATCCGTGCCCACCCGGCGTACGTCTCGGGGAGCGGCCGAGACGAGTGCGCTCTGCTCGCCGCCGTTCCGGGGGCGATCGGGAAGGCCGGCGCGGAGGGCTGTTACGCCGTGGCGCTCCCGGACGGACGCGCCTTCGCCCTCAAGACCGACGACGGGGCAGCGCGGGTCCGGCCGGTGCTGATGGCCGAGGCACTGCGGCTGTCCGGCGTGCTCGACGAGCCCGGCGTCGATGCCGAGGCCGTCCGGCGAACCGGGGTCGTGCAGCTGCTCGGCGGAGGGCGACCGGTCGGGGAGATCCGCGCCGTCCTGGGCTGACCGTCGCGGGCTCGGGACCGTGGTGCTAGATGCAGCAAGCACGTGGTGCGACCCGTGAGAACCCTGAGAGATCAGGCGGTTCGTGGATCCTGTGACGCCTCTCACCGCGCCGTCGGTTTGCGTTTGCTAGCAGGGGCTAGCACTATGGGGGACGTGGCCAGGAGCAAGATGGGGAAGACCGTCGAGGGTCTCGGCGACTACCTGCGGGAGCAGCGGGTCTCGGCACAGCTGTCCCTGCGCCAGCTCGCCGAGCAGGCCGGCGTCTCCAACCCCTACCTGAGCCAGATCGAGCACGGACTGCGCCGGCCGTCCGCCGAGGTGCTGCAACAGCTGGCCAAGGCGTTGCGCATCTCCGCGGAGCAGCTCTACATCCGGGCCGGGATCGTCAGTCCGGACGACGGCGTGGGCGGCTCGGTCGAGCTCGCCGTCCTCGGTGACCGGGTGCTGACCGAGCGCCAGAAGCAGACCCTGCTCGACGTGTACGCGTCGTTCCTCGCTCTCAACACCGGGAGCGACGCCCACTGACCGACCCGGCCCCGCCGGGGACCACCACCTCACCAGAAGACCCCCACCTAAGGAGAAACACCATGGCCAAGGCCAGGTTCGACATTCCCACCCAGCTGCCGGTCGCCGTCTCGCGTCCGATCTACGCCGGCGTTGGCGCCACCGACCGCGTCGTCGCGGTCGTACGCGGTGCCGTCGCGGACGTGCAGAAGCGCGCCCAGTCCGTCCAGCAGGACGTCCAGAAGACGGTCACCGGGCTCGACTACCAGCCGCAGGCCCTGCGCGAGCAGGCGGCCCACGCGGTCACCGCCCGGGTCGAGACCCTCGGCAAGGACGCCCAGGCCCGCCGCATCGCGCTGCAGTCCGAGGCGCGTCACCTGCCGGCCCGGCTCCAGAAGCTGGTCGACGAGCAGGTGGCCAACGCCGGCTCGACCTACGACGAGCTGGTCCGCCGCGGCGAGACACTGGTCGGTCGCATCCGTCGCCAGCCGGCCACGAAGCAGGCCGCCGCATCGGCGTCCACGACGGCTGTGAAGGCGAAGACCACGCGCACGCAGGCGACGAAGACGGCGAAGAAGACGACCACGGCGGCCAAGAGGACCGCGCGCAAGAGCCCGGCCAAGAGCAGTGCCAAGGCGACTGCGACCTCCGCCAAGAAGACCGCCGGCAGCGCGGCGCGGGCCACCACGGCCGCGGGGTCCAAGGTCGGCGACTCCCACCAGTGACACCACGGGCGGGCGCGTGACACTCAGCCCGATGGCCGCCGGCCCGGGAGGCACCAGCCTTCCGGGCCGGTCCTCGTCCGTCTGCCCTTCTGCGAGAGTGCCGAGAAGGAGGACGCGGAACTCTTCGCCCGCCTCGGGGCGTGTCGCAGTGACCGTCCGCGTCTTCTGCGGCTGGCGGCGTGCGGCCTGCCGCCGGGTGCCTGCCGCCAGGTTGCCGACCGCCACGTTGCGATCCCAGGCGGGCGGCGGCGTGAGACTCTTGAGCAATGGAGTCCGAGCAGCGGCCCTGGGGTGCGTGGCACGTGCTCGACCAAGGGGCGGGCTACAAGGTCAAGCGGATCGAGGTGCGCCCGGGCCACCGTCTGTCCTACCAGTTCCACGAGCAGCGGTCGGAGCACTGGACCGTCGTCCGGGGCACCGCGACCTGCACCCTCGACGGCGAGACGGTCGAGCTCAAGACCGGCGGATCCGTCGAGGTGGGTGTCGGCACGCCGCACCGCATCGCCAACCTGCACGCCGAGGATCTGGTGATGATCGAGGTGCAACGCGGCGACTACACCGGCGAGGACGACATCGTCCGGCTCGACGACGACTACGGGCGTGACGCTGGCAGCGTCGCCACGTAGGCACGCAACGCCTCGCCGGCGTCGAGGGGCTCGAAGCCCGTCGAGACCAGCTTGTCCAGCGACAGCACGCTGCTGGCCGGCCGTGGCGCGACGGCTCGACCCGCGGCGTACTCAGCGCTCGTCACCGGCGTGACGTCGGCGGGGTCACGTCCCCGCAGGGAGAAGATCTCGCGCGCCACGTCGGCCCACGAGGTCGGCGGCCCGCTGTTGCTGACGTGGTAGGTGCCGTACGGCGCCGAAGCCGCCACCAGGTGACGGGTGGCGCGGGCGATCTCGTCGGCGAAGGCCAACCGGCCCACCTGGTCGGTGACGACCGACGGCGACCCACCCTCGTCCGCGAGCCGGGCCATCGTGCGGACGAAGTTCCCACCGTCGCCGACCACCCACGCCGTCCGCACCACGTAGTGGCGCGGAACAGCGGTGACCGCGAGGTCCCCGGCGGCCTTGCTCTGCCCGTACACGCCGAGCGGCGCGGGCGGCTCGTCCTCCACGTGCTCGGCGACGGTGCCGTCGTAGACGTAGTCGGAGGACAGGTGGACGAGCGTGAAGCCGTGCCGCACGGCGAGTCCTGCCAGCGCGGCCGGTCCGGCCGCGTTCACCGCCCACGCCGTACGACGGCCCTCGGCCGTCTCCGCGCCGTCGACGGCCGTGTACGCCGCTGCGTTGAGCACGACGTCGTGCTCGCGCCAGGGCCACCGCTCCAGCTGGTCGAGGTCGCTCAGGTCGAGCTCTGTCCGGGTGACCCCGCGGGCGCCCGGGAACGCCGTCAGCAGAGCCCGCCCGACCTGGCCCTGCGCGCCGATGACCAACGGCGTCCGGACCGGGATCGGCTCGACGTCGGACAACGGGCGAGCCGAGCGGTCGCGGTCTGACAACACGCGTTCCGCGGACGGCACTGGCCAGCCGATCGCCAGGTCCGGGTCGGCATGGTCGACGGCGGCGTAGCCGGTGTCCGGGCGCCAGTGGTCGTTGACCAAGTAGGAGTACGCCGTCGCGTCGGCCGTCGTCTGGTACCCGTTGCCGACACCGCGCGGCACGAAGACGGCAACCCCCGGCTCGAGGTCGATGCCGAACGTCGTGCCGAACCCGTCGCCGGCGCGCAGGTCGACCCAGGCGCCGTACGCGCGGCCAGCGGTGACCGTGACCAGCTTGTCCCACGGCTCGGCGTGCATCCCCCGGGTGGTTCCGCGCGCGTCGTTCCAGGCGACGTTCGCCTGCACGGGTCCGAAGTCCGGGAGGCCGAGGGCGATCATCCGCTCGCGCTGCCACATCTCCTCGAACCAGCCGCGCTCGTCGCGCCGCAGGTCGAGCCTGAGGACGAGCAGACCCGGAATCGGGGTCGTCTCGATGTCGGGGGAGCTCACAGCCCTGCTACATCCCCTTCGCGGCGTACGCCGCCTCCGTCGCCGCCTTGTGCGGGGACCACCAGTCACGGTGCGCGCGGTACCACTCGATGGTCTCCGCGAGCCCGGTCTCGAAGTCGTGGAAGCGGGGCCGCCACCCGAGCTCCAGCCGCAGCTTGCCCGACTCGATCGCGTAGCGCTGGTCGTGCCCGGTCCGGTCCGCCACCATCTCGAGGTCGTCCTCGGGCCGGCCCATCAGCCGGAGCACGGTGCGCGCCACGTCCAGGTTGGTCCGCTCGCCATCGGCGCCCACGAGGTAGGTCTCCCCGATCCGTCCCCGCTCGAGGATGGTCAGCAGCGCGGCACTGTGGTCCTCGACGTGGATCCAGTCACGCACCTGGAGCCCGGTGCCGTAGACGCGAGGCCGACGCTCCTCCAGCACCTCGGTGATCTGGCGCGGGATGAACTTCTCCACGTGTTGCCAGGGGCCGTAGTTGTTGGAGCAGTTCGAGATCGTCGCGCGAACACCGAAGCTGCGCACCCAGGCGCGGACGAGATGGTCGGAGCCCGCCTTGGCCGCGGAGTACGGGCTGCTGGGGCGGTACGGCGTGTCCTCGGTGAAGCGCTTCGGGTCATCGAGCGACAGGTCGCCGTACACCTCGTCGGTGGACACGTGGTGGAACCGGGCATCGGCTCGGCGGACCGCCTCCAGCAGGACATAGGTGCCCACGAGGTTGGTCCGGATGAACGGCTCGGGGTCGTCCAGGGAGTTGTCGTTGTGCGACTCGGCCGCGAGATGCACCACCGCGTCGTGCTCAGGCACGAGCCGGTCGACGGTTGCGAGGTCGGCGACGTCCCCGACCACCAGGTCCACCCGCTCCGCCGGCAGGTCCGCCAGAGCCTCGGGGCTCGCGGCGTACGTCAGCTTGTCGAGGACCGTGACCTGCGCATCGGTGCGCTCGACGAGGTGGCGCACGAAGTTGGCGCCGATGAACCCGGCGCCTCCGGTGACGAGCACACGCTCCAGTCCGGGCACGAGCCCGATCCTAGGAGGCGTTCCCGGTCGTCTCCCTAGGATGGGCGACCATGCGCGGCATCATCCTGGCCGGCGGCACCGGCTCACGGCTCCACCCGATCACCCTCGCCGTCAGCAAGCAGCTCGTGCCGGTCTATGACAAGCCGATGATCTACTACCCGCTGTCGACACTGATGCTGGCCGGGATCCGCGAGGTGCTGGTGATCACCACACCGCACGAGCAGGAGTCGTTCCGCCGCCTGCTCGGCGACGGCTCCGCGTACGGCGTCGAGATCTCCTACGCCGCCCAGCCGGCTCCCGAGGGGCTCGCGCAGGCCTTCCTGATCGGCGAGGAGCACATCGGGACCGAGCCCGTGGCGCTGGTGCTGGGCGACAACATCTTCTACGGGCCAGGTCTCGGTACGAGGCTGAGGCGCTTCGCCGAGATCGACGGCGCCGCGATCTTCGGATACCAGGTGGCCGATCCCTCGGCGTACGGCGTGGTGACCTTCGACGAGGAGGGGCGTGCCACCTCGCTCGAGGAGAAGCCCGCGAACCCGCGCAGCCACTACGCCGTCCCTGGGCTGTACTTCTACGGCCCGGACGTCGTCGAGCACGCCCGGACCCTGCGGCCGTCGGCCCGCGGCGAGCTCGAGATCACCGACCTGAACCGCATCTACCTCGAAGCCGGCCGGCTCCGGGTCGAGGTGATGCCGCGCGGCACCGCGTGGCTCGACACGGGGACGGTGGGCTCCTTGATCGCAGCCGGCAGCTTCGTCCAGGCGATCGAGGAGCGGCAGGGCCTCAAGATCGGCTGTCCCGAGGAGGTCGCCTGGCGGATGGGCTTCCTCGACGACGACGCCCTCCTCGCCCGTGCCGTCCGGCTGACGTCGAGCGGGTACGGCGACTACCTGCGGTCGCTGGTGGGGTGACGCGCCACCAGATCGTCGGTCGAGCGTCGGCGTCGGTCGAGCTCGTCGAGACCACAGTGTCGGTCGAGCGACAGTGTCGGTCGAGCCTGTCGGGAGCAGGCTGTCGATGCGCCAGGCGCCGGCACGCGGTTCCGACTCGCCCGGCACGGCTTCGCAGGCTCAGCCGTGGGCTCGCTCAACCTTCCCTCGCCCACGGACCGTGCTCGTTACTCGCACGCTCCTGCTCGGTCTCAGTAGGCGCCACGGGAGCCCAGGACAGCAACCACCGTGCGGGCCAGGATCACCAGGTCCTGGATCATCGACCAGTTGTCGACGTAGTAGAGGTCGAGCCGGATCGACTCGGTCCACGACAGGTCGGAGCGGCCGGACACCTGCCAGAGGCCGGTCAGGCCGGGACGCACACGGAGCCTGCGCGACTGCATCAACGTGTAGCGGTCGACCTCCAGCGGCAGCGGCGGCCGTGGCCCGACCAGGCTCATGTCGCCTCGGAGCACGTTGAGCAGCTGGGGCAGCTCGTCGATCGAGTACCGGCGGATCCAATGACCCGGCCCGGTGATGCGCGGGTCGCGCTGCATCTTGAACAGGCCGCCGTCGTAGCCCACCTCGCTGTGGAGCTCGGTCAGCGAGTTCTCGGCGTCGAGAACCATGCTGCGGAACTTCAGACAGGTGAAGAAGCTGCCGTCACGCCCCACGCGCGTCTGGCGGAAGAGCACCGGGCCCCCGTCATGGCGCTTGATCTGCCACGCGGTCCACACGATCAGCGGAGAGGCGAACGCGAGCAGGGTGGCCGACCCGAGGACGTCGAACGTGCGCTTGGCCCAGCGGAGGGCGTCCTGTGAGCGCGGCCGGTCGAGATGGAGCAACGGGAGCCCGGCCACGGGACGGACGCGGATGCGCTCGCTCGAGACGTCGGTGACACCAGGAGCCATGATGACCTGGACGTTGTCGGACTCCAGGTCCCAGACCAGGTTGCGCATCGCGAGGGGAGCGTCGAAGGCACCCCCCACGACGAACACGACGTCGGCCTCGTAGGCACGGACCACCGCCGCGGCCTCGTCGACGCCACCGAGTACCTGGATCCCGCCCTCGGTCTCCACTGTGCTTCCGGCGGGGACCAGGGCGCCCAGGACGTCGTACCCCAGCCACGTCTCGCGGGCGAGGACGCCCGCGACGGCGTCGACGTGGTCCTCGCCGCCCACGACGATGGTGCGCTGGCCCAGGGCGCCGTGGCGACGCGCGCGGTGCAGGGAGCGCCGCAGCAGGTGGCGGCCGGCCGCCAGCAGGACGGGGCCGATCAGGAAGGCGAAGACGAAGAACCCACGGGAGAGAGGCAGCTTGAGCAGGTAGCACCCGATCCCGAGCAGCGCCGCCGTCAGCAGGCTGGCGTTCACGACGGCCTTGTACTCGTCGGCGCCGGCGCCGAAGATGCCCCGGTCGTAACCGCCGCGGAGGGCGATCAGCCCGATCCAGCCGATCACGAGAGGGACGGCGACCAGCGCGACCCCCTGGGACAGGCTGGGACCCGACACCGACTGAGAGAGCGCCGGGCTCCCCGACCCGAAGTGCACGATCCGGCTCCGACCGAACGCCGCGAGCAGCACCGTGGACGTGACGAGCAGGAGGTCCAGGAGCAGGGCGGTCAGCGGCAGCGCCCGGAGCGCACGGCTCGGGGCGCGCTGAGACGCAATCGAGCGCACGAACGTGAGTTCAGGCGCGATGCCCATGGAATCCCCCAGCGCAGCCCAAGAGCGCCTCAGCGCTCCTCCCCCGAGCTAGGTGAGAGTCTAGGGGCCGGACCGGACAGCGGGAAGCGTTCGCCGGATGCTTTGCACGCCTTCCTGCCGAGCGGGCGCCGGAGGTGCCGGGCGTGCCGACGACCTTGGTTACCCTGGCGGGCATGAAGATCCTGGTCACCGGCGGGGCCGGCTACATCGGCTCCACGACGGCCAAGGCCCTCGAGTCCGCCGGCCACGTGCCGATCGTGCTCGACTCGTTGCTGACCGGCCCTCAGGCGTTCGTCCGCGACCGGATCTTCTACGAGGGAGACATCGGTGACCGCGAGCTCGTGCGTCGTGTCGTCGAGGACCACCCCGACCTCGACGCCACCATCCACATGGCTGCACGGATCGTCGTCCCCGAGTCGGTCGAGAAGCCGTACGAGTACTACCGGGACAACGTGGCGAAGTCGCTGGAGCTCTTCGACCAGCTCGAGCAGCTCGGAAAGCCGCGGATCGTGTTCTCGTCATCGGCCTCCGTGTACGCCGTGAAGGACAGCTTCGAGGTCTCCGAGGACGACCCGCTCGAGCCGACCTCGCCGTACGCCCGCACGAAGTGGATGATCGAGCAGGTCCTCGAGGACATGGCGGCGGCCACCGATCTCCGGGCGATCATGCTGCGGTACTTCAACCCCATCGGTTCCGACCCCGACCTCGAGAGCGGCGTCTACGCCAAGGAGCCGTCCCACGTCCTCGGCCAGCTGGTGATGGCGGCACGCGGCCAGCGGGACGGGTTCACCATCACGGGCACCGACCTGCCCACCCGAGACGGAACGGGGGTGCGCGACTACCTCCACGTCTGGGACCTCGCCGTGGCGCACGTGCGCGCCGTGGAGAGCTTCGACGAGGTGCTCGCGACCGTCGGTGCGCCCAGTGTCGTGGTCAACGTCGGTCGCGGTGACGGGGTCACGGTGCGCGAGCTGGTGGCGGCCTTCGAGCGGGTGATCGGGCGACCGCTACCCGTCTCGGAGGCTCCGCCGCGGCCGGGGGATGCCGTCGGCGCGTATGCGAACGTCGACCGCGCACGCGATCTCCTGCGCTGGGAGACGGAGCTGTCGCTCGACGAGGCCATCGCCTCGGCCCTGGCCTGGGCCGAGAAGCGGTTCGAGGTGCTGGGGTACGAATGACCCAGCTGTGCAGACACCGGTATGCCGGGCTGGTCGCGGCCGCAATCGTGCCTGCGGCGATGGTGCTCGGTCTCGCCGTGCCGGCGGACGCCACCCGCGACTTCCGGCTCACCTCGGGCCAGGACGAGGGCGGCACGAGCATGCCGCTGGCCGGGCGCACGGTCGTGATCGACCCCGGTCACCAGCTGGGCAACCACAACTTCCTGGGCAAGATCGACCAGCTGGTGCCGGCGGGCGGGTTCGAGAAGCCGTGCAACACGACCGGCACGGCGACGAACGGCGGCTACCCGGAGGCGACGTTCACCTGGCAGGTCGCCCGGCTGCTGCGACAGCGCCTGGAGCGGCTCGGTGCGAGCGTGCGGATGACCCGGCACTCCAACCGGCAGGACCGATGGGGCCCGTGCGTCGACGTACGCGGGCGCGACGGCAACCGCCTGCCGGCGGACCTCAAGATCAGCATCCATGGCGACGGGTCCTATGCGCCGGGCGCGCGTGGCTTCCACGTGATCGCCCCGACGGACCGTCGCCCGTGGACCCACGACATCTACCGCTCCTCGCGCCGCCTCGCCGTGACGACCCGTGCCGCACTGCGGGTCGTCGGGCTGCGGGTGGCCAACTACATCGCCGGGGGCGACGGGCTGGACTTCCGGTCGGACCTGGCGACCCTGAACCTCTCGGACATCCCGACCGTCATGGTCGAGCTCGGCAACATGCGGGATCGGCGTGACGCCCGCCGGATGACGTCGAGGGCGGGCCGGGCGACGTACGCGCGCGGGCTCGCGCTCGCCGTACGCCGGTTCCTCGGCTGACGGCTCGCGCCGCCCAGGGTCTCGGGGCGCTGCGGCGCCCGAACGGCCGCCGCCACTGGATCGCCGGCACCCTGCATCGCGGAGCGGCCTCCCCCGACCGTCGTGACCAGGGTCGCGCTGGTCCCCGGGCCTGAACGGGGCGCGCGACCGCAGCCGGGTGGTCACGGGGACGGCGCGCGTCCGGATGTGCCGCTCAGCCAGCTCGCGTTCGGCCCGCTGGGGGCTGCCTTCGGGTGCCGCGACCTCCTGGTCGTCAGCGGTGTCGCCGACGCGGTTGGTCTGCCCGGCCGCCCTCCCGTCGCGATCGGTGCCGCCAGCTGGGACGGGTCCGGCGCCGACGTCCCTCCGGTCGTTCGCTGGGTAGTGTCACAAGCATGGATCTGACGCTCACCGACGAGGAACGCGAGATCCGCGACTGGGTGCGGACGTTCGTCGCCAAGGAGCTGCTGCCGCTCGAGCCCCAGGTGCTCGAGCGGGAGCGCAACGGGGACCGGGGCATCGGCCTCGACGAGCTGAAGGTCCTGCAGGACAAGGCGCGGCAGTCGGGCTTCTTCGGCATCCAGACGCCCGAGGAGTACGGCGGCATGGGACTGGGCGCGGTCATGCACGCGCTGGTCGAGGCCGAGCTGGGCCGGACGTTCGTACCGTTCAAGTTCGCCGGGGACGCCGACAACATCCTGTTCGAGGCCGACGAGGGGCAGCAGGACGCCTACCTGCGACCCACGATCGAGGGCACCCGGCGCAGCTGTTTCGCGATCACCGAGCCGGGCGCCGGGTCGGATGCACGCAACCTCCGCACGACCGCCGTCCGCGACGGGGACGAGTGGGTGATCAACGGCGAGAAGACGTTCATCACCGGCGGTGACGTCGCAGACTTCACGATGGTCTTCGCGGTGACCGACAAGGAGAAGGGCGCCGACGGAGGGGTCACCTGCTTCCTCGTCGACCGCGACGCGGGTTGGACGTCGGCGACGATCCCGACCATGGGCGAGTGGGGCCCGGCTTCCCTCTCCTTCCAGGGCGTCCGGGTGCCGCACGCGGCCATCCTCGGCGAGGAGGGGCGTGGTTTCGAGCTCGCGATGCGCTGGATCGGCAGGGGCCGCTACCTGTTGCCGGCGCGGGCGCTCGGGGCGTGCGAGCGCCTCGTCGAGCTCGCGATGGAGCACGCCCGGAACCGGGTGACGTTCGGCGAGCCGATCGCCAACCGGCAGGCGATCCAGTGGATGATCGCCGACTCCGCGGTGGAGATCGAGGCGTTGCGGTGGCTGGTGCTGTCCGCGGCCTGGCAGGTCGACCACGGCCGGGACTCCCGGCAGGCGCAGTCGATGGCCAAGCTGTACGGCGGCGTCCAGGCGAACCTGATCGTCGACCGGGTGCTGCAGATCCACGGTGGTATGGGCTACACGCGTGAGCTGCCGATCGAGCGGTGGTACCGCGAGCTCCGGCTGCTACGCATCTACGAGGGCACCGACGAGATCCAGCGGCGCACCATCGCCCGTAACCTGCTGTCCGGGCGCGTCTCGGTGCGGGGGCATCTGGGTTAGGAGGCGGGCTCCGAGGTCGCGTCGGGCCGCACGACGTCCAAGGCGTCCATCGCCGCGAGGACGGCACGGACATGTCCGACCTCGTGGGTGCGGAGGAGGTCGGTGCCGCCGAGCCGGGCCAGCACCGCGAAGAACCCCTCGGCCTTGCGGAACTGGTCCTCGAACAGGTCGAAGGCGTGGGGGAGGGCGTTGCAGATCGGGACGCCGAGCTCGCGCAGCCGGAAGCTCTGGGACAGGACGGCCGCCTGGTGCCGCGCGCGCACGGTCGGCTCGACGAGGTTGGCGTAGTAGAACCCGAGCCCGGGATCGATGACGACCCGCTCGACCCCGAGCGACCGCGCTCTCTCGACGCGCGGGCCGAAGTGGTCGAGCAGGTGGGGGAAGGGGTCGGACCGGACGGGCGCGTCCGTCGGCGTCCGCACGTCACCCGGCTCGCAGTAGCACAGGATCACCGCCGCGCCGTACGACGCGACACTGACGAGCATCTCATCTTCGCGGTCGCGGCCGGTGAGGTTCACGATGCTGGCGCCGGCCGCGAGGCACGCGTCGACGACCTCGGGTGCGTACGTCTCGACCGACACCACGCACTGGTCGGCGAGATCCCGGACGACCGGGAGGAGCGCGGCCCGCTGGTCCGAGGCGTCCACCCGGGCGGTCCCGGCGTTGCTGGACTCGGCGCCCAGGTCGACGACCTCGGCCCCGAGGGCCACCTGGGTGCGAGCCTTGCGGACGGCCGAGTCGGTGGAGACGGCGATGCTCTCCCGGTACGTCGAGTCGCGCGACAGGTTGACCGTGCCCATGACCACGGGGTGCGGGCCACCGATGGTCACACCCGCGACGCCCACCGGCTCGACCGGACGGGCGAGGTCGTCGGCGTACTCGCTGTGCAACGCTGCCAGGGCCGACAGCGAGATCATCCCGGCAGTGTAGACACCGGGTCCGCACCCCCCAGGACCTCGACCGGAGCCCTCGTGTGACGATGGGAACGACCGACCCCGAGACCACATCGACAGCTGGGAGACCACCGATGCGAGTCCTGCTCGGCAACGGCGAGGAGCTGACGGAGCTGTACGCGGCGCCCGACCGGCCGTGGCTGCGAGTCAACATGGTCGCCACCGTCGACGGTGCGGCCACCGGCGAGGACGGCACCACCCGCTCCATCAACAACCGGGCTGACAAGGTCGTCTTCGACCTCCTGCGAGACCTGTCCGACGCAGTCGTCGTCGGGGCCGGCACCGTGCGGGTCGAGGGGTACGCCGTGGGGCGCAAGCCGCTGGTCGTGGTGTCGCGTACCGGCGCGGTGCCGCCGACGCAACGCGCGGCCGAGCGCGGGAAGGTGCTGATGGCGACGGTGTCCACCGCGCCCTACCTCGGGGGTGCGCGGCAGATCCTCGGCGACGAGAACGTCCTCGTGCTCGGCTCGCACCGCGTCGATCTGGCACGGATGAAGGACGAGCTGGTGCTGCGCGGTTTCCGCCACCTGCTCTCCGAGGGCGGCCCCCACCTCCTGCGTGACCTGCTCGACCAGGGGGTCGCCGACGAGCTGGACGCAACCATCGTCCCCCGCATGGTGGGGGGCGGCCACCGGCGGATCACCGACGGCCCACCCGTCGACGTACCGCTGCGCCTCGACACCCTCATCGAGCAGGACGACACCCTGCTGGCCCGCTGGTTCGTCGAGCACTGAGCAGTGGCAGGCTGGCACGGGTGAGCATCGAGGGGATCGACCCGACCGTGCCCCCGTCGGGCACGGGGTGTGTGGAATGCCTGCAGGCGGGTGGGTGGTGGTTCCACCTCCGGCGCTGTGCGCAGTGCGGGCACATCGGGTGCTGCGACACCTCACCCGGGCAGCACGCCTCGGCCCACTGGCGCGAGAGCAGGCATCCGTACATGACCAGCTTCGAGCCGGGCGAGGACTGGTTCTGGGACTTCCGCGACGAGCAGGCCTACGAGGGCCCGGAGCTGGCCGAGCCCCGGTCCCACCCGTCCGACCAGCCCACGCCGGGGCCTGCCGGCGCCGTACCGGACGACTGGACGAGTCACCTGCATCGGTGATGAGCCGGCACGTCCTCGGGGTCGGGCCGTCCATGGCTCCGTCCGTCTGGGGCGGCCCGGGTCCTCGTGCCCACCCGCACGTGCCGGGCGCGGATCGGCGGGATCGCGCGGGATGGGGCCCGCGACTGGGCTGCGGTTGTCGCCCCGGGCATCAGGACCTGCACCGACCCAAGGGCTACCGCGTGCCCTTCCGGCTGCGGGCCGCCAGCTTGGCCCGCTCGTTCTGGTCGAGGACGACCTTGCGGATGCGCACCGTCTGGGGTGTGACCTCGACGCACTCGTCCTCCCGGCAGAACTCCAGGCACTGCTCCAGCGACAGCCGGCGAGGCGGCACGAGCTTCTCGAAGTTGTCGGCCGTCGAGGAGCGCACGTTGGTCTGCTGCTTCTCCTTGGTGATGTTGACGTCCATGTCGTCGGCGCGGGAGTTCTCGCCGACGATCATCCCCTCGTAGACCTCTGTGGACGGCTCCACGAACAGGACTCCGCGCTCCTGCAGGTTCGTCATGGCGTACGACGTGGCGGCACCGACCCGGTCGGCGACCAGCGAGCCGGTGGCGCGCGACCGGATCTCCCCCGCCCAGGGCTCGTACCTCTCGAACACGTGGTGGGCGATCCCGGTGCCACGGGTCTCGGTGAGGAACTCGGTGCGGAACCCGATCAACCCCCGGGCGGGTACGAGGAACTCCATCCTGACCCATCCCGTGCCGTGGTTGGTCATCTGCTCCAACCGGCCCTTGCGCGCGGCCATCAGCTCAGTGATGGTTCCGAGGTACTCCTCCGGCGCGTCGATCGTGAGGCGTTCGACCGGCTCGTGGACGCGCCCGTCGATCTCGCGGGTGACCACCTGCGGCTTGCCGACCGTCAGCTCATAGCCCTCGCGCCGCATCTGCTCGACCAGGATCGCCAGCGCCAGCTCCCCGCGGCCCTGCACCTCCCAGGTGTCGGGACGCTCGGTGGGCAGCACCCGCAGCGACACGTTGCCCACGAGCTCTCGGTCGAGGCGGTCCTTGACCAGTCGCGCCGTCACCTTCGAGCCCTTGACCTTGCCGACCAGTGGGGACGTGTTCGTGCCGATCGTCATCGAGATCGCTGGCTCGTCGACGGTGATCAGCGGCAGCGGGCGCGGATCGTCGGGGTCTGCCAGGGTCTCGCCGATCATGATCTCCGGGATTCCCGCGATCGCCGCGATGTCACCCGGCCCGGCCGACTCGGCCGGCACGCGCTCGAGGGCGTCGGTCATCAGCAGCTCGGTGACCTTGACCGAGCGGGCGGTGCCGTCGCGCCGCAGCCACGCGACGTTCTGCCCCTTGCGCAGCGTCCCCTGGTGGATCCTGACCAGCGCGAGCCGGCCGAGGAACGGCGAGGCGTCCAGGTTGGTCACGTGTGCCTGCAGCGGCGAGTCCTCGTCGTACGTCGGGGCGGGGATGGTCTCGAGGATGGTCCGGAAGAGCGGCTCGAGGTCGGGGGAGTCGGGCAGCGTGCCGTTCGCCGGAGCCAGCATGGACGCCCGGCCGGCCCGGGCCGACGCATAGACCACGGGGAAGTCCAGCGCGTCCTGGCTGTGGTGCTCGTCGAGCAGGTCGAGGAAGAGCTCGTAGGTCTCGTCGACGACCTCGGAGATGCGGGCGTCGGCGCGGTCGACCTTGTTCACGACCAGGACGACGGGGAGGTCGGCGTTGAGCGCCTTGCGGAGCACGAACCGCGTCTGCGGCAGTGGGCCCTCCGACGCGTCGACCAGCAGGACGATCCCGTCGACCATCGACAGCCCGCGCTCGACCTCGCCCCCGAAGTCCGCGTGGCCGGGAGTGTCGACGATGTTGATCGTCATCCCGCCGGCGAGACCGAGATCGGCTGCGGCCTTGCCGGTGTAGTGGATGGCGGTGTTCTTGGCGAGGATCGTGATCCCCTTCTCGCGCTCCAGGTCGCCGGAGTCGAGGACACGCTCAGCGACACCCGCCTCCTCCTGGTGGGCGGTGAACGCTCCGGCCTGGTGGAGCATCGCGTCGACGAGCGTGGTCTTGCCGTGGTCGACGTGCGCGACGATCGCGACGTTGCGGAGGTCCGAACGGGTGGCAGGCATGGCGGTACGACGTCGCTTTCGGCCGGTGAGGCGGGCGATCGATCGTATCGGCGAGCGGGCTCCGCAGCCGCATCCGGAGGCGCGGCCCGAGGTCTGGACACGACGAGGGCCCGGCCGCCGCGACCGGGCCCGTGTCGGGAAGAAGGCTCACGCCGTGAGGGGTGCGCTCCGGAGCATCTCGACCGTCGCCAGTCGGACTCGGAACCTGCGCTGGCGTGCCCACAGGGGGATGAGGGCACGGTCGCGGTTCGCCAGCTCAGCCGATCGGCTGATCCGGTCTCCCAGGCAGTCCTCACACGGACAACCATGGGCACCTTGGGGGGATGTGGTGCTCATCGGGTCTTGCCTCCTTTTGTCCTAAGAAACGGTCAAGTCGCGCGGAGGTGACGTGGCTCTCGGCAAAGTCTGCCGGGCGTGGATCGCGGGCAGCCGGCGACGGGCCGCTCCGCGTCCGGATCGCGGCGTACGAGGCTCGGTCGCCTTCGGAATGCGTACGTCGTGGGGCCGTGGGCGCGCGGATCCGTACGCGTCGAGCGACAGGGTTTTACCATCCGGAGGTGGCGCCGCAGCGCTCTCCGGCGTTGTCGCAGATCGTGCCGGTGGGGGACGGGATGTCCTCCTCGGGTACGGAGCCGAGCCGGCTGCGCGTCCGACCAGTACGCAGGTCGTCGCCGTCGAGGGTGACCGACCCGCTGTCGGGGTCGAGCACCTCCCGCTCAGCTCCAGCACCGTCGACCAGCACCGTCGACCAGCACCGTCGACCATGGCCTGGACCCACTGGGTGGTGAGCCGCGAGGACGTGGTCTTCCACCCCTGTCCTGGCGTTCCTGGGCCACGGTGGTGCGACGCCCTGGCCGCGGCCGCGTCGGAACGCGTGACGGCCGAGCGTCAGGACGCCAGGGCCCGGTCGAGGGCGGCGTTCACGTGCAGGGTCGTGCACGGGTAGACCGGCAGGTCGGCGTCAGCCTGCTTGATCAGGAGCTCGAGCTCGGTGCATCCGAGCAGGACGCCGCCGACGCCGGCGTCCCACAGCTCTTCGAGCACGCCGAGCACCCGGCGTCGGGTCGCGTCGACGACCCGACCGTGCACGAGCTCGTCGTAGATCGCGCGGTTGAGCAGGTCGTGGTGCTCGGGTGCGGGCATGACGGTCTCCAGTCCGTGCCGGGCCAGGCGCTCGGCGAAGAAGCCGTCCGACATCGCGACCGTGGTCCCGATGAACCCGACCCGCGAGACGCCCTGCGCCACGACCTCCGCGGCCACGACGTCGCCGAGGTGGAGCAGCGGGATCTCCACCGCCGCCTCGATCTGGTCGGCGACCTTGTGGAACGTCGTGGTGCACAGCAGGAGGAAGTCGGCACCGCCGCGCTCGACGCCGCGTGCCGCGTCGGTGAGAAGCTCCCCGATCTGCGGCCAGCGCTCGGCGTCCTCGAGAGCGGTGAGCTCGGCGAAGTCGACGCAGCTCAGCACCAGCTTCGGCGACGACAGACCGCCGAGCCGGTCTCGCATCCCGACGTTGAGGTCGCGGTAGTAGACCGCGGTGCTCTCCCAGCTCATTCCGCCGACCAGGCCGATCGTCTGCATGCACGGCAGTCTTGCCGCCTCTCGTGCACGACGACACCCGGGTCCCACGGGTCAGACTCGCGTCACTCGCGATGCACCTTGTGCTGGGCGGCCTGCGCGCGGGGCTTGATCACCAGCTCGTCGATGTTGACGTGTGAGGGGCGGGTGGCGATCCAGGCGATCGCGTCCGCCACGTCCTCGGCGACCAGCGGTTCGGCCACTCCGGCGTAGACGGCGTCCGCCTTGCTCCGGTCACCCGCGAAGCGCACCAGGGCGAACTCCTCGGTGCGGACCAGGCCCGGCGCGATCTCGCTGATGCGGATCGGCTCCCCGACCAGCTCGAGCCGGAGGGTCTCGGTGACGACCTGGGTGCCGTGCTTGGCTGCGGTGTAGCCGGCGCCCCCCTCGTAGGCGATCCGTCCGGCCGTCGAGCCGACGTTCACGATCAGGCCGTCCCCGCTCGCCCGCAGCGCGGGCAGGAGGGCCTGGGTCACGTGGAGGAGGCCGAGGACGTTCACGTCGTACATCCGCCGCCAGTCCTCGGGATCGGCCTCGGCGACCGGTGAGAAGCCGAACGCGCCGCCGGCGTTGTTGACGAGCACGTCCAGGGTGTCTCCCACCGCGCCGGCGAGCTCCGCGACGGACTCGGGCGAGGTCACGTCGCAGGTGACCGCCGTGCCGGAGATCTCCTCGGCGAGCGCTCGGATCCGGTCGCTGCGTCGCGCAGCGCACCACACGGCGTACCCCTCGGCGGCGAGAGCGCGAGCGGTCGCGGCCCCGATCCCGCTGCTGGCTCCGGTCACGACGGCGGTACGACGGGTCACACGCCCGATTGTGCCGGTAGCCGCCTCGAGCCGCGCAGATCGGTCCGCCGGCCGACGGGTGGTTCGGGAATTCGCGCCGGATCGCGCCGGTTGACGCCGCTGGGGCCGTCGTGCGGCCGGGAAGGGGTACGCCGTGGGGCTCACCGAGGCCGACGCCGTTCGCCGCGTGGCGATGATCAGCGTCCACACGTCGCCGCTCGACCAGCCGGGCACCGGTGACGCCGGTGGGATGAACGTCTACGTCGTCGAGCTGTCCCGTCGCCTGGCGGCGGCCGGCATCGAGGTCGACATCTTCACCAGGGCCACGTCGTCCCGGGTCGATCCCGTCGTCCCCATGGGTGCAGGCATCACCGTGCGCAACATCCATGCCGGCCCGTTCGAGGGCCTGACCAAGGGCGAGCTCCCCGGTCAGCTGTGCGTGTTCGCCCGGGAGATCCTGCGCACCGAAGCCGGGCTCCCCCTCGGTCACTACGACGTCGTGCACTCCCACTACTGGCTCTCCGGCCAGGTCGGTGCCCTGGCTCGGGACCGCTGGGGCGTGCCCCTGGTCCACACCATGCACACGATGGCCAAGGTCAAGAACGACGCCCTCGCCGTGGGTGACCTGCCCGAGCCTCCGGCCCGGATCATCGGCGAGGAGCAGGTGGTCGAGGCCGCCGACATGCTGGTCGCCAGCACCGAGCTCGAGGCCACGCAGCTGGTCGACCTCTACGGCGCCGATCCCGGCCGGGTCGAGGTCGTGCATCCAGGTGTCGACCTGTCGGTGTTCCGGCCACGTGACGCCCATGCCGCGCGAAAGCAGCTGGGCCTGCCCCAGGACTCCCACGTGGTGCTCTTCGCGGGACGTCTCCAGCCGCTGAAGGCGCCCGACGTGCTGCTCCGGGCGATCGCCTGCCTGCTGGCGCACAGGCCGGATCTCCGGGACCACCTCGTCGTCCCGATCGTCGGCGGCCCGTCCGGCACCGGTCTCGAGCACCCCGAGGCGCTCGCCGAGCTCGCCGACGAGCTCCGGATCGCCGACGTCGTCCGGTTCGTACCCCCGGTGCCGCCCACCGAGCTCGCGGTCTGGGACTCCGCCGCCTCGGTCGTGGCGGTCCCTTCGTACAACGAGTCGTTCGGCTTGGTCGCCGTCGAAGCACAGGCGGCCGGAACGCCGGTGGTGGCTGCCGCCGTCGGCGGGCTCAGCACGGTGGTGGCTGACGGTGAGAGCGGACTCCTGCTCGACACCCACGAGCCGGACCAGTGGGCTCACGCCCTCGGTCGCGTCCTCCTGGACGACCAGCTCAGGGCACGGCTCGCGGCCGGTGCGCGGACGCGCGCCGGCGCCTTCTCCTGGGAGGACACCGCCGAGCACACCCTCGACGTCTACGAGCGTGCCCGGGCGGCGCTCCGGCAGCCGGTCTGACGCAAGCGTCGGGACACCCGACCCTGGACAGACGTGGCAGGGTCGGACCCATGAGTGACCCGGCCCAGGTGCTGCGCGACTACCTGACCGACAACGAGCTCGACTACGACGAGCACGACGGCTCGTTCAGCTTCGCCCTACCGGGGGAGCGGAAGCTGCAGACCCCGGTACGGATCGACGTGGGGACGCACGCCCTCGCCGTCCATGCGTTCGTCTGCCGCAACCCGGACGAGAACCACGAGCGGGTGTACCGCTGGCTGCTGGAGCGCAACCTCAAGACGTACGGCGTCGCGTACGCCATCGACCGTCTCGGCGACATCTACCTCGACGCCCGGCTCCCCCTCTCGTTGGTCACGCCGGAGGAGCTCGATCGGCTGCTCGGCTCCGTGCTGGCGCACGCCGACGGCCCGTTCAACACCATCCTCGAGCTCGGCTTCGCCTCGTCGATCCGCAAGGAGTGGGAGTGGCGCAACCTGCGCGGCGAGTCGACGCGCAACCTCGAGGCGTTCCGCGGCTGGCTCGAGACCGGGACGACCCCGGACCCGGACGCCCCTTAGCCTTTCGTCCGTGACCTGGCCGTTCTTCGACCTGCGTATCCGGTGTGGTGAGGTGCTCCTGCGCGGTCTCACGGACGCCGACCTCGAGGTCCTGGAGTCGGTGCTCCCTGACGACCTGGAGATGAACCCGGCGAACGAGACGTTCCCGACGCTGCCGCCCGACGTCGACAGGCGGCGCCAGCTCGCGGCCGACGTCTGGAAGCACCGCGGGACGTGGTCGCCGGGCTCCTGGTGCCTCGACCTCGCCGTCGAGGTCGACGGCCGGGTGTGCGGCGTCCAGGCGCTCGAGGGCGAGCAGTTCCCGCTGCTCAGGACGGTCGACTCCTTCTCGTGGCTGTCGTCCGAGATGCGGGGGCGCGGGCTGGCGAGCCTGATGCGCACAGGTGTCCTCGCGCTCGCGTTCGACCACCTCGGCGCCGAGGTCGCGGTCTCCTCGGCCCGCACCGACAACGCGCCGTCACTCGCGGTCTCCTACCGCCTGGGCTACGTCGACAACGGTCTGAGTCGTACCAACACCCCCAGCGGCGCCTCCGAGCTCCAGCACGTGCGGCTCACGCGCGAGGCGTGGCGCGCGAGCGGCCGGACCGCCGAGGTGTCGGGTGCCGAGCCGTGCCTGCCATGGTTCGGGATCACGCCCGAGCTCAGCTGAGAGTCAGGCCGACCAGCCCGGGGGCCGCGACGTTCACGGAGGCGGCATCTCAGGCGCTCGGCGACGGCTGGGTGGCCTCGGCCGGCTGCAGATCGGCGGCGCGCTCGCGCGTGCTCCGGCGCGCCACTGCCACACCGACCAGGGCGAGTGAGCCCCCGAGGTAGGCCATCGCAGGAGGTGTCTCGCCCAGGAACAGCCAGCCCATGACGATCGTCAGCGGCGGAACGAGGTACGTCGTGATCCCGAGGCTGCCGGCCGTCATGTGTCGCAGCGCGAACGCGTACGTCGTGAAGGCGACGGCGGTCGGGAACAGGCCCAGGTAGACCACCCACCAGATGTCCGAGCCTGTCGCCTCGCGGGTGCCGTCGACGAGCTGCCCGGCGAACGGGAGGCATGCCACCGCCCCGACCGTGCAGGCCAGCCAGGTGACGTGCAGGGCCGAGAGCCGTGAGACCAGCGGCTTCTGCACCACGAGCGCGACCGAGTAGACCAGGGCGGCGAGCAGGCAGAGCAGCACCCCGACGACGTCGCTGTGGCCGCCCGGTTGCGAGGCCCCGATCAGCACGACCCCCGCGAGCGCCAGCGTCAGCCCGATCGCGAGCCAGGGCGTGAACCGCTCGCCCAGGAACACGGACGCCAGCACCGCGATCAGCACCGGGGAGATCTGGACCAGCATGGCCGAGGTGCCGGCGTCGACGTGGTGCTCGCCCTCGTTCAGCGCGAGGTTGTAGACGCCGAACCACAGCACTCCGATCGCGACCAGCGCCGGCCAGTCACGCCTGCTCGGCCGCAGGAGGCCGCGAGGGACGGCCACCGCACCGAGGGCGATCGAGCCGACGACCAGCCGGCCCAATGACAGGGCGCCCGCGGAGTAGGCACCGCCGAGGTGCCGGATCGCGACGAACGCGGACGCCCAGAGCAGGAGGGTGGTGGCGACTGCCGCGAGCGGAAGCCAGGAGCGGTCGGTCAGCGGCACGACTCCAACCTAGGGTCGACCAGCGACTGCTCTCACGCGGTGATCGGACATGGCATCTGCTCGATGCCATGCTGCAGGATGGGCGCATGCGCGTCGCGCTGCTGGTCACGTGTGTGAACGACGCGATGTTCCCAGCAGTCGGCCGTGCCGTGGTCGAGCTCCTCTCGCGGCTCGGGGTCGAGGTCGAGTTCCCCGAGGCCCAGACCTGCTGCGGCCAGCCCATGGTGAACACCGGCTACCTGGACGAGGCGCTGCCGGTCGTGCGCACCTTCGTCCAGGCCTTCGCGGGGTACGACGCGGTGGTCGCGCCGTCCGGCTCGTGTGCGGGATCGGTGCGTCACCAGCACCGGATCGTCGCCGAGCGCGCGGGGGACGCGGCTCTGGCGAAGGCAGTCACCGAGCTGGCACCGAAGGTGTACGAGCTGAGCGAGTTCCTGGTCGACGTGCTCGGAGTGACGGATGTCGGGGCGTACTTCCCCCACCGCGTCACCTACCACCCGACCTGTCACTCGCTGCGACTGCTGGGCGTGGGCGACCGGCCACGCCGGCTGCTCGAGTCGGTGCGAGGTCTGGTCCTGGCTGACCTGCCGGGGGCCGAGGAGTGCTGTGGTTTCGGCGGGACGTTCGCGGTGAAGAACGCTGACGTGTCGGTTGCGATGGGCGGCGACAAGGCGCGGCACGCGCGCGAGACGGGAGCTGAGGTGCTGGTCGCCGGGGACAGCTCCTGCCTCATGCACATCGGCGGCCTGCTGTCCCGACAGCGGTCCGGGATGCGCGCGATGCACCTCGCCGAGATCCTGGCCGCAACCGAGGACGGCGCGTCAGCACGACCCTGGGAGACCACGGTGCGCCGCCCATGACCGGCACCTTCGTCGGCATGCCCGCGTTCCCCGTGGCGGCTCGGGAGGCCCTGGCCGACACCCAGCTCCGGCACAACCTGGCGCACGCGACGCGGACGATCCGCGACAAGCGGGCGCGGGTGGTCGCCGAGGTGGCCGACTGGGAGCCGCTGCGTCAGGCGGGCGCCGACATCAAGGACGCGGCGTTGTCCGACCTGCACCGTCATCTCGAGCGGCTGGAGGAGTCGCTCGTCGCGCGTGGTGCGGTCGTCCACTGGGCGAGGGACGCCGCGGAGGCCTGCCGGGTGGTGGCCGACGTCGCCCTGGCCCATGGCGTGGACGAGGTCGTCAAGGTCAAGTCGATGGCCACTCAGGAGATCGGTCTCAACGAGGCACTCGCCGCCGACGGCATCGCAGCGTGGGAGACCGATCTCGCGGAGCTCATCGTCCAGCTCGGCGACGACCGTCCCTCACACATCCTGGTGCCGGCGATCCACCGCAACCGCGCCGAGATCCGGGAGATCTTCCGGCAGCGGATGGCAGTCTCCGGCCGACCGGCCCCGGACGACCTCACCGACGACCCCGGCGAGCTCGCGAACGCCGCGCGGCTGCATCTGCGTGAGAAGTTCCTGCGCGCGAAGGTCGGCGTCTCCGGGGCGAACTTCGCGGTCGCCGAGACCGGGACGCTCGTCGTGGTCGAGTCCGAGGGCAACGGCCGGATGTGCCTCACCCTGCCCGAGGTGCTGGTGTCGGTCGTCGGCATCGAGAAGGTGGTCCCGCGCTGGTCGGACCTCGACGTCTTCCTGCGGCTGCTGCCGCGCTCCTCGACGGGCGAGCGGATGAACCCCTACACGTCGATGTGGCACGGCGTGTCCCCCGGTGACGGGCCCCAGGAGGTGCACGTCGTGCTGCTGGACAACGGGCGTACCCGGGCCCTGGCCGACCCGGTCGGTCGCCAGGCCCTGCGGTGCATCCGGTGCTCGGCGTGCCTCAACGTCTGCCCCGTCTACGAGCGCGTCGGGGGACACGCCTACGGCTCGGTGTACCCCGGCCCGATCGGGGCGATCCTCAACCCCCTCCTGCGGGGCGTCGGTGAGGATCCGCAGGTCGACTCGCTGCCGTACGCCTCGAGCCTGTGTGGCGCCTGCTACCAGGTCTGCCCGGTCAAGATCGACATCCCGACGGTGCTGGTCCACCTCCGGTCGCAGGTGGTGGACGCGCACCGCAGCGGTCGGCCGACGGCAGAGGCACTGGTCATGAGGTCCGCGGCGGGGATCCTCTCGGACCCCCGGCGGCTGGCCCGCGTCGAGCGCCTCGCCGGGTGGGCCGGTCGCTGGTGGGTGCGGCTCGCCGGTCTGCCGGGACCGGGGCGCCGGTGGACCGGAGCCCGCGACCTGCCGGTGCCACCTCGTGAGTCGTTCCGGGCCTGGTGGAGGCGAACCCACCCGTGAGCGCCCGCGAGGAGATCCTGGGCCGGGTGAGGTCGGCGTTGAGCGGCGCGCCGCGCCCTCCGGCGGCCTCGGTGCCGCGGCGTACGCCGGGTCAGGGGCTCGACGTCGTCTCGCTCTTCTGTGAGCGGGTCGCGGACTACCGCGCCGAGGTGGAGCGGTGCTCGATGACCGAGGTCACCGACCGTGTGCGGCTCGCCCTCCCCGACGGTGCCCGGGTCGTCGTACCTCCCGATCTCGACCTGGACGTGCCCGGCGCCGTCGTCGACGACGGCCTCGCCGCAGCGGACCTGGACGCGGTGGGCGCGGTCGTCACCCGGGCCCGGCTCGGCATCGCCGAGACCGGAACGATCGTCCTCGACCACGGCCCCGGCCAGGGACGCCGCGCGATCACGCTGGTACCCGACCACCATGTGTGCGTCGTGACGGCGGACCAGGTCGTCGCCGACGTGCCGGAGGCCGTCGCCACCTTGGATGCGTCGCGGCCGCTCACCTGGATCAGCGGCCCCAGCGCCACCAGCGACATCGAGCTCGACCGGGTGGAAGGCGTGCACGGGCCTCGGAACCTCCACGTCATCGTGGTCGGCTGAGCGGGTCGTCGGGGGTCTCGTCGCGACGATCCCCCGCCCTTTGACACGCGGGCGCCGGCTGGCTCGTCAGTCGCCGACCGGCTCCGGCTCTGCGTGTGGATGCGAGACATCGACCCGCACCAGTCGGGCGACGGAGTCGGGCAGCTTCCAGTTCCACGCGCCGAAGAGCGACACCAGCGACGGCACGAGGAGCGAGCGGACGATGGTGGCGTCGAGCAGGATCCCGAACCCGAGGCCGGTCGCCATCACCTTGAGGTCGGTGCCCGGGCCGGAGGCGAGCGCGGCGAACGCCAGGAAGAGGATCAGGGCCGCGCTGGTGACCAGCCTGCCGGTCCGTCCGATGCCGGTGATCACCGCCTCGTCGGTGGGCAGCCCTCCGTCGTACTCCTCCCGGATGCGGCTCAGGATGAAGACCTCGTAGTCCATCGAGAGCCCGAACAGGAACGCGAACACCATCAGCGGGATCCAGAACGTCACCGCACCGGTCTTCGCGATGCCGAAGACGGCCTCCGACCCGTAGCCCTTCTGCCAGAACAGCACCATCAGCCCGTACACCGCGCTCAGCGAGACCAGGTTGAGCAGGACCGCCTTCAGGGGCAGCAGCAACGAGCGGAACGCGCGCACGAGGAGCACGTAGGTGAGCAGGGCGATCAGGAGCAGCATGAGCGGGAAGTTGCCGTAGACCGCGTGCAGGAAGTCGACCTGGGCGTTGCCGAGCCCCGTCACGCCGACCACACCGTCCATGCCGTCAGCGGCGTCGGTGACCCGACGGACGACGTCGACGCTGGTGTTGTTGACCGTCTCCTCGTCCGGCACGACGACGATCACGGTCTGACCGTCGACGGAGCTGCCGGGGCCGGTGGGGACGGCGACGTGGGTGACGCCGTCGACGGCGCGGAGCCGGCCGGCGACCGCCTCGGCCCGGCCGGTGTCGGTCAGCACCTCCATCGGAGTCAGCGTGCCGGTGGTCACGCCGCCCTTCTCCAGCACCTGGAGCGTGTCGTAGGCCGCACCGGTGTGTGCGAGCGACGCGGAGTCCGTGGCGCCGATCTTGATCCCCAGGAACGACACGAACAGAACGCCGATCGCCGCCAGCGCACTGAGCGCGGCGATCCACCGGTGGCGGACGATCAGCCGGGCCCACGCCGTCCAGCCGCGGCTCGGCGTGTTCTCGTGGCGGATCTTGGGCCAGTCGACCCGAGGGCCGATGCCCCCGAGGATCGCCGGGGTGAGGGTCAGGGTGACCAGCACGCTGGCCAGCGGGATCAGGGCGCCGCCGTAGCCGATGCTTCGCATGAACGGCACTGGCAGCACCACCAGCGCGAGCAGCCCGATGGCCACCGTGAGCCCGCTGAAGAGCACTGCGTGCCCCGCCGTCTCCATGGCGTCCACGACAGCAGCGTGGTTGTCCTTGCCGTGGTCGCGCTCCTCCCGCCACCGCGTCACGAACAGCAGGGAGTAGTCGATGGCCACACCGAGCCCCACCAGCGCGACCAGGAACTCGACGATGAACGACACATCGGTCAGGTAGGTGAGTGGCAGCAGCAACAGGAACGTCGTCAGGATCGACACCGCCGCGATCAGGAGCGGCATGAACGCCAGCGCCGAGGCGAAGACGAAGAGCAGCACCGCGAGGGCCCCGACCGCGCCCAGAAGCGTCTCGGTGAGGACACCGTTGCCACCCGAGTCGTCACCCACGGCGAGGGCGTCCATGCCGGTGACGCCCACCAACGCCCCCGGCGGACCGGCATCCGAGACCGCGTGCTTCACAGGGTCGGTGGGGACCTTTTCGTTGAAGCTCTGTGGGAACGGGTAGAACACCAGCGCGTAGGCCGTCCGGTCGTCGGAGGTGCGGAACGCCTCGTCGCCGGTGTTCGCCTCGTCGACGACGCGCAGCGGATGCCCGGGGTCGGCCGAACCGATCGCCGCGAAGGCCTTTCCGACCACGTCCTCGTTGCCCGTGATCGTCTGCCCGGCCGGCAGCGTGATCGTGGCGACGAGGGGGGAGGTGTTCCCGCCGTTGTGGAAGGCCCGGATGATCTTGCCGGCCGCCTCGTCGCCCGGCTGCCCAGGGAGCGAGAAGTCGACCGTGAGCCGGTTGTTGACCGTGCTGGTGACCGAGATCCCGGCGATGGCCACGAGCGCCCAGACCACCATCACGATCCTGCGGTGCCGCAGCACCAGTTCACCCCACTGCCGCATGGATGCCCCCTGACCGCTGTCGAGAGGTTGGCAGGCTAGCGAACCCGCACGTCCGACGTTGCGATGGCAGCCCGCTCCTCGGGAGGACATCGGGGACCCTCGTCTGCTGGGGCCCGCTGGGACCGGTCACGACCGCACCACCTCGAGGACGCCCTCGAGCACGGTCGCCGCGTCCGGCATGCGGTCGATCTGGTCGCGCACGGCCTCAGCCGCCCGGGTGAAGCCCGGCTCGCTCAAGAGTCCGTCCAGGGCCTCGGTCACCGTCTCGACGTCGATCTCGTCGGGCCTCAGGGCGAGCGCTGCGCCGGTGGTCACCAGGAGAGCGGCGTTGCGCGGCTGGTCGGTGCCCTGCGGCAGACACAGCTGCGGGAGCCCATGGCAGAGCGCGCCCAGGATCGTGCCGGCTCCGGCGTGGGACACCACGGCGCGGCAGTGCGGGAGCACCGCGGCCTGTGGCAGGAAGGGGCGGCTCAGCACACTGGCGCCCGTGACGTCGAGCCGGGAGACGTCGACGTCGGGCCCGGTGGTGACGATCGCGTTCAGCTGCAGCCGGGTACAGGCCTCGAGCACAGCGGCGAAGACCTGCGGAGCCTGGTTCATCACGGTGCCGAGCGTGAGGTACACGCTGGTCGAGTACGCCAGGTCCGCGACTTCCGCGGTGATGTCGCCGGGCCCGGCCTCTCCGGCCGAGGGACGCAGGGGCCGGACGTCGGCCCAGCGCGTCGTCCCGCTCGGGTGGAGAGCCGGGGGGCAGACGTCGAGGTACGGCGCGGACCTCACTGCGCTCGCGGGGTCGGCCAGCCCGGACGACGCGACCGCCTCTCCGATGTGCGAGATCAGCTCGTCGTTCTCGGCGAGCATCGGACCGTAGCCATGGGTGACGTGCGGGACGCCGAGGGCCTCAGCGGCCACGGCCGACCCGAGCTCGAGGGTGTCGTGCACGACGACGTCGGGACGCCAGTACGACGTGAGGTCGAGCAGGTCGCGTGCCCTGGCCACGGCACCCGCCCCGAACAGGTGGCGACCGGCGAAGGCGCTCTGCTCGGATGGTGGGAGCCGGCCGATCGTGGCCGAGTCGGGAAGCCCGGCGTAGCCCTCCGCCGCGGTCCTCCCGGAGGGCTGGAACGGCACGTCGAGCCCTTCGGCCACCCGGGCCAGGTCCTTCCCGGAGGACACGACGACCTCATGGCCGCCGTGTTGAGAGGCCCGGATCAACGGCACCATCGGCAGGAGATGGCCGTAGCCCGGCCACGAGGCGAACAGGATCCTCACCGCGGGTGTCCCGACATGTCAGAGCTCCAGCTTGTAGCCCAGGCCCCGGACCGTCACCAGCATCGTCGGCTGGGAGGGATCGCGCTCGAGCTTGGCCCGGAGGCGCTTGACGTGGACGTCGAGGGTCTTGGTGTCGCCGACGTAGTCGGAGCCCCAGACCCGGTCGATCAGCTGGCTGCGGGTGAGCACTCTGCCGGGGTTTCGCAGGAAGAGCTCGAGCAGCTCGAACTCCTTCAGCGGCAGTCTCTGCGGCTCGCCGTCGACGGTGACCACGTGCCGCTCGACGTCCATCCGGACCGGGCCCGCCTCGAGCGTCATCGGGGAGAGGTCCGGCTCGATGCCGCGGCGGAGCACGGCGCGGATGCGGGCGACGAGCTCGCGGGGTGAGTACGGCTTGGTGACGTAGTCGTCGGCGCCGAGCTCCAGACCCACGATCTTGTCGACCTCGTCGTCCTTCGCGCTGACCATGATCACGGGGACGTTGGAGACCGCGCGGATCTGGCGGCAGACCTCGGTGCCCGGAAGACCGGGCAGCATGAGGTCGAGCAGGACGATGTCGGCTCCGTTCCGGTCGAACTCGGCGAGAGCATCGGGACCGGTGGCGGCCAGCGACACGTCGTACCCCTCCTTGCGGAGCATGTACGACAGTGCGTCGGCGTAGCTCTCCTCGTCGTCGACGACCAGGACTCGGGTCATGGACTGAACTCCTCCTCCTGCTGCGAACGGGGGAGGGAGAGGGTGAAGGTCGAGCCCTGTCCCTCCATGGACCACACACGAACGTCGCCGCCATGCGTGGCGGCGACGTGCTTGACGATCGAGAGCCCCAGCCCGGTCCCGCCGGTGGATCGGTGCCGAGCCGGATCGACGCGGTAGAACCGCTCGAAGATCCGATCCAGCTCGTCGTGGGGGATGCCGATCCCCTGGTCCACGACCGAGATCTCCACCATGTCACCGTTGGGCCTGGTCGACACCAGCACGGTCGAGTCGTCGCCCGAGTAGGCGACGGCGTTGGCGATGAGGTTGGTGACGGCTGCGGACACCTGCTCCCCGTTGCCGAAGATGGTCAGCCCCTGCGTGCCTCCCGTGACGACCGAGATGTTGCGGCTCGAGGCGTCCATGACCGTGATGTCGACCGCGCGCTTGATCACGTCGTCGACGTCCACCACTGCCGGCGCCTCGAGCGGCTCGTCGCCCTGCAACCGCGAGAGCTCGATCACCTGCTGCACCAGCCGCGAGAGCCGGTCGCTCTCGATCAGCATCCTGGTGGCGAAGCGCTCGACCGCCTCCGGGTCACCCGAGGCGTCGGCCACCGCCTCGGCCAAGAGCTTGATGGCCCCGACCGGTGTCTTGAGCTCGTGCGACACGTTCGCGACGAAGTCGCGGCGCACAGCTTCGACCCGGCGCTCCCGGGTGCGGTCCTCCACCAGCGCCAGGACGAAACGGGAGCTCAACGGCGCGACCCGGGCCGTGACCATGCGGGGTGGGCCACTGGGGCGCGGCATCGTCAGCTCGGTCTCCCGGATCTGGCCGTCACGGCGTACCTGCCGCACCAGGTCGGCCAGCTCCGCAGACATCAGCCGCTGTCCGCGGACCAGCCCGAAGGCCAACGCAGGGGCGGACGTCTTGACCACCTCGTCCGCGTCGTCGACGACGACCGCACTGCTGCGCAGTACCGAGAGGACGGCGGCGACGCCCGCGGGCAGGGCCGGCTCCTCCGGCCGCGCGACGGCCTGCTGCTGGCGATCACTCACGTGCCAGGCGAGGACGGCGCCCCCCGCGACGACTGCCCCGATGAGCGCGGCGAGGAACGCCTGCGTCGTGGGGCTCACACCCAGAGCGTACGCATCCGGACATCCACCGTTCGCCCGCGGACAGCGTGCTCACGGACTGTTCACGGCCCGTTCACCGCTCGGCCCCGTCCAGACACCTTCTGCGCCTACCGTGGGCACATGCGCGAAGCGTTCCACGAGCAGCTGGACTCGATGTACTCCGACCTCGCCGAGATCTGCCACGAGGTCGAGACCTCTGTCCGGCACGCCACGCGGGCGCTCCTGAACGGCGACGCCGAGGTGGCCGAGCGCGTCATCGAGGCCGACGGCAAGATCGACACGGCCCGGGAACGGGTGGAGGACACGGCGTTCTCGCTGCTGTCGCTGCAGCAGCCCGTGGCCGGAGACCTCCGGGTCGTGGTGTCGGCGCTGCGGATGGTCAGTGAGCTGGAACGGATGGGTGACCTGTCGGTGCACGTCGCCAAGATCGCCCGGCTGCGCGTGCCCGACGTCGCGGTCCCCCAGGAGGCGCGACCGACGATCGCGCGGATGGCCGAGGTGGCCGAGGACATGGTGCGCCGCGTGTCGTCGGTGATCATCGACAAGGACGTCGAGGCGGCGATCGAGCTCGGTCGTGACGACGAGGAGATGGACCAGTTGCGCCGGAGCAGCTTCACCCAGCTGCTGTCCGACGACTGGCAGCACGGTGTCGAGTCGGCAGTCGACATCGCCCTGCTCGGGCGGTACTACGAGCGGATCGCCGACCACGCCGTGTCGGTCGCCAACCGGGTGATCTTCGTCGTCACCGGGCAGTTCCCGGTCCGAGCTGAGATGCTCGAGCAGGGATAGCGCTTCGTGCCCGAGAGCCGGTAGTTCGAGCTCGGAGCCGGGGCTCGGGCCGCCTGCCGGGCGCAGCCCGGCGGTGGTCTCGACGGGCTCGACCGACGCAGCTCGCTCGGCCGACGCGTCTCGCTCGACCGAGGGCGGCGTGTGCCTACCGGCCCTGCCGGGCCACCGCCGCGGCGGCCTCGGCGGCGGCCTCGGGGTCGAGGTAGCGCCCACCACGCACGGTGGGCCGGAGATCGTCGTCGAGCTCGTAGACCAGGGGCATCCCGGTCGGGATGTTGAGCCCGGCGATGTCGTCGTCGCTGATGTCGTCGAGGTGCTTGACGATGGCGCGGAGGCTGTTGCCGTGCGCAGCCACCAGCACCGTGGACCCCGCGTGCACGTCTTCGGCGAGCGGTCCGTCCCAGTAGGGCAGGAGTCGGCCGATCACGTCCTTGAGGCACTCGCTACGGGGCAGCTCGTCGCCGAGGTCGGCGTACTGCACGTCGTGAGCCTGCGAGAACTCGTCGTCGTCGTCCAGGGGAGGCGGTGGTACGTCGTACGAGCGGCGCCACAGCATGAACTGCTCCTCGCCGTACTGCTCGAGGGTCTGCTTCTTGTTCTTGCCCTGGAGGGCACCGTAGTGCCGCTCGTTGAGGCGCCAGCTGCGGCGCACGGGGATCCAGTGCCGGTCCGCGACGTCGAGCGCGATCACCGCGGTGTTGATCGCCCGCCGGAGCAGTGAGGTGTGGACGACGTCCGGCAGGATCCCGGCGTCGCGCAGCTGCTCACCGCCGCGCCTTGCCTCGGTCCGGCCGAGATCGGAGAGGTCCACGTCGACCCAGCCGGTGAAGAGGTTCTCGGCGTTCCAGACGCTCTCGCCGTGTCGGAGCAGGACGAGGGTGTGGGCCACGTCAGCTCGCCGCGTCGGTCGGGGTTGCCGTCGCCGTGGCGGACGCCTCGCTGGACGCGCTGCCCGGACTGGCCGACGGCGTGGCGGTGTCGAGTCCCGCCCACTGCCCGCTGGCCTGGACCACGGGCACCGTGAGATCCGCAGTCTCGCCGTCGTCGAACTGGAAGGACAGGTTGACGAACTGTCCGGAGGCGAACGTGCCGCTGACCGGGATCCCGCCGTCCGCGGCGAGGTTGCGGAGGGAGCCCGGCTGCAGCGTGAACGGCGACGCATCGGCGTTGGCGATCGCGGTGTTGTCACCGGAGACGGACTGGAGGCTGACCGAGCGGTTCGTGCTGTCGTTGACGAAGGTGGCGACGAACGTCCCACTGTTCGCCTGGTCGGCGACCACGACCGCGTTCAGGATCTCGACGGTTCCGTCACGGTAGTCGACCCCCGCGGTGAGGTTGTTGATCCGGTCGGTCGGGTAGTCGAAACCGCACGCGGCGAGCGTGGCGGACGCGACGAGACCGGCCCCTGCGAGCGCCAGGGCGCGTCGACCGCCGAGCCAGCGGATCCGTCCCGGGTTCACGGGCGACACACTAGCGGGCTGTCTCGGGCCTCCCGCGGGGTCCTACTGCGACAGTCCGACGGTCCCCCCGACCATCACGATGACCGCCACGACGAGAGCGCAGTAGACGCAGGCGAGGACCAGCAGGCGCGGAGCGCCCCACCGCAGCGCGAGCCGCAGCGGGACGTGTCGGCGGCCTGCCCGGTTGTCCTCCACCAGCCCCCCGAGTGCGGCCATGGCGTGCACGCCGACCCCGAGGAAGGCGGCCGCCACCGTCATCGCGATCGTCGGCGGCTCTCCCTGCGTCCCGCCGCCCCATCCGCCGTAGGAGAGGTACGCCGGGTACAGCGCGAACGCGACCGCCCAGGGCAGCCACGACAGCCACCCGGTACGCAGCACGCGGTTGCCGAGCACCCCGGCACCGAGTGAGAGGAGATAGGAGAGCCCGGCCTCCACGCCGCTCGACAACGCCAGGGGCACCACGAGGAGCACCGCACAGGCCAGAGCGAACCCGAGCGTCCCTCGGTCGAGGCCGCCACCGACCAGTGGCTTGGTCGTGCGTCCGTCGTCGTGGTCGGCCCTCTCGTCGACCAGGTCGTTGTCCCAGCCCAGCAGGGCCTGGCCCACGAGCACCGTCACCGCCACCAGACCGACCTCCCGTGCCGGGCGGCCGGACAGCGCGGCCGCCAGCGCGAGCCCCAGCGCGGTGAGCAGGGCCTGCCGAGGACGGGCGGCCCGGGCGAGCTGGACCGGCGTGAGACGAACGATGCCGGACGCCCCCCGCGAACGCCGCGCGTCGCCGGTCTCGGCGCTGGTCTCCGGGCCGGCCATGGCCAGCAGTATCCGGCATGCGCGCAGCGGCCGAGTGAGGTCGAGTGGGGCGCAGCGTGCCTCCGTCGCGGCGCGCGCGTCCGGCCATCGGCGAACCGTCTTTGGACAAGGCACATCGGCAAGCGATCTGTCAAGCCCCGAAACCGCGTCTGACCTGCGGAGACGCTCGAGGGGCAGTCGCGCGCACGTGTTAGAATGGTGACCAGTAGAAGGGTGGTACTGAGCACATGTCTTTCACCGTGGGCGAAACGGTTGTGTATCCCAATCACGGGGCCGCTGTCATCGAAGACATCGAAATGCGCAAGATCAAGGGTGAGGACAAGCAGTACCTCGTCCTGCGCATCGTGGCCCAGCAGGATCTCGTTGTGCGCGTGCCCGCGTGCAACCTCGACCTCGTCGGCGTTCGCGACGTGGTCGACAAGGACGGGCTGGAAAGGGTCTTCGACATCCTGCGTGCAGCACACGTCGAGGAGCCGACCAACTGGTCGCGCCGTTACAAGGCGAACCTCGAGAAGCTGCACAGCGGCGACGTGATGAAGGTGTCGGAGGTCGTGCGCGACCTGTGGCGCCGGGAGCGCGACCGCGGGCTGTCGGCCGGCGAGAAGCGGATGCTGGCCAAGGCGCGCCAGATCCTCGTCTCGGAGCTGGCGCTGGCCGAGAACACCAACGAGGACAAGGCCGAGGCGATCCTCGACGAGGTCCTCGCATCCTGATTCGGTTTGAGAGCCGATTGACGAAGGCCCTGCACCACCTCGGTGGGCGGGGCCTTCGCCATCTCCGGGCTAGTCTGCGCGGCCATGGACGAGGAGGAGCCCACTGCGCTCGGGGTGGTGGTCGAGCGCGACCGCGGGTCCCTCCCGTTCGCCCTGCTCCACGGGGAGTCCCTGGTCGCCTGCGCGGCCTGGGCGCTGGGTGAGGCCGGCGTGCAGCTGCTCGACCTGACGACCCCGTGGTCGGCGGTTCGCGCCGCCGGGCTGCCGCTGGTCTGGCACGACGCCCTGTGCCCGGGGGTGCCGCCGGCCCTCATCGCCGCCTGCGTACGCCGGGCGACCGAGCGGGACGTCGTGGTGGCGGCGGCCCGGGCGGTGACCGACACCGTCAAGGAGCTCCTGGAGGGTGCGGACGGGCCGCTCGTCGGCCGGACCGTCGATCGTGAAGGGCTGAGACATCTCTGCTCCCCCATCGTCCTTCCCGCCGGCGTCGTCACCGGCCTCCCGACCTGGCCTCACACCGACTTCGTCGAGGCGCTGGGGGCGCTGCGCGCCGACCACGCCGTCGAGCTGCTGGACGCACCGCCGACGGCGATGCGGCTGCACGACCTCGACGACGTGGCGAGGCTCGAGGTCCTCACCGCACGCTGAGGTGCTCGGCGACCTGCAGGTCGCCGGCCACGGTGACCTTGAGGTTCCCCGCGCCCGACGCGACAGCGCCGATCACCAGGTCCGAGTAGCGGGCGAGGCACCCGGCGGTGTCGGTGGCCTCGAAGCCGTCCGCGGCGGCGGCGCGATGGGCGGCCAGCAGGTCCGCGGCACGGAACGCCTGCGGCGTCTGGACCCCGACCAGCATCTCCGGAACAGCGGCCCCCTCGACCGAGACCAGGTCGTCGAGCCGGGCGGCCGGGATCGCACCTCCGAGCCGCCCTGCAGTCGCGAGCACGGCTTCGTAGAGCGCCACGCTCGCCAGCGGCCGGGCGGCGTCGTGCATCGCGACGACGTCGATCTCGCCCGCCTCGATCGCGGGCGCGAGCAGCTGGAGCGCGGCCCACTCCGACCGATGCCGTGTCTCACCACCTGTCACCATCGCCACCTCGGGCCCGTCGCCCGGCAGATGGGGCTCGACCGTCACTCGGACGGCTTCGCCGTCGCCCGCGCGGACGACCAGCACCACGCGGAGTACGCCGTGGACCGCGCACGCCGTGCGCACGGACCGGGCGACGACCGGGACGCCGGCGACCGGCAGCAGCACCTTGTTCACGTCTCCACCCACGCGCGTCCCGGCGCCGGCGGCGAGGACGACGACCGCAGTCCTCATCGGCGCAGCAGCACGGTGGCCACCGCGGCCACGCCCTCGCCCCGTCCGGTGAGACCGAGGCCGTCCGTGGTGGTCGCGGAGAGCGACACCGGGGCGCCCACCGCCGTGGAGAGAACGTCGGTCGCCTCCTCACGGCGGGGGCCGAGGCGGGGACGGTTGCCGATGACCTGGCAGGCGACGTGCCCGATCGCGTACCCGGCGCGTCGCACCCGGATGGCGGTCTCGGTGAGCAGGGCGACACCGGATGCCCCGGCCCACTCCGGCTCCGCCGTGCCGAAGGTGCTGCCGAGGTCGCCCAGCCCCGCCGCCGACAGGAGGGCGTCGCAGATGGCGTGGGCGCACACGTCGCCGTCGGAGTGACCCTGGAGGCCCTGCGGCTCGTCGGGCCAGTGCAGTCCCGCGAGGTGCAGCGGAACGCCGTCGGCGAGGCGGTGGACGTCGACCCCGACGCCCGTTCGCAGATCGTCAGGACTTCCGGCCACGGGCTGATCATGCCCGAGCGACAATCGGGGTGTGCGGATGCGTGCGCGGTGGGCGCTGGCCGGCCTCCTCGCCGGCCTCGGAGGTCTCGCCACCTCCTACCTGACCGCGACCTGGCTCGGGCTCCGCGGCAACCCGGTCACCGACGTCGCCGAGCTGGTGATCCGGCTGACCCCCGGGCCGGTCGCCGAGCAGGCGATCCAGGTCGTGGGGCGGCACGACAAGCCGCTGCTGGTCTCCGGCGTCCTGGTCGTGGTGCTGCTGCTGTTCGCCGGCTTCGGCCTGCTGGCCGGGCGCGCCTACGGCGCGGCCGTCACGGGGTTCGTCGTCCTCGCCGTGCTCGCGCTGGTCGCCAACCAGTCCCAGTACGACGCGCCCGCCACCGGCATCGTCCCGAGCCTCGTCGGCGTCCTGACCTGGCTGGCCCTGCTGGGCGTGCTCACCGCAGACCTCCGTCCCCGGCCCGCCGGTGAGGCCCGCGCCGGAGCCGACGGGCAGCGGCGCTTCCTGCTGCTCGCCGCGGGGGTCGGTGCGGGCAGCATCGTCGTCGGCCTGTTGGGGTGGCGCGTCGGCGGCCATCGACGGGCCGTGGACGCTGCCCGCGAGTCCCTCGACCTCGGCGGTGTGGCTGACCCTGGCCCGCCCGCGGGGGTCGAGGTGGGGCTCGACGGCATCGCGGCGTGGCAGACCCCGAACAGTCGCTTCTACCGGATCGACACCTCTCTCGTGCCGCCGGCGATCTCACCCCGCGACTGGACCGTCCGCATCCACGGCCTGGTCGACCGCGAGCTGACCCTGACCTACGACGACCTCCTGGGGCGCCCCCGCAGCGAGATGTGGATGACGCTCAACTGTGTCTCCAACCCCGTCGGCGGCCCGCTGATCAGCAACGCCTGGTGGAGCGGCACGACGCTGAAGGACATCCTGCGCGACGCCGGGGTGCGGCAAGGGGCGGACGCCGTCAAGCAGACCTCGGACGACGGCTGGACCTGCGGAACGCCGCTCTCGACCCTGCTGGACGACCGCGGCGCGATGCTCGCCTACGCGATGAACGGCGAACCGCTCCCGATCGAGCACGGATTCCCGGTGCGCACCCTGGTGCCCGGTCTGTACGGCTACGTGTCGGCCTGCAAGTGGGTGCGCGACATCGAGGTGACCCGCTTCGACGCCTTCACGGCGTACTGGACCGAACGCGGATGGTCCGCCGAGGGGCCGGTGAAGCTCGCGTCGCGCATCGATGTGCCTCACAACGGCCAGCACCTGAAGGCGGGGCAGGTGCGCGTCGGCGGCCTGGCCTGGCAGCAGAACACCGGCATCTCGGCGGTCCAGGTGCAGCTCGACGGGAGTGGCTGGCAGGAGGCGACCCTGGCCCGGAAGGTCCTCCCCGACTCCTGGGTCCAGTGGGCCGCCACCGTCGACGCCGGCCCCGGCGACCACCAGCTCGCGGTACGCGCGGTCAACGACGACGGTCAGGTCCAGACGGCTGTGCGGGTCGGCGTGGTGCCGAACGGCGCCTCCGGCTGGCACACGATCTCGTTCACTGCGGGGTGACCAGGTCCCGGCGTGGACCGTAGAGGTAGATCTCCCCCGGCCGGGGTCTCACGTGGGAGTAGGACGCCCCCATCAGGCAGACCTGGCCCGAGGGGACGTTGACCGTCAGCTCGAGCGCCTTCCGTGGGCCGTCCGGGGGAGCACCCACGACCCCGCCGTGGTCGAACCCCGCGTCCTTGTTCCACACCAGGCGTACCAGGAGCGTGTGTCCGGCGGTGCACCGGTGACCGGTGTTGGACTGCGCGATGTCTCCGGCGTCTGGCCGGTAGGTGGCGACCAGGAACGTCCCGGTCACCTTCTCCTGCTGCTCGTGGGCGACCCTCTGGGCGATGCCACGCTCCTGGTCGGAGGAGCGGGCGGCACCACTCCCCGCCACGCTGTGGTGGCATCCGGTCAGCAGCGCGGCCGCGCAGCCCGCGGCCGCGACCCCGCGGCGGCTCACCAGGCACCCCGGCTTCCCGAGGGCAGGGGTCGGTCGTCGGTCCGGATGACGTAGACCAGGCCGCCCGAGCCGTCGAGCCAGGCGCGCTCGAACTGGCCCCGGTGGTAGGTGCGTCGCACGCTGCGCTCGGTCGCGGCCGCCGGGTCGTTGGCGACGACGCGACCGTCCGCCGTGAAGCCGCGGATCACGACCAGGTGCCCGTCCGTGCCGAGCGTCGGGGCGCCGGCCAACGCCCCGGGCGCGTAGGCGACGGACGCGACCAGCGGGATCCCGGCGTCGACGAACCGCTCGGCGTCGCGGAGGTCGCGCAGCCGGGTGACGAAGGCGTGACCGGCCAGAGTGGCCGCCCACGCGGTGTTGAAGGGCCAGTTGCCCGTGCCGTCGTCGTACGCGGGGTCCATGACCTCGGCCGCGGCACGCGGGATGTCGGTGCCCGGTGGCAGCCTGCCGGCCTGCGCGAGCACCATCGAGACCGCTGTGGGCGAGCACCACCCGGCGCCGCCGACCTCTTTCCACGTCATCTGGGAGAGACGGGGGACGTCGAGGATCCGTTCCCTTCGCCGGAGCGGTGACGACGTCGTCGTCCGCACCCCGCCCGCGCTGACCACCGCCCCCAGGGTGTGCAGCTGCGGCCGAGCGGAGCCCGAGCCGAGCCGCGAGATCCGCAACCGGTAGGCGTTCGCACCGCCGTGCGGTCGCCAGATGTCGGTGTCCACCTCAGGATCGCCGGTCACGCTGGTGCGGTGCCGTGCCCGTGCACCCGAGGCCCAGCGCCCGAGGACGTGCCAGGTGCGTGTGCCGCGGGCCTGAGCAGCGATCTCGATCCAGGTACGCCGCGGAGTGCTGGCCGACCACGATGCCACCAGCTCGGTGAAGGTGAAGCCGGGCTCGCACCAGGGCGTCGTCCAGGTGTGCCCGTCCCCCGGCGACCACGCGTCGTACCGGATGCGGCGAGCCACGCGGCGAGCCTAGAGGGTCGCCACCGAGCCAGCCCGTGCGGCGCTCGGGGCCGCCGCTCCGCCGTGCCTCGCGTTCCCGCTCGCACCTACGATGGGGCCCGTGACTCTCCGGCTCCACGACACCGCGACCCGCGAGGTCCGCGACTTCGTCCCGCTCGAGGCAGGCAGGGCTGGGATCTACGTCTGCGGGCTGACGGTGCAGAGCGAGCCGCACGTCGGGCACCTCCGCTCCGCGGTGAACTTCGACGTGCTCCGGCGGTGGCTGGCGGCGTCGGGATACGACGTCACGTTCATCCGCAACATCACCGACATCGACGACAAGATCCTGGCGAAGGGTGAGGCGTCGGGGCGGCCGTGGTTCGAGATCGCGTACTTGATGGGTCGCGAGCTCGACCGTGCGCTGGACGCGATCAACGTGCTGCCGCCGACCTACGAGCCGGCGGCGACCGGTCACGTGCCGGAGATCCTCGACCTGATCGGGCAGCTGGTCGGGCGGGGCCACGCCTACTCGGCGGACGACGGCTCCGGGGACGTCTACTTCGACGTGCGCTCCTGGCCGGCGTACGGCGAGCTGACCCGGCAGAAGGTCGACGACATGGAGCCTGCCGAGGACGCCGATCCGCGCGGGAAGCGCGATCCACGCGACTTCGCACTGTGGAAGGGCTGGAAGAAGGCTCTGGAGCCCGAGACGGCGGCATGGCCGTCGCCCTACGGGCCCGGGAGACCCGGCTGGCACATCGAGTGCTCGGCGATGGCGGCGAAGTACCTGGGCACGGCGTTCGACATCCATGGCGGCGGCGTCGACCTGCGCTTCCCGCACCACGAGAACGAGATGGCGCAGTCGCGGGCGGCCGGGCAGCAGTTCGCGTCGTACTGGCTCCACAACGCGTGGATCACCACCTCGGGCGAGAAGATGTCGAAGTCGCTCGGCAACTCGCTGCTGGTCCCGTCCGTGCTCGAGCGGGTCCGCGGCATCGAGCTCCGCTTCTACATGGTCTCGGCTCACTACCGCTCGACGGTGGAGTTCTCGTTCGAGGCGTTGGACGACGCGGCGGCGGCGTTCCGGCGGATCGAGTCGTTCCTCCAGCGGGCGGAGCAGACCGTCGGCGAGGTGCCGGACGACGGCATGATGTGCGCGGACTTCGTCGGCGCGATGGACGACGACCTGGGGACGCCGGCGGCCGTCGCGGCGATCCACGAGGTCGTCACGGAGGGCAACAAACACCTGACCGCGGGAAACCGGGCGGCCGTCCGGGGCAGCCTGGCGTCGACACTGGCGATGCTGCGCGTGCTCGGCCTGGATCCGCACGATCCGAGCTGGGGGTCGCTCGGCCGGTCGGACGACGCCCCGCTGTCGGCCGCTGTCGACGCGCTCGTGGCCGGTCTGCTCGAGGAGCGCGAGAGCGCGCGAGCCGAGAAGGACTGGGCACGGGCAGACGCGATCCGCGACCGCATCGCGGCCGCCGGCATCGCCGTCGAGGACACCCCCGACGGGCCGAAGTGGACGTTGACGGAGGGCCGGGCCTGATGCCGGGCAACAGCCAGCGGAGGGGCGCGATCCGGAAGACGTCGAAGCGTCCGACCGCCGGGTCCGGCGGGCGGGTCCGGCGCGGCCTGGAGGGGAAGGGACCGACGCCGAAGGCGGTGGACCGGCCCCACCACAAGGCGCACAAGCTGAAGGCGAAGGCCGAGCGTGAGCCGTCCCGCCGACCCAAGCGTCGTTCCAGCAGCGACGACGAGTGGGTCGCGGGGCGGAACGCCGTCGTCGAGGCGTTGCGGGCCGGCGTACCGGTGAGCGGCCTGTACGTCGCGGAGGGGGCAGAGCGCGACGGACGCGTGCGCGAGGCGTTCAAGATCGCAGCCGAGAACGGCATCTCGCTGCTCGAGGTCACCAAGGCCGAGCTGGACCGGCGTACGGACGGGGCGATGCACCAGGGCCTGGCGGCGAGGATCCCGGCCTACGAGTACGCCCGTCCCGAGGAGCTCCTGGCAGCGGCTGCCGATCGCGACGAGGCACCCCTCGTCGTCGCCCTCGACTCCGTCACCGACCCGCGCAACCTCGGCGCCGTCGTCCGCTCGGCGGCCGGCTTCGGCGCACACGGGGTCGTCATCCCGGAGCGGCGGGCTGCCCGGATGACCGCCGCCGCGTGGAAGACGTCGGCTGGCGCGGCTGCGCGCATCCCGGTCGCCCGGGTCACGAACCTCGTGCGCACGCTCAAGGACTTCCAGGACGCCGGCTGTCAGGTGGTCGGTCTGGCCGCCGACGGCGACCTGTCCCTCCCCGACCTGCTCGAGGACCCGGACCTCGCCTCCGGCCCCCTGGTCGTCGTGGTCGGCTCCGAGGGCGACGGTCTGGGCCGCCTGGTGGGTGAGACCTGCGACCGTCTCGTCGCGATCCCGATGTCGTCCTCCCTGGAGTCCCTCAACGCCGGCGTCGCCGCCTCCATCACGCTCTACGCGCTCTCCCGCCATCGCTGACCTCAGGATCTCGTCAGCGAGGATCGCGCCGGACCGGCGCCGGACGGCGGCAGCCGCAGGTCGGGCCTTGTCGCGTGACGCGACCTCGGGTCGGGCTGTGACGGTTCGGCGCCGGATGGGGGGAAGGTGTCACGAGGTGGCATCATCGGCCGAGTGGGTACGACGGTGGACCGCCTGCTCCCGGGCGACGACGACGGGGTCGCGGAGGCGTTGCTCGAGCTGACCCGGGAGATCGCCAGCAGGGAGCTCGCACCGCAGGTCCACGAGGCGGAGGAGCGAGGCGAGTTCCCGGAGGCGGCGTACCGCCTGCTCGGCAAGTCCGGGCTGCTGAGCCTGCCGTTCCCCGAGCAGTACGGTGGCGGTGGGCAGCCCTACCAGGTGTACCTCCAGGTCGTCGAGGAGATCGCGACCGCGTGGCCGAGTGTCGGGGTGGGCGTCAGCGTCCACGGCCTGACCGCGAACGTCGTCGCAAGCAACGGCAGTGACGAGCTCAAGCAGGAATGGCTCCCGCGGATGCTCAGCGGTGACTGGCTCGGTGCCTACTGCCTCTCCGAGCCGCAGGCCGGTTCCGACGTGAGCGGCATCCGGACACGTGCCGTGCTCGACCCTGCGACCGGCTCCGGACCTGCCGCCGAGTACGTCGTGCACGGCACGAAGGCATGGACCAGCAACGGCTCGTGCGCCGACTACTACATCCTGTTCGCGCGGACGTCGGAGGACGCCAAGCGGGGGCTCTCGGCGTTGGTCGTCCCGGGCGACACCGAGGGGATGACGTTCGGTGCGCCCGAGAAGAAGATGGGGCTGGCCTGCGACGTCACCACGCAGGTCGTGTTCGACGGTGCGCGCATCCCGGCCGCTCAGCTCGTCGGCCAGGAGGGGGCCGGGATGCGGATCGCCCTCGCGGCCCTCGACGCCGGCCGACTCGGCATCGCGGCCGTCGCCACGGGCATCGCCCAGGCTGCGCTCGCCCACGCCGTGGCGTACGCCGGCGAGCGGGAGCAGTTCGGGAAGAGGATCGGCGAGCAGCAGGGCCTGCAGTTCCTCCTCGCCGACATGGCCGCGGACGTCGAGCGCGCCCGAGCGACGTACCTGGACGCCGCCCGGCGCAAGGATGCGGGCCGACCGTTCAGCCGGCAGGCGAGCATCGCCAAGCTCACCGCGAGCGACGCCGCGATGCGAGTCACGACCGACGCGATCCAGGTGCTGGGGGGTAACGGCTACACCCGGGAGTACCCGGTCGAACGGTTGTTCCGGGACGCGAAGGTGATGCAGATCTTCGAGGGCACCAACCAGATCCAGCGGATGGTCATCGGCCGCGACCTCCTCCGCTGACGACCCCGACTACAGCACCGAGGCGTCCTGGTCCTCGTCGGGCAGCGCGGGTACGTCGGCGTCCGCGGTCACCAGCTCGTCCGGCTTGCCGCTGAGGACGTGGTCGATGTAGTCACGGGCGGTCTCGAAGATCCCGATCTCGCGCCCTGCCCGCTCGGAGAGGTACCACCGGTGCACGAGGATCTCGTGGAAGACCTCGGCCGGTTCGAGCTTGCTGCGCGCCTCCGGCGGCACCATCGCCGTCACGGGCTCGAACACCTCGGTGAGCCACCGGTTCGCGGCGATCGCCCGGTCCTCCCGACCGAGGTCGTAGTAGGCGATGAACGCCTTCATGTCGTTGAGGAGACGGCAGGCCTGGCCGTCCTCGACGGACAGACCGGTCAGTGCCTGGAGCTCGCGCTGGTGGTGACCCGCCTCGACCGCCTTGGGCTGGATGCGCACCCGGTCACCGTCGAAGTCGGTGACGATGTCCAGCTCGTCGACGTCGAACCCGAGCTCGTTGAGACGCTCGATGCGCTCCTCGATCCGCCACATCTCGTCGGTGGTGAACTCCTCCTCCTTGGTCAGCTCGTTCCAGAGGTCGTCGTAGCGCTGCTGGATCATGGCGACGATCTCGTCCCCTTCGACGTTGGGACTGATCCGTCCCCATGCCTGGAGGTCGAGCAGCTCGGCGAAGACGTTCTCGCAGCCGACCTCGACGTCGTACTCGCGCATCTGCCGCGACAGCGTCGACCGCAGCTCGCCGGTCTCTGCGTCGACGAGGTACGCCGCGAAGCCGCCGGCGCTGCGGCGGAACAGGACGTTCGACAGCGAGACGTCACCCCAGAAGAAGTCGGCGAGGTGCAGGCGCACCATGAGCACGACCAGGGCGTCGACCAGGCTGGGCAGGCTCTCGGCCGACGTCCCGTGCGCGAACAGCGCGCGATAGGGGAGCGAGAACGCGAGGTGCTCGGTGAGCAGGGCGCACGGCAGGTCCCGGTCGTGGTCGTCCTCACGGCCGGTCACGACGCCGACCGGCTTGACCGCCGGCAGCCCGAGGCGCTGGAGGTCGCGGAGCAGGCGGTACTCGCGGAAGGCGACCTCCTCCTGGGTCTCCTTGATCGCGAACGTCCGGTCGCCGAGGCGCACGATCCGCACGATGTGCCGGCTCAGGCCGCGGGGGAGTGGGACGACGTACTCCTCCGACCACTCGGCGAGCGGGGTGTCCCAGGGCAGGCCCACGAGGGCGGGGTCCGCCCGGCTGGCGACGATGTGCAGCGCCATGGACGCCAGGCTAGCGAGAGGTCGGTCAGCGGCCGTCGAGGAGCACCGGCCCCGGCCCGCGCGGCGCGACCAGGTCATCGGGGTTGCTGAGGCGGCACGTCTTCAGGCTCAGGCAGCCGCAGCCGATGCACGAGTCGAGGGTGTCACGCAGCCGCTCGAGCTGGGCGATCCTCGTGTCCAGGAGCGGCCGCCAGCCGCGGCTCAGCCGGCTCCAGTCCGCCTTCGTCGGCGTCCGGTTGCTCGGGAGCGTCGCCAGGGCGGCCTCGATCTCCTCCAGGGAGAGACCGACTCGCTGGGCCGTGCGGATGAAGGCCAGGCGCCGCAGCATGGGCCGCTCGTAGCGCCGCTGGTTGCCCGTCGTACGCCTCGACCAGACCAGGCCGCGGTGCTCGTAGTAGCGGATCGCGCTGGGAGCGACACCGGAGCGCTCGGACAGCTCGCCGATCGTGAGCTCGGTCACGTCTCCGAGCATGCCTTGACCTGAAGTTCACTTCAACTTGTGCAATGGGGTCGTGGACAACATCTCACGGCTGCTGTCGCTGATGACGGGTGACGAGAAGCACGACCTCGCGTCGTACTCCACCCTCGACGTGCTCCGCGTGCTGTACGAGCACGTGCTCGACGTCTCGCCGGAGACGGTCGACGACCTGCGACGCGACCGTTTCCTGCTCTCCAAGGGACACGGCCCGATGGCGTACTACGCGGTGCTGTGCGACCGCGGCTTCTTCCCGGAGTCCTGGCTCGAGTCCTGGGCGACCTTCGACTCACCCCTCGGACACCATCCCGACCGCAACCTCGTGCCCGGGGTCGAGATCTCGTCCGGCTCGCTCGGCCACGGTCTTCCACTCGGCCTCGGCGTCGCGTTGGGACTGCGGGCGCAGGCGATCGACTCCCGCGTCGTGGTGCTGGTGGGAGACGCAGAGCTCGACGAGGGCTCGAACCACGAAGCCCTCGAGCTGGCTCCGGCGCTCGGCCTGGACGCCCTGACGGTGGTCGTCGTGGACAACCGCAGCACCAGCTACGTCGTCCCCGGCCGGATCGCAGAACGGTTCGCCACGGAGGGATGGCACGTGGCCACCGTCGAGGGACGCGACCACGACGCCCTCGAGAAGGCATTGACCGAGCGGCAGGTCGGCGTCCCGAACGTCGTCGTGGCCACGGTGCTCGACGAGGAGGCGGCCGCATGACCGCGACCACGGCGCTGGTCCGTGACCCGCGCACCCAGTTCGGCCGCACGGTGACCGACCTGCTCGATGAGGACCTCTCCACGGCGCTGGTGTACGCCGAGATCTCGGCCCGCTTCTTCGTCGAAGCCGAGCGGCGTCACCCCGAGCGCGTCGTCAACGTGGGGATCCGCGAGCAGCTCATGGTGAACGTCGCGGCCGGGATGGCCCTGACCGGCCTGCGTCCGGTCGTGCACTCGTTCGGCACGTTCCTCGTGGAGCGGGCTTTCGAGCAGGTCAAGCTGGGGTTCCCGCACCAGGGCGTGGGAGGGGTGCTGGTCGGAGGCGGCGGCTCGTTCGACGCGGCGGACTCCGGCCGGACCCACCAGGTCCCCGGCGACGTCGCGCTCGTGGACACGCTGCCCGGGGCCGTCATCCACGCTCCCGGGACCGCGGCGGAGGTGGACGCGGTGCTGCGCCGCGCCGTCGCGGACGACGGCCTGCACTACGTGCGCATCGTCGGGCAGACCAACAGCGAGTCCTTCGCCGGGCCCGGGCTGCACGTCGTACGCCGGGGCGCCGGCGCGACGGTGGTCGCGCTCGGGCCGGTCCTGGACGAGGTGCTCGCCGCGACCTCGGACCGCGACGTGACCGTGCTCTACGCCCACAGCGTCCGGCCTTTCGACGCGACGACGCTCCGAGCGGTCCTGACGACGCCGGACGTGGTGCTGGTGGAGCCGTGGCTGGCCGGTACGTCCGCCCGCGTCGTCGCCGACGCCCTCCGCGACGTCCCGCATCGCCTGCTGTCGCTCGGCACCCGCCGCACGGAGCTGCGTCACTACGGCACCCCGGCCGAGCACCAGCGCGCACACGGCCTCGATGGCGCCGGTGTCCGGCGTTCGGTGGAGTCGTTCCTGGCTGGGTGATCCCGAACGGGTCTCGTTAGGCTGACCCGGCCGCTCGCAGGACCCACTCGGGCGGCGCGCCGGTGTAGCTCAGACGGTAGAGCGCCTCTCTTGTAAAGAGGATGTCGCGGGTTCGATTCCTGTCACCGGCTCGGCTTCGACCTCTCAGCGGACCTGCTCGACGGCGAACTCGTCGGTCGGCGAGGCGATGGCGTCCTGGCCGTTCACGATCTGGAGCTCTGGCTCGCCCGAGGCGATCGTCACCCGGAGGACGCCGATCACCGAGGACGCCGTGCGTGCGAGCGCCTCGGCGGGGGAGCCGGTCGTGCGCAGGTGCGCCGTGAAGAGAGCCGACGTCAGGTCGCCGGACCCGTTCGCCGCGATCGGCAGCAGCGGCGTCCGCACGCTCCAGGCGCCGTCGCCGGAGACGGCCAGCATCTCGACCGTGTCGTCGGGGCGGTCGGGTCGGAGCACCGACGTGACGAGCACCGTGGACGGCCCCATCGCCAGCGCCGCGTCGGCTGACGCCAGCGTCGACTGGAGACTGTCCGGCGCGGTCCCGGTGAGGAATCCCAGCTCGAACTGGTTCGGCGTGATGACGTCCGCGTGCGGCACGACGTGCTCGCGGAGGACGGGCGGGATCGCGGGGTCGACGAAGCAGCCGCGGGTCGCGTTCCCGATCACGGGGTCGCAGGTGTAGGTCGCCTCCGGGTTGGCCTTCTTCACCCGCTCGACGGCGTCGACCACCACGTCGCAGATGTCGGGTCCTCCGAGGTAGCCCGACAGCACGGCGTCGCAGGTCGGGAGGACACCGCGTTCCTCGATCCCCGTGACGACCGCGCGTACGTCGTCCGCACGGAGCAATGGTCCGCGCCACGCGCCGTACCCCGTGTGGTTGGAGAACACGACCGTCGGCACTGCCCACACCTCGTGCCCGAGCCGCTGCAGGGGGAACGTGGCGGCGGAGCTCCCGACGTGGCCGTAGGCGACGAACGACTGGATGGACAGGAAGCGCACGTCGCCATCCTGGCATCCGAGCGAGGACGGTCCGACCGACAAGCCGGGCGGACCACCGCAGCGAGCGACGGCGGGCTCGCGCGCACGCCGGACGGTCTGTCGGTCGACGGGCATAGCGTGCGGTGCATGCAACGCTTCCTGGACGAGGACATGCAGGGTGCCGAGTTCCGCGAGTGCGACCTCAGCCGGGCGCGGCTGATCGGCGTGGTCATGCAGGACGCCGTGATCGACGGCCTGGTGACCAACCTGGTCGTGAACGAGGTCGAGGTCACCGGGTACGTCGAGGCCGAGCTCGACCGCCGTCATCCGGTGCGGCTGCTGATCAGGTCCGGCGAGCCGGCCGAGCTGCAGGAGGGCTGGCGCCAGCTCCGCGCAGACTGGGCGGCGACCGTCGAGCGGTTGCGACGCAGGCCGGGCCTGGAGCACCGGAGCGTGAACGACGAGTGGTCGGCCGCGGAGACGATGCGTCACCTGGTGTTCGTCCACGACTCGTGGTTCCGGCGCTGCTGCCTCGGGTCCACCGCCCCGTTCACCCCGATGGGACTCGGCCCTCCCTTCGTGACCGAGCGCGAGCGGCAGGGGCTCGACCCTGCCGCCGACCCCTCGCTCGACGAGGTCCTCACCGTGCGTGACGCCCAGGCGGCCGAGCTGGAGGCCTGGCTGGCGACCGTCACAGCCGAGCAGCTCCAGCAGCCGGCGCCCATTCCCGACAACGACATGTGGCCGCCGTACGCCGGCGGCCGGACGGTGCGGGAGTGCCTGGGGACGGTGCTCGACGAGGAGTGGGCCCATCACCGCTTCTGCGCGCGCGACCTCGACCTGATCGTGGCCTCGGAGGCCTCCTGAGTGCTCGGTAGGCTCGTCCGGTGACGGAGATGAGCTACCGGCCGCTGGGCGACTCGGGACTCATGGTCAGCGCCGTCGGCGTGGGATGCAACGCATTCGGACGCCGGGTCGGGCTGGACGCCGTTCGCGGCATCGTCGACGCCGCCGACGACACGGGTGTCACCTTCCTGGACACCTCGGACTCCTACAGCATCGGTCAGAGCGAGGAGATGATCGGCCTGGCCCTCGAGGGGCGTCGTGACCGGTTCGTGGTGGCGACGAAGTTCGGCAGCGACATGCGGGGCACCAACGGTCCCGACCACGGAGCCCGGGGGTCTCGCCGCTACGTACGCCGGGCGGTCGAGGCCTCGCTCCGCCGGCTGCGGACCGACCGGATCGACCTCTACCAGCTCCACTTCCCCGACCCGGTCACGCCGATCGCGGAGACGTTGTCCGTGCTGACCGAGCTCGTGCGCGAGGGCACGGTGGGCTACATCGGCTGCTCCAACGTCGCCGGCTGGCAGGTGGCCGACTGGGACTGGACCGCCCGCACGTCCGGCTTCGAGCGGTTCGTCTCCGTGCAGAACCGCTACTCGCTGCTCGACCGCACCATCGAGGCGGAGGTCGTGCCGGCGGCGGGGCGGTTCGGGCTCGGCGTGCTGCCGTACTTCCCACTCGAGTACGGCCTGCTGACCGGCAAGTACCACCGTGGCGAGGAGGCGCCGTCCGGGTCGCGCGCCCGCTCGGGACCGTCGCCCTGGTTCGACAACGCCGACTGGGGTCGGATCGAGGCCCTCGCGAAGTACGCCGAGTCACGTGACGTCTCGCTCCTCGACGTCGCGGTCGCCGGGCTCGCGGCGCAGCCGGCCGTGGCGTGCGTGATCTCCGGTGCGACCTCGGGCGACCAGGTGCGCGCGAACGCCGCAGCGATGCGGTGGCAGCCGACCGAGGACGACCTGACCGAGCTGGACGCGATCACCCAGGCGTGATCGGGACGTACCGACGCGTCCGAGATGGCTGTCCCGGCCCGTGAGCAACGGCCACCGACGACGATCACCCCAGGGCGGGGTCAGGCGACCTTCAGGGAGCGCTTCGACAGACCCATCCAGAACCCCTCGAACAGCTGCTCGCCCGGCTCCTCGGGGTCGGTTGCCGCGCCGAGGGTGACGAAGAGCGGCGTGTAGTGCTCGACGGTCGGGTGGGCGTAGGGCATGCCGGGTGCCTGCGACTGGTACCTCGCGAGCGCGTCGACGTCACCGCGGGCCAAGGCCTCACCGGCCCAGGTGTCGAAGTCCTTCGACCAGCCGGGCGCCGCAGCGTCGATGCGGAACTCGGTCAGGAAGGGCAGGCCGTGGGTGAGGAACCCGGACCCGATGATCAGCACGCCCTCGTCGCGCAGCGGCCGGAGCCGCTCTCCGAGCTTCAGCAGGCGCGCGGGGTCGGACGTGGGCAGTGACATCTGCAGCACCGGGATGTCGCCGTCGGGATACATGATCTTCAGCGGCACCCAGGCGCCGTGGTCGAGGCCGCGGCTCGCATGCTGGTGCACCGGCTCCTCGGCCGGCATCATCGCGGCGACCCGTTGGGCCAGCGCCGTCGCCGACGGCGTGGCGTAGGTCATCCGGTAGTACCGCTCGGGGAAGCCCCCGAAGTCGTACACCAGGGGAGCGCCGTCCGCACTCAGCATCACCGGTGCTGACTCCCAGTGGGCGCTGACGATCAGGACCGCCGCTGGACGCGACAGGTCCGCCGCCAGGCCGGACAGCTGGCTCGACCACAGGGGGTCGTCCAGCAGCGGCGGGGCCCCGTGACCGATGTAGAGAGCGGGCATCCGGTCAGTCATGTCGGCTCAATAGTTTCACATTCAACTTTATTCCACCAGGGCACGTTCGGGCAGCGACCAGTCGATCGCCTCGCCGCCCTGATCGGTCAGCAGCCGGTTCACCCGCGAGAACGGCCTCGAGCCGAAGAACCCCCGAGCGGCCGACAGCGGGGACGGGTGGGCCGACTCCACCCACGGGATCGATCCGAGGGCCGGCCGCAGCGACTGGGCGTCGCGGCCCCACAGGACCGCCGCCGCGGGACCACCACGGCCTACCAGCGCGGCGATCGCGCAGTCGGTGACCTCCTCCCACCCACGCCCTCGGTGGGAAGCCGCCTCGCCGGGGCGGACGGTCAGCACCCGGTTGAGCAGCATCACGCCGCGATCGGCCCAGGCGGTCAGGTCGCCGTGCGTCGCAGGCGGGATGCCGAGGTCGGTCGAGAGCTCCTGGTAGATGTTGCGCAGCGACCCCGGCAGCGGACGTACGTCGGGTGCCACCGCGAACGAGAGCCCGATCGGGTGGCCCGGGGTGGGGTAGGGGTCCTGGCCGACGATCAGCACCCGTACGTCGGCGAGCGGTCGCCGGAACGCCTTGAACACGTCGTCCCCGGCAGGCAGGTAGTGCCGGCCGCGGGCGAGCTCGGCACGCAGGAAGCGACCCATCGCAGCGATCTGCTCGTCGACCGGGGCCAGCGCCTCGGCCCAGTCGGGTGCCACCAGCGCTCGCTCGACCAAGCCGCTGAGGGCACCCATGGCGTCACCGTAGCCAGGGAGGGCGTGTGCCACAGTCGAGGGATGCCACCGACGCGACGCGCGACCGTCGCCGACCTGCGCGAGCTCGCCGGCTCGATGCCGGGGGTGAGGGTGGAACAGGGGCCGAAGGGCAACGACATCTACCAGGTGAGCCGCCGCAGCTTCGTGTTCTTCCGCACGCCGCGACCGGACGCCGTCGACCCCGAGACCGGCACGAGGTACGACGACGTGGTGATGCTGTGGGTCGGGTCCGAGATCGAGAAGGAGGCGCTGGTCGCGGACCCGTCCACGCCGTTCTTCACCACGCCGCACTTCGACGGCCACCCCTCTGTGCTCCTGCGCACCTCCCGGATCGGCGAGCTGACGCGAGACGAGCTGGCCGAGGTCGTGTACGACGCGTGGCTGGCGAGGGCCTCCAAGACCGCCGCCCGGAAGTGGCTGGCCGAGCACGGGGTCCAGTGACCACGCGCTGCTCTGCTCAGCGAGGGAACGGCGAACCGCGGCCGAGCAGGCCTGCCACGCGGCGGGACGACGCCGCGCTCGGAGCGCGGTGGGGCTGTCGGTGCCATGGCGGCAGTCCGGCGGGCCCAGCGCCTCGGTCGACACGTCCGGCCGGGCCGTCCCCTCGCGGCGCCGGCCGGAGCCTCGCTGCCGTGGTCCCGCAGGAGGTCAGCAGCGCCGCGACGATCGCCCGCGGGACGACCCAGCGCCTCATGGTCGACCTTCGCTTCCTGATCACACTGGTCGCTGTGACGGTACGGGTCCTCGACGGTTCCGCCGGACGCGTGGTGGCGCCGGAATGTCGGCTAGGCGGGAGGCTGCCTCGCATCGCCGACATGCCCCTCGGTCGATGGTTCGTTGCGAACAGCGGCGACCAGGGCCGGCGGCTCGCCGCCGAGGGACGCACTCCACGACCAGGCCGCGTGGCCCGGGGACGACGGAGCCCGCGACCGGGTGTCGGCGGCGCAGGACGACCCGTCTGCCTGCGGCGCCCTGACCGAGGAGCAGCTCGACGACCGCACCGGTCTCGCGCTCACCGCCTCAGGATCTGCTGAGCAGGGCGTCGCGCCGCTGGCGGAGCAGACGCCGCTCGGCGCCGGTGGGCGCCTGCTCGATCGCGGTCGCCAGCGCGGCGACGGCCTCGTCGGTGCGGCCGAGCCGCGCCTGCAGGTCCGCCAGGGTCGCGGCGTACAGGTAGTAGTCCGCCAGGTCGTCGGCGAGGGACTCGACCAACGGGAGCGCGACCTCCGGCCCCCGCGCCATCGAGACGGCGACGGCACGGTTGAGCTCGACGACGGGCGTGGCCGGCAGGAGCGTGTACAGCTCGGCGATGGTGGCCCAGTCGGTGTCCTCCGCTCGCACAGCAACGTCGTGCTGCAGCGCGATCCGTGCCTGTGCGGCGTACGGACCCCAGGGTGGCTCGGTGTCGAGGAGCCGCGCGCCCTCCGTGACCAGGTCGAGGTCCCACAGCGAGCGGTCCTGCTCGGCCAGCGGTACGACGCGTCCGGCGCGAACGCGGGCCGGTCGCCGGGCGTCGGTGAGCAGCATCAGCGCGAGCAGTCCGCGCACCTCGGCCTCCGCCGGCAGCAGGTCGACGAGTGAGCGCGTCAGCCGGATCGCCTCGGCGGAGACGTCGACACGCAGCACCGACTCCCCGGACGACGCGGCGTATCCCTCGTTGAACATCAGGTACAGCACGGCCAGCACTCCGTCGACGCGTTCGGACCAGAGCTCGGGCGGCGGGACGCGGTACGGGATGCCGGCGTGCTTGATCTTGGCCCGTGCTCGGACCAGCCGCTTCTCCATCGTGGACTCGGTGACCAGGAATGCCCGGGCGATCTCGCCCGGGGTCAGGCCGCCGAGGGTGCGCAGGGTGAGCGCGACCCGGGCCGGCATCGCCAGCGCCGGGTGACAACAGGTGAAGATCAGGCGGAGCCGCTCGTCGGGGATGTCCTCCTGCCCGAGTGCGACGTCCTCCTCGACGTCCGCCGTCGCGAGGGCGAGCCTCGCCTCCTCGGTCGTACGCCGGCGCATCCGGTCACGCGCACGGTTGCGGGCCACCGCGGTCAGCCAGGCCAGAGGGACGTCCGGGACACCGTCGCGCCCCCAGGCCGGGACGGCTGCGGCGAAGGCCTCGGCGGCGCACTCCTCGGCGAGGTCCCAGTCCCGGCACCAACCGATCAGGCCGGCGACGAGGCGCCCCCAGTGCTCCCGGAAGCTGAGGGCGACCGCGTCGTCGGGCGAGCTCACGAGGTCAGTCCCGCACCGGACGGATCTCGACGGCCCCTCCTGCGGCGACCGGATGCGTGCCCGCCGCGGCCAGCGCCTCGTCGAGGTCGCGGCACTCGAGGAGGTCGTAGCCCGCAACCTGTTCCTTGGTCTCGGCGAACGGTCCGTCGGTGGTGACGACGCGGCCGTCCACGCGGCGCAGGGTGACGGCCGTGTCGGGGAACGCGAGCGGCCAGCCGTAGATCCGGCGGTCGGAGACGCTGTCCACCCAGGCGTCGATCCCCATCGGGTCGTCGTCGTCGCCCTCGTCCGGCTGCTCCAGGGGGTCCGCCAGGTCGGGGGACGGAGCCTGGTCGGTCGACGTGCCGGCAGCGACGGTGGCCATGGCCCGACGCATGTCAGCGCATACCAGCATCAGGTAGCGCCGCTTGCCCTCCGCCGCGGTCTCGGGGACCTCCGGCCTCGGCATCCCCTCCTCGAACGCGCGGATCTCGATCGCGCCGACGTGCAACGTCGGGTGTGCGGAGGCGACGGCGACAGCAGTGTCGAGATCGGGGCAGTCGAGCACGTCGTACCCGGCTATCTGCTCCTTGGTCTCGGCGAACGGCCCGTCGGTGACGGTGATCCGGCCCTCGGCGGTGCGCACGGTCGTGGCGTCGGTGGTCGGGTGGAGCCGTGCGCCGTCCAGCTCGATGCCGCGACCGACCATCTCCTCCACCCAGGCCTCGAGCTCGCCCTCAGCGTGAGGTGGCAGGTCCGGCAGCCGGGACTCGTCGACGGCGTGGATCAGCATGTACTTCATGGTGCCCTCCTAGCTCCTCGCGGCACCGAGCGGCACCGTCACGAGGTGGGACGCACCGGAGGTGGCCGGGCAGGACAGGTCGGCCGGGATTCTTCTCAGGGACCTCACCGGCGTAGGGCACGCGAGCCCGCGGAGCCGTGGCGCCGGGTGGGGTTGGCGCCGATGCCGGGCCCGGCCGCATCGTCGGCAGAGGCAGACTTCATCGCGGTGGTCCGCTTCGGATTCGCCTTGCGCGGCGTACGCCGTGCGGCGGCCGGCGCCGCGGGCGCCGGTGCCGTGGCGGTTCCGGACCACTCGTCGACCCACTCGTCGATCAGTGGCCAGGTGCTGGTGCGCGCCTGACGGCCGGTGAGCATCCCGACGTGTCCCCCGGGGACGATCTCGAAGCGGACGTCGGGGGAGCGGGTCAACAGCGGGGTCACCGCCTTCACCGAGGCGATCGGGGCGATCGTGTCCGTGGCCCCGCCGAACACCAGCACCGGCGCCGTGACGTCGGCGACCGAGACGGTTCGGTCGGCCAGGTCGCAGCGGCCCTCGCTGATGGCGTGGCTCGTGAGCAGCCGGTGGTAGAGCTGTCCGAAGGTCCGGCCGGGGTAGGCGGTCATCTGGCCCCTGAACCGGTCGACGGCCTCGAGCTGGGCGAGGTGGTCGGCGTCGTCGAGGTGGCACGCCATGGCCACCGGCTTGGTGACCAACCGCTGGAACGTCGACAGCTCGAGGACCCAGCGCACCAGCGGCTGCCGGGCGACACCCGCTGCTCTGTAGAGGCGGGGGATCGCACCCTCGCCGTCGGCGAGGGTCAGCAGCGGCCGCAGCGGCGCCACCAGCGGCACGTCGTGGAGGTCGAACGGCGAGCCCAGCGCTGTGACCGAGGCGATCGGCAACGTGGCGTCGCCGGCCGCCGCGAGCAGGGCGAATGTCCCACCCAGCGACCAGCCGACCAGGTGGACCGGACGGCCCCCCGCATGGCTCGACACCTCCCGGATGGCGGTCGGGACGATCTCGTCGACCCAGGGCCCGATGCCGAGGTCGCGGTCACGGAACGGGACTGCGCCGTACTCCACGAGGTAGGTCGGGCGCCCCGTCCCGACCAGGTGCTCGACCAGGGAGCAGCCGCGGCGCAGGTCGTAGCACACTGCCGGAGCCGCGAGTGGTGTCACCAGCAGGACCGGGTCCCCTTGCTCGCCTGCCGGCTCGGCAGGGCGATAGTGGTAGACCTCGCGCAGCGTGCCGTCGCCGATGAGGGTGCGTGGCATCCGCCGGAGGTCGGCCAGGCCGCCGTACACGAGTCGATGCGCGACGTTGGCGGCGGCCGAGACGACCTGATCGGGCTTGGGGATCAGGTCCACGTCCCGAAACTACCCCGCTCCGCGGCAGCCCCGGCAGCCCAGGCTGCCGGCGGCGGGCGGACGCCGAACGAGCCGGCGCGGAGAAGATGCCCCGACCCGCGCCGGCTCTGGTGACGTTTGCGCGCCACTGACCGGGCAACGACACGGTGCCAGCGTGGTTACGGGTCGGACGAGGCGGCCTCCACAACGAGGCGAGTCACCTCCGCCCCGGCGTCGGCGTCCCGGAAGTCAGGCCGTCGCGGCCCCTGGGGAGAGCCGGGGGCGGAACCGGCCGACGGTCGCCTCGATCCCTGCTCGGGTCCTCCGAGGGAGGTATCCGAGGTCTCGCGGGCAGGGGGCATCCCCGGCTGGAGGAGGCCGGCGATCGGGGAGGGTGTCAGGACACCGGCGTCGGCTTGAGCTTCTTGCCGTGCAGTGGCCGGACCTCGTCCAGCTCGTCGAGGAACGAGGTGGCCCACGCGGCCACGTCGGCGTGCCGCACCGTCCTGCGCATCGCCCGCATCCGGCGCTGCCGGTCGCGCGGCTCGGACCGGGCCGCGTCGAGGAGGGCGACCTTGACCCCGTTGAGATCGTAGGGATTCACCTGCCAGGCCTGGCGCAGCTCCGCGGCGCTGCCGGCGAACTCCGAGAGGACCAAGGCGCCGCCGTCGTCCCAGCGACAGGCGACGTACTCCTTCGCGACCAGGTTCATGCCGTCCCGGTAGGGCGTCACCACCATCACGTCGGCCGCGCGGTAGAGCGCCGCCATCTCCTCGCGCGGGTACGCCGAGTGCAGGTAGCTGATCGCCGGCCGCCCGATCCGGCCGAAGTCGCCGTTGATGTGGCCGACCAGCCGGTCGATCTCGTCGCGGAGCACGCGGTACTCCTCGACCTTCTCCCGCGACGGGGTCGCGACCTGGACGAACACCGAGCTGTCGACGTCGAGCTCGCCGTCGCGGATCAGCTCGGAGTAGGCACGGAGCCGTGCGTAGATGCCTTTGGTGTAGTCCAGGCGGTCGATCCCGAGGAACAGTGTCTCCGGGTCGCCGAGGGCCTCGCGGATCTCCGCCGACCGGTTCTGCACCGCCTCGCTGCGGGAGAGCTTCTCGAGGCCGCGGTAGTCGATGGAGATGGGGAACGCCTCGGCTCTGACCGTGCGCCCGTCGGGCAGGTACACCAGGTCGCGGTGGGTCTTGTGCCCGACCCGCTGACGCACCAGCCGGACGAAGTTCGCGGCCCCGCCCGGGAGCTGGAAGCCGATCAGGTCGGCGCCGAGCAGCCCCTCGAGCACCTGGCGTCGCCAGGGCAGCTGCTGGAACAGCTCGGCGGGCGGGAACGGGATGTGCAGGAAGAACCCGATCCGGAGGTCGGTCCGGAGCTCGCGGAGCTGCTGGGGGACCAGCTGCAGCTGGTAGTCCTGCACCCACACGGTGGCGTTCTTCGCGGCGCGGTCTGCGGCCCGCTCGGCGAACCGGCGGTTCACGTCGACATAGCTGTCCCACCACTCGCGGTGGAACTCGGGCTTGGCGACGAGGTCGTGGTACAGCGGCCAGACCGTGGAGTTGCTGAAGCCCTCGTAGAAGCCCTCGATCTCGTCGGCCGACAGGGCGATCGGGTCCAGGGTCATGCCGTCGTGCTCGAACGGCTCGAGGTCGACCTCGGTGCCTCCCGGCCACCCGATCCACAGTCCCTCGTTGGCCCGCATGATCGGCTCGAGCGCGGTGACCAGGCCACCCGGGGACACCCGCCAGCCGGCGCTGCCGTCCGACTCGTCGACGCGGTCCACGGGTAGCCGGTTCGCCACGATCACGAGCTCAGCCGAACCGGTCAGGGACACGATCCGACCCTATCCGGGCACGCTCACCGCGACCTCACCCGTTCGATGGGGTCCTGCCCGGTGGCGCGGCGGCGGCGTACCGGACCCCGAGCTGGGCCCGCAGGTCGTCCATCACGCCGAGCAGCTCCATCGTCTGCGCCCGGGGGACGAGCGGGCTCTCGGTGAGCCCGTCGCGCAGGCACTCCTGCACATGCGCGGCCTCGCTGCCCAGGCCCGTGCCCAGGACCGGCTCCGGTGGCTCGATGCGTTGGGGCTCGCCGCCGGTCGGCGTCCACACGGCGTACGCCGGGTGGTGGAAGTCCCGGGGCAGCACCAGCAACCCCTGGTCGGTGGCCACCGACGCCGAGCGCGGGCTGCTGGACGTCATCGACGTGGTCAGCGCCGAGACGGCGCCGCTCTCGTGCCGAGCGGCAATCGCGACGTCCAGGTCGATGCCGCTCTCGGCGAGCTCGCCGGCCGCGACCAACGTGGCGAACGGCCCCAGCATGAGCCGGGCGAAGGTCAGCGGGTAGATCCCCATGTCGAGCAGGGCGCCGGCCCCCAGAGCCGGGTCCCACATCCGCCTGCTCGCGTCGGTGGGCACCACGAAGCCCAGGTCGGCGTGCACCTGCCGCGGCGTGCCGAAGTCGCCGTCGCGCAGCCGGCGCCCGAGCTCGATGACGAGGGGGTGGCAGGCCATCCACATCGCCTCCATGCAGAACAGCTCGCCGGCGGAGTCGAACAGCGCCTGGCCCTCGGCCCGGTTCAGGGCCACGGGCTTCTCGCAGAGGACGGGCTTCCCCGCTGCGAACGCCAGACGTGCGTGCTCGAGATGGTGGGAGTGTGGGCTCGCCACGTAGACGACGTCGACGTCGGGGTCTGCGACCAGCTCGGCGTACGACCCGTGGGCACGGGTCCGGTCGTCACCGAGCTCCCGGGCGAAGGCCTCCGCCGCCTCCTGTGACCTCGACCCGACAGCGGCGACGACGGCGTCGGGCACGGCGTGCAGGTCACGGGCGAACGAGTGTGCGATGGTGCCGGTGGCGAGGATGCCCCACCGGGTGGGTGCGCCGGCAGGGGATCTCGTCATGACCCCATCAGATCGGGCGCACGCGACGCGCCGCAAGCGAATGACATCGTTGTGATTCCTCGCGTAGACTCGCCGGCGTCAGGCAGGTGCACCGCGCCCTGCGCGGACGCTCGAGGGGAGACACGTATGGACGCCGCCGCACGGCCGAGCCGCGACACCGCTGCCGGCCTGGGCGAGCGCGACCGCGAGGTCCTCGAGTTCGAGCGTCAGTGGTGGAAGTACGCGGGGGCGAAGGAGACCGCGATCCGCGAGTCCTTCGACATGTCCGCCACGCGCTACTACCAGGTGCTCAACGCCCTGATCGACCGTCCCGAGGCCCTGGCCGAGGATCCGCTCCTGGTGCGCCGTCTCCGTCGCATGCGGGCCGAGCGGCAGCGGGCTCGTTCCGCCCGCCGCCTCGGGTTCGAGGTCTAGGCGTGCCCACGACCGACGGGCGCGGTCCGGGGCGGGTGAGGGACCAGCGCGGAGTGGTGTTCCCCTCCCCGGTGATGATCCTCAGCATCGTGGCTGTGACCATGGCCGGCATCGCCTGGTTCGCGACCCGCCAGCACGAGCCGACCGAGCAGCTGGTGACGCCGACGAGCCACCGGGCTCCGAGCGCGGACCACACGAACTACGTGACTCCGAAGCCGCAGCACCGCAAGCCGCTGAAGCCCGGCTTCGACCGGTCGAGGTTCCCGGTGACGGTGTTCAACAACTCCACCGTGTCGGGACTCGCGGGCAGGGTGGCATCCGAAGCCGCTCACCTGGGCTGGCAGATCGTGGGAGCGGACAACTGGTACGGCACGATCCCGGCGTCGACGGTCTACTACCCGCCGCAGCTGGCGAAGGCAGGCCAGCAGCTGGCTCTCGACCTGGGGATCCACCGGACGATGCCCTCGGTGGCGCCGATGCGGCTCGACCGGCTGACGGTGATCCTCACCGCCCCGCTGGCGCCGGCGCACTGACCCGTCGCCGGCCGCCCGTCCCTCCCGGCGTACGTCGTTCGCGGGCGTGACAGGGTGAGAGCCGTGCGCTTCACGTCCGCCGATGCCGAGCAGAGGTACGCCGCGCTGGTGGCGGTCTCGCCGTCGGTCGTGGTCGGTCTCGACTTCGACGGCACACTGGCGCCGATCGTGGACGACCCGGACTCGGCCCACATCCATCCGGACGCACCGGAGGTGCTGCTCGAGCTGTCGAAGGCGGTGCTGGCCGTCGCGGTCGTCACCGGCAGGCCCGCTCGGAAGGTGCTGGCCCTCGGCGGACTCGAGGACGTCGGCCGTGCGATCGGTGATTCGGGAAGCAGGCTCCTCGTCTTCGGCCAGTACGGCTTCGAGCGGTGGAGCTCGACCAGTCGCCGCGTCGTCTCGCCGCGGCCGCCGCAGGGCCTCTCCGGTTTCCTGCGCGAGCTCCCAGCGACCCTGCGGGACGCCGACGCCGCCGACGCCTACGTCGAGGACAAGGGGCTTGCCATCGCCGTGCATACGCGACGCCTGGACGACCCGGCGGCCGCGTTCGAGCGGCTCGAGCCGCGGCTCCGCGAGCTGGCAGAGCGGCACGGGATGGCGGTGGAGCCCGGCCGCAACGTGATCGAGGCGCGCTCGCCGGGCATGGACAAGGGCGCCGTCGTCCGGACTCTCGTCGAAGACCTCGACGCCGGCGGGTTCCTGTTCGCCGGCGACGACCTGGGCGATCTCGAGGCCTTCGCCGCCGTCGAGGAGCTGCGCGACCGCGGTCTGCCCACGCTGCTCGTCTGCTCGGCGTCAGATGAGGAGAGCGCACTCGTCGGCCGCTCGGACGTCGTCGTCAAGGGCCCCCAGGGCGTGCTCGACCTGCTCCGGCGCCTGGCCCGGGACTCCTCGGCCGAGTAGTCCGTCCCGCCGGCCCGGTGGGTCTGCTCAGGTCCGACCCTGCTCGCACCCCAGGGCGATCTCGATGGAGAGGCAGGTGTCCGTACCGAACCGCCCCTTGCCGCGGTCGTGGCCGGGGCCGCCCCTGAGCAGGTCGTCACCGTCGCCGCCGACCAGGTGGTCGTCGCCCCGTCGTCCCACCAGCGTGACCGGCGAGTCGGTGGCGTCCCCGGCCTCCAGGCGGTTGCGCACAGCCGTGCCGAGCAGCCGGTAGGCGAGTGCCACGCCGTTGGTCGACGATCCGAACACCTGGGCGTCCTCGATGCCGCGCACGGGCATGCGGGCCGTGTCGGCGTACAGCCACCCTGAGCCGAGACGGAACCGGATCAGCTGGTACTCCGGGACGCCCGAAGGTCGCGAGAACACCAATTCCACGCCGTCGTGGCCTCGGCCGCCGTCGACGCGGGTCCCCGGTTGGAACGTGATGGTCGCCGCGACGCCGTCGTCGCCCGGCCCGCCGAACAACCTCAGGTGGCGGCCGCCGTTCGCGCGCACGGCGTCCGACCCGGGGCCACCGTGCACCGAGCAGCCGGCACAGCCCGTGAGCTGCACGGCATCGGGTCCGGAACCTGCCCAGACCTGCACCACCGCCGCAGACTCGATGGAGTCACGCCCCTGTTCGCCGTACAGGACGGTGCCGGTCCCTCCGGCGTCGCGGAGTGCGTCGTCTCCGCGGCCGCCGTGGACGACGTCGGCCCCGGTGCCGCCCGTCACGAAGTCCGACCCGCCCTCGCCCCAGACCCGGTCGGCGCCGTCCCCGAGCGTGACGTCGTCACCGCCGGCGCCGCCGCAGATGATGTCGTCCCCGCCGCCGCCGTTGATCTCGTCCCTGCCGCCCAGCGCCACGACCACGTCGCGGCCCGGGGTCCCGTCGAGGACGTCCCGGTCGGGTGTGCCCACGATCGTGGCGACATGCCCGTGGCAGGTCGGAACCCGAGCAGCGCTGGCCGAGGCGCTCGTCTCCGCGACGCCGAGGCAGGCGGCCACCAGGGCGATGGCGACGACATGGGCAAGCTGCAAGAGCGGCATGGAACCTCCGTGACCGGATGGTGACGCCGGGTACGACGCTCTCGGACGAGCCTCGGTTCGCTGCCCGGCATGTGGGACCACGGTACGCATGCTGAGACGGCTCCCGATACCGTGATGCCCAGCTCATCGAGAGGGACTGAGGGAACGGCCCGTCGACGTCCCGGCAACCGCCACGAGCCTCCCGTCGTACGCCGGCGTACGACGGTCGTGGGACCCGGTGCCACATCCGTCCCGCGGCGAGAGCCGCCGCGGGGAAGATGAGAAGGAGGTATCCGCATGACCGCGCTGACGACCGAGGGCCTGGACGGTCCGTCCGCTCCACGCCCGGCCCAGGCCTCATCCGAGGCGGACGAGCGACGGCCGCGGGACGGCGCCTTCGGGAACGCCCGGGCCTTGTCGTGCCGCGAGTGCGGGCGATCGGTCGCGCTCGGGCCGCACTACGCCTGCCCGGACTGCTTCGGGCCCCTCGAGGTGGCCTACGACTTCCCGGCCGTGACCCGCGAGCAGATCGCGGCCGGACCTCCCAACATCTGGCGTTACCAGCCGCTGCTGCCGGTTCCCGCCGACATCACCGAGAGCCCGAACACCGAGCCCGGATTCACCCGCCTGCTCCGCGCCGACAACCTCGCACACGAGCTCGGTCTCGAGAACCTGTGGGTCAAGGACGACTCCACCAACCCGACCAACTCCTTCAAGGACCGCGTGGTCGCCTGCGCGCTGAGCGCAGCCCGGGAGCTCGGTGCGAAGGTGTTCGCCTGCCCGAGCACCGGCAACCTCGCGAACGCCGTCGCCGCGGCCGGAGCGCGGGCCGGCATCAAGACCGTCGTCTTCATCCCGGCCGACCTCGAACGCCCCAAGCAGGTCAACTCGGCGGTCTACACCGAGAACCTCGTGGCCGTGAACGGCACCTACGACGACGTCAACCGGCTTGCGTCCGAGATCGCGGGCGAGGAGGACGGCTGGGCGTTCGTGAACGTCAACGTCCGTCCCTTCTACGCCGAGGGGTCGAAGACCCTGGGCTTCGAGATCGCCGAGCAGCTCGGCTGGCGGCTTCCGGACCAGATCGTGATCCCGGTCGCGTCGGGCTCGCAGCTGACCAAGGTCGACAAGGCGTTCCGGGAGCTGATCGAGCTCGGGCTGGTCGAGGACAAGCCGTACCGGGTGTTCGGCGCCCAGGCGACCGGCTGCTCCCCGGTCGCCACGGCGTACCGCGCCGGCGTGGACGTCATTCGCCCGGTGCGACCCGACACCATCGCCAAGAGCCTGGCGATCGGCAACCCGGCCGACGGCATCTACGTGCTGGACATCTGCCGGCGCACCGGGGGAGCGGTCGAGGACGTGGACGACGACCAGGTGCGTGAGGGCATCCTGCTGCTGGCGCGCACCGAGGGGATCTTCACCGAGACCGCCGGCGGCACCACCGTGGCGTGCCTGAGGAAGCTCGCCGAGACCGGGCAGCTCGACCCCGCCCTCGAGACGGTCGTCATCAACACCGGCATGGGCCTGAAGACCCTCGACTCCGTTGCCGACGTCGTCGGTCCCGCGGCGATCATCGACCCGTCGTACGCTGCCTTCACCGCCACCGGCATCGCCTGACCGGCGGCCAGGGACACCCCGCCGACACGAGGAGAGACCCATGAGCGTGTCCGTCCGCATCCCGACGATCCTGCGCACCTACACCGGTGGGGAGTCGGAGGTCACCGCGAACGGCGACACCGTGGCGGCGGTCCTCGACGACCTGGACAGCCACTACTCGGGGATCAAGGGCCGCATCGTCGACGAGCAGGGCGAGCTGCGCCGCTTCGTCAACCTGTACGTCGGGAACGACGACGTCCGCTTCCTGGACCACCTGGACACGAAGACGCCCGAGGGAACCCAGATCTCGGTGATCCCGGCGGTCGCGGGCGGCTGCTGACCCGTCACGCACCTCTCGAGCTGAGCGTCGCCGGTCGTCGCCACAGCCAGCCGCACCTCAGGCATAGCTGCTGGCCTGGATGGAGAACAGCTCGGCGTACGTGCCGCCCAGCGCCATCAGCTCATCGTGGCTGCCGACCTCGACCACGCGAGCGCCGACGAGCACGACGATCAGGTCGGCCATCCGGACCGTCGAGAACCGGTGGGACACCAGCACCGTCACGCGCCCGTTGGTGGTCTGCTCGCGTGCTCCCGCGGCGAAGCGCTCGAACAGGGCGTGCTCGGTCTCGGCGTCGAGGGCCGCGGTCGGCTCGTCCAGCACCAGTAGCAGCGGCTCCGGACGCATGTAGCCGCGGGCGAGGGCCAGCTTCTGCCACTGCCCGAAGCTGACGTCGACCCCGTCGTCCCAGGACGGGCCGAGCTGGGTGTCGAGCCCGTTCCGCAGGTCGTCGACGACCGGAGTGGCACCGGCGCGGTCGACGGCGGCGCCGACCGCGCCCCGGTCGTCACGACGCGGCTCGTCGCCCAGCCCGACCGTGGTCGCTGCCAGGAACTCCAGGCGCGCGAAGTCCTGGAACGCCCCCGCGAGCCGTTGGCGCCACTCGACGACGTCGACCTGGGCGATGTCGACGCCGTCAGCGGTGATGCGACCCGACGTCGGCGCGTACATCCGGGCCAGCAGCTTGACGAGGGTCGACTTGCCGGCGCCGTTCTCACCGACCACGGCGACGACGCTGCCGGCGGGCAGTGCCAGGTCGACGTGCTGGAGCACCGCACGGCTGGTGCCGGGGTAGGCGAACGAGACGTCCTCGAATCGGATGGCGTCGGCGAGCGCGGAGGGCGCGGGCAGATCTGCGTGGGCGTTCTGCGTGGCGGCGAAGTCCTCCAGCCAGGCCAGCCGCTGCGCGGAGTCGAGCCAGATGCCGCGGAGGAAACCGAGCTCACCCACGGCCGATCCGACGTAGGCCGACATCCGTCCCCCGGCGGCGAGCACCAGGACCACGGCGCCGGGCCCCCGGTCGAGACCGGTGACGACCCAGACGACTGCCGCGACGAAGGCGAGCGAGAACACCGCCCAGGCCAGCGTCAGCCAGGCAGCGCTTGCGAGGCTGACCGCTCGGATCGGGCCGAACCAGCGGGCCCACGCGGCGGCGCGGCGAGCCGCGAGGTCCGCCTGGTTGCCGGAGACCCGCACCTCCTTGCCGGGAGGTGGGGTGGTGGCGACCGTGAAGAGGTGCCGGCCGAGGCGGCCCTGGGAGGCGACGCGCTCCTCCGTGCGCTTCTCGACCTTCGGCCGCCACCCGGCCACGAGGAGCAGTGGCAGCGCTGCCAGGGGGACCAGGAGCAGAGCCGGGTGGATCGCGGCAAGAAGGATGCACACGAAGGCGAGCCGCAACAGCCAGCCCACCATCGTGAACATCGAGCGGAAGAGGTGGTCGAGCGCGAACACCCCGGTGCGCAGCACCGCGATGCGGTCGAGGAAGACCTGGCGCTCGTGGTGCTCGACGGTGGTCACCTCGGCCTGGAGTCTCGCGACGTGCCCCTGGAAGAAGATGTTCAGCCGGTCGCCCAGCCGCCGCGTGGTGCGGTCCAGCGTGACCGACAGCGCCCACAGGAGTGTCGCAGAGGCCGCGAGGCCGCCTGCTCCGACGTACACCCGTGCCTGGTGGTGATGGACCAGGCCGTCGGTGACCAGCGCCAGCCAGATGCCGACGAGCACGTCGGGCAGCGCCTCGAGCGTGGTCATCGCCAGCGACGCCCAGAGCAGCCTCGGCTCGGCGCGGTAGCCGTGCTTCACGACGCGCACCATCGAGGAGGCGGCCGGCGGCATCGGACCCGCGGTGTCGTCGACCGCGACGGTGAGTCGCTCCTCCTCAGAGAGACTCATGGAGGACCTCCTCACCGTGCTCGTCGAGCTCCGGCTCGTCATAGCTGGCCTGCCTCGAGGAGGAGGCGCCGGCCACCGTCTCGAAACGGCTGGCCTGGAGGTCGTACATGGTGTGGTAGCGCCCACCCAGCGCGACCAGCTCCTCGTGGCTGCCGAGCTCGAGCACCCGGCCGTGCTCGACGACGCAGATGAGCTCGGCTCGGCGGACCGTCGAGAAGCGATGGGAGACCAGGACGGTGGTCGCGTCGGCGGTCGCGGCGAGCACGCGCCGGAAGATCTCCGACTCGCCCCGGACGTCGAGCATCGCCGTGGGCTCGTCGAGGAGAACGACGTTCGCACCCGCGCCGACCTTGGCGATCGCCCGCGCCAGGGCGACGCGCTGCCACTGGCCGCCGGACAGCTCGACCCCGCCCGGGTAGCCCTTGGCCAGCGGTGCGTCGAGGTCGGCGAGGTCGAGGGCCCCCGCCTGTTCGAGAGCGCGCCGGACCACCTCGTCGGGCGCTCCCAGCGGCGCGACGTTGTCGCGCAGCGGCAGCTCGTAGCGGACGAAGTCCTGGAAGACGGCGGCCACGCGGGACCGCCACCACGCGAGGTCGAGGTCGCGGAGGTCGACGCCGTCGATCTCGATGGCCCCGGAGTCGGGGTCGTAGAGGCGGCAGAGCAGCTTGGCGACCGTCGTCTTGCCCGCGCCGTTCTGTCCGACGATCGCGAGCGAAGCTCCGGCCGGGATGGTCAGGTCGAAGCGGTCGAGCACCGGTCGGTTGCCCGTGGGATAGGTGAACGTGACCTCGCGGAACGTGATCTCCGGAGCTCGCTCCTCTCGTGGGACGTGTCGTCGGTCGCGTGGACGGCCGACCGGGTCGGGCCCCGGGGCATACCGGGTCGTGAGCGCGCCGGCCGCAGCCATCTCCGTCACGAGACGCTCGATCGAGACCACGGGGGCGGCCGCACCGTCGAGTGCCCAGCTGAGACCGCCGAAGGCGATGGCGCTCGCCCCGAAGGCCGCGCCGGAGTAGGTGACCACCGACTGCAGACCGAGGGTGCCGGCGTACCCCTGACGGGCGAGGACGACGAACAGCCCGCCGTTGGCTACCAGGACCAGCAGTACTGCTCCGGTCAGCGAGCGCTCGCGCAGGCGCGTGGCTTGGTACTGGAGCTCGTGCAGGTGGAGGCGGTGCCGGGTGAACCGCTCCAGCAGCCACGGGGCCAGCCCGAACAGTCGGACCTCCTTGGCGGCGGCGGGCTGGGTGGCGAGCTCATAGGCGTAGTCGGTATGGCGCCGCGACGCCTTCACCTCGTCGGTGTTGCGGTCGCGCCACACACCGCTCTCGCGGAGGAGCCAGTGGGTCGAGCCCCAGGCGCCGAGCAGCAGGACGGGAGCCCACCACGAGAACCCGAGGAGCACCAGCGCCGAGGCGATGCCGCCCAGGAGCATGACGAGTCCCTGGGCGATGAAGTCCACGTTCATGAACATCGGCGGCCCGGTCCACCCGAGGTCGAAGTCGCGAGCCGTGGTGAGGTCGTTGGTGAGGTCGCCACGCTCGAGGTGACCGACGCCGTCCGGTCCCAACGTGGTCGCCATCAGCCGGTCGTTGAGGACCGAGCTGAAGTGCTGGCCGAGCATGGTGCCGACCACCTGGTGGACCGGCGGACCCACCTGCGACACCGCGAAGACGATGCCGAACACCACCAGGGGCCCGGTCAGCGAGCTGCCGGCCTGCACCCGCCCCACGAGGGCGCCGGTGGCGATCGCCAGCCCGGCCGGGACCAGCGACCTGAGCACCAGCAGCAGCCACCACGAGAGTGCCAAGCCCGGCACGGCGCGGGTGATGGTGACGAAGAAACGGGTGGCCGGGCGAGTGCGCAGGTCGGCGAGGATCCGACCCGGAGCAGTAGCCACGGCGTCACCTTAGGCCGACGTCGGGACGGCGTCCGTGCGGCTAGTGGGTCTTCCTGCCCTCGCGCAGCCCGGCGACCGTCTTCTGGATGCGGGTGGCTCGCGTCTCGGGCCGTTTCGCCTCCTCCACCCAGCGCACCCACTCCTTGCGGTGGGTGTAGGACAGCCGGTCGTACGCCGCCCGCGCGTGGTCGTCCATCGCCGCCTCGAGGTCCTCGGGCAGGGTGACCTCTCGGGGAGCTGTGTCGGGCGCGATGTCCACGGTGACGTCGTCCCCGGCGGCGATGCCTGCCGCGTCGCGGTTCTCGGCGCTGAGCGGCACCAGGAAGCGGCCGCCCATCCTGACCGCGGTGGTGCGGTAGGTGTGGCCGTTGACCGTGACCGTGACCGGTGGTCGCTTGCTGGCCCCGATCGCCTCGATCACCTCATCGGGGATCGGGATCCCCGTCGCGGTCTTGCCTCCGAGCTCGAGCGTGCTCGCGAACCTCATCCTCCGATGGTGCCACTGGAACCGGACGCACTACCTCGTCAGCTCCGTCAGCCGGCCGACGAGGTGGGCGCGCTCGGGGTCGTTGTCGCAGAGCTCCACGGCTCGGGTGAGCTCGGCGCGGGCCTCGTCGGTCCGGCCGACCCGCGCCAGCAGCTCCCCGCGTACGCCCGGCAGGCGGTGCCCGGGAAGCTCGAGCCCGTCGAGCGCCCGCAGGCCGGCGAGGGGGCCGTCGGCCTCGCTGATCGCCACGGCCCGGTTCAGCCGTACGACGGAAGTGTCCTCGAGCGCCACCAGCTCGTCGTACCGCTCGACGATGCGGGGCCAGTCCGTCGCGTCCGGGTGCGGAGCGATCGCATGCTCGGCGGCGATCAGCGCCTGGAGGAGGTACGGCGTGCCGGGTGCGGTGACGTGCGGCGTGAGCACGGCCAGGGCCTCACTGATCTCATCGGCGTACCAGAGTGACCTGTCCTGGTCGGGGAGCAGCACCAGACGTCCCTCGCGCAGCCGGGCGTCACGGCGCGAGTGCTGCAGCAGCATGAGCCCGAGGAGCCCGTCGAGGTCGGCGCGTCCGGGCAGCAGCTCGCGGAGCACCCGGGCCAGCCGGATGGCATCGGCCGCCTGGTCGGTGCGCACGAGCTCGGTCCCCGACGGCGGCGCATAGCCGGCCGTGAACGCGAGGTAGGCGACGTCCGCGGCCCGTCCGACGCGCTCCTTCAGGTCGGGACCGAGCGGCACGTCGAACCGCTGGCCGCCCAGACTCTTGCGCGATCGGGTCAGCCGCGCCGCCATCGTCGCCGTCGGGACCAGGAACAGGCGGGCGATGTCGGCCGTCGTCACGCCCATCACCATCCGCAGGGTCAGCGCAGCCGCGTTCTCCCGTGTGAGCGCCGGGTGGGCGCACAGCATCACCAGCCGGAGCCGCTCGTCGCGGAGCGGCTCGCCGGCGTCGACCATCACCCGTTGCGCCTCCCTCTGCAGCTCGGCCTCGACCGCGAGGACCGGCAGCCGCCTGGCCGCCACGGCCTCGGCACGAAGCCGGTCGAGGATCCGTCGTCTGGCGCTGGTGAGCAGCCACGCCGGTGGGTTGCTCGGTACGCCGTCGCGCGGCCAGGTGCGCGCGGCCGCCTCGAACGCGTCGGCGAGTCCGTCCTCGGCGAGGTCGAGGCGCCGGAACTGCGCGACGAGCAGCGCCGTCAGCCGCCCCCAGTGGTCACGCCAGGCGGACTCGAGACTGTCCTCAGCCGTCATAGCCCTCGATGTGGATCGCGGGCCGGACCTCGATCGTGTAGCTGTCCGGCAGCAGCCGCACCAGGTCGAGTGCGGCCTCCCCCGAGTCGACGTCGATCAGGTAGAACCCGCCGAGCTGCTCGGCGGTCTCGGCGTACGGTCCGTGGGTGACCAGGCGATCCCGTCCCGAGCCGGGGCGCAGCGTCACCGCCTCGGTCGGCAGTGCCAGCGCCTCGCCGGCGATCATCTCGCCGCGCTCGCGCACTGCCTTGTCGAAGGACCGGTGGCGGTCGAAGACCTGGTCCCGGTACTCCTGTGTCGCCCGGTCCCAGGCCTGCGGGTCCTCCTCAGCCGTCAGCACCACGTACTTCATCGCGATCCGTCCTCTCGGCAGGTGAGTCTGTCACTGCCATGACGGAGTCCAGGGTGGTGGATCGACGGACGGCGCCCGACATTCGTGGCCGGGTTCCGTCCATACCGGGACCCCACACGCCCCAGGGGGACACCTGCTACCGCAGACGGATCGGGTGCGCGGCGGGAGGTGCGATCCGGCGAGGGGCTCAGGAGCTCATGCCGGGTCTGCAGGCACGGATCTCGATCACGCGCTCGCCCTTGCCGAGCACCTTGCAGACCTCGATCAGGTCCTCGAGGTCGTCGGACTCCACGACGTAGAACCCGGTCAGCTGCTCGGCGGTCTCGGCGTACGGGCCCTGCGTCACGCTCTGCGCACCGTCGGCCGAGGTGCGCAGCACGCGTGCCTCGGAGCTCGGTGCGAGCTCCGCGCCGCCGGTGACCTTGTGGCCCCGCTCGTCGAGGAGTCTCGCGAACTCGGCATGCCGGGCGTACATGTCCCGCTTCAGCGCCTCGGGCGCGGCCTCCCAGGCGGACTCGTCACCGGGCAGGAGTACGACGTAGCTGGTCATGGCTGGTCCTCTCGGGTCGTGGGCGGTGTGTCTCCCCTGATAGCCCTGACGGGCGACGGGCTGCCGAATCGACAGCGCACCTCACCGCCAGTCGAGGATGACCTTCCCGCACTCGCCGAGCCCGACCACCTCGAACGCCTCCTCGTAGCGGTCCGCCGGCAGGCGGTGGGTGACCATGCCGCTGACGTCCAGCCCGCTCTGCAGCATCGCGGCCATCTTGTACCAGGTCTCGAAGATGCGCCGGCCGTAGATGCCCTGGATCTCCAGACCCTTGAAGATCACGTCGTTGAGGTCCAGGGTCATCGGTCCGGGCGGTATCCCGAGGACCGCGATGTGCCCGCCGTGGTTCATCGAGTCCAGCATCTGGTTGAACGCGGTCTCGGCGCCGCTCATCTCCAGGCCGACGTCGAAGCCCTCGGTCATGCCCAGGTCCGTCATCACGGTGGCGAGCCGCTCGCTGCGTACGTCGACCACCCGGCTGGCGCCGTGCGCGGCGGCCATCGCGAGCCGGTACGGGTTCAGGTCCGTGACCACCACGTGGCGCGCCCCGATGTGGCGCACGATCGCCGTCGCCAGCACGCCGATCGGGCCGGCGCCGGTGATCAGCACATCCTCGCCCACCACGTCGAAGCGCAGCGCGGTGTGGGTGGCGTTGCCGAGCGGGTCGAGCACGGCGGCGACGTCGTCGGAGATGTGGTCGGGCACCACGAACACGTTCTGGGCGGGGATGACGATGTAGTCGGCGAACGCGCCGGGCCGCGTGACACCGACGCCGGTGTGGTTGTGGCAGAACTCCCGGCGGCCGCCCTTGCAGTTGCGGCAGTGCCCGCACGTGACGTGGCCCTCGCCGGCGACCCGCTGACCGACCTCGAGGCCGCGTACGCCGCCCCCCAGCGCCGTGATCTCGCCCATGAACTCGTGGCCGACCACCATCGGCACGGGGATCGTTGCCTGCGCCCACGCGTCCCAGTGCAGGATGTGCAGGTCGGTGCCGCAGATCGACGTCTTGCCCACCCGGATGAGCACATCCCCGTCACCCGGCTCGGGCAGGGGCACGTCCTGCATCCACAGGCCCGGCTCCGCCTTGGCCTTCACCAGCGCTCTCATCGCAGGGTGCCCATCTCCGTGGCGACCTCGGTGAACGCGGCGACCGCGCGGTCGATGTCCTCGTCGCTGTGGGCGGCGGACATCTGCGTGCGGATGCGGGCCTTGCCCTGCGGGACGACCGGGAAGCTGAAGGCGATGACGTAGACGCCTGTGGCCAGGAGTCGCTGGGCCATCTCACCGGCGACCTTCGCGTCGCCCAGCATCACGGGGATGATCGGATGACCGGCGCCGGCCAGCGTGAAGCCGGCGGCCTCCATGCCGCCGCGGAACCTCGTCGAGTTGCGCTGGAGCTGCCGCTGCAGCTCGTTGTCCGGCTGCATCATCCCCAGCACGTGCAACGTGGTCGCGGCGATCGCCGGCGCCAATGAGTTGCTGAACAGGTACGGCCGCGAGCGCTGGCGCAGCCAGTCGACGATCTCCTTGCGGCCGCTGGTGTAGCCGCCGCTGGCCCCACCCAGCGCCTTCCCGAGCGTGCCGGTGATGATGTCCACGCGGCCCATCACGTCGCAGTACTCGGGCGTGCCACGGCCGCCGGCGCCGACGAAGCCGACCGCGTGCGAGTCGTCCACCAGCACCATCGCGTCGTACTGCTCGGCCAGGTCGCAGATCGAGCGCAGGTCGGCGATCACGCCGTCCATGGAGAACACCCCGTCGGTCGCGATCAGCCGGTAGCGGGCGTCGGCTGCGTTGCGCAGGCACTCCTCGAGCTGAGCCATGTCGTTGTTGTCGTAGCGCATGCGCCTCGCCTTGCAGAGGCGGATGCCGTCGATGATCGACGCGTGGTTGAGCGCGTCGGAGATGACGCAGTCCTGCTCGTCCAGGATCGCCTCGAACAGTCCGCCGTTGGCGTCGAAGCACGACGAGTAGAGGATCGTGTCCTCCGTCCCGAGGAACCGGCTGAGCGCGGCCTCCAGCTCGGTGTGCACCGTCTGCGTCCCGCAGATGAAGCGCACCGAGGCCATTCCGTAGCCGTGCGCGTCCAGCGCTGTGTGCGCTGCCCGGACGAGCTCTGGGTGGTCAGCCAGACCCAGGTAGTTGTTGGCGCACAGGTTGAGCACCTGCGTGCCGTCCGCCAGCGTGATGTGGGCGGTCTGCGGCGAGGCGATCACGCGCTCGCTCTTGAACAGCCCGTCGTCGCGAAGGCCCGCCGTGCGCTGGGCGAGGTCGGCGAGCAGTCCGGTTCGCATGGCCCGACCCTACGGCTCTCCGCGCTCGTTCGAGCTGCTGGAGCGACCGGTCAGTCGGTCAGCGACCGCACGGACGGGGGCACGTCGATGTGGTCGCGCAGGTCAGGTGCGGCGAGGGGCGCGCCGTACACCTGGTGAACGGGCACCACGCCCGCCCAGGCAGGCCCGGCCACGTCGTCGTCCTCGTCCTCGGGCCAGCCGGCCGAGATCTTCAGCGACCAGTCCTCGATCGGCAGGGCGAGCACCAGGGTCGCCGCGAGCTCCGAGGTGCTCGGGCGCCTGATCTCCGAGCTCCGGCCGGGGATCAGGGCCTCGGTCACGAGGTCGAGGAAGCGCTCCTTGTCCTCCGTCACGGGGATGCAGCGACCGAACAGCACAGCCGAGCGGTACCGGATCGACGACTCGAACGCGCTGCGCGCCACCACCACCCCGTCGTACGCCGTGACCGCGAGGGCCGTGGGTACGCCGTCGGACAGCCGGCGCATCCAGCGCGACCCCGTGGACCCGTGTGCGAGAACCCGGTCGCCGTCGCGGACCACCATCGTGGGGATCACCGCCGGCGTCCCGTCCTCGGCCACGAGTCCGAAATGTCCGACACGGACGGTGTCGAGCAGCGCGTCGAGCTCGGTGCGCTCCGTGCTCGCGTTCTCGGGCAGCCGGACGGGGCGGCGCGGGTCCTTCATGCGCCGAAGGTAGCGGGCCGGGTTGCGAGCCGCCTCGCGCGCTCCGGCGCTGCGCGCGCCGGGTCGCGCCGACGCTCCTCGACCCGCCGGCGCACCTCGGCTTGGCCTGCTCAGTCGAGGGGCCGGCATGCGTGCTCAGCCGAGGGCCGGGATCGCAGGCTCGGCCGAGGGCCAGCACGTTTGCACTCGGGGGGTGCGAGTGCTAAACATGGTGTTGGCACTCTCGGGTCGAGAGTGACAACCATCTGGTCCGGTGAGTTGAGGTCAGAAGCGTCGGCGGGAAGGGTCCGCCGAGCAGCCTGGTCGTCCGTCGCGGGCAACGATCCGGCCACCCGAGTCTGAGAAGGAATCGCTGACAGACATGCCCAAGCTGATTGCTTTCAACGAGGAGGCCCGCCGCGGGCTCGAGCGCGGGATGAACACCCTCGCCGACGCGGTGAAGGTCACGCTCGGTCCCAAGGGGCGCAACGTCGTCCTCGAGAAGAAGTGGGGCGCGCCCACCATCACCAACGACGGTGTGAGCATCGCCAAGGAGATCGAGCTCGAAGACCCCTACGAGAAGATCGGGGCGGAGCTCGTCAAGGAGGTCGCGAAGAAGACCGACGACGTCGCCGGAGACGGCACGACGACCGCGACCGTCCTCGCCCAGGCCATGGTCCGCGAGGGCCTCCGCAACGTCGCCGCCGGGGCGAACCCGATGGCCCTCAAGCGCGGCATCGAGAAGGCCGTCGAGGCGGTCGCCGAGCAGCTCCACGGGATGTCCAAGGACGTCGAGACCAAGGAGCAGATCGCCTCGGTGGCAGCCATCTCCGCCGGTGGCGACCAGAGCGTCGGCGACATCATCGCCGAGGCGATGGACAAGGTCGGCAAGGAAGGCGTCATCACCGTCGAGGAGTCGAACACGTTCGGCATCGACCTCGAGCTGACCGAGGGCATGCGGTTCGACAAGGGCTACATCTCGGCCTACTTCGCCACCGACATGGAGCGGATGGAGGCTGTGCTCGACGAGCCCTACATCCTCGTCGCCAACCAGAAGGTCTCCGCGGTCAAGGACCTGCTGCCGGTGCTGGAGAAGGTCATGCAGGGCGGCAAGCCACTCCTGGTGATCGCCGAGGACGTCGACGGCGAGGCTCTGTCCACCCTGGTCGTGAACAAGATCCGCGGCACGTTCAAGTCGGTGGCCGTCAAGGCCCCGGGCTTCGGCGACCGCCGGAAGGCCATGCTGCAGGACATCGCCATCCTGACCGGCGGCCAGGTGATCTCCGAGGAGGTCGGCCTGAAGCTGGAGAACACCGGACTCGAGCTGCTCGGCACCGCCCGCAAGGTCGTCATCACCAAGGACGAGACCACGATCGTCGAGGGTGGCGGTGAGTCCGCCCAGATCGAGGGCCGGGTGAACCAGATCCGCGCTGAGATCGAGAAGAGCGACTCCGACTACGACCGCGAGAAGCTGCAGGAGCGGCTGGCCAAGCTGGCCGGCGGCGTCGCGGTGATCAAGGTCGGCGCGGCCACCGAGGTCGAGCTCAAGGAGCGCAAGCACCGCATCGAGGAC
>JBKPTA010000005.1:0-41291 GCA_046735295.1 Actinomycetota bacterium | reverse complement strand
GCCTGGTGCCGTAGGAGAACGAGCAGTAGGCGTCCCCCATCGTCGACGCCGTTGCCAGGACCATCAGCGAGCGCTCCTCGGCATCGAGGCCGCTCACGTCGCTCGCCAGCATCATGGCGGCCGAGAGGATCTTGAGGGCGTCCGGACTCTGCGCCCAGACACGGCTGAGGTTCATCACGAAACCCATGCCCTCGCGGTCGCCGTCGTAGAGCTCCTGCACGGCCTGGTCGACCGGGGGGTCGACCAGGAAGCTTGCGGCCGTCGTCGACGTCGTCATCGAGGCTCCTGCCCTGGTCGGGTGCTGCTGTGCTCTGTCAGCATCGACCGGCGGCGTTGGCTCGGTGTTGAGACGTCACCGGGCCGGGTCGTCGAGCAGGACCGGAAGGCTGGAGAGCCCACGCAGCACCAAGCCGTCACCGTGACCCCACCGCAGCCCTCCGGGTGAACCGGCGAGCCGCATCCGAGGAAACCGCCGGATCAGCTCGCTGAAGGCGACCTGCGCCTCCAGCCGCGCCAGCGGGGCCCCGAGGCAGTGGTGGACGCCGTGCCCGAAGGCGAGGTGCGCCGCCCCCATCCGGCCTACGTCGAAGTCGTCGGGGGCGTCGTTGCGCTCCGGGTCGCGACCGGCCGCGGCGAGGTTCACCAGCACCTGGACGCCGGCCGGGATCGCCACGCCCGCGATCGTGGTGTCCCGCACGGCGTAGCGGAAGGTCGCGTGCGGGACCGGCGCGTCGACGCGCAGCATCTCCTCGATCGCGGCAGGCACCCGTTCGGGCGCGGTCACCAGCACGTCACGCTGCTCGGGATGCTGCAGCAGCAACGCCATCCCGTTCCCGATCAGACTGGTCGTGGTGTCATGGCCGGCGACGATGAGCTGGAACAGTGTCGACAGCAGCTCCTGCCGACTCAGCAGCTCACTGCGGCACGCGGTGACGAGATCTCCCACCAGGTCCTCCGTCGGCCTCGCCCAGCGGCGGTCGACGAGGTCGTTGAGGTATCCGACGATCTGGCTCGATGCAGTCACCGCCTCGACCGGCGGCGTCGGGCCGGCGTACGGCGCGAACAGGGTGGCGAACCAGTCCGAGAGCTGCCGCTGGTCGGTGCGCCCGATGCCGAGCAGCTCTCCGATCACCGCGAACGGCAGTGGACGGGCGAAACGGGCCACCAGGTCCACCGGCCCGTCCTCGCGGGCCAGCTCGTCGAGGAGCTCGTCCACGAGCTCTCGGACCCGGGGCTCCAGCGCCTCCAGCCGAGCCCGTCGGAACGCACCGGCCGCGAGCTTGCGCAACCGCGTGTGGTCGGGCGGGTCGACGCTCAGCATGTGCCGCGCGAACGCGGGCCCCGGCAGCCCCTCGTCGACGACGGCGTCGTCCCGGGCGAGCGCAGCGAGCATGTCCTTGGACAGATCCGGGTGGTTGAGCGCCTCGCGCGCCGCGGCGTACCCGATCACCAGGAACGCGCGGTGTCCGTCAGCGAGGACGACATCGTGCACGGGGCCGCCTCGGCGGATCTCCTCGAACAACGGGAACGGGTCGTCCCGGTCGTAGTCGCCCCAGCGCTCGAGAGAGCCCCGCGGACCTGTGGGCTCAACGGCGCTCATCGCGGGGTCCCGAGCGCGGTCCCGCCCCACGAGAGGACCAGGCCGGTCCCTCTGGCCGGGGAGCGCCTGGTGGCGCGTCGATCCCGTGACATCTCAGAAAGCCCCCTCGTACGCCGGCCACGACCTGTCTCACCACACGGAGCGAGCCCGACGGTCCATGCCACCGGACACGATCCAGGAGCCGCGTTGAGCCGATGTTGACGTTCCTGACCCGCTCCCCGGAACGGTGGCCCCGCCGAGGCGGCGTCCACGACGCGCCTGCGCGCTGACGGGCGACGCCGGGTCGCACGATACCGAAGCGGGCATCCCCCTCCGGGCCAGACCGTCAGGAAGCCGTCCCGCGACGGATGGTCGTCGAGCAGGTCCTCGGCGATCTGGAACGGTTCGGGACAGAGGCAGATCCCGGCGGCGCCCGCGACGACCCCAGCCGGTCGTGCGCCTGTCGGTGGGTCCGAATGGCCGCCGAGCAGCAGGGTCGTGGCGTAGTCCGCTGCGTCGTCCTGGTGCCAGAGGAGGAGGACGGACCGGGTCTCACCCTGACCTCTCGGTCCGACGCGGGTCCGTCGACGCACGATCGCCCACGACGCCACGGTGGTGAAGCCAGGGTGGAGGTGCGTCGGCATGCCGACGGTGAGCGGGTGCGCCGGCGGCACCGGGCCGGACCCTTCAACAGCGGGTCAACACCCCCGCAGCACGATCGGCCGGTGAGCAAGCACCAGGACCAGATCATCGCCGCCGCGGCCGGCAAGCTCGACGAGCCGATCATCGCCGCCGTCTTCGCCAAGCCACGTGGCGCGACCATGACCGCCACCAGCGGAGGCATCGCCGGTGGCCTTCTCGGAGGGATGACCGTCAAGAAGCAGGCCGAGACAGCGGCCGCGGCCGGGCTCGTCCTCGGCAACCCCGGTGCCGTCGCACTGACGCCCACCAGTCTGGTCACGATGCAGGTCAAGGTGAGCATGACCGGGGAGATCAAGGAGGTCACCGAGGTGCTCACCACCCTTCCCCTCGCCCAGATCGACGACCTCGAGGTCAAGCGCATGGGCCTCGGAGGACTTCTGCACATCCGCGCCCGGGGCAGCAAGGTCACGCTCGAGGGGCGGATGGGTGAGATGCGCGACTTCGCCGAGGCATTCGCCGAGTCACGGGCAGGTAACACCGCCGACTGACTCCCACCTCCGCAAGGTGTGTTCAACGCGGCGCCAACAGTCGGCCAGCACGGTGGACGAACCGCCGTCCTCGGATACTAGGGAGAACTTCGATGCTCGACTCCATCACCCACACCTCGTTCCGCCGTACCACCCCCAGGGAGGCGACCTCAGCGGTGGCGCTTCTGCTCTGTGTGACCGCGGGCGTGGCCGTGACGATGCCGGCCTCGGCCCGGGCGTCCGCTCCGCCCGTCACCAGGTCGTTGGCCACCACCACGGTCACGATCAAGGCCCAGGGCCTCGACCTCTCGGGCACCGTCAGCAGCACGCGCCAGGGGTGCGTCACCGACCGCAAGGTGGTGGTCTTCAAGCAGATCGGCACCCGGGGCGGAGGGGACGACCTGAGGATCGGCTCGGACCTGGCGTCCGCGTCCGGCAGGTGGGAGACCGGGAACACCGGTGTCGCCGGCAACATCTATGCCAGGGCACGAGCCACGACGATCTGCGGCGGCGACACCAGCCCCACCATCCGCGTCACGCGATAGCGACATGGGTGCGCCGCGCCCGCGGCCTCGCTGCGCCGCCTCTGGGGGCCGCACCGCCGCCCTGCCGACCGAGCTCAGGTCGGCGCGGAGCGCCTCCCGCTGCCGGCGTGGCGACCCCCGTCACGAACGCCGCCGGTCGATCGCACGCGGTCGGAGCCCTCGGCGCGAGACCTCTCATGGCGCGGACTGAGCGCGCGCGCGTCGACCGTCGACCGTCGAGGGCCACCAGCCGGGATGCCCTCGTCGGCGCCCACGAGCGCTACGGCCTTCCCGGCGAGCATCGATTCCCCCGACCAGACGGACTCTCGGTCAACGGCATGTGGAGAAGGCACGGAGCGGCATGACCGTCCTCGTCGAACGCCGGCGCGACGGCGACGTGATCGCCTGGTTCCTGATCGTGGCGTGCGGGTTCGCCGCATGGCGGGGAGCACGAGGAACGCCGGTCATGGCAGCGGGAGCCGGAGCTCTCGCCGCGTTCGCCCTCGGTTGCTGGGCCGTGTGGCGCATGCGTGCGCCCCGCGAGCTGACCATCACCCGTGAGGAGATCACGTTCGGGCAGCCGGGCCGATCCGTCCTCCGGATCCCCCGCCACGCCGGACCGCTGGAGCTCCGCAAGACCACGGTGCGGGGCTCGAGCCTGTGGTTGGGGCCGGCCCGGGACTCGGGGCACCCGGCGATCCCGATGCTGGGCTTCAAGGTGCCCGACGTACGACGCGCCTGTGCCGAGATGGGATGGGAGCTCAGACGCCTGGGGTGAGGCGCCCGGCCCGGTCGGTCGGTGGGGGTCGAGCTCGCGCGGACCCCGCGGACCTGACCTCGCGTGGGGCGACGGTGCTGGGAGGATGGCCTTCGTGCGCCCGATCCGGCAGAGCCAGAAGCTGCAGCACGTGCGGTACGACGTCCGCGGGCCGATCCTGGTCGAGGCTCAGCGGCTGGAGGCGGAGGGACACCGGATCCTGAAGCTGAACATCGGCAACCCCGCGCCGTTCGGGTTCGAGGCGCCGGAGGCGATCGTCGCCGACATCGTCCGTCACCTCCCCGAGGCTCAGGGGTACAGCGACAGCCAGGGCATCTACCCGGCTCGTACGGCGGTCGCCCACTACTACCAGGAGCGCGGCCTGCGCGGGGTGACGGTCGACGACGTGTTCATAGGCAACGGCGTCTCCGAGCTGATCTCGATGGTGCTCCAGGCTTTCGTTGACGATGGCAACGAGATTCTGGTGCCCGCGCCGGACTATCCCCTGTGGACCGGCGCGGTCACGCTCGCCGGCGGCACACCCGTGCACTACCGCTGCGACGAGGACAACGACTGGGATCCCGACCTCGCCGACGTCGAGTCCAAGATCACCGAGCACACCCAGGCCCTGGTGGTGATCAACCCGAACAACCCGACCGGGGCGGTCTACAGCGAGGAGACCGTCCGGGGACTGGTCGACATCGCCCGGAAGCACGATCTCGTCGTCATGGCCGACGAGATCTACGAGAAGATCCTGTACGACGGCGCCGTGCACCACCACGCGGCGAGGTTCTCCGGCGACGACGTCCTGTGCCTGACCTTCAGCGGCCTCTCCAAGGCCTATCGGGTCTGCGGCTATCGCGCCGGATGGGTGATGATCTCGGGTCCCCTCGAGCTGGCCCGCGACTTCCTGGAGGGCCTCACCCTGATCGCGAACATGCGGATGTGTGCCAACGTGCCGGCCCAGCACGCCATCCAGACCGCTCTCGGCGGCTACCAGTCGATCGAGGACCTGATCGCTCCTGGCGGCCGGTTTCACGAGCAGACGATGCTCGCCGACCGGCTCCTCAACCAGATCCCGGGGGTCACCTCGGTGCGGCCCCGCGGCGCCCTCTACTGCTTCCCGCGTCTGGACCCGGACGTCTACCCGATCGAGGACGACGAGGCGTTCGTGATCGACCTCCTCCGGACCAAGCGGATCCTGGTCACGCACGGCACCGGATTCAACTGGTTCGTGCCCGACCACTTCCGGCTCGTCACCCTGCCGGACGTCGACGTCCTGGCCGAGGCGATCGGCCGGATCGGAGACTTCCTCGCCACCCGTCGATCCCGCTGAGAGCGATGAATCGATTCGACGCTTTGTCGACAAAGTGTCAGGTCGACTCGCTTGTCAGATGGGTCGATCGCTGCGGTTGCGCGGGTCCATGACGTCGACGATCCGGCGCAGGTCCTCCAGTGAGGCGAACTCGACGGTGATCCTGCCCTTGCGCTGTCCGAGGTCGACCTTGACCCGGGTCTCGAGTCGGTCGGAGAGACGCTCGGCGATGTCCTGGAGCCCGGGCGCGACGGGCCTGCTCCGACGCACCGCTGGCTCGTGGTCCGGCTTCTGCCCGACCGCCACGATCTCCTCGAGGCCGCGCACACTGATGCCCTCCGCCACGACCCGAGCCGCGAGCCGGTCCTGCTGTCCGGGGTCCTCGACGGCGAGCAGCGAGCGGGCGTGGCCGGCGGAGATCACCCCGGCGGCGACGCGCCGCTGGACAGCTGGCGAGAGCTTGAGCAGCCGGATGGTGTTGCTGATCTGGGGGCGCGACCGGCCGATCCGCGAGGCGAGCTCGTCGTGGGTGCACGAGAAGTCCTCGAGCAGCTGCTGGTACGCCGCCGCCTCCTCCAGCGGGTTCAGCTGCGACCGGTGCAGGTTCTCCAGGAGGGCGTCGCGCAGCATGTCGGCGTCCTCGGTCTGTCGCACGATCGCCGGGATCGTCTCGAGTCCGGCCTGCTGCGCGGCACGCCACCGCCGCTCGCCCATCACCAGCTCGTAGGCGTCGTCCCCCGTCGGCCTGACCACCACCGGCTGGAGCAGCCCCACCTCCCGGATCGAGTGCACCAGCTCGGCCATCGCCTCCTCCTCGAAGGCCTGGCGCGGCTGGACGCGGCTCGGCACGACCTGGGCGATCGGCAGGTCGACGAAGGAGGCGCCGGAGGCGGGCGGAGGCGAGGTCCGCGCCGGTTCCTGCTCCTCGGCGGTGTCCGCCAGTGGTGGCCCGGTCGGGATCAGCGAGCCGAGCCCGCGGCCCAGGCCGCGACGCTGGCGGTCCTGGGTCATCGGGGGGCTCCCTTCAGGGCCATCTCGCGCGCCGCCTCGAGGTAGGACAGGGCCCCGGGCGAGGACGGGTCGTAGGTCATCACGGTCTGGCCGTACGACGGTGCCTCCGACACCCGGACCGACCGAGGGATCGCGGTGCGCAGCACCTGGTCGCCGAAGTGGTCGCGGACCTCCTGGGCGACCCCCGAGGCGAGCCGGGTGCGGGCGTCGTACATCGTGACGACGATGGTCGACACGACCAGCTGCGGGTTGAGGTGGGCCTTGACCATCTCCACGGTCTCGAGCAGCTGGCCCAGCCCCTCCAGGGCGTAGTACTCGGCCTGGATCGGGATCAGCATCTCGTCGCCGGCCACGAGCGCGTTGAGCGTGAGCAGCCCCAGGGAGGGAGGACAGTCGACGAAGACGTAGTCGTAGCGGTCGTCCCCGAGCGTCGCGGCGTCGCCGACCCGCGGGTGACCGGCGATGGCCCGTCGCAGCCGGTTCTCCCGGGCCACGAGGCTCACCAGCTCGATCTCAGCCCCGGCCAGGTCGATGGTGGCCGGGATGACGTCGAGACGAGGGACGTCGGGCACCGGCGAGGCCAGCCCGGCGAGCGCGTCGCCGTCGACCAGCGCGTCGTACGTCGAGGGCACGCCCCGCTGGTGGTCGACACCGAGGGCGGTCGACGCGTTGCCCTGGGGGTCGAGGTCGATGACCAGCACCCGCTGCCCGAGCTGGGCCAGCGCGGCCGCGACGTTGACCGTGGTGGTGGTCTTCCCGACGCCGCCCTTCTGGTTGGCCACCACCACCACCCGCGTCGCGTCCGGCCGCGGCATCGGCGGCCGGTTCGCTGCCTCCTTCCGCGCGCGCACGGCGTCCTCCGCCATCCGGGCGAGTGGAGTTCCGACGTCGTCCAGCCGGGCCGCGACCCCCGCGAAGTCTGCCGCGGTCCGCACCGCCGGCGTCAGCACCGCGTCGATCGGGGGTTCGATCGCCGTCCCCGGCCGGCCGCCCGCGGCGGGCGGGGCGTCCGCCCCGCCGGTCTCCGCCCTGTCCTCGGCTGGCTCGGCGGGCTCGGCGGGCTCGGCGGGCTCGGCGGGCTCGACGGACTCGACGGACTCGGCGGGTTCGGCGGGTTCGACGGGCTCGCCGCGGTCGCCGGGGTCGGCGGCCTGATCGTCGGACGCGACGCGCGAGGCGGCGACCTCGGTTTCACGTGAAACACCGGGCTCCACCCGGACAGGTGGACTAGTTACAGGCGCCTGTGGAAAACCGGGGTCCTTCTGTGGATGTTCAGGCTCAGCGGGCCACCCGACACCGGTGGAAAACGTGGCGGGGCGGTCCTCCTCCGACGTCGTTGCTGGCCATCCCAGACCGGTCCCCGGCCCGCTCGCCGCCCCCGCGGCCGAGTCCTGACTCACACACGTCCCCTTCGTCTCCGGCGGGCGCTCGACGCCTGCCAACCTATCCCCGCTCAACGCTCCCGGACCACCCGCACCACCGTGGTCTCCGAAGACCCGGGGACGGAGCACGTGACGACCTCGGCTCTCGCGGTCCATCGGCGCAGCTCGCCGCCCGCGGCCTCCACCTCCTGCGGGGCCGAGGATCCCTTGATCGCCAGCATCGCGCCGTTCTCCGCGACCAGGGGCATCGTCCACCGCAGCAGCTTCTCGAGCGGAGCCACGGCGCGCGCGGTCACCACGTCGAACGTCGGGGCGTCCAGCCACTCCTCGGCCCGGGCCCGCACCACGTCGACGTTCGCCAGCGACAACCGGCGACCCGTCTCGTCCAGGAACGCCACCCGGCGCGCCATCGGCTCCACCAGGGTCACCCGGAGGTCCGGCCGGGCGATCGCCAGTACCAGGCCGGGGAGCCCGGCCCCCGAGCCGATGTCGGCCACCGACGCCCCGACCGGCACCAGCGGCGCGACCAGCCCGCAGTTCACCAGGTGCCGGTCCCACAGTCGCGGCACCTCCCGCGGCCCGATGAGCCCGCGGGTGACGCCGTCGGTCGCCAGCAGCTCGGCGTACCGCTCCAGCACGCCCAGACGATCCGCCGGGAAGACCCGCGCCAGCACGGCCGGATCCGGGATCGACGATGTTTCACGTGAAACGGCGACCATCAGGCAGGCAGGATCACCACGTACCGGCGGGGCTCCACGCCCTCGGACTCCGACGACAGCCCGGCCGCCGCGACCGCGTCGTGCACCACCTTCCGCTCGAACGGCGTCATCGGACGGAGCGCACTGCGCTCGCCGGAGGCCTTCACCTCGGCCACGGTCGATGCGGCCAGCTCCTCGAGCTCACGCCTCCGCGCCGCCCGGTGACCCGAGATGTCGAGCATCAGCCGCGACCGCTCGCCGGTCTCGCGATAGACAGCCAGCCTGGTCAGCTCCTGGAGCGCGTCGAGGACCTGGCCCTGGTCACCGACCAGCTGCTGGAGCTCGGCGCCCACGATCGAGACGACCGCGCGCTCACCTTCCACGTCCATGTCGAGGTCGCCGTCGAGGTCGGCGATGTCGAGCAGCTCCTCGAGGTAGTCCGCCGCGATGTCGCCCTCGTGCTCGAGGCGACCCGCAGCAGACACCGGCTCGGCATCGGCTGCCTCCTCGGCGGAGACCTCCTCGGACGCGTCCTCCGAGCTCGGCTCGGTCGGCTCGGTCGGCTCGGTCGGCTCGGTCGGCTCGGTCGGCTCGGTCGGCTCGGTCTCCTGCCTCGGCTCGGTCGACTCGAGGTCGCTCATGCGGACTTCCCTTCGTTCTGGCCGTCCTCGTTCGGGGACGCACCCGGTGGCTTCGCGACGCCGGAGCGTTTCCGTTGCTGGCGCGACTGACGCTTGGGCTGCTGACGCTGCTGGGTGCGGGGCGGCTCCACGACCTCGGTGACGGGGGCGTCGTTCGCGGCGGCCGGCTCGTCGAGGATCCGGCCCTTGGCGCGGTCACGCTTCTGCTTGGCATCGAACGCCGGCGTCCCGGGAGCCGGGTTGCGGCGGATGACGTAGAACTGCTGGCCCATGGTCCACAGGTTGGTGGTCGTCCAGTAGCAGAGGACACCGATCGGGAAGGCGATGCCGCCCACCGCGAACACCACCGGCAGCACGTACAGCAGCATCTTCTGCTGCTGGGCGTAGGGACCCGACATCGCATCCTTGGGCATGTTCTTGGTCATCAGCTGCCGCTGCGTGGTGAATGTCGTGACGGTCATCGCCACCACCAGGAAGGCGGCCAGGATCTGGACGCCGGCCAGGTTGCCGTTGTTGAGGAAGGTGTCCTTGATGGGGATGTGCCCGAACAGCTCGGCGTGACCGAAGCTCCTCGCCATGGGCTCGGTCAGGAACCCGTTGGCCTGGTCGTGCTTCGCGGCCTGGTCGAGCAGACGGAACAGGGCGATGAAGATCGGCGACTGCACCAGCAGTGGCAGGCACGAGGCGAACGGGTTGGTGCCGCTCTCGCGGTAGAGCGCCATGGTCTCCTGGGCGAGCCGCTCCCGGTCGTGGCCGTACTTCTTCTGGAGCTCCTTGACCTTGGGCTGGATCAGCTGCATGTTCCGGCTGGCGTTGATCTGCTTGACGAAGAGCGGGATCAGCGCCGCCCGCACCACGATCGTCAGACCCACGATCGACAGCACCCAGGACATGCCACCGTCCGCGGGGAGGACCAGGCTGAACAGCTCGTGCCACCCGATCAGCACCGCCGAGATCGCGTAGTAGAGCGGTGTCAGGATGAGGTGGCCGATTTCGCCGATGGACACGGGTCAGGCTCCTTGGGTGGGGGTCGAGCGAGAGGGCACCGGGTCGTAGCCGCCAGCCGCCCACGGGTGGCAGCGCGCGAGGCGCCGCACGGCGAGCCAGGAGCCCCGGGCCGCGCCGAGCTCGGTCACGGCCTGGAGGGCGTACGCCGAGCAGGACGGGTGGTAACGGCAGACCTGTCCGTACAGGGGACTGATGAAGAACCGGTACAGCCGCAGCAGGCCGATCAGCAGGTACCGCATCGGTCAGCTCACCGTCCCCGCCGTCGGGCCGCGCGCGCCGAGGGCCCGTTCGAGACAACGGTCGAGCTCCGCGCCGAGTTCCTGGTACGACGCCCGCGCGGCCGCCGGCAGTGCTCGGACGACGAGCGCGCTGCCCCCAGGAAGGACCGTGAGACGCTCACGGACCAGGTGTCGGAGCCGGCGGCGAACCCGGTGTCGTACGACCGAGCCGCCGACGGATCGGCCGACCACGAACCCCACGCGCGCCGGAACCGATGACTCCTCCCCGGCGGGAGGGGTGACCAGGTGCAGGACGACCGTGACGCCGGCGTAGCGCCGGCCGGCACGCGAGACTCGGCGCAGGTCTCCGCCGCGGGTGAGGCGATGCTGCGCCGGGAGCACGGAGGCGAGGGCACGGGGCCGGTCGAGCGCTGGTCGACGCCGGCTCAGACGGCGAGGCTCTTGCGGCCCTTGCGGCGACGCGCGGACAGGATGGAGCGACCCGCTCGCGTGCGCATGCGCAGCCGGAATCCGTGCACCTTGTGGCGGCGGCGGTTGTTCGGCTGGTAGGTACGCTTGCTCACGAGTTCTCTCCGTTGGTCAGGGACGGATCTCACGCCGGTGCTGACGGCCGCATCGCCCGCTGGCGCTCGGGCCGACCCGTCGAGACCCGGACCCGGAAGGGCCCGGCGAGGTCGGCCGGCACCGCCTACCCACGCACGTCCTCGGCGACCGACACACCGCCGGAACCAGGAGTGACATGGACATGCGGCACCCGTCGAACACCGGGTGACCTCGGAACGGTACGCGGGGGCCGATCATGAGGTCAAATCCCTCGCCGTCCGGCACCGCGCACCGGAGGCGCCGGAGGTCGAGCTGTGGAAATAGGGCCTCCACCCTACTCCGATCCAGGACCGGCCGCAGGGAGTCCAGAACCTGTGGATAGCGCCTTGCCGGAGGCGTTGGAGCGGGGTTATGTTCGGACCTCGTCGAGTTTCCCCGCGTTCGCCTCGGCCCTTCCCCACAGCGACACCGGCGCCCCCGCCAGTGGCCCCCCGACTGGCCTCTGACCTGCGGCGATGCGGTCGCTGCCGGCTCCCTGTGAACGTCTCGGCGGGCTGTTTCCACAAGGGGGCAGCCAGGTTCACAACTTGTGGACAAACCTGTGGAACCGAGGACCGTTCCGACGTGCCGCTCGGCTCGGTCAGGGACCGGCATGCGCGACGACGAGAGAGCAGGCGACCTGTGGACAACGACTCCGACCTGGCGGCCGCCTGGCAGCGGGTGATCCGAGAGCTCCAGCCCAACCAACAGGCCTGGGTCAGCGCCAGCGAACCGGTCGGATGGCACGGCAACACCGCGATCATCGCGGTCGCCGACGACTTCACCCGCACCCAGCTGGAGGGTCGGCTGCGGGGACAGCTCGAGGACGCCCTGACCGAGACCTTCGGACGCGAGATCCGGCTCGCGGTCACCGTCAACGCCAGGCTCACCACGACCGAGCCTCCGGCTCCGCCGGAGTCGCCGAATCCTTCAATCGACATGTCGACAGATCTCCATGTGGCCACGACTCCGCCGCCCGTGCACGAGCCGCCGAGGACCAGCACCGGCGAGACCCGGCTCAACCCGAAGTACGTCTTCGAGAGCTTCGTCATCGGCTCCTCCAACCGATTCCCACACGCGGCGGCCGTCGCCGTCGCCGAGGCACCGGGCAAGGCCTACAACCCACTCCTGGTCTACGGCGACTCCGGGCTCGGCAAGACGCACCTGCTCCACGCGATCGGCCACTACGTCCGGTCCCTCTACAACGGGGCCAAGGTGCGCTACGTCTCGAGCGAGGAGTTCACCAACGAGTTCATCAACGCGATCCGCGACGACCGGCAGGACCGCTTCAAGCGGCGCTACCGCGACGTCGACGTGCTCCTGATCGACGACATCCAGTTCCTGGAGGGCAAGACCCAGACCCAGGAGGAGTTCTTCCACACCTTCAACACCCTCCACAACGCCAACAAGCAGATCGTCCTCACCTCCGACCGGGCGCCCAAGCGCCTCGAGGCGCTCGAGGACCGGCTGCGCAACCGGTTCGAGTGGGGTCTGATCACCGACGTCCAGCCACCCGACCTCGAGACCCGGATCGCGATCCTGCGGAAGAAGGCGGCGATGGACCGGCTCTCCGCACCGGCCGACGTCCTGGAGTTCATCGCCAGCAAGATCCAGACCAACATCCGCGAGCTCGAGGGTGCGCTGATCCGGGTCACCGCCTTCGCCAACCTCAACCGCCAGGAGGTCGACATGACCCTGGCCGAGATCGTGCTCAAGGACCTGATCCCCGAGGGTGGCGAGCCCGAGATCACCGCGGCGCTGATCATCGCCCAGACCGCGGCGTACTTCGGGCTCTCCATCGAGGAGCTCACCGGGCCGAGCCGCGGTCGGCACCTGGTGATGGCGCGACAGATCGCCATGTACCTGTGCCGCGAGCTCACCGACCTCTCCCTGCCCAAGATCGGCGCCCAGTTCGGCAACCGGGACCACACCACGGTGATGTACGCCGATCGCAAGATCAACCAGCTGCTGGCCGAGCGCCGCGCTGTCTTCAACCAGGTCAGCGAGCTCACCAACCGGGTCAAGATGCAAGCGCGGCAGGCTTGACGGCCAGGTCGATAACGACACGGGTGCAACATGTGGAGGTCGGTGTGGGCCGGCCCGGCGCGTCGTCCACAGCCCCTGTGGGATCGCCGTCCGCCGTCGAGCCGATCCCCGGCTCCGACCACAGGGACCCCGGGATTCCCACGTCGCGCTCCACAGCCGCTGTGGACGACCACCCCCGGCCTGACCTGGCTCGACGTCGTTCGTCCACAGTTTCCACGGTTGCTACGACTCCTACGGACCTCTACCTGGATCCGGGCCCTCGACAGTCCCTGCATCCCCCGCGACCTGGGGACAGTGCCGCGCAAACGGGCCGGCCACTCCCGCGTGGGGTGGCCGCGTGGCAGGATGCACACTCCAGAATTCCCTCAGCGTCAACCGGACGCGGTTCTCTCGACCGCTCCGCCCCTCTGCCTTGCGAAGGAACCGTGCAGTGAAGTTCCGCGTCGACCGCGACGTGCTCGCGGATGCCGTCGCCTGGGCGGCGCGCAGTCTTCCCGTCCGTCCGAGCGTGCCGGTGCTCTCCGGCCTGCTCATCGAGGCCAGCGACGACGGCCTCGTGCTGTCGACGTTCGACTACGAGACCTCGGCCCGGGCCACCCTGTCGGCCGAGGTGTCCGACGAGGGCAAGGCCCTGGTCTCCGGGCGTTTGCTCTCCGACATCTGCCGCAGCCTGCCGGCCAAGCCGGTCGAGATGGTGCTCGAGGGATCGCGGGTCAGCCTGACCTGCGGCTCGGCGCGCTTCAGCCTGCAGACCATGCCCGTGGAGGACTACCCCGCTCTCCCCGAGATGCCGGCCGCGACCGGCACGGTTTCCAGCGACGTGTTCGCCCACGCGGTGCAGCAGGCCGTCACCGCCGCTGGCCGCGACGACATGCTGCCGGTGCTCACCGGCGTCCGGATCGAGATCTCCGGCTCGACGATCTCGATGCTCGCCACCGACCGCTTCCGGCTCTCCCACCGCGAGCTCGACTGGCAGCCGAACAGCCCCGACGAGTCGCTGGCGGCGCTGGTCCCGGCGCGGGTGCTGGGCGACACGGCCCGCTCCCTGACCGCGGGCAGCGAGGTGACGATCGCGCTGGCGGCCAGCGGCAGCGGTGAGGGCATCATCGGGTTCGAGGGCTCGGCGCCCGGTGGCACCCGGCGTACGACGACCCGGCTCCTGGACGGCGAGTTCCCCAAGGTCCGCAGCCTCTTCCCGAACGAGCACCTCACCGTGGCGACCGTCGACAAGACCGAGCTGATCGACTCGCTCAAGCGGGTGGCACTCGTCGCCGAGCGGAACACCGCCGTCCAGCTCGCCTTCTCCGACGGCACGCTCACCCTCGACGCGGGGTCGGGCGACGAGGCCCAGGCCAGCGAGTCCATCGAGGCGACGATCCACGGCGACGACATCACCACCGGCTTCAACCCGCAGTACCTCCTCGACGGGCTGCAGGTGATCGACGAAGCGGTCGTCGAGCTCGCGTTCACGGTGTCGACCAAGCCCGTTGTCATCAGTGGTTCGATGGGAGACAGTGACCCGACAGGTGACGGCACCGGGTTCCGCTACCTCCTGATGCCGAGGCGCCTGCTCTCCTGACCCGACTCCCCAAGGAGCGCTGCATGGAACTCGGACTCGTGGGCCTCGGCAAGATGGGCGGGAACATGCGCACCCGGCTGCGCGACGCCGGCCACACCGTGGTCGGGTTCGACCGCAACCCGGACGTGTCCGATGCCGGCAGCCTCGCCGAGATGGTCGAGCAGCTGCCGAGCCCCAAGGTGGTCTGGGTGATGGTGCCGGCGGGCGACGCGACCCGCGACACGATCAAGGAGCTCGGAGACCTGCTCGGCGAGGGCGACCTCGTCGTCGACGGGGGCAACTCCAGGTGGACCGACGACCAGGCGAACGCCGAGATGCTCGGGCAGAAGGGTGTGGGTTTCGTCGACTGCGGTGTCTCCGGAGGCGTGTGGGGCCTGAAGAACGGCTACGCGCTGATGTGCGGGGGCTCCGCGGAGAACGTCGCGAAGGTGCAGCCGGCCTTCGACGCCCTCAAGCCCGAGGGGGAGTTCGGCTTCGTGCACGCGGGCTCCACCGCCGGCGCCGGGCACTTCTCCAAGATGGTCCACAACGGCATCGAGTACGCCGTCATGCAGGCCTATGCCGAGGGGTGGGAGCTGCTCGACAAGGTCGACCTCGTGGAGAACGTCACCGAGGTGTTCAAGTCCTGGCGTGAGGGCACCGTCATCCGGTCCTGGCTGCTCGACCTCCTGGTGGCGGCCCTGGAGGAGGACGCCCATCTGGACAAGATCGCGGGCTACGCGGCCGACTCCGGCGAGGGCAGGTGGACCGTCGAGGCCGCCATCGACAACGCCGTCGCCATGCCCGCGATCGCGGCATCACTGTTCGCCCGGTTCGTCTCGCAGCAGGACGACAGCCCGGCGATGAAGGCCGTCGCCGCGATGCGCAACCAGTTCGGTGGCCACGCGGTCCGCACCGAGGCACCTCCCGGCGGCGATGCGTCGCCGAGCTGAGTCGTGAGAAGACGCACCCCGTGTACGTCGCGCACCTGACGCTGGTCGACTTCCGCTCCTACGCCACTGCCGAGGTGGCGCTCGAGCCCGGAGCCACGGCGTTCATCGGTCGCAACGGCCAGGGGAAGACCAACCTGGTGGAGGCAGTCGACTACCTCTCGCGGCTCGGCTCGCATCGCGTGGCGGCAGACGGGCCGCTGGTGCGCTCGGGCGCCGACCGGGCGGTGGTGCGGGCCGTGGTCGTCCGTGACGGACGCGAAGCCGTGCTCGAGGTCGAGATCAACCCCGGGAGGACCAACCGCGCGCGGGTCAACCGCGCCGAGCTCCCGCGGGCGCGAGAGCTGGTCGGGCTGGTCCGCACGGTCGTGTTCGCCCCCGACGACCTCGCCCTGGTCAAGGGCGACCCCGCCGGGCGACGTGGCTTCCTCGACGACCTGCTGGTGCTGCGCGCACCCCGGCTGGCCGGCGTACGGCAGGACTACGAGCGGGTGCTCCGGCAGCGCAACTCCCTGCTGAGGACCGCGCGCCATGCCCGGAGTGGCACGTCGTCGGAGCAGGGCGCCCTCTCCACCCTGGCGGTCTGGGACGCACATCTCGCCCGGACGGGCGCCGAGATCCTGGCCGAGCGACTGCGCCTGGTCTCCGAGCTGCGCCCCTACGTCGGCAACGCCTACGCGACCGTCGCCCGCGGAGCGAGCAGTGACGACGCCGGCCTGGAGTACCAGCCGAGTCTCGACATCGGCGGCCTGACCGACCGCGCCGCCCTGACCGAGCGGCTGCTGGAGGAGCTCGAGCGACGCCGGCCCGACGAGCTCGACCGGGGCCTGTCCCTGGTCGGACCCCACCGTGACGAGCTCGCCCTCACCCTCGGCAACGGCGAGCAGTCCACGCCGCGGCTGCCGGTGCGCGGGTACGCCTCCCACGGCGAGTCGTGGTCCTTCGCGCTCGCGCTCCGGCTGGCGTCGTACGACCTCTTGCGGGCCGACGGCGACGACCCGATCCTGATCCTCGACGACGTCTTCGCCGAGCTCGACTCCGAGCGCCGTGCGCAGCTCGCCGAGCTCGTCGCGGGTGCCGAGCAGGTACTGGTCACGGCGGCGGTGGCCGACGACGTCCCGGAGAAGCTCGCCGGCACCCGGTACGTCGTCGCCGACGGGGAGGTGACCCGTGAGCCCTGACCCCGTAGCCCCTGACGAGCCGACGTCGCCACGCCCGCAACCGGCCGACGCCGAGCACGCGGCCGACGGGCTCGACCTGGCGCGCACGCTGGCCCGGGTGACCGCCAGGTCGACGCCCGGGCGCAAGACACAGGTCCGCCGTACCACCGGGCGCGGCCCACGCACCGGCCGGGTCTCGGGGGCCCATCCCGACGACCGTGACCCCCAGCCGCTCGACGTGGCCCTGACCCGGGTGGTCGACGACCACGGCTGGCAGGTCGACCTCAGAGTGGCCTCGATGTTCGCCCGCTGGGCCGAGCTGGTGGGTGCCGAGGTCGGGGCGCACAGCCGGGCCGAGTCCTTCGCCGACGGCAGACTGGTGGTCCGCACGGACTCGACCGCCTGGGCGACCCAGCTCAAGCTGCTCGCGCCGGCCGTCCTACGCCGGCTGAACGAGGACCTCGGGCACGGCACGGTCGTGGTCATCGAGGTGCTCGGACCCCACGCGCCGTCGTGGAAGCACGGCACCCGCTCGGTGCGGGACGCCCGCGGACCTCGGGACACCTATGGGTGAGATCCTGGGGCCCGCGACGGGCCGACTCCGGACCGCGAAATGCCGATCCGAGGACCGCGCGGACGTATGGGGACCCGTGCGGACCCCCGCTGGGCGCTCGGAGACGCGTTTGCGCGCCGCCTGAGGCCGATTTTCGTCCACAGACACCCCCTGGCCGAGGACGGCTGCGTGGAATGCGGCCCCAGAACGGCTATCATGGACATCGAGGCCGCGAGCTGTCCGCATCGCGGCCTGTTCCCTGTCAGGCCCGGCCGAGCACCTCCCGTCGTGGAGGGTCCTCGGCCACGACGAAGAGGTGCGTGTGAGCGACGAGACTCTCGAGCAGTCCAGCCCGGACGCCACCAGTCAGTCCCCCCGCTCCGCACCCATCGCCCCCGTCAACGGCTCCGACTACGACGCGTCGACGATCACCGTCCTCGAGGGTCTCGAGGCCGTCCGCAAGCGCCCCGGCATGTACATCGGCTCGACCGGTGAGCGGGGTCTCCATCACCTGATCTGGGAGATCGTCAACAACTCCGTCGACGAGGCGCTGGCCGGTCACTGCGACCGCATCGTCCTCACGCTGCTGGCCGACGGCGGCGTACGCGTCGTCGACAACGGCCGCGGCATCCCGACGGACACGGCGCCCGACCAGGAGCTGCCGGCCGTCACGATCGCGCTCACCCAGCTGCATGCGGGCGGCAAGTTCGGCGGTGCGGGGTACAAGGTCTCCGGCGGCCTCCACGGCGTCGGCGTCTCGGTCGTCAACGCGCTGTCGGAGCGCTTCGTGGTCGAGGTGAAGAACCGCGGTCATCTGTGGCGCCAGAGCTTCCAGCTCGGCGACCCCGACGGTCCGCTGGAGGAGGTGCGCGAGCTGGAGGAGGGCGAGGGCACCGGCACGACGGTCACCTGGTGGGCCTCCACGGAGCTCTTCGACGCCACCGACTACTCCTTGGAGACCATCACCACCCGGATCCGCGAGCAGGCGTTCCTGAACAAGGGCCTGGAGTTCGTCGTCCGCGACGAGCGGCCCGAGGCGGCCGAGATCGCCGACGCCGTCCAGGACGACACCATCAACAACGACGTCGACGCCCCGGATGCGTCCACAGCCCACCGGGCCGAAGGTGGCGGCAGCGAGCAGGTGTTCCGCTACGACCGAGGCCTGGTCGACTACGTGGAGCACCTCAACCGCACCAAGCAGGCGGCCAATCCGACGATCATCTCCTTCGAGGCCGAGCAGGCCGCGGTCGAGGAGGGTCAGCAGGACCTCAGCCTCGAGGTGGCGATGCAGTGGAACACGTCGTTCACCGAGTCGGTGCACACCTTCGCGAACACGATCAACACCCACGAGGGCGGCACCCACGAGGAGGGCTTCCGCGCAGCACTCACCTCGCTGATCAACAACGCCGGCTTCGACTGGGGCCTGATGAAGAAGCAGGAGGACCGCGTCTCCGGCGACGACATCCGCGAAGGCCTGACCGCGATCCTCTCGATCAAGCTCACCGAGCCCCAGTTCGAGGGGCAGACCAAGACCAAGCTCGGCAACACCGAGGCCAAGGGCTTCGTGCAGCGGGTGGTCAACGACCAGCTCGGTGCCTGGCTCGAGCAGAACCCTGCCGAGGGCAAGGACATCGTCCGCAAGGCCCAGGCCGCGGCCAGCGCGCGCATCGCTGCCCGCAAGGCCCGTGACCTGGCGCGCTCGCGCAAGGGGCTGCTCGGCGGCGGCGGGCTCCCGGGCAAGCTGTCCGACTGCCAGTCGACCGACCCCGAGGAGTGCGAGGTCTTCATCGTCGAGGGCGACTCGGCGGGCGGCTCGGCCAAGCAGGGCCGTGACCCGCGGGTCCAGGCGATCCTGCCGATCCGCGGCAAGATCCTGAACGTCGAGAAGGCCCGCATCGACAAGGTCCTGGCCAACCAGGAGGTCCAGGCGATCATCTCGGCGCTCGGCACGGGCATCCATGAGGAGTTCGACCTCGACAAGCTGCGCTACCACAAGATCGTGCTGATGGCCGACGCGGACGTCGACGGTCACCACATCAACACGCTGCTGCTCACCCTGCTGTTCCGGTTCATGAAGCCGCTGATCGAGCACGGCAACGTCTACATGGCACAACCGCCGCTGTACCGCCTGCGCTGGAACAAGCCGCACGAGCACGAGTTCGTCTACTCCGACGCCGAGCGTGACGCCCTGATGAGGGACGGGCTCGCCCAGGGCAAGAAGCTGCCCAAGGAGATGCCGGTGCAGCGGTACAAGGGCCTGGGCGAGATGAACGCCGACGAGCTCTGGGAGACGACCATGGATCCCGCCGGGCGGATCCTGCTCCAGGTGACGCTCGAGGACGCCGCCCGGGCCGACGAGATCTTCTCGATCCTGATGGGCGAGGACGTCGACCAACGACGCAGCTTCATCCAGCGCAACGCCAAGGACGTCCGCTTCCTCGACATCTGAGGACCTCTCCTGGTGTCGCGCGCCCGCGGACACGGAATCTACGAGGATGACTAGACAGAGGTAGAGAGCCGGAGAATGAGCGAGACCCAGGGCAACCTGATCGACGGTGGCGACGGCGGGGGTCGCATCGAGCCCGCGGACCTGCAGACGGTGATGCAGCAGTCCTACATCGACTACGCGATGACGGTCATCGTCGGCCGCGCGCTGCCCGAGGTGCGCGACGGCCTCAAGCCGGTGCACCGCCGGGTCCTCTACGCGATGTACGACGGCGGCTACCGGCCCGATCGTGGCTTCTCCAAGTGCTCGCGCATCGTCGGCGACGTCATGGGTCAGTACCACCCGCACGGCGACTCGGCGATCTACGACACCTTGGTCCGTCTCGCCCAGCCATGGGTGATGCGGGCCCCGCTCATCAACGGCCAGGGCAACTTCGGCTCCGCGGGCAACGACCCGGCCGCGGCGATGCGGTACACCGAGTGCCGGCTGGCTGCGCTGGCCATGGAGATGGTCCGCGACATCGACGAGGACACCGTCGACTTCGGGCCCAACTACGACGGCAAGGGCGAGGAGCCTGCGATCCTGCCGGCGCGGTTCCCCAACCTGCTGGTCAACGGGTCCGCGGGCATCGCCGTCGGGATGGCCACGAGCATCCCGCCGCACAACCTGCGCGAGGTCGCCGACGCCGCGCAGTGGGCGCTCGACCACCCCGATGCCTCGCGGGAGGAGCTGCAGGAGGCGCTGATCGAGCGGATCAAGGGACCCGACTTCCCGATGGGCGCCCTGATCGTCGGGCGCCAGGGCATCGAGCAGGCCTACCGCACCGGTCGTGGGTCGATCACCCAGCGCGCGGTGGTCGAGATCGACGAGGACGCAAAGGGGCGCACCACGCTGGTGATCTCCGAGCTGCCCTACATGGTCAACCCCGACAACCTCGCGCTCAAGATCGCCGAGCTCGCCGACTCCGGCCGGGTCCAGGGCATCGCGGAGGTGCGTGACGACACCAGCTCCCGCACCGGGCAGCGGCTCGTCGTCGTCCTGAAGCGCGACGCCGTCGCCCGGGTGGTGCTGAACAACCTGTTCAAGCACACCGAGCTGCAGACCAACTTCAGCGCCAACATGCTGGCCCTGGTCGACGGCGTGCCTCGGACGCTGGCGATCGACCAGTTCATCAGCAACTGGGTCGACCACCAGATCGACGTGATCCAGCGGCGTACCCGCTACCGCCTGCGCAAGGCCGAGGAGCGCGCGCACATCTACCGCGGCCTGGTCAAGGCCCTCGACATGCTCGACGAGGTCATCGCCCTGATCCGTCGCAGCCCCGAGGTCGACGACGCCCGCACCGGCCTGATGGAGCTCCTCGAGATCGACGAGCTGCAGGCCAACGCGATCCTGGACATGCAGCTGCGCCGGCTCGCCGCCCTCGAGCGGCAGAAGATCATCGACGAGCTGGTCGAGATCGAGCGCGCCATCGCCGACCTCACCGACATCCTCGACCGGCCCGAGCGGCAGCGCTCGATCGTGGGCGAGGAGCTCGCCGAGATCGTCGGCAAGTACGGCAACGAGCGGCGTACCCAGATCATCGCCGCCGACGGTGACCTCTCGATGGAGGACCTGATCCCCGACGAGGACCTCGTGGTCTCGATCACCCGCGGCGGCTACGCCAAGCGCACGCGGGCCGACGCCTACCGCACCCAGAAGCGCGGCGGGAAGGGCGTGCGTGGGGCGACCCTGCGTGGGGACGACGTCGTGCAGCACTTCATCGCCACCACCAACCACCACTGGCTGCTGTTCTTCACCACCGCCGGCCGGGTGTACCGCACCAAGGCCTACAACCTGCCGGAGACGTCGCGCGACGCGAAGGGCGGCCACGTCGCCGGCCTGCTCAGCTTCCAGCCGGACGAGGACATCGCCCAGGTGCTGGCCATCCGCGACTACGAGCAGGCGCCGTACCTCGTGCTCGCCACGCGCAACGGTCTGGTGAAGAAGACCCGCCTGGGCGACTACAACAGCCCACGCCAGGCAGGCGTGATCGCGATCAACTTCCGTGAGGACGACGACGAGCTGATCGGCGCGGAGCTGGTCGGCCCCGAGGACGACATCCTCCTGGTCTCGCGCAAGGGCCAGGCGATCCGGTTCCGGGCCGACGACAGCCAGCTGCGCCCGATGGGCCGCGCGACCTCGGGCGTCACGGGCATGAAGTTCCGCCCCGGTGACTCGGTGCTGTCGATGTCGGTGATCCGGGCCTGGCAGGTCGAGGCCGAGGAGCACGACGCGGCGAAGCCCCAGTACGTCTTCACGATGACCGACGGCGGCTTCGCCAAGCGGTCGAGGATCGCCGACTACCGGCAGCAGTCGCGAGGCGGGATCGGGATCAAGACCATGTCGCTGGGGAACGAGGACCGTGGCGGGCTGGTCGGCGCCTTCATCGTGGTCGACGGCGACGAGATCCTCTCGATCACCCAGGGCGGTCAGGTCGTCCGCAGCCCGGTCGACGACAACCTCCGGGCCACGGGACGCTCCACGATGGGCGTGAAGTTCGTGACGCCCAAGGAGGGCGACGCGGTCGCGGTCGTCACCCGCTCCGTCGAAGCGCCGGAAGAGGTGCTCGAGGAGGCGACAGCGGCGGTCACCCCGGCGGGTGAGTCGGAGGATGACGCGCCGGGTGCAGAGTCCGTTGAATCGCCCGATGAGGCCCCGGATGCAACAATCGAGGGCGGGACGCCGTCTGACGAGGTGGCTCCCGAGTAGGACTTCGGACCCAGCCGTCGATCCAGAGAGTGAGGGCTGATGACAGAGCGCTCTGCCGAGCAGGCACCTGTCGAGACGCGCCCGGACCACCAGGACACCGCGCGGATCCCCTTGGCCGAACGCCTCCAGCGCCGCATCGCAGCCGCCGACCAGAGACGCGCGGGCACACAGGCCCCGCGTGAGGCTCAGCGCGTGCTGCCCCCGATGCCCCCGGAGCTCCAGCAGCAGAGCGAGCCGGCTCCGGCTCCGCGTCCCGAGCCGGCCAACCGCGCGGTCCAGCCGGTGCCCGAGCATCGCGCGCCCGACCAGACGGCCCAGACGCCGGTGGTGGCCGCTCGCCCGTCCGCGACCCAGCGGCGTACGCCGGCCCGGTCGGCGGCGCCGCGCCGCGCCCGCCTTCGGCTCAGCCGGATCGACCCCTGGTCGGTGATGAAGGTGTCGTTCCTGCTCTCGCTGGCCTTCGGCATCGTGACCGTGGTCTCGGTGTTCCTGGTCTGGTCGGTGCTGGGTGCGGCCGGCGTCTGGGACTCGATCAACAACACCGTCTCCGACACCGTCTCGAGCGGGAACAACGTGTCGTCGTTCGACATCACCGACTACCTGGGGATGTCGCGGGTGCTGGGCTTCACGATGCTGGTGTCGGTCATCGACGTCGTCCTGATCACCGCGATCGCCACCCTCGGGGCCTTCCTGTACAACATGGCGGCCTCGCTCCTCGGCGGCATCGAGGTCACCCTCGCCGAGGACGCCTGAGCCGCCAACCGCGATTCGGTGGCCCTCAGACCGCTGCGGTAATGTTCCGCACCGGCCGCCCCGCGCTCGCGAGGATGGTCGCCCTGGTCCCTCGACCAGCTCCGGGCCTATAGCTCAGACGGTTAGAGCGCTTCCCTGATAAGGAAGAGGTCACAGGTTCAAGTCCTGTTAGGCCCACAGGTGCACGCGCCTCACGCCGAAACCGGGAGACAACGATGAAGAAGCTCTTGCTGCTCGCACTCGCCGCCGCTGGAGTCCTGTTCGCCAAGAAGAAGCTCGACGAGGGCCAGCGTGAGCAGGCCCTCTGGGCCGAGGCGACCGACAAGGTCGACCGCGACTGACGCTCCACGCCGGGCTCTGCTCGGTCACCACGAGGGGCCTTGGCGCAACTGGTAGCGCACCTGCTTTGCAAGCAGGGGGTTAGGGGTTCGAGTCCCCTAGGCTCCACCACCTACGGCCCCAGGTCAGAGGCTATCTCCGCGCAATTCTCCAGCGGCCCGGTGGACTTCAAACCAGCCAGCTTGGGGTCTGGAGGTGGTGTCGCTGGGTGCTACTTCACCTTGACGGTGACACCCTTGGACTGGCTGCTGAGATTGCCGGCGGCATCGAAGGCCTGGACCTTGAACGTGTACGACTTGCCGCTGGTCAGGCCCGTCGCGCTGTAGCTGAGCGTGGTGCCGCTGACCGTCGCGATCCTGGTGCTGCCGCGATAGACGAAGTAGCCCGTGACCGCGACGTTGTCGCTGCTGGCGGACCACGTGAGCGTGACGGTACGAGCGGTGGTGGATGCCGCCTTGAGATTGAGCGGAGTCGACGGCGCCGTCGTATCAGGGATCGTCAGCGTCGTGCTACTGGGCGAAGCGGAGCTGCTGTTGCCGGCCGCATCGATCGCGGAGACCTGGTAGCTGTAGCTGCTGCCTTGCTTGACACCGGCATCGGTGTAGGTCAGCCCGGTCGATGTCGTCAACAGCGCACCGTTGCGCCACAGCTGGTAGCCGGTCACACCGATGTTGTCGGTGGCGGCTTGCCAGGTGATGGTGATCGTCTTGTCGGAGTTGAGCATGACGGTCGGCTGGGCGGGGGTGGCCGGTGCGGTCACGTCGGGAACGGTCTGCGAGAGCGTGCTCGAGGCGGCACTGGTGTTGCCGGCCGAGTCGTAGGCCTGGACCGAGTAGCTGTAGGTGGTGCCTTGCTGCCCCGTCGCGTCGGCGTACGCGGCGGCAGTCGTCCGGGCCAGCGGGACACCGTCGCGCAACACGTTGTAGCCGCTGACACCGACGTTGTCGCTGCTGGGCTGCCAGCTCAGATCGACCGTGCTGCCCGTCACCGTCGCCGTCAGTCCGCTGGGTGCACTCGGCGGTTGGGTGTCGGGCGTGTAGACATTGACGGTGACCGGCGGGGAAAGACCCGTATTGCCTGCCGCATCCTGGACTCGGACGCTCAGAGTGTGCGGCCCGTCGCCGAGTCTGGTGGCATCCAGGCTGAAGCTGACGGAGCTGCCGCCAGGGGTCACCGCGGCGCCGTTGGCAGTACCGTCCACGAGCAGCTCGGCCTGCGTGACGCCCTGATCGTCACTGACGTCGGCTGTCACCGGCACGCTACCTGTCACCGCGGCCTGGTCGCCGGGTGCCGTGATGGCTGCCTGGGGCGCTGTCGTGTCGCCCGCCGGATCGACGAAGGCACTGCTGTTGGCGAACGCCGTGTAGTGCTCCTGCCTGACGGGGTCGTACACGCCACCATTCTGGTAGGACACACGATTCTCGTTGCCGTCCGAGCCGGTGTTGTCGAAGATCATGTAGGCCTTGAGGTTCGGGAAGACGTTTCCCTCCACCGCCGCCTTGGCCTGGTCGGAATAGTCGTAGGTCTGTTGTGGCGTGACAGTGGGACCGCGGATTCCCCATTCGGCCAGTGCATACGGCTTCGAGGCATAGTCGTGGTCGGCATTGCTCGAGGAGTTCAAGAAGTTGTACATCGACCCGACATTGGTGACGAAGTTCGGCTGCGTTCCGTTGGCGTAGTTGTCGAACGCCACCCAGTCCACCAGGTCGTTGCCCGGCCACAGGTCGTCATCCATACAGCGGTAAGGGGCGTAGCTCATGTAGTTCATGACCCAGACGACATTGCTGACGCCCACGGCATCGAAGCGAGCCCGGACATTGCGCCACATGGCTCGATAGTCATCCGTCGTCCCGGCCGTGCCGGTTCCCGGGCTGGTGCAGCCGGCCGGCGTGCCACTGACACTGTTCTCCGGCTCGTGATGGATGGTCAGGAAGATCTTGGTCGAACCGAGGTTATGGATGCTCTGCGCCATCGCGTCGATCGAAGCATTGATCGCTTCGTTCGAACCGCCCGCATCGGCCCATGTCAGAGTCGGTCTCCAGTTCAGATACAGCATGGTGTCCGGCCGGGTTGCGAAATAGATCTCATCGGACGTCAGGGTGCTGCCCGGACCGTTGTAGGCGTGGGCGATATCGGCCTGGCGGCCGATGCGCTGCTCGTGATACAGGATCTGTGGCCGAAGTGTCGCCAGGACTTGGGGGTACTTGTTGGCGGAGGCCCCGAGCCACGGGCGGCAGGGATTCACCAGAATGGAGTTCGGCTGGCAGGCCTGGCTGGCGGCGTGGCTGGGCTGCTGTACGACCCCTGCTATGGCAAGGCCGGCGAAGGCGGCCACGATGACCGTGACGACCCTGGATCGGCGTAGGAACTCCCTCACCCAGGTGTCCTCTCGCCAGCTGCTGTGCCAGGTCTGTGTCCGACTTACCACAAGAGACTCTCGGGTCGCTTCCTCAGATCGGCTTAGACCACGCCGTGGCGGGCCAGGGCGCGAGGTCGTGCGAACATCGACGGAGTCGTGCTCGTCGCCAGCGAGATCTCGACCGGGCTCGCCCGCCGGGGTCGGGAGGCTCCGCGCCGCGCACACGCCAGGGCCTCCGCAGCCGATGACGGCCGATCCGGACCGGTGTCGCTCCTGCGTGGTTTCCCGGCGGATCGTTCGGCGGTCACGCGGCCCGACGTCCGGTGTCGAGGCGGAGCCAGGCCGGGACGCAGTCGCAGGCGTCCGAGCACGGCAGGTAGGTGTGGGTGGCGTGGCCGCAACCTCGGCACGGCATGTCGTGTGACAGCGGCCCCTGCGGGACGTCGACGGTGGTGTTCATCTCGAGCCTCGCTTCCGTGTCCTGTGGCTCGTGGTGGCCGCTCCTCCGCGGCCGCCAATCCGAACGGTGCACCACATGGCTGAGGGAGGACTGAGGGCTCGAGGCGAGGGGACGCAACGGTTGGTGGAGCGTTCGATCCGGCGACCGGGCAGTTGGATCGAACGTTCGACCAACGCCGTGGAGGGGTGCCTGTCGGAGTCGCGCCGGTGCCACAGCGAGGTGGGCCGTAGCCTGACCGCGTGTCGCCGGACGCCCCTGCCCTGTCGGCCGGGCGCGCCTTCGCCCCGCGGTACTGGGCGGGCCACCTGCTGGCAGTGGTCGCCGTGGCCGCCTGCCTGCTCCTCGGCCGCTGGCAGCTGGGTGTCTGGCACGACCACCGTGACGACAGCGCGGCCGCGGTGACCCGGGAGGACCCGGTGCCGCTGGACTACGTGCTCGGGCGCGACGCGGCGTTCCCGGCATCGGGAGTCGGCAGGCCGGTGGTGGTCGACGGACGGTGGGACCCGGCGCACACCGTGTTCGTGGCAGGACGCCGCCAGTCCGGACGGACCGGCGTCTGGGCGGTCACGCCGGTCCTGACTCCGACGGGGTCGGCGATCCCCGTCGTGCGCGGGTGGACTCCGGCACGTGCCGACGCGCCGGCCGCCCCGACCGGCCGGGCCGCGCTGGTCGGGCTGCTCCAGCCGTCGGAGAACACCGGCCTGCCGGACACCGACACCCGTGACGACGTGATCCCGCAGCTGAGCGTCACCGACCTGCTGCCGCGGGCGCCGTACGACCTCTACGGCGGGTACGTCGTGGCGACCGACCGCGACCTGCCCTCGGGAGAGCCGGCCGCGACCGGCATGGCCGGCCTCCAGGCGGTCACGCCGGCCCGCCTCCCCGGACCCGATGCGTCCAGCGGCCTGCGGAACCTGCTCTACGCCCTGCAGTGGTGGGTCTTCGGCGCCTTCGCGGTCTTCATCTGGTGGCGCTGGGTGCAGGAGGACGTGCTCGGGCGCAGGCGCTCACACGGGCCCCGATAGGTTCGGGTCGTGTCGAAGCTCTTCCCGGCCTACCGAGTGCTCGCGATCCTTGTCGGCGTCCTGCTGGCCTTCTGCTCGCTGGTCGTGCTGCCGTCGCGCTACCTCGCGCCCGACGGGTCGGGACTGCAGAGCTTCGGTGAGACGTGGAGCATCCTCTGGGCGGTGCACGGCTGGGTCTTCATCGTCTACGTCGTGGTCTCGTTCCTGCTCTGGCGACAGACACGCTGGACGCTGCCGTTCGCCCTGCTCGTCCTGGTCTCCGGCCTGATCCCCCTCGTGATCTTCTACGTCGAGCGGGTCGTCACCCGCCGGATCCGCGCCGAGCATCCCGAGCTCGCCACGACCGGCTGACCGGCCGGTCCGCAGGTTTCCGCCTCGACCCGGGGTGCGCAGGACCGGATCGCCGACCGACTGGCCGAAGATGGACCCATGACGACGGCGTTCGTGCTGGGCGGCGGGGGTGTGCTCGGGGCCGCCGAGGTGGGAATGCTGCGCGCGCTGTTCGAGATCGAGGTGACACCCGACCTGGTCCTCGGCACGAGCGTCGGCGCCCTCAACGGCGCGATGGTCGCCCGCGACCCGACGCCGGCCGTGATCGAGCGGCTGACCGAGCTCTGGCAGGACGCGACCACGGCGCGCGCGATCTCGGACCGACCCCTGCGGACCGTACGCCGGGCGGTGTCGAGCGGCGGCACCCACCTCTACTCCTCGTCGTTCATGCAGCAGCGTCTGGTGGCGGAGTTCGGGACGACGACCTTCGAGGAGCTGCCGGTGCGGTTCCAGGTGTGCGCCGCCAGCATCGAGCGGGCGGCGGAGCACTGGTTCGTCTCCGGGCCGCTCGTCGAGGCCATCATGGCCAGCGCCGCCGTACCGGGGCTCCTGCCGCCGGCCCGCGTGGGCGACGAGCACTTCCTCGACGGCGGGATCGTGAACTCCATCCCGCTCGGCCGCGCGATCGCCCTCGGGGCGGAGCGGGTGTTCGTGCTGCAGGTCGGCCGCATCGACCGCCCGCTCCAGCCACCCCAACGCCCCTGGGAGGTCGCCCGGGTCTCCTTCGAGATCGCCCGCCGCCACCGCTTCGCCCGCGAGCTCGCCGAGGTGCCTGACGGCATCGAGGTGCACGTGCTGCCCGCCCGAGGGACGACGGCCCGCGACGACTCGCTGCTCGCCCACCGCGACTTCTCGCGGGTGCGGACGCGGATCGACGCCAGCTACGAGGCCTCGCGTGACTACCTGGCGGACCTCCGTTGACCCCGCCCGTGCTGTGGCTGGTCCGGCGGCTGGTGATCGCACCGGCGACGATCCTGCTGGCGGTCGGCCTGTGGGTGCTGCTGCCGCTGTGGCTGATCGCCGTCGCGGCACTCGCCCCGATCCTCCCCGGGCGCTGGCGCCTGCTGCGGATCCTCTGGCTGCTCGTCGTCTGGGTGACCGCCGAGAGCGTGCTGCTGGTGATCCTCTTCGGGTGGTGGATGGCTGCGGGCTTCGGCCGTCTGATCCGGACGCCGTACTGGGAGGGCGTGCACTACGACCTGGTCCAGGGACTGATGTACGTCGTGTTCCGCGAGGCCCGGCGGGTGCTCGCGCTCCGCATCGAGACCGACGGTCCGAGCCCCGACGCCCATCCGGGACGGCCGTTGATCGTGGCCTGCCGGCACGCCGGGCCCGGCGACTCCTTCACGCTGGTCCACGCGCTGATGCACTGGTACGACCGTGAGCCGCGGGTCGTCCTCAAGGACACCCTGGCCTGGGACCCGGCGGTCGACGTCGTCATGAACCGGATCCCGTCCCGCTTCGTCTCGCCTGGCAAGTCGGGTCAGGACTTCGAGGCGCAGATCGCGGAGCTCGCCCACGACCTGGACGAGAACGACGCGTTCGTGATCTTCCCCGAAGGCGGCAACTTCACCCCTGAACGACGCCGGCGCGGCATCGACCGGCTCCGCCGGCTCGGCCTCGAGCGGATGGCGCGGCGGGCCGAGCAGATGGTCCACGTCATCGCTCCCCGCCCCGGCGGCCTCCTCGCAGCGCTCGACGCCGCGCCGGGTGCGGACGTCGTGCTGGTGGCGCACACCGGGCTCGACCACGTCCTCACCGTCGGCGACGTCTGGCGCGAGCTGCCCATGGACAAGGTGATCGTGATGCGCTGGTGGCAGGTGCCACGCGACGAGATCCCGACCGGACGCGAGGCCCAGATCGACTGGCTGTTCGAGTGGTGGGAGCGCATCGACGCCTGGATCGCCGACCACCGCCCGGAGGACCTCAACCGGCCGCGACGTAGACGGCGTCCCGCGGAGGCCGGTTGACGGGTTGACGGGCTTGCGACGGACGCCGGCGTCAGGGCTTGGCGGACTTCTTCGCCACCGGCTCCTCGCCGGGCTCCAGGTCGACGACCTCCGCCGGCTCGTCGGGCGTGGTGACGTCGTGCGACTCCTCGACGGCATCTGCCAGCGCCTCGTCGGGTCCCGCACCGCCCTCGTCGGCGGGCTCGGTCGACGCGGCGGCGGCGGCATCGGCGATCGGCGTGTCGGTGGCGCCACTGTCGGCGGTGGTGGCCGCCCGCGGCGCCGGGTTGGGTGCCGGGGTGTACGACGACTGCCAGGTCTCCTGGTCGCCCGAGCGGAGCTTCTTGGCCACGAACCCCGCCAGAGCCGCGAGCCCGGTGATCAGCAGCAGCTTGCGGAGACGGTGCTTCTTCTTCGGCTTGCCGTTGAGCTCTGCCGCCCTGGTCGCGGCGAGCTCCTTGCCCCGGGCGGCCTTGTCCGCGGCGAGGTCCGCGGCCCGGGAGGCCTTCTCCGCCGCGATGGCGGCGCCCTGCGCGATCAGGGGCGAGGCCTTGTCCCGGGCGTCGGCGAGCGTAGGGCCGGCCTTGGCGATGGCCCTGTCCTTCGCGTCAGCGATCGCCGGTCCGGCCTGCTCACGGGCCTCGGCGAGGGCGGCCTCCGCCTTCTCCCTGGCCTCGGCCAGGATCGGGGCTGCCTTCTCCACCGCAGTCTCGACCGCCGCTTCGACGTAGTCGGCGGCCTGCTCCAGCATCGTCTTCTTCCGGCGGATACGCATGAGGGCCCTTCCCTTTCATCGTGTCTCCCTATCCCACCACGAACCTCTCCGTACCCAACAGGGTGGTCTCCACCACCGAGCGGCCCGCGCGCCTGGCCGCCCGACCGGCCCGGGGGCCGGTTGGCGGCCGTGGGAGGATCAGCAGCACCAGCAGACACAGGCGAGAGGCAGACATGGCTGACCAGCAGGCCGTCCTGAAGACCAACCGGGGCGACATCACGATCAACCTGTTCCCGAACCACGCCCCCGAGACCGTGGCGAACTTCGTCGGCCTCGCCGAGGGCAGCAAGGAGTACCGCGACGACGCCGGACGCAGCGGCGATCGCTACTACGACGGCCTCACCTTCCACCGGATCATCGACGGCTTCATGATCCAGGGGGGCTGTCCGCTGGGCACCGGCACCGGCGGGCCCGGCTACACGTTCAAGGACGAGCCGCACCCCGAGCTCACCTTCGACAAGCCGTACCTGCTGGCGATGGCCAACGCGGGGCCGGGGACGAACGGCTCGCAGTTCTTCATCACCGTGACCCCGACGACCTGGCTGAACTTCAAGCACACGATCTTCGGCGAGGTGGCGGACCAGAGCTCGCGCGAGGTCGTCGACGCGATCGCGACCACGGCGACCGGGCCGGGAGACCGTCCGGTCGAGCCGGTGGTGATCGAGTCCGTCGAGGTCCGGGACTCCTGAGCACGCCCGAGGGTCCCGGAGCAGGGGCACCGACGCCGGCGGAGGACCCCGCCGGCGTCCCCACCTGCTACCGGCATCCGGACCGCGAGACCTACATCCGCTGTCAGCGGTGCGACAGGCCGATCTGCCCGGACTGCATGCGCGACGCCGCGGTGGGGTTCCAGTGCCCCGACTGCGTCGCCGAGGGGCATCGCGACATGCGCCAGGCACGGACGGCGTACGGCGGGCTCCGCGCCTCGAGGCAGGGCGTCGTCTCGCTCACCCTGATCGGGATCAACGCCGCGGTGTGGCTGCTGATCGTGGCGACCGGTTGGGCCAACAGCCCGTGGGTCTACCGCCTGGCCCTGATCCCCCGCGGGGTCTGCGTGGCGACCGAGCACCCCGGCAGCATCTATCCCGGCCTCAGCGATGCCTCCGCCTGCAGCACCCTCGCGCGCGGAGGCGACGGCAGCTGGGTCGGCACCGCTGCCGGCGACTGGTGGCAGCCGCTGACGTCGATGTTCACCCACGTCGAGATCATCCACATCGGCTTCAACATGCTGGCCCTGTGGGTGCTCGGGCCGCAGCTCGAGCTGGTGCTGGGGCGGGTCAGGTATCTCGGCCTCTACCTGCTGTCGGGGCTGGTGGGCTCCGCTGCGGTGTACCTGCTCTCGCCCGAGTCCACGCCCAGCCTGGGTGCCTCCGGGGCGATCTTCGGGCTGATGGCGGCACTGCTCGTCCTGGCCCACAAGGTCGGCGCGGACATGAGCCAGCTCTGGATCTGGGTCGGCATCAACGCGGCCCTGACCTTCTTCGGGTCGAACATCTCCTGGCAGGCCCATGTCGGCGGGTTCGTCGGCGGCGCAGTGCTGGCCGGGGTGCTGGCCTACTCGCCCCGGGAGCGACGTACCGCGTGGCAGGCCGCGGGGTTCGCCGGCGTCGCGATCGTGGTCGCCCTGGTGTTCGCGGTCCGGACCGCGGCGCTCACCTGACCGCGCGGCCTCCTGTCGGCGGCGGTCACCCTCTCGGCGCGAACGACACCGATGTGATTATCCACAGGTGATTCCACACCTGGGGACAGTCGGCGGGCTGCCCAGGGCTCGCCCCGGACGGCTCACTCCCACCGGGTCGCGAACGAGAAGCCGACCGCCATGAAGGCGATGCCGACGACGAGGTTCCACTGGTCGAGGTCGTTGAAGACGGCGACCTTGTGCAGGTTGTCGCCCGAGATGACGTAGAAGGTGCAGATCCAGAGCAGGCCGAGGATGAAGCAGCCGAGCATGGCGACCACGACACCGCGACCGCGGCCGAGCGGGGTGGACGGGTGCGCCGAGAGCAGCAGGCCCAGGAAGAACAGCCCGAAGCCGACGACGTAGTTCCAGTTCCCCATGTCGCCCATGAACGCCGGACCGCCGGGCTGCGCCGGTGGGATCGCGGCGGGGTCGGGCCGCACGGTGAGGTAGTAGAAGACGATCCAGGCGATGCCGAGGAGCATCAGGGCGACCGCGACGAGGAAGCGGGCGCTGATCAGCGGCCCGCGGTCGGGGTCGACGAACGACATCTGCTTGGCCTTCAGCTTGGCCACGCAGGCCTCCTTCAACGCATGTGACGCCGTCTCGGTCCGAGTCGCGCGCGGGGTCTCTGCGGAGCCTCGCGTGACCGGCGTCCCTCACAGGACGCGGGCTACCTTAGTCGCCATGACGCCGCGACCCCACCGCAGCCCGGACGCGGCGCGGCCGCTGCTCGGCATCCGGCGTCGCCGCTCCTCGCGTACGCAGGCTCCCGCCGCAGAGCCGGCCGGGCCGCCCGTCTCCTCGCACGCGTCGTGGGCGTGGCGGATGGCGACACCGGTCGTGGGCCTGCTCAGCGGCGCCCTGTTCGTGGTCAGCGCGCACAGCAGCGAGGGCACCGACCTGCGTCCCGGTCGCTTCACCGACCTCGCCTCGATGGTCCGCTCCGACGCCGGCCGGGTCGCCGCCCTCCAGCAGCGGGCCGCCGACCTCAAGCAGCAGGTGGCGCGGCTCAGCGGCTCCGTCGACAACCGCCAGGTCCGCACGTTCACCCGGAAGGCCGAGCTGATGAAGGGCCCCGCCGGACTGCGCCCGGTGGTCGGCCCGGGGGTCACCGTCACGCTCTCGGACGCGCCCCAGAGCACCGGACAGGAGACGCCGGACACCGTCGACAACCCGAACCTCCTGCTCGTGCACCAGCAGGACATCCAGGCCGTGGTCAACGCGATGTGGGAGGGCGGCGCGGTCGCGGTGACCATCCAAGGTCAGCGTGTGGTCAGCACCACGGGGATCCGATGCATCGGCAACTCCGTGCAGCTCCAGGGGGTGCCCTACAGCCAGCCCTACCGGATCTCCGCGGTCGGGGACGTCGGCTCGCTCTCCACGGCGATCGCCGACGACGCCTACCTGCAGGTCTACCGCGCCGACGCGGCCGACCCGGACATCGACGTCGGCTGGGACGAGGTCGTCGAGGACCGGATCACGGCACCGGCGTACGACGGCCTGACCGACCTGCAGTACGCCAAGCCGCTGCCCGCCGGCACCGGCAGCTGACGGCCGTCGGTGCTACGTCGCCGGTGACGTCGGCGACGAGGTCGAGGGTGACGTGGGCCCGGACGTCGGCGACGAGGTCGGCGGAGAGCTCGGCTCGTAGGTCGAGACCGTGATGAACACCGTGGATCCCTGCTGCAGCGGGGTGTTCGCGGCGGGGGTCTGGTTCGTGACGGTGCCCTTCGGCCGGGTCGAGGTGTTGTCGGGGCTGACCGACGGGTTGAACCCGGCGGCCTTGAGCCGCTGCTCCGCCTGCTGCTGCGTCAGGCCGACGACGTCCGGCACCCGGTGTGGACCGCGAGACACCGACACGGTGACCTCGGTGTCACGGGGCACCTGTTGACCGGCACTGGGGTCGGTCTGCACGACCGTGCCCTTGGGCTGGTCGGAGTCGACCAGCTCGAAGACCGGTTTCAGATGGGCCTTCTCGAGCTCACTTCGTGCCTGCTGCCGTGGCTCCCCGACCACGTAGGGGACCTTGGCCGGGTGCGTGCCGCGTGAGAGCAGGAACGTCACCGTCGAGCCCTGGTCGACGAACTCGTCGGCCGGCGGGTCCTGGCTGATGACGTGGTTGGCCGGCACCTTGCTGCTGAAGCCGTAGTCGGGCTTCCCGGCCACCAGCCCCGCGTCGGCCAGCTTCGCCCGCGCCTGGTCGGCGGTGAGGCCGGCGAGCCTGGGCACCTGTACCTGGTCGCTGGGGCTGGCGAACATCTTCGGCAGCAGGTACGCCGCAAGGCCGAGCACGATCACCAACAGCAGGGCGAGGAACACCAGCAGGCCGGGCCGGGTGCCTCGGTCCTCCTCCTCGTAGACCTCCTGGGGCGGCGGCACCGGGGTGACCACCGAGGTCGGGTTGGTGACCGTCGTCGGTGGCTCGATCGGCGGCGGAGGTGGCGCGACGTGCACCGGTTGACCGGCGAGGTAGCGCTCGATGTCGTTGCGCATGGCGCCGGCCGACTGGTAGCGGTCCTCCACCCGCTTGGCCAGGGCCTTCATCACGATCGCGTCGACCTCGGGTGGCAGGTCCGTGTCGTGGTCGGACGGCGGGGTCGCCGGCTCCCGGACGTGCTGGTAGGCCACGGCCACCGGCGAGTCGCCGATGAACGGTGGCCGTCCGGTGAGCAGCTCGTAGAGGAGGCAGCCGGCCGAGTAGACGTCGCTGCGGGAGTCGACCGGCTCGCCACGCGCCTGCTCGGGGGAGAGGTACTGCGCGGTGCCCACCACGGCAGCGGTCTGGGTCATCGTGCTGGAGGCGTCGGAGATCGCCCGGGCGATGCCGAAGTCCATCACCTTGACGTCGCCGGACGGCGTGAGCATCACGTTCCCGGGCTTGATGTCCCGGTGGATGATCCCCGCCCGGTGGCTGTAGTCCAGCGCCGACAGCACGCCGCTGGCGATCTCGAGGGCCCGCTCGGGCAGGATCTTGCGGCCCTCGCGGAGGATGTCGCGCAGGGTGCGTCCCGCCACGTACTCCATGACGATGTAGGGCTGGGAGACGGTGCGGCCGTCGTGCGCCGGCTCCTCACCGGTGTCGTAGACGGCGACGATGGCCGGGTGGTTGAGCGACGCGGCGCTCTGGGCCTCGCGGCGGAACCTCGCCTGGAACGTGACGTCGCTGACCAGGTCGGTGCGGAGTCGCTTGATCGCCACCGTACGGCCGAGGCGGGTGTCGGTGCCCTTGCGGACCTCGGCCATGCCGCCGCGCCCGAGCAGCTCGCCGAGCGCGTAGCGCCCGCCGATCAGCGGCTCGTCGGATCGGGTCGTGTCGGGGCTCACTGGTGGGCCTTCCCGTGCTCGTGGCCGAGGTGCGTCGTGGTCGGGTTCGAAGAGCTCGTGTCGTGCTCAGCCATGGGGGTTCAGCACCGCCTCCATGACCGCCTTGGCGATGGGACCGCCGAGCAGGCCCCCTGCGATCTCGGTCGTCGGCCGGTCGACGTGCTGGATCATCACGCACACCGCCACCTTGGGCGACGGCGCCGGCGCGAACCCGACGAACCAGGCGTACGGCGGCACCTCGGTGCCGTCGGGCTTCGTGATGCCGCTCTGGGCGGTGCCGGTCTTGCCGGCCACCTGGATGCCCGGGATCGCAGCCGGCTTCGCCGTGCCGCCCGGGCCCTGCACCGTCGCGACCATCATCTTGGTGACCTCGCGCGCCGTCGTCGTCGACGTCGCCTGCGAGAGCTGCTGGGTGGGGGTCGTCCGGACCGTCTCCAGGCTGGTCGGCGACTGCTGGGAGTCCACGAGGTAGGGCTTCATCACGACGCCGTGGTTGGCGATGCCCGCCGTGACCATGGCCATCTGCAGGGGGGTGGCGGTGACCGAGCCCTGGCCGAACCCGGAGAGCGCCGTGCCTGCAGGGTCGAGCCCTGCGGGGTAGAGGGAGACGGCCTGGCCCGGCAGCTGGTCGGCGTCGAGGTAGTGCTGGTTGAAGCCGAACTCCTGGGCCTGCTGGTGCATGTCGCTCGCGCCCACCTTGACCGCCAGCGGGGCGAAGGCGGTGTTGCAGGAGTACATCATCGCGACGGTGAGCGTGATCCGCGACGCGCAGCCCGACACCTCGTTGTGCACCACGCTGTGCGACTGCGGCAGGGTGTACGCCGGCCCGGCCGGCACCAGTGAGGTCGAGGTCAGCCCGGCGTCCTGTACCGCCGCCGAGGCCGTGACCACCTTGAACGTCGACCCCGGCGGCAGCGTGGTCTGCACCGCACGGTTGAGCAGCGGCTGCGACTTGGTCGAGGAGAGCTGCTCGGCGTACTTGTTGGCCTTCTGGAAGTCGTGGTCGGCGAGCAGGTTCGGGTCGAAGCTCGGCACGGAGACCATCGCCAGGATCCTGCCGGTGTTCGGCTGGAGCGCGACGACCGAGCCCTCGACGTTCGGGCCGAGGTTCCGGAGCCCGTCGAAGGCCGCCTGCTGAGCCGCGGGGTCGATGGTGAGCAGGACGTTGCCGCCCTTGGTGGCGCTGCCGTTGACCAGGTCCACGAGGCGGTTGACGAACAGCGAGTCGTCCTCGCCCGACAGGAAGTCGTTCTGTGCGCGCTCCAAGCCGGTCTCGTTGCCGAAGGTGTACCAGCCCGTGATCGGGGCGTACATGAACGGCTTGTGGTAGACGCGCTGGTACTGGTACTGGTCGTCGGACTTCACACTCTCTGCGATCACGGTGCCGCCCTTCGGGCCGGCCAGGATCGCGCCGCGCTCGCGGGAGAACGTCGCGGTCGCGACCCGGCCGTTGTCGGCCCGGTCGTTGAGCGCGTTCGCGTGGTAGTACTGCAGGTACGTCGCGTTCAGGGCCAGCGCCAGGAACAGCAGCAGGCAGAAGATCGAGACGGTACGGATCGGCTTGTTCATCGGCGGCGGGTCACATCCTCACCACCTGGGTGGACTCCATGTCGGCGTCGTCGGGCAGCGACAGGTCCGGCGGCGGCCGGCGGGCGGCGTCCGAGATGCGGAGCAGGATCGCCACGATCACCCAGTTGGCGACCAGCGACGACCCGCCGTAGGACAGGAACGGCGTGGTCAGGCCGGTCAGCGGGATCAGGTGGGTGACACCCCCGACGACCACGAACACCTGCAGGGCGATCGCCCCTCCGAGCCCGGTCGCCAGCAGCTTGCCGATGTCGTCACGGCTGATCAGCGCCGCCCGCAGCGCGCGCTCGACGATGAGTCCGTACAGCAGGATCAACGCGATCGAGCCGGTCAGGCCGAGCTCCTCGCCGAGGGCCCCGAAGATGAAGTCGCTCTGCGCGAACGGGATGCGCCACGGCGACCCCTGGCCGAGCCCGCGGCCGATGAGCCCGCCGTAGGCCATGCCGAACATGGTCTCGACGGTCTGGCGTCCCTTGTCGTCGGTGTGCTCTCCGTAGTGGGCCCAGACGTCCGACCACAGCAGGAAGCGCTCGCGGACGTGGGCGACGAGCACGTAGACGGTGTACGACCCGGCCACGAACAGGGTCGCCCCGACGACCAGCCAGCCGGGCCGCTCGGTCGCGACGTACAGCATGATCAGGAACAGCCCGAAGAACAGCAGGCTGGAGCCCAGGTCGTGCTGGAACACCAGGATGCCGAGACTGACGACCCACATCGCGAGGATCGGGCCGAGGTCGCGGCCGCGCGGGAGGTCGACCATGGCGACCCGGCGTCCCGCCAGCGCGAGCGCGTCGCGGTGGAGGACGAGGTAGCCGGCGAACGTCACCACCAGCAGGACCTTGGCGACCTCGCCGGGTTGGAAGCTCATCGAGCCGACGTGGATCCAGATGCGGGCGCCGTTGACGGTCTTGCCGATGCCCGGCGACATCGGGAGCAGGAGCAGCACGATCGCGGCGAGCCCGCTGGTGTAGGTGAACCGCTGGAGGACGCGGTGGTCGCGCAGCAGGACCAGCGTCGCGACGAACAGGCCGACGCCGAGCGTCATCCAGACCAGCTGCTGACGGGCGAAGTGCTGGTCGGTCGCCAGGTCGAGCCGGTGGATCTCTGCCAGCCCGATGCCGTTGAGGGCGGCGACGACCGGCAGCAGCACCGGGTCGGCGTACGGCGCGACCAGGCGCACGGTGATGTGCGCGGCGATGATCAGGGCGGCCAGCCAGCCGCCGTAGGACACGATGTCGGGCGGCACCTTGTTCTTCACCCCGAGCCCGACCGCGGCATAGGCGCCGACGCCGACGACGAGCGCGAGGATCAGGAGGAACAGCTCCGCGCCCCGGCGGCGGCGGTGGACGAACTGCATGATGGCCCCGGACTGCTGCGCCATGTCAGCCGCCCCCTGTCGAGGACCCGGTGGTCGTCGTCGCCCGGTTCCCGGCCAGGCGCCGGACGGTGCGCTCGGCCTCGTCGAGGCTGCCGGCGCCGATTCCACCCTCGACGGACCGCGCGCTGTAGGGGTCGAGCTGGGCGACCTTCACGTTGGTCGACTCGTAGGCGTGGGAGAGGTCGATGCCGGGCAGGTCTGCCTGGATGCCGCGGAAGATCGTCACGACGCCGTCCTGCTCCCCGACGTAGTACTGGTGCTGGCTCCAGCTCCAGGCGGTCGCACCCGCCATCCAGGCGATGCCGAGGAGGCCGAGGAGGATCAGCCAGCGCCGGACCCAGACATACCGACGCGGTGCGCGCGGCGCGTAGCGGGCGGTCTCGGGGTCGGGGTCGATCGCGAACGGCACGCCGGGGGGCAGGTCGTCGGGGATCTCGGCGGCCACCGGCTCCAGCTCGCCGGTGTCGCCGGAGCGATGACCCCGGAAGAACGACGTACCGCCGCGGGGCCGGCGCCTGAGCTCGGCGGCCGAGCCGACGACCATCGGGGCGGGCGGCTCGACCCCGTCGGTGGCCGGGACGACGTCGGCGACGATGCAGGTGACGTTGTCGGTGCTGCCCGCCTCGAGGCTCGCGCGCACGAGCTCGACCGCGGCGAAGTCGGGCGAGCCCGTGGCGAGGATGTCGGCGAGCCTTCGGCGGTCCAGCGAGCCGGAGGCGCCGTCGCTGCAGAGCAGGATGCGGTCGGACTCCGCCAGCTCGACGGTGAACAGGTCGGGGTCGACGTCGTGCACGCCGTCGAGCGCCTTCAGGATCAGGTTGCGGTGCGGGTGGGTCCGCGCGTCCTCCTCGGTGATGCGGCCCTCGTCGATCAGGCCCTGGACGAAGGTGTGGTCGCTGGTGAGCTGGCTGATCTGGTTGCCGCGGAAGAGGTACGCGCGGCTGTCGCCGACATGCCCCATCGCCAGCCGCTCGCCGTCGAACAGGGCGACGGTGGCGGTCGTGCTGGTGCCGCTCAGTGCCGGCTCCTCGTCAACCAGGTCACCGATCCTGTCCGAGGCGCGGTGGAGGGCGCCGGCGACCAGCTCGAGGCGCTGCTCGGGGTCGTGCCCGTCCTCCGGTGGTGCGTCGAGTCGGCGCAGCTGGCCGATCGCGGTGCTCGACGCGAGGTCGCCACGGGCCGCCCCGCCGACGCCGTCGCAGACGGTCAGCAGCCAGGGCCCGGCGTACCCGGAGTCCTGGTTGTCCTTGCGCACGCGGCCGACGTCGGAGATCGCGGCGTACTGCAGCCGGAAGGTCACTTGCGCAGCTCCAGGAGAGTCTTGCCGATGCGGACCTGCGTGCCGAGGGTCAGGGTCGTGGGCTGCGTGATGCGGGCACTGCCGATGTAGGTGCCGTTGGTGGAGCCGAGGTCCTCGACGAACCACTGGTCGCCACTTGCCGCGATGCGCGCATGTCGCGTCGAGACGTAGTCGTCGTCCAGGCGGATCGCCGCGTCGGAGCCGCGTCCGACCAGGATCGGCGCCTGCGACAGGTCGGCGCGCTCGCCCTTGTTGGCGCCGTCGACCACGAGGACGTGGGTGGGCGATCCCTTGCGGGCCTTCTGCTTGGGCTGGCGGCGGGTCTTGGGAGCCGCGGCCTCGCGGGCCGTGGCGGGCATGCGCGCGCCGAACATGTCGGAGCGGACGACGGAGATGGCCGAGAGCACGAAGATCCACAGGATCGCCAGGTAGGAGATCTTGATGAGGAACAGCGTCAGCTCAGACATCGGCGTCCTCCTCGACGCGCACCGTCAGGGTGGTGCGGCCGACACGCACCTCGGAGCCGTCCTGCAGCCCGGTGCTGCTGATCCGATGGCCGTCGACGAGCATGCCGTTGGTCGAGCCGAGGTCCTGCACGGAGATGCTGACGCGCCCGGAGGCACCTTCGTCCACGGTGAACTCGACGTGACGGCGGCTGACGCCCGGGTCGTTGATGCGCAGGTCGGCCTCGGTGCCGCGACCGACGACCAGCCCCGGCGGCTGCAGCGGGTGACGGGTGCCGTTGACCTCGAGGAACGCCCGGGCGCGACGTACCTGCGTGTGGGTGGCGTTGCTGATGACCGCCGCATGCGCCTCGCTGCGTACCCGGAACCGGCCGATGGTCAGGTCGTCCGCGGTCTCGAAGGCGATGGTGACCGGCCCGGCGAAGACGTAGCTCTGCTTCTCGGCGTGCTCCTGGAGCTGGAGGGAGAGCTCCTTGACCAGAGCGGAGTCATACGGCGCGAGCCGGTCCATGTCGGGTTGTGAGAGCTCGACGTGGAAGTCATTGGGCACCATCCGACGCTGCCGCGACAGGATCTGGGTGTTGTTGTCGCACTCGCGCTGCAGGGCCGCGGCGATCTCGACAGGCTGGACGGCACTGCGGAACGCCCGGGCGAAGGCTCCGGAGACCAGCGCCTCCAGCCGCTGCTCGAACCTCTGCAGCCCGCTCACGTCGTACCACCTCCCGTCATCTCCACGCCCCGTCGGTTCGCGGTGCCAGTCCTCGCCATCCCGCCCGACCTGGACGGAGCCCGCGTGTCGTCGGGCTGCGCTCGATGCTATCGGGGGGCCTGCGCGCATTCGCGCAGCGCGGGTCCGCTCCGGTCGGATCCCACAGGTCCGCCGTGCCGTCTGGTCCTTGCTGCGAGTTTGGGCGCCTTCTGCGGGCTGGGATAGCCTTGGCGCGCTTCTGGCGCGAGTGGCGGAACAGGCAGACGCGCACGGTTCAGGTCCGTGTGCCCGAAAGGGCGTGGGGGTTCAACTCCCCCCTCGCGCACCCGAGCGAGGACGCTCCGCCCCGGCGGAGCCGGGGTGGAGCGGCCGCAGCGAGCGGCGCGGCGCGCTTGCGCGCAAGCCCCACAGAGGCGGTCCCGGCGGAGCCGGGGTGGAGCGGCCGCAGCGAGCGGCGCGGCGCGCTTGCGCGCAAGCCCCACAGAGGCG
>JBKPTA010000004.1:0-108021 GCA_046735295.1 Actinomycetota bacterium | reverse complement strand
GTACCTGGCCGGACAGGGTGGGTCCCTGGAATCCGGGCTCCAAAGCGTCGCCGACCAGATCGACAGCCAAGCAGAACTGGGCCACTAGACGCGATGGCCACCCGAGCGCCCGAGCACGAGGCAGCGTCGACGACGACGCCGAGACCTCGAAGACGGCGCAACCGCACAGCGACAAGACGTCGTCTGGCCGCGGCAATCTTCATGGCTCCATGGGCGGTCGGCTTCCTGCTGTTCTACGTGTATCCGATGCTGGCGAGCCTGTACTTCTCGTTCACGAAGTACGACCTGCTGAGTCAGCCCGAGTGGACGGGGTTCGGCAACTACAGCTACATGATCCACAAGGACCCCTCCTTCTGGCTGGCGATGCGGAACACGGTGTGGATCGTCGCGATCTCCACTCCTGTCCAGGTCGTCTTCGCGATGTCCACCGCCATGGTTCTCACCCGCGTCCAAGGCAGGGGCGCAAGCATCTACCGCACCATCTTCTTCGCTCCCACGATGGTTCCGGCCGTGGCGGCGACCCTGGGGTTCTTGTTCCTGCTGAACCCGGCCGGGCCGCTGGACCGGCTGCTGGGCTTCCTGCACCTACCCCAGCCCCTGTGGTTCCAAGACCCCCACACCGCCAAACCCGGTCTCGTGCTCCTTGCCATGTGGGGCATCGGCAACACGATGATCATCTTCTTGGCCGCCTTGCTCGATGTCCCACGGTCGCTCTATGAAGCGGCGGAGGTGGAGGGGGCCAACAGCTGGCAGCGATTCCGCTTCGTGACCTTGCCGATGATCTCACCGGTCATCTTCTTCTCGCTGGTCATCGGCGTGATCTACGGCTTCCAGTACTTCACGGAGGCGTACGTGGCAGCCGGCGGATCCGGCAGTCTGGGCGATCCACAAGGCTCACTGCTCTTCTATGGGGTGTACCTCTACCAGCAGGGCTTCTCGTACTTCCACATGGGCTATGCGTCCGCGCTGGCATGGGTCCTCTTCGCCATCATCATGCTGTGGACGCTGCTGTTGCTCTGGTCCTCACGTCGCTGGGTCCACTATCAAGGAGGACTGAAATAGCCGGCATCGGTGCGGCAGGTGCTGCCAGGATCGTCCCCCGAGCGCACACCGCGGATGCGCGACGGCGACGACTGTTCGCGGTCGTGGTCAACCACACCCTGGCGCTGACTCTCGCGGCCTTCTTCCTGACGCCCTTCATCTTCATCGTCGCGACCTCGTTGATGACCAAACAGCAGGCACTGTCCTCGAACCTGTGGCCGCACCCGTTCGTCTGGTCGAACTTCCGAGAGGTGTCCAGCCTGTTTCCGATCGTTCACTACGCCTTCAACACCCTGGTGTACGCCGGTCTGTCGACCGTCGGGGTGGTGCTCTCGAGTGTTCCGGTCGCATACGCGCTGTCGCGGATACAGTGGCGCGGTCGCCAGTTCGTCTTCGTTCTGATCCTTGCGACCATGATGTTGCCGTCGCAGGTCACCAGCGTCCCGCTCTACGTGATCTTCGTGAACCTGGGATGGATCGGCAGCCTGAAGCCACTCATCATCCCGAGCTTCTTCGGTGATGCCTTCTCCATCTTCTTGCTACGGCAGTTCTTCGCGACCATCCCTACCGAGCTCTCCGATGCGGCCAGGGTAGAAGGTGCGGGTGAGTTCGGCATCTTGTGGCATGTCATCATCCCGCTCGCGAAGCCGGCGATCGCAGCCATCGCCCTGTTCCAGTTCCTCTTCGCATGGAACGACTTCTTCGACCCCCTGATCTACACCGGCAACTCGCAGAACACCACGTTCGCGGTCGCCCTGTCCCAGCTCTCCAACGCGGTCGAGGTGCACTACGGCGTGCTGTGGAACGTCCAGATGGCGGCATCTCTGCTCTTCCTCCTGCCGGTCATCATCGTCTTCCTTCTGGCGCAACGGTTCTTCATCGAGGGCGTCACGCTCACCGGAGTCAAGGGTTGATGACCGGCGCCACGTCGGTCACTGCGGCGCGAGCTGTCTGAACGAGTCGCGCAGCGGGCCCTCCACGTCCTTGGTCGAACCGAGTCGGTCCATGCCGAGCAGCGCGGCGCCCACCACCGGGGGCACCGTGGTCAGCCGGATCACCGCCTCGGGCGCGCCCTCTGCCAGACCTTCGCGGATGAGCGCGTGCAGCAGTCGGTCCCCGCTGGTGAGGACGCCGCCGCCGAGCACGACGTCGGACGATTCTCCGAGCAGACCGAGCCTGCGCAGAGCGGTCACGGCCAAGACGACCACTTCCTCTGCCAAGTGCTGCACGATTCGGATGGCGACGTCGTCGCCCACCTGCGAAGCGGCTCGCAGCACGAGTGGCGCCAGCTCACCGAGGGACGACTCGCTGAGGTGCCCGAAATGGAGGTCCTCGATGACAGCGTTGAGGTCCGGACGACCGAAGTGCTCGGGAATGAGGGTCTGGAACACCGTGGCGCCGGCGCGGCCGTCCTCTGCACGAGCCGCCCACCACAGTGCATCTCCGCCGAGCGCCGCGCCGCCGCCCCAATCCCCCGATATCCGTCCGAGCGAGGGAAAGCGCACCTGACGACCACCCGGGGCCACCCCCGCACAGTTGATGCCGGCTCCGCAGACGACCACCACGGCGTTGGGGTTGTCGGTGCCGGCGCGGAGCAGCGCAAGAGTGTCGTTCTCCACGACCAGGCTCGGCGCCCACTGCTTGGCGACGATCGCGTCCTTGATCCACTCCGTCTCTCGAGGAATGTCCACCCCGGCCAGGTAGACGCCGGCATGGCTCGCGCAGTGCCGCGCGCCCGGTAGCCCTGCCAGGTCGGCCGTCTTTGCCACCAGCCCGTCGAGCAGTGCGGCGGACCCCTCGACGCCGAGGTCATGGGGTGAGGATCCCGGCCCTCGCACGCGCGCGAGCACCCGCCCTGATCCCGAGACGAGAGCTACATCTGTCTTGCTGTTCCCGCCGTCGATGGCGAGGACCGCGGCGTTCACCTCAGCACCTGCCACGCGAGTGGTTCTCCCTCTCTCGCGCGATGCCGGCCGCCGACACACGCGTCCGCGTTCCTCGGCCTGACGAGCGCACGGGGCATATCCGGTCGTCGCGTCACCGTGTCGTCGCCCGGCTGAGTGGCCCTGGTCTTGTCGAGACTCTTCAGAGGACGTGGGTCGAGTCCGGTTGCCAGGGAGGCCAGCCGCTGGGCGCACACCGTCAGCAAGACGGTCACGCCGACGCCTCCGGTGCGGGCGCCGCAGGCATCCAGGGCTCGGCGCCGACGGAGGCGTAGATGACCGACCGCGCTTGCGCCACGGCGGTGTCCAGCGCCCCCAACAGCACCGGGTTGTCAGGGACTCCGGTGACGTTCAGCGGTGTCCGGAACGGCGAGATCCGATGCAGCTCTGCTTGGGTGAGCCGGGCAAGGGCGTCACCACCCTGTTGGCACGTGGGCCCTGAGAGCACGACGAGGGGCGGGTCGAGAACGGCGACGATCGTCGCCACACAGGTCGCCAGACGCTTCGCCAGCTCCCGGAGAAACGGCTCGTCGTCCTCCACTGCGGACAGCACGGCTTCGGGGCTGGTTCCGCTCCGGCCATGTCGGCGGGCCAGCTCCAGAACGGCTTCGCTGCCGATCGCATCCTGGAACGTGGCTGATGGGCCGGCCACAGGTATGTAACCCACCTCGCCGGCGCCTCCCGTCGCCCCGCGGTACAGGCGACCGCCGAACTCGACGGCGAGCCCCAGGCCACGGCCCACCCACAGGAGGGCGAAGGTGTCGATATCCGTTGCGCTGCCTCGAGTCCGCTCGGCTACGGCAGCGAGGTTCGCGTCGTTCTCGACCGTCAGCGGAACATGAAGCGCCTTTCGGAGATGTTGCACAACCGCTGGAGAGTCCCATCCGGACAGATCGTCGGCGTACAGCACCTGGTCGGATGAGGCGTCGAACGAACCGGCAACGCCGACCACGACGTGCTGCAGGGATCTCAGCGGTTGTTTCGCTCGGCGCGCTGCGCTGCGCAGCGCCTGGCGCACCACCGGGACAGGGTTGTCACCGGAGCCAGGGCCGGCCTCGACCGAGCCCTCCCCGACGATCCGGCCGGTCAGGTCCGCGATGGCCGCGGTGACTCGGTCCTCCTCCGCGTTGACGCCGCCTACGTGAGCGAGGCCGCTGTTGATGTCGTAGAGCTGTGCATGTGGCCCTTTGGTCCCGCTGGTCGTGCCGGCGAGCATGACCAGGCCGTCGTCGACCAGCCTGGACAGCAGCTCTCCGGTGGTCGGTTTCGACAGGCCGGTCAGCTTCACGAGCTGTGACCGGGTCAAGGGCCCGTGCTTGACCAGCAGCTCGAGCGCGGAGCGGTCGTTGATGGCCCTCAACACGCGTGGGGTACCCGTTACCACCGCCGGTCCACCATTCCTGGAGCTGCCTCCCCACGGCTCGGAACTCTCCTGCGCGGATGGCGCCGTGCCATGCTCAGACCGGCGAGTGTCCACGGGGCGTCGTCGGTTGCCTGGTCCTTCTGAGGCGACGAGGCCATGCCCGCGGTTGCGACGCGAGAGTCCATGACGAGGTCCTCTGCGCCGGCTCGCGTCATGCAGGAAGGCTATCGCTGGGGTATCTGACTGTAAACCTTCCGATCTGCGCTTCACTCTCGGCCGGTACGCACGGACGGGTGCTGTCGTGCTTCACCCTGGGCTGGGCCACGGTGCCCGCGTTCTGGGAACAGGGACGGCTCTTCCCGCTCACGCAGGAAGCGAGCCGGTAACCCCACAGTCGATCACCATCGTGGCTTGGGGGGGTCCTAGGAGAGCGCCGCGGCGCCGCGCTTTGCACGGACCACTCGTCGAACGAGCCGATAGGGGTTCCCACGTCTTCTGCCCGAAGGCCCGCTACGTGGACCGCCGCCGAGGTCCTGGGCGACATCCTCGACGGTTCCAGGCGGCCTCGGACCCCACTTGTGGGCTTGGTCACGGTGGTGAACCCCGTGAGTTGCCGCCGGCGTATCAACCCTGACGCCGAAGCGAGCCGATCTCCCGAGGAGCCACTCGTCGGAACCAGCCCCTGGCCGACGCGTCGTCCACCACCGCTGCGCGCATCAGCTCCAGCGACCGAATCATCCCAGGAGACTTGTCATGACCCACCATCACTTTCCACGTCGTACTCGTCCTTCGGCCGGCGCCAGGACCCCGGCGAGCCTTCGCCGGCTCGCCGTTCCGGCAGTAGCGTCCGCCGCAGCGCTGGCAGGGCTCGCGTCCCCCGCTCATGCGGCCACCGCACCGACGGCGGTCCTGTCCCAGGGCGTCGTGACAGTCACCGGAACCGATGCCCGCGATGTCATCGACGTGTCCGTGGACACCACCCGCGTCACGGTGGACTTCAACGGCGACGGCAGCATCGAGGCACAGTTCCGGCGCTCCGACGTGGTGCAGGTGACCATGTTCGCGGGCGGAGGGAACGACGGCGTCGTCTTCACCGGTACCGGCGCCGTGCCGGTCACGATCAGCGGCGGAGCGGGCAGCGACTTCATCGGAGCCCTCGGCCACATCGGCGAGTTCGGCGACACAGATGCGGCCACGACCATCAGCGGCAACGGCGGCAACGACAGCTTCCTGGCGGCCACCCCCGGACGCATCACCGTTCGCGGCGGCGTCGGGGACGACTTCGTCGACGGCGGGGGTGCCGGAGTCGGCCACGAGACCGTTCTGCTGGGCGACGGGAACGACCGGTTCGTGAGCTCGCTGAACACCTTCGTCGGGGCGCGCAGCGACACCGTGTCCGGCGGAGCCGGGCAGGACCGGTTGGAGGCGAACGGGACCTTCGCGAGCGAAGGGGTGCACCTGTCGGCCAGCGCCGGGCACCTCGTGCTGACCGACGACCTGCGCGATCTGATCGACTCAGACGACGTCGAGGACGTGACATGGGTGGGTTTCGGCGGCAATGACGGCGGTGACTCCGTCGTCGTGAACGACCTGTCGGGAACCGATGTCACGAGCTTCGCTGCGAACTTCACCGACCCGCTGGACAACGTGGGGCCGAACAACAGCGACGACCAGCTCACCGTGGAGGGAACGGCAGGCGTCGATGACATCACGGTCAGCGGCTCCGGGAAGGACATCACCGTTGCCGGTCTCCACCCGACGGTGACCGCCGTGAACCTCTCCCTCCGGGACGTGCTCCGGATCGACACGCTGGGCGGCCAGGACACGGTCGACAGCTCCGCACTCACGCGCGGCCTGGTCACGCTCCAGGTCTTCTGAGACAGCACGGCTGTGCCGACGACCACGGTCGTCGGCACCGCCGTCCTCTCGGCCCGACGCTCGGGCGAGCTCATGACTCGCGAGTCGATCGCGCCGTTCCGGGCCGGCACTCTGCTCGCCTCGAGCTCATCGAGCTCGGGCAGAGGGCATCGAGGAGCGCGACGGCGAGAGCCTGCTGTGCCGCCGCCGCGAGCGCCCCGGCAGCCTGAGTGGCTGGCGAACCCATTCGCTCGCATCAGTCGTCCCCGAATGCCCGAGCCGTAGGAACTGGGATCCGGTTCGTGCCGGCCGAGCGAAGGATTGGATCTGAACCCGGCGGAACGGGTCGCCCATGGCTGTGGCAGTGGGCGATCGGCAGATGGACTGGTCCGATGACCGAGCAGTAGTGTCGCTCAGCGGCTCTCGCCTCGGCACCGGGACCCGATCGGAGGATCGAGGAGCCCTCATGCAGATCAAGGTCGTTGTCGAGTTCCAAGCCAAGCCAGGGACGCGAGCGCAGCTCAAGGAGTTGCTCGGCGCCATCTCGGCGGCCCACGGGTCGCAGGTGCCCGGATTCCTGGGGAGCACGGTGTACGAGGTGCTCGACAGTCCTGACGGTCTGGTCGAGATCGCCGAGTGGGACTCAGCGGAAGCACAGGCGGCGGCAGTGCAGCAGGCGATGGCGGACGGCGTCTATTCGCCTGTTGTCGAACTGGTAGAGGCTCCGTTCCGAGCCACGCGAATCGGTCTGTCATAGGAGGAGAGGAGGTCTCATGTGGGCACAACTCATCAGAGTTCGGTTGCAGCCGGGTGCCGATCTGCCGGCACTGGCCGATCTCCTGAAGAGGTATGAGCAGGAGGACTCGGGACTTCTCCGCGAGCTCTTCATGCATGAAGACGGCGACCCTGACTCGGCCTACATCCTTGCCTTGTTCGAGAGCGAGGAGAAGGCCCGCCAGCGGGAGCAGGATCCACGTCGGTCAGAAGGGCAGCAGGCCACCCAGGAACTGATGGCAAAGTCCCTCGCGAGTCCGCCCGAGTTCACCGATCTCACCGTCATCGCGGAGTGGATCCCGCAAGCCCACGAGTCGATGGGCAGCGCACCCGCATCGGAATGAGAGGGCGGGTCTCACGTACGCAGCCGGCGGATGGACGCCCCTCGACTCGGCAGGAGCCGACGTCCGGTCCGTCCGGCAGCATCCCCTGCTCCGCCGTGCGCCCTCTCCCAGGTCGGGAGGTGCGCCGCTGCGAACCAGGTTTCCACCTTCACGGAACCCGTAGGGTCCACGATGCGTCTGATGAGAATGCGCGGTGCGGTTCTCGTGGTTCCGGTGGCGGTCGGGGTGATGGCAACGGGCTGCGTGTCCGGCTGTTCGCATCTCTCCTCGGCAGCCGATTCGTCGTCGCCTCCGGGTTCTTCGACCAACGCCACCCGGACTGCCAATTCCACGTCCACGACAGCCAAGCGTCTGAGTAGCAAGGACATCTGCCACCGCGCACTTGGCTCGGCCGTTGTGCTGGCGTGGGCACCGGGTACGGTTGCCGAGTTCCGGAGCTACCAATACGGCGGTCCCCGACCCACCGTGCCACTCGCGCATGCCTTCCCTGGCGTGCCCGCCGGGACTCCTGGGGCTTGGTGCGCCACCAAGCAAGGACAGCAGGCCACCCGGTGGTGGGCCGCCCTCGTCGGGCGTCGGGCGGCGTCGGTCATCACCGTTCATGGCCCCGGGGAAGGTGTCAGGCTCGGGGCCGTTTCCGGCCCGGTGCAGCCTCCGTAGCGCGCAATGACCCGGTCCCACGCACTCATGCGCAGCCCGGCAGCCAACCGTCATCTCGATTGTCAGATGCAGACCACAGTTGGCGTCCTGCTCGGCGCTCGGTGGCGGCCCGAGTGGCATGGCGCCGCGGGGAACGCGGTCCTACGCTGCGCCCATGGAGCGATCGCCCTTCCATGTCGACACGGGGTCGGGTGAGCTCGCGGGGTGGATCGCGGGCGACGGACCGCGGGTGCTGGCGATCCACGGCGGTCCGGGCATGAGTTTCGACTACCTGGACGATGCCGTGCTGGAGCTCGCCGCCAGGTATCGGGTGGCGACGTACCAGCAACGTGGCCTCCGACCGTCCACGACGGACGGCATGTTCACGGTTGCCGAGGCCGTCGCCGACATCGCCGCCGTGCTCGATGGCCTCCGTTGGGATTCCGCCTACCTGATGGGCCACTCGTGGGGCGGACATCTGGCGTTCCACGCTGCCCTCGGAATCCCCGAGCGCCTCCTCGGGGTCCTCTCGGTCGATCCCCTTGGTGCGGTGGGCGACGGGGGGATGGCGGCCTTCGGTGCCGAGATGGCGGCACGCGTGCCGGAGCGGTCACGCGCCCGCGCCGAGGAGCTCGATGCGAAGGACACGGCAGGAAGCGCGACCCCCGAGGAGTCCATGGAGGCCTTGTCACTGTTCTGGCCCTCGTATTACGCCGTCCCGTCGGCCGCGCCACCCATGCCACGCATGGAGCTCTCGCAGCCGGCGAACGTCGGCCTGTTCGCGGACCTGTTCGCCAGGCTTCCCGAGCTCGAGGCGTCCCTGCCCGCGATCAAGATTCCAGTCGGAGTGCTCGTCGGTGGGCTCAGCCCCATGCCACCCTCCGCGGGGACAGAGACCGCCGCGCGGATCCCGGGCGCCTGGTCACACGCCGAACCCCAGGCCGGACACTTCGTCTGGCACGAGGCACCCGGCTCGGTCATGGCCGCAATGGACCGCCTCGTCGGGGGTTCCTGACCCGTTTCCGCTCCTGTTCTGAGGTTCCGTGCGGCCTACTCGCGGCGGGATGACCTACGTTCCCCCGGGACGGCAGATCCCTGTGTCACCGTGCTGATCGTCCGGCTCACACATCGACTGCGGTCGAGCTGACGCCATCCGGGTGACCCCCGAGAGCCGGGGTCGGCATCCTCGTCAACGAGCTCGTCGACGGCTGACTGCGTCCATCGCCAGGGCCACGGCACCGGCCGTACCAGCGTCCGCGCCGAACGCCGCCAGGCGGAGCTCGGGCGGGTAGGGGACAAAGGCCTCGAGGCTCGTGCGAATGGCTCCGAGCACCGCGTCCGAAGCCCGGGCGTACCCGCCGCCGACCACCACCCGCTCGGGATCGACAGCGATCGCCAGGTTCGTCGTGTGCAAAGCGATCTCGGCATACAGGTCGTCGAGGAACGCGCGGGCCGCGGCGTCGTCCAGCCGCGCCAGGGCCGCGACACCTCCGTCCACCCCGAGCTCCTCATGTGCCCGCCGCTGCACCCCCGAGCCACCGACGTACTCCTCCAGCGGTGCCCGCCCACCGGCAGCCCCGGCGACGTCGGCACGGGAGCGCGTCCAGTAGCCGATCTCACCCGCGGCGCCGTGAGCGCCGGACAGCACGGCGCCTCCCACCACCAGCGCGGCGGCGATCCCGGTGCCCAGGTTGAGGTAGATGCCGTTGTCGACGCCGCGCAGCTCGCCCCAGGCCAGCTCGGCCGCAGCCGCCGCCTTGACGTCGTTGGCGATGGACACCGGTGCCGGCCCGAAGGCCTCGTCCAGCATCGCCGGCAGGGCCAACCGATGCCAACCCGGGACGTTGGGCGCCAGCTCCACGTGATCGTCGTGCGTCACGCCCATCGTGGCCACACCCACCCCCGCGGCGACCGCGGCGCGATCGGCAAGGAGGCGATGCGCACTGACGATCGCGCGCCGCACCGCCTGCTCGGCACCCTGGTCAGCCCGGGTGGGCAGGACCTCGCCGGCAACCCTGGACCCCCTCCGGTCGGCGAGGACGATCGCGAGCTTGGTGCCCCCGAAGTCGAAACCGACCAGCAGTTCGTCACTCACGCGCGCAGGGCCTCCGGGATCAGCTCGCCGTGGGCCTCGAAGAGGTCGTCGCACATCGAGACGATCTCCTGGATGGTCAGCGTCGCTCCGGCGTTCGGGTCGAGCAGCGCGGCCTGGTAGGCGTGCCGGCGATCGCCCTCGAGCACGGCCCGCACCGTGAGCTCGACGACGTTGAGGAACGTGCGGTTCAACGCCGCGAGCTGGGGCGGCAGCGCGCCCACCGTCCTGGGGTGCGGCCCTTCGGCGTCGACCAGGCAGGGCACCTCGACGCAGCACTCGTCGGGCAGGCTCGTGATCTTCCCGTCGTTCCGCACGTTGACGTAGATCTCCCGCGCCCTGCCGGTCTGGTGGGCGTGGATGAACTCCGACGCCAGCTCCGACGCAGGCTCGAGAGCCAGCGGCGCATCGCGCTCCAGCTCACGACGGGTGCGTTCGTACTCGTCGATGTTCTCCTCGGACCGGTGCAGGTAGTCGCCGACGAAGATCCGGAAGTGCTCGACCTGGTCACCGTGGCGCATGAACCAGGGGACGTACTCCGCTGAGTGCTCGCTGGACTCGGTCGGGAAGTAGCCGAAGCGACGGAAGATCTCCACCCTCACGCGCCGCTGCAGCTCGGGATCGTCCTCGATGACGTCCCGCAGCCGCGGATAGAGGTCACGGCCCTCGTGCTCGAAGCGCAGGACGAACGCCTGGTGGTTGAAGCCGGCCGTGGTGAAGTCGACCTGGGCAGGCTCCAAGCCGACCAGCCCGGAGAGGAAGCGGTGGGTGTCGCGCACCGAGTGACACAGGCCGAGGACGCTGTCGAACGGAGTGCCTGCGTAGACGGCCCAGGGCAGCATCGCCATCGGGTTGGAGTAGTTCAGCAGATAGGCGTCGGGGCAGGCCTTGGCCATGTCCTCGCCGATGCCCATCAGCACCGGGATCGTGCGCAGCCCACGGAAGATGCCACCGATGCCCAGGGTGTCGCCGATGGTCTGCCGGAGGCCGTAGGCCGCCGGGATGTCGAAGTCCGTCCGCGTGGCCGCGTAGCCACCGACCTGGATCTCGTTGACCACGTAGTCGGCCCCGTCGAGGGCCTCGAGCCGGTCGAGATGGGAGCTGACGGTCGCGCCCGCACCGGTCTGGTCGCTGATCCGCTCTGCCATGTTCTCCGCGTGACCGAGCCGCTCGGCGTCGATGTCGTGGAGGGCCAGCTCGAGCCTGCCGTGCAGCTCCGGGTAGCCACAGAGGTCGGTGACGACGTTCCGGGTGAACTCGACGCTGCCCGCGCCGATGAAAGCAACTTTGGCCATGCCGGCGACTATGGCAGCCGCGTCGCGAAGCGAGCAAGGTCGCGCAGCGAAACATGGTCGCTTTTGCTCAGACCGTGGCGACCAGGACGTTGACGCCCGCCTCGCGCAGCCCGGTCAGGAAGTCGGGGTCGGCGTCGGCATCGGTGACCAGGTCTCCGATCTCATCGGTTCGGCAGATCCGGGCGAAGGTGCGCTTGCCGAGCTTGCTGCTGTCGGCGATGACCACGGTTCGTCGGGCGCGGCGGATGAAGGCGTGGTCGGTGTGCGCCTCGAGCTCGTCGTAGGTGCTGCAGCCCTCCTGAACGGTGAGGCCGTCGACGCCGATGAACGAGACGTCCAGGTGGTAGTTCTCGATCATCGACTCGGCGGCCGGCCCGACCAGCTCGTAGCTCGCGTGGCGTGCAGCACCGCCGATCACGACGATCCGCATGGACGGGCGCAGCACGAGGTCGGCGGCGATGTTCAGGGCGTTGGTGACCACGGTGATGCCGGCGTCGTTCTTCAGCGCCCGGGCGACCTCGGTGGCGGTCGTGCCGCCGGTCATGCCGACGACCGCGCCCTCGGGGACCAAGGAGGCGGCCAGCCGACCGATCGCCCGCTTCTGCGGCTGGCGGCGGGCCGCTCGATGCCGGAGCGGAAGCTCGAACCCGACGCCGCTCGCCACCGCGCCACCATGGGTGCGCACGAGCAGCCCTTGCTCCTGCAACGCCTTGAGGTCCCGCCGAAGCGTCGCCGCGGAGACCGACAGGTCCGCGGAGATCCGCGTGACATCGACGCTGCCGGCGTGCGCGATGTGCTCCAGGATGGCGGCCATCCGGTCGGCCTTCAGCATGCGTCCCGCCCTGAGATCTGCTCATGACGGACAGCGGAGCGCGAATCCGCCCCTCGTCCCATTGAGGTGTGTCCGAGCATGTCGTACAGTCCAGCGAAACGGGCGGAAATGCACAAGCCCAGTCGCAATGAGTGATCATTCTTGAGCGAAGCCGAGTCCGAAAGTGGGCGGTTGCGAATGAAGCGGTCCGGTCGGGGTGCAGGAGCGGTCTCCGCGGCTGCCGTGGTGGTGGCGCTAGCCGGATGTGGTGGCGGCGGAGGGTCGTCGAGCGGGACCACGCAGATCACGGTGTGGGAGGGCTACACCGACATCGAGGGCAAGGCCTTCCAACAGCTCGTCGACGATTTCAAGACGTCCCACAAGGACATCGACGTCAAGGTCCTGGAGACCAACAACGACTACGCCCTGCAGAAGGTGCTCACCGCCGTGCGCGGCGGCACACCCCCTGACGTCGCCTACCTCTACGGCAGCTGGGCGCCCAACGTCGCCAAGATCCCGTCCGTGCTCGACCTGACGTCGACGGTCCACTCCCAGGCGGTGAACTGGGATGACTTCTACCCCGGTTCGCGCGCGGTCGCCACGGTGGACGACAAAGTGATCGGGATGCCGGCCCTGGTCGACAACCTGGCCATCGTCTACAACACCAAGCTCTTCCAGAAGGCCGGCGTCGCACCGCCGACTCCCGACTGGACCTGGGACGACTTCCGCGCGGCCGCCCAGAAGCTCACCGACCCAGCGACCAAGCAGTACGGCACCTCCTACCCCGCCGACGCCAGTGAGGACAGCGTCTGGCACTGGGAGGCCATGCTCTGGGAGGCCGGTGGACAGATCCTGAACGCCGACAACACCAAGGCCGCCTTCAACTCCCCGGAGGGCCTCACGGCGATGACCACCCTCCAGCAGATGGCGGTCGACGACAAGTCCGTCTACGTGGACACCACCAACTCCAAGTACCTGGACCTGTTCAACGCCGACAAGATCGGGATGCTCGTGACCGGCCCGTGGGACCTGTCCTCGGTCCACATCCCCTACGGCGTGCAGATCATGCCGGCGTACCCGGGTTCCTCCGCAGGCCACCAGAGCATCGCCGGGCCGGACAACTGGGTACTGTTCGACAACGGGACCGATCACGTGGACGCGGCGAAGACCTTCGTCACCTGGCTCACGGCTCCTGCTCAGGTCAAGAAGTTCTCACTGGCGACCGGTGACCTGCCGACGCGTGCGTCGATCGGCAGCGACCAGGACGTGGTCAAGCAGATGAACGACAAGCTGCCGGGGCTGAAGACCTACATCGACAACCTCTCCAACGTCAAGCAGGCCCGGCCGCAGGTTGCCGAGTACCCGAAGATCTCCGAGGCGCTGGGCAACGCGATCGTCGGCGTCCTGCTCGGCAAGGTGAGCCCCCAGGACGCGCTGAGCCAGGCGGCGACCGCCACCGACGAAGCTCTGGCCGGCGGCTGAGTCCCGATCGTGGCGTCCGAAACCCACCACACGAGCAACACCGCCTCCCCGGCGCGACGTGCCGGGACCGTGCGGCGGCTGTCCCGCTCCGAGCACGCCGTCGGGTGGGCGTTCGTCACTCCTGCGACATTGCTCATCGGGGTGTTCGGGCTGCTGCCCATCCTGTGGTCACTTCTGTTGTCGTTCCAGAAGTCGGATCTGCTCACGCCGGAGACACCATGGGTGGGGCTGCACAACTACCGGCAGATCCCCCAGGACGCGACCTTCCGGCTCGCGATCGAGCACACCATCGTCTACACGGTGCTGTTCGTCCCGGCCACCATGATCGTCGGGCTGCTGATCGCGGTGGCGCTGAACCGCAACGTGCGCGGCATCTCGTTCTACCGCACGGCGGCGTACGTGACGATGGCGGTCTCCACCATCAACGAGGCGATCATCTTCATGTGGCTGTTCGAGCCGTCGTTCGGCATCATCAACGCCGTACTGGACAAGCTCGGGCTGCCGCAGGGCCAGTGGCTGTCGAGCCCGGAGCAGGCGCTCTACGTCATCGTCGCGATGACCGTCTGGGGCTGGACCGGTTTCGCCGTCGTCATCTACCTCGCTGCCCTGCAAGGCGTGCCCCAGGAGCTGCACGAGGCGGCGTCCATCGACGGTGCCAAGCCCTTCGCGATCTTCCGCACCATCACCTTCCCGCTGCTCAGCCCGGCGTCCCTCTTCCTGGCGGTGTGGCTGAGCATCAGCGCCCTGCAGCTCTTCGACGAGGTCTACCTGACCACGCGGGGTGGACCGCTGCACTCCACGACGGTGATCGTCTACTACCTCTTCGACCAGGCGTTCCAGCAGTTCGACGCCGGTTACGCGGCGGCGCTGGCCTACGTGCTGTTCATGGTGATCTTGGTGGTCACCTTCATCCAGTTCCGCGTCGGCAACCGATTCGTGCACTACAACCGATGACGACCCGTACCTCGCCCGCCCTCGGCGGGCACACCACCGAGGAGCCGGCGACGACCGGCAAGGACAGCGAGCGTTCCCGGTTCCGACCGAGTCCTTGGCACCTGGTTCTGATACCCCTGACCTTCCTCCTGCTCGTGCCGCTGTTCTGGATGCTGATCACCTCGCTCGAGACCGAGGCCGAGACCCGCCGGTTCCCGCCGGTGCTCATCCCCGCCTCACCGCAGTGGTCCAACTACCCGGACGCGCTCGCGGCGGCGCCGTTCCTGCGGTTCATGCTCAACAGCACGGTCGTCGCCCTGGTGGTCGTGGCCGCCAACCTGGTGCTCTGCAGCGTGGCCGGCTACGCGTTCGCCCGGCTCCGCTTCCGGGGCCGCGGCGTCCTCTTCGCGGTCCTGATGGCAACCCTGATGGTCCCCTTCCAGGTGACGATGATCCCCGAGTTCCTGATCGTGAAATGGCTCGGCACCAACGTCTGGAACCAGCTCGGCATCGACCACCTCGGGGCGCTGATCGCTCCCAACCTGGCCACGGCGTTCGGCATCTTCCTGCTGCGCCAGTTCTTCCTGACGATACCGGTCGAGCTGGAGGAGGCCGCCCGCATCGACGGCACCTCGCGGCTCGGCGTCCTCATCAAGATCGTCCTCCCGCTCTCCTTGCCGGCGCTGGCGACGCTGGCGGCACTCACCTTCCTCGACTCCTGGAACTCGTTCCTCTGGCCGCTGATCGTGATCAACACCGAGAGCCACATGACCCTGCCGCTGGGTCTGACCACGTTCCAGGGATCGCATGACACGCAGTGGCAGCTGCTCATGGCGGGCAACGTGTTCAGCCTGGTGCCGATGCTGCTGGTCTTCTTCGCAGCGCAGAGGTACTTCGTTCGTTCTGTCGCCGCCACCGGACTGAAGGGCTGAGACAGTGGCCGAGGTCCAGTACCGCAGAGTCACCAAGCGCTTCCCCAACGATGTCGTGGCGCTCAAGGAGTTCGACCTCAGGGTCGGGGACGGCGAGTTCGTCATCCTCGTGGGCCCGTCCGGCTGCGGGAAGAGCACGGCGTTGCGACTTCTGGCCGGCCTCGACAAGGCCTCGTCCGGCGAGATCTGGATCGGCGGCCGCGAGGTGACCGGGCACGGGCCTGGTGAGCGAGACATCGCCATGGTGTTCCAGAACTACGCGCTCTACCCCCACATGAGCGTCTATCGGAACCTCGCCTACGGACTGCGTCAGCGGAAGACCCCGAAGGAAGAGATCGACCACCGCGTCCGCGGGATGGGTGAGATCCTCGGAATCACCGAGCTGCTCGACCGCAAACCGGCCCAGCTGTCCGGCGGTCAGCGACAACGGGTCGCCATGGGTCGAGCGCTCGTCCGCGAACCACAGGCCTTCCTGCTCGACGAGCCGCTGTCGAACCTCGATGCGAAGCTGCGCGGCCAGGTCCGGGCTGAGCTCAAGCGGATCCACCAGCGCCTCGGCATCACGTCGATCTACGTCACACATGACCAGGTGGAGGCGATGACCCTCGGTGACCGGATCTGCGTGATGAACCTTGGTGAGGTCCAGCAGCTGGGCAGCCCGCAGGACGTCTACGAGCACCCGGCGAACATCTTCGTCGCCGGCTTCATGGGCAGTCCGGCGATGAACCTGCTCCCGGCGAGCGTCGACGCCGGCCAGGTGGTGGTGGGCGGGCACGTCCTGCGCCCGGCGCCGCCTGGGCAGCCGGACGTCGTGGTCGGCATTCGGCCGGAGTGCCTGCGGATCGGCCCCGAGAGGGATGCGGGGATACAGGTCACCGTCGACTTCCATGAGCCCCTCGGCAGCCACGCGCTCGTCCACTGCGTGGTGGGTCATGCCTCCGTCGGCGTCGTCGAGGACAGCGCCGCCGGGGTTGTCGTTCAGGCCGACTCGGGCATCAAGCCGCGGCCCGGAGAGCGGCTCACCCTCACGGCCGACCCGAAGCACGTCTACCTGTTCGATGCCGGGACCGGAGCGGCCCTGGCCGAAGATCAGCGGGAACGCGCTATCGCGTCGAGAGCGGGGACGACATCGTGAACCACGAGCAGGACATGGACATGGGCGTTGCGGACGGCAGCCACGTGCTCGAAGAGATCGCCAGCCAGCCGCGATGCTGGCAGCAAGCCGTGACCACGGCACGAGACGTCGCAGGCGTGCTCCCGGCCACGGGTGCCCGGGTGGCGATCATCGGCTGCGGAACGTCACTGCACATCGCCCTGGCCGCGGCGGCCGCGCGTGAGGCCGCCGGGCAGGGCGAGACGGATGCCTTCCCCGCGTCCGAGATGCCGGTGCGGCCCTACGACCTCGTGGTCGCGCTGTCGCGCTCGGGCACGACCACCGAGATCCTGCGTGCCCTCGACCGGTTGCCCCGGTCCATGCCGACGCTGGGCGTCACCGCCGATGCGTCGACCCCGATCGCAGACGCCGTGGACGAACTGGTGGTGCTGGACTACGCGGAGGAGCGGTCCGTGGTCCAGACCCGTTTCGCCAGCAGCGCACTGACCCTATTCCGCGCCCACGTCGGCCATGAGATGTCACCGGTGATCGAGGAGGCCGCGGCGTTGGTGGAGCAGCCCGTCGACTCCTCACTCGTCGATCACCCGCATTACGTCTTCCTGGCCCGCGGCTGGGCACTGGGGGTCGCCGCGGAGGCCGCATTGAAGGTCAGGGAGGCCGCTTCGGCGTGGAGCGAGGTCTACCCGGCGCTCGAGTACCGGCACGGACCCCTGTCCGCCGCCGACGAGACCACCCTGATCTGGATGTTCGGCGGGGCCGACGCGTCCCTGGTCCGCGACGTGTCGGTGACGGGTGCCCGCGTGGAGACCAGCAACCTGGACGCCCAGGCGGACCTCGTCCGCGCTCAACGCGTTGCAGTGGCCACGGCGCAGCGGCGCGGCCTCGACCCGGACCGACCACGGCACCTCACCCGTTCCGTGGTCCTGTCGAGCACATGAGCAGGTGGCCTCGGGTCCGTGAGGGTGACGTGCTGTGCGTGACCCTGAACCCGGCGCTCGACGTCACGTATGCGACTGCTGCCGTGGTGCCGGGTGAGGTGAACCGCGTCGAGCACACGCACACGCACGCCGGAGGGAAGGGCGTCAACGTCGCAAGACTGCTCCACGCATGGGGTCGGGAGGTTCGCGTCCTGGCCTTCGCGGGCGGCCGAGCCGGTGCCGACATCACGGCGTCCCTCCACGCCGATGGGGTCCCGCACGACCTCGTGCCGTGCCAGGGAGAGAGCCGACGCACCGTCACCGTTGTCAGCACCACCGACGGCGTGGCCACCGGCTTCTACGAGTCGGGGCCGGCCATCTCCACCGCCGAGTGGAAAGCGCTCCGCGCCGCCTTCGAGGCGCTGCTCCCCTCCTTCCGGCTCGTGGTTGTCGCTGGGAGCCTCCCCCCAGGCGTACCGGACGACGCCTACCGCCAGCTGACATGGACGGCTCGTGAGGGAGGTCTCGCGGTGATCGTCGACGCCCACGGCAAGCCGCTCCTGCACGCACTCGACGGCGAGCCGTCGGTGGTGACACCGAATGAGAGCGAGCTCGCCGAGACGGTCGGGCTGGCTCGTCCGATCCCCGTCGAGGTCGCGGCCGAGGCGGCACGCCGGCTGGTCGACCGCGGCGCCCAACGGGCCGTGGTCACCCTCGGTGCGCGGGGGTTGATCGGGGTGCTCAACGAGCGGGCCTGGCACGCCGCGACCCCGTCGGTGCAGGGGAATCCGGTCGGTGCCGGCGACGCCGTCGTCGCGGTCATCGCGGACGGCGAGCTGGCGCGGGAGCCTTGGCCGGAGACACTCCGTCGCGCCGCAGCCACGGCGGCCGCAGCGGTCCGCGCCCCGATCGCTGGTGCTGTCGATCCTCAGCACGTGGCCGACATGGTGGAGCACGTGGAGGTCCGGGAGCTGTGAGACCGGTGTTCGCCCTGGCCTTCGACCATCGCAACTCGTTCCGGACGTCATTCATGCGGCTCGCCGCACCGCCCACCGCGGAGCAGACCGCCCAGATGATCGGTGCGAAGAGGATCGTCGTCGACGCACTTCTCTCGGCGGCACCCTTCGTGGCCGATGCGACTCCCTGCCTGCTCATCGACGCGGAGTACGGCGGTCGGCACCTGGCTGCAGCACGGGCCGCGGGCGTGGCGATCGCGATGCCGCTGGAGGTGAGTGGGCAGGCCGAGCTCCGCTTCGAGAACGACGGCGACTTTGCGGCCGTGGTCGAGCGCTATCGGCCGGCGTATGCCAAGGTGCTGGTCCGGTACAACCCCGGCGGCGACACGACGATGAACGTCCGTCAGCGCGAGCGGCTCGGCGAGCTCGCGTCATGGCTTCATGGCCGGGAGCAGCGGCTCATGCTCGAGCTGCTGGTTCCCGCCGAACCTGCGCAGCTGGACCAGCTCGGCGGTGACCAGAGCCGTTACGACCGTGAGCTCCGCGCGCAGCTGACCGCCGATGCGATCAAGGAGATCGGCGCCGACGGGCTCCGCCCGCCGCTCTGGAAGCTCGAGGGCCCGGAGTCTGCCGAGGACGCCCGGCGGATCAGTGCGGCGGTGCACGAGCTCGACCCGGACGCCGGCTGCCTGGTACTCGGCCGGGGGGCCGACGCGACCGCAGTGCGTCGCTGGCTGACGACGGCCGCCAGGACGCCTGGCTTCAACGGCTTCGCGGTCGGCAGGACGGTGTGGTGGGAGCCCCTGCGGGCCTTCGTCGCGGGCGGCTCCCGAGAGGAAGCGGTCCGGCAGATCGCGGACAACTACCTGGCTCTCGTCGAGGCGTACCGCACGGCGGGCCGGGGCAACGGAGAGGAAGTCAGATGAGCAAGCACGTGATCGCCTGTGCGGCCTCCACCGCCGTGGTGCTCGCACCACTGACGGCGGTCGCGGCCGAACCCGCGGCTGCCGCGGCGTCGTCGACCACTGCCCGGGTCGTCGTCGGTCCGCACGGGTCGGACAGCGCGGCCGGCACCGCGGCAGACCCGCTCCGCACCGTCCGTGCCGCCGTGGAGAGGCTCGGCGAGACCGGCGGCGTGGTGCTGCTGCGTGGCGGCGTGTACCACCAGCGCGTCCGGCTGGCCGGCCAGCAGCACATCACGGTGCGGCCCTTCCGCCACGAGCATCCGGTGCTGTCCGGCGCCGGTCTGAGGCCCCCGCGGGGCAGACTCACCGGGATGGTCCAGATCGCCAACAGCCGGGACATCACTGTGCGTCGCCTCGAGATCACCGGCTACCGCACCAGGAGGCTCAATACCGTCCCGGCCGGTGTCTATGTGCACGGGCACGACCGCCATGTGCGCATCCTCGGCAACCATGTCCACGACCTCGGAAACGACAACAACACTCTGGGCAGCTTCGACATCAACGCTCACGGCATCGCCGCCTACGGCGACGACCCTCGTCGGTCGATCCGCGGCCTGGTCATCGCCCGCAACCGAGTGGACAACCTCCACCTCGGGGCGAGCGAGAGCGTGGTCGTCAACGGGAACGTCAGAGGCTGGTCCATCGTCGGCAACCGCATCCACGACAACGACAACATCGGCATCGACGCCATCGGCTTCGAGAGCACGCTGACCGGCAGCCACCGCTACACCCACCGCAACCGCGCTCGAGACGGAGTGATCGCCCGCAACGTCGTGAGGCGCATCCGCTCCCAGGGGAACCCGGCCTACTGGGAAGGCGGCTCCTGGTGCAACTGTGCCGACGGCATCTACATCGACGGGGGCTCGCACATCCGGGTCGCCCGCAACCGGGTGGCCGACAGCGACATCGGCGTCGAGGTGGCCGCGGAGAACCCCCGAGGGACGGCGGACCATGTCGTGGTGATCCGCAACCGGATCACGGGGAGCCTGTTCACCGGAATCACGACAGGTGGGTACTGCAACGGCGCCCACGACTGCGGCGGGGTACGCACCGGCTCCTCGCACGACAACGTGTTCACCAGGAACTGGCTGCGCGGCAACAACCGCCTCGACGACGACTCACCGGAGCTGCTGGTCCAGTACTACGCCTATCGGAACACGTTCACGCACAACACGCTGATCGCGACCAACACCGCCCACGCGGTCTACGGCACCGTGCCAGGCGACTCCGGGGTCGCCGGCAAGCCCGGCAACCACAGCGACTACAACCACTTCCGGGCTCGCGGAGTGGGCCCGAGACAGCTCGAGCTCGGTTGGCGCGGCACGACGTACACAGGAGCCAGGAACTACGTCAACGCGACCGGGCAGGACCAGCACAGCACCTTCCGGTAACCGTCGCCGCACCGCGGTCACCCCCTTGACGTCGACCCAGAGGGCTTCCGGACCTGTCGGAACCGCACCTGACGTCGCCACCAGCACCCGCCGGTGACGCCGGGCGCCGCGGGACCGGCAGGCGGCGACAGGCGGGCGCTTCGGGGTTGTCAACGCCTCGCTGGCGACCGCCAGGCAGGGCGCGCTGCTCGCGCTTCGGTGGCTGACGCATCTTGCCTAGGCCAGGTGCTTGTGGAGGACCGACATCCTGTCGCCGGTGGATGTCGTGAAGACCTCGAGCGGAACCCAGCCACACCGTTCGTAGAATCCTGCGGCAGCCTCCGTCCCGACCCAGAGCTCGTCGAAGCCGTGCTCCGCCGCCCACCGCTCGAGGTGGCCCATCAGAAGCCGCCCGGCACCCAGACCACGCCGATCAGCGCGGACGATGGTGCCCGTGACCCACGGGGAGGTCTCGCGTCGCTCATCCAGGTCGTACTCGTCAAGCCCCACGGCGCCGACCACGTCGCCCGCCCGGTCCGCGCAGACGAACGTGACAGGCAACCCCGAACGGCCAGCTTCCCGTGTCGTGGTGTCCAGCCAGAACGAGTACTCGACGGGCTCCGGAGGACGGCCCCATTCACGCCACCGCATGTCTGCAACGGCTGGTATCGCCTCCGGTCGGTCGGCGAGAAGCGAGGTCGAGAGCTCCATGCGACGACTCTACGTTTCGTCGTGCTTGCGGAACCTCCTCGGCGGACCGGCCGTGCCCTCGGCATGAGAGTGCACGGTTGCGCACAAGGTGACGATGCCCGGAGGTGAGAGAGCTCCCCGAGTGGAGCGCATGGATCCGTCGCACAGCAGGCCCGCGACAACGCCTGGTTCATTGGCGGTCCAGCGTCGGCGCAGGGTCGGAGTGGGTGGTCTACTCCCACTCGATGGTGCCCGGGGGCTTCGAGGTGATGTCGAGCGTGACCCGGTTGACCTCGGCGACCTCGTTGGTGATCCGGGTCGAGATCCTCTCCAGGAGGTCGAAGGGCAACCGGGCCCAGTCGGCGGTCATCGCGTCCTCCGAGGTGACCGGGCGGAGGACGATCGGATGGCCGTAGGTGCGGCCGTCGCCCTGGACGCCGACCGAACGGACGTCGGCGAGCAGCACCACCGGGAACTGCCAGATGTCCCGGTCGAGGTGGGCGGCGGTGAGCTCCTCACGCGCTATCAGGTCCGCCTGCCGCAGGACGTCGAGGCGCTCTCGGGTGACCTCGCCGATGATCCGGATGCCGAGGCCCGGGCCGGGGAACGGCTGGCGCCACACCATGGTCGGCGGCAGGCCGAGCTGCTCGCCGACCTTGCGCACCTCGTCCTTGAACAGCGTGCGCAGCGGCTCGACCAGCTCGAAGCGGAGGTCGTCCGGCAGGCCACCGACGTTGTGGTGGGACTTGATGGTGGAGGTGCCCGTTCCCCCGCCGGACTCGACGACGTCCGGGTAGAGAGTGCCCTGGACCAGGTAGGCGGTCTCGCCGGCGCGGGCGTCGTCGAAGACGCGCGCCTCGGCCGCCTCGAAGGTCCGGATGAACTCGCGGCCGATGATCTTCCGCTTCTCCTCGGGGTCGTGGATGCCGTCGAGCGCGCCGAGGAACTGGTCGCCTGCGTCGACCACCTCCAGCGAGTCGAAGACGGCCTCGAAGTCACGGCGCACCTGCTCGGTCTCGCCGGAGCGCATCATCCCGTGGTCGACGTACACGCAGGTGAGGCGGTCGCCGATCGCGCGCTGGACGATCGCGGCGGCGACGGCGGAGTCCACGCCGCCCGACAGCGCGCAGATGGCCCGGCCGTCGCCGATCTGCTCGCGGATGTGGTCGACCTGCTCGTCGACGATGTTGACCATCGTCCACGTCGGCCGGCAGCCGGCGATGTGGTGCAGGAAGTGCTCGAGCACCTGCTGGCCGTGCTCGGTGTGCAGGACCTCCGGGTGCCACTGCACGCCGGCGAGTCCGCGGCCGGTGTCCTCGAAGGCCGCCACCGGCGTGACCCGGGTGGACGCCAGGACGTCGAAGCCAGGCGGCGCGGCGATCACCGAGTCGCCGTGGGACATCCACACCGAGTGGTCGGCGGGCAGATCCGCGAGCAGTACGCCCGCGTGGTCGACCTTGACCGGCGTCCGGCCGTACTCACGGGCGCCTGTCGGCGACACGGCGCCCCCGAGCCCCTGCGCCATGAGCTGGAAGCCGTAGCACATGCCGAACACCGGGACGCCGGAGGTGAAGACGCTGCCGTCGACCCCCGGGGCCCCGGCGGCGTACACCGACGACGGGCCGCCGGACAGGATGATCGCCGCCGGCTTGCGCTCCAGCATGTCCGGCACCGGCATCGTGTGCGGCACGATCTCGGAGTAGACCCTCGCCTCGCGCACCCGCCGTGCGATCAGCTGGGCGTACTGGGCTCCGAAGTCCACGACGAGGACCAGGTCGTGCTCCGACATGACCGCAGCCTATCCGCGGTCCGCGGGCCGCTGACCCGGAGGCGCCCACCTCCGACGCGCCAGAGCCCGGCGATCAGGGAGTGAGCCGGGCTCTGGTTGTCCGGGGCCCGCATGCTCATCCCCGGACAGAGGGGCCCCGCCGAGGGAGGGAGTTCGGGTGCGGGACCTCGCTGGCTCAACGAGAGCGCCGGCGGCGGGTTACGCGGGGGATGCAGGAATCTCCAGGGCTCGGCCACGACCGGCTGGACCGTGGCGAGGAATGGTCCCGGCGGTCGTCCTCGTCCTCACCCCGGTGGCCCCGGATCCACGCCTCGACCCCGGCGCCGGTCCCTCCGGGGCCGTCGTGCGGCGTGCTCGAACGATCGAGCAGACCGGCACCACGGTCAGCCCCGGGTCGCGCCACCGAGGGCAACGACAGCTGCACACGGCCCTGACGACCGCCTCAGCTGACCGCGACGATCGGCAGCCGAAGCGCGGCCGGCGCGTCCTCCGGCACGATCGGACGGATCGGGGCCACCGGCGTGATCCGCTGGTACGTCGCGCCCAGAGCCGGGCGCGGGTCGGCCTCGCCCAGGTTGGGCCAGAACGCCATGGCCCGCTCGGCCTGGGCCGTGATGGTGAGCGACGGGTTCACGCCGAGGTTCGCCGAGATCGCGGAGCCGTCCGCCACGTGCAGGCCGGGGTGACCGAAGACCCGCTGGTAGGCGTCGACGACCCCGGAGTCGGGCGAGTCGCCGATCGTGCAGCCGCCGATGAAGTGCGCAGTCAGTGGCATGTTGAACGGCTCGCCGATCGATCCGCCAGGAGTGCCGCCGAGGATCTCGGCCATCCGCCGTGCCACCCGGTTGGCGATCGGGATCCAGGTCGGGTTGGGCTCGCCGTGACCCTGTCGCGAGGTCAGCACGCGCCGACCGAGACGGCCGGACCGCGTGAACACCGTGATCGAGTTGTCGTAGCTCTGCATGACCAGGGCGATCACCGTGCGCTCGGACCACCGGCGGAGGTCGTAGAGGTCGAGCACGGACGCCCTCTGTGTCCACAGCTCCTTCAGCCAGGTGCGCCAGCGCGGCCCGAGGTCACCGTCGGTGAGCACGGTCTGGAGGAGGCACATCGCATTGCTGCCCTTGCCGTAGCGGACCGGCTCGATGTGCGTGTGCTCGTCGGGGTGGAACGACGAGGTGATCGCCACCCCCTGGCTGTAGTCGGCGCGCGCGTCTGGTGCGATGGCCCCGAGGATGGACTCGGAGTTGGTACGCGAGAGATGCCCCAGCCGCTCGGAGAGCCGCGGAAGGTGACCCTCGTCCTTCATCCGGTGCAGCAGGCGCTGGGTGCCGAGCGCGGACGCCGCGAGCACCACCTGGTCTGCGCTGAGCACGGAGCTCGACCCTGAGCGGTTGAGCTTGGCCTTGGTGAACCGCACGTGGACGTCGTACCCGCCGCCCGCGCGTGGCTCGATGCGGGTGACGGTCGTCAGCGGCAGCACTCGCGCGCCGTTCTGCTCGGCGAGGTACAGGTAGTTCTTGACCAGGGTGTTCTTGGCGTTGTGCCGGCACCCGGTCATGCACTCACCGCAGTGCCGACACGGGTTGCGGTCGGGTCCGACGCCCCCGAAGTACGGGTCGGGGACGCTCGCCGAGGGCAGCTGGCCCGGTCCGCCGAAGAAGACCCCGACCGGTGCCGGGTGGAACGTCTCGCCGACGCCGAGGTCGTCCGCGACCTGCTTCATCACCTGGTCGGACGGCGTCGTTCGTGGGTACTCCGCGACGCCGAGCATCCGCTTCGCCTGGTCGAAGTACGGCGCCAGCTCGGCCCGCCAGTCGGTGATGTCCTTCCACGCCGGGTCGTCGTAGAACTGCTCGAGCGGCTCGTAGAGGGTGTTCGCATAGACCAGCGACCCACCACCCACCCCCGCACCGGACAGGATCAGGCAGTTCCTGAGCGCGTCGATGCGCTGGATGCCGTAGCAGCCGATCTCGGGGCGGAACACGAATCGCCTGATATCGAACGACGTCCTCGCGAAGTCGTCGTCCTCGAACCGCGCTCCTGCCTCGAGCACGCCGACGTGGTAGCCCTTCTCGGTGAGCCGGAGGGCCGCGACCGAACCTCCGAACCCCGAGCCGACCACCAGGACGTCGTAGTCGTTCCGCCGGTGGGCACTCACGCGCCGCTCGTCTCGCTGGTCGAGTGGCTCGCGGCCAGGGGGAGCCTCACGCCCGCCTGAGCTTGTTCATCAGGCGCAGCGCGGCCGTCATCACCTCGGCGTAGGTCCGGTCGGAGACGCCGAAGCGCGGTGCGATGGGGCTGACCCGCTGCGTCGCGACCGACTGCGACTCGGCGAAGCGGAGCACGCCCTCGCTGCCCTGCCGCCGACCGAGACCGGACGAGCGCATGCCTCCCATCGGGGCCTCGATGCTGCCGAACGACGCGGCGAACCCCTCATTGATGTTCACGCTGCCGCACCTGATCCGCTGCGCGATCGCCCGGGCCCGTGGCCCGTCGTTGCTGTAGATCGAGGCGTTGAGGCCGTACTCGCCGTCGTTGGCGCGGTCGATCGCGTCGGCCTCGTCGTGGAAGCGGTACACCGCCACCACGGGCCCGAACGTCTCCTTGCCGAAGCAGGTCATCTCGGGAGTGACGCCTTCGAGGACCGTGGGCTCGTAGAAGAACGGACCGAGGTCGGGCCGAGAGCGGCCACCGGTGAGCACCCGCGCCCCTCGGGCGACGGCGTCCTCGACGTGCGCGGTCACGGTCTCGAGCTGGCGGCGGCTGATCAGCGAGCCCATGTCGTTGCCCCAGTCGAGCGTGGCGCCGAGGGTCATCGCCGCGGTGCGTGCGACGAACCGCTCCAGGAACCGGTCGTAGACCTGGTCGGCGACGAACAGCCGCTCCATCGACACGCAGAGCTGGCCGGCGTTGGAGAACGCCGCTCGCACCGCACCCTCCGCCGCCTTCTCCAGGTCGGCGTCGCGGAGGACCAGGATGGGGTTCTTGCCGCCGAGCTCGAGGGAGCAGCTGATCAGCCGGTCGGCACATCCCTGCGCGATCAGACGCCCGGTGGCGGTCGACCCGGTGAAGCAGATGTGATCGGCACGCCGGACCAGGGCGGGGCCGATCTCCGGGCCGGGACCTGCCACAACCTGCCACAGCTCGGGTGGGAATCCGGCCCTCTCGATCAGCTGCGCGCCGAGGAGGGCCGAGAGCATGGTCTGCGCGTCCGGCTTCGCGACCACGGCGTTCCCTGCGAGCAGGGCGGGCAACCCGTCGCACAGCGCCATCGTGAACGGGTAGTTCCATGGGGAGATCACGCCCACCACGCCCTTGGGCACGCGGTGGAGGTCGACCCGGGTGAGCACCGGGATCACGCCCCTGACGCGTTGCGGGTCGAGGTGGTCGTGGGCCGTGCGGGCGTAGTAGCGAGCGGTGAGCGCGATGTGCATCGGCTCGTCGAAGGCGTGCTTGCGGGCCTTGCCCGACTCCAGGCAGATCAGGTCGAGGATCTCGGCCTGGTGGTCGAGCACCAGGTCGTGCAGACGCAGCAGCGCATCGACTCGCTGGTCGATCGGCGTACGCGCCCACGCCGTCTGGGCCCGGCGCGCCCGGCGGAACGCCTCCTCGACATCCTCCTCCGAGGACTGCGGGATGTCTGCCAGCGGCTGGTCGCCGATCGGCGACCGGAGCCCGACCGAGCGGCCCGACGTGGCGACCAGGCGCCGGGTGAGGTTCCAGACGTAGCCCCGGTCGAGGGCGTACGACGCCGTGGGGTCGTGCTCGGGGTCGTGCGGGCCCTCCACCACAGGTCCCGAGGACGGATGCGGCTCACTCATGCACCGAGGGTATGTCGACCCCTTCCCCCCTACTACCCCGCGGTAACCCGGGTGGAGGTCCGGCCGACGCCATCGGCCGGCGGCATCGGTCGAGGGTCGGCGGCGACCGGCGAGGAATGCTCGACCGACGAGGACTGCTCGACCGACGAGGACTGGGGTGGGCGAGTCGGACCGCCCTCAGACGATGTCGGGTGCGCTGACGCGCGCCTCGTCGGCCTCCTGGTCGGTGAGCTTCTCCTGCGACTGCCGCTCGGCCTCGACGCGGCGCAGGTAGTGGTCGACCTCGTCGTCGCGGCGGGCCCGGTTCCAGCCGAGCTCGGCGGCCATCAGGTCGGCAGCCGCCGTGACCGCGACGGTGCCACGGTCGAAGGTCTCGATGGAGATCCGGGTACGCCGGGCCAGGACGTCGTCGAGATGGCGGGCGCCCTCGTGGGTGACGGCGTAGACGACCTCGGCCGACAGATAGTCCTCGGCCCCGGGCAGCGGCTCGGCGAGCTCGGGCCGGGCGACCAGGAGCGACAGCAGGTCGTCGACCAACCCGCCGTACCTCCCCAGCAGGTGGTCGATCCGGCCCACCTCGAGGCCCGACCGGCGGCTGAGCGCAACCCGCTGGTTCGTGCGGGTCAGGAAGCCGTCGGCACCGAGCAGCGGCACTCGCTCGGTGTGTGACGGTGCTACGCCCGGCCAGTCGCGGACGGCCAGGTCGACCGCGTCCCGCGCCATCACCCGGTACGTCGTGAGCTTGCCGCCGGCGATCAGCACCAGGCCGGGCACGGGGCTCACCACCGTGTGCTCCCGCGAGACCCTCGTCGTCGCCACCTCGCCCTCGCCACCCGACCCGACCCCACGACCCGGCTTGCCGGCCAGCAGCGGACGCAGACCGGCGTACACACCCTCGACGTCGCGGTGGTCGAGCGGGACGCGGAGCAGCTTGTTCACGTGCTCGAGCAAGTACTCGATGTCCCGGCGCGAGGCAGCGGGGTGAGCGAGGTCGAGGTCCCATGCGGTGTCGGTGGTGCCGATGATCCAGTGCCGACCCCAGGGGATGACGAACAGCACCGACTTCTCCGTCCGCGTGATGAAGCCGCACTCGGAGCGGATGCGGTCGCGCGGCACCACGAGGTGGATCCCCTTGCTCGCCTCGACGTCCAGCGACAGTCGCGTGCCCAGCAGTCGTTCGACGTCGTCGGTCCACACCCCGGTCGCGTTCACGACGACGCGAGAGCGCACCTGCAGCTCGGAGCCGGACTCGAGGTCGGTCGCCCGGACTCCCACGACCCGGGAGCCCTCACGGAGGAACCCCGTCACGCGGGTCCGGGTGGCGACGAGGGTTCCGTGGTGCGCGGCCGTGCGCGCGATGGTGACCACGAGCCGGGCGTCATCCACCTGGCAGTCGTAGTACCGCACCGCTCCGCTCAGCTCGTCGGTGCGCAGGTCCGGTGCGATCCGGGCGACCTGCTTGCGGAACAGGTGCCGGTGCCTGGGCACACCCATCTCGTACTTGCCCACCGACGCCAGCACGTCGTACAGAGCGAGTCCGACCCCGACGTAGGGCCGCTCGACGGTGCGGTGCAGCGGGTAGAGGAACGGCACCGGCCGCACCAGATGGGGCGCCAACCGGGTCAGCAGCAGACCGCGCTCCTCCAGGGCCTCGCGAACGAGCCCGAAGTCGAACATCTGGAGGTAGCGCAGGCCACCGTGGACGAGCTTGCTCGAGCGGGACGACGTACCGCTGGCGAGGTCACGCTGCTCCAGCAACCCGACGGTCAGGCCGCGGGAGACCGCGTCCAGGGCGGCCCCCGTCCCGACGACCCCGCCGCCCACGACCAGGACGTCGAGCGGCTCGCCGGCGCCGGAGGCGGACAGCTCCGCCAGCGCGCCGGCTCGCGCGACGGGCCCGAGGGCACTTGACTGGGCGGCCACGGAGACGATCCTCTCAACCAGGCGCGGGCCGGCGGCAACCGCGACGCGCTCCCGGGGCGTCGTACCCCGAGAGCGGCAGAGGACGGAGGGCGCGTGCGCACACTGACCCGGGTCGCCGCCGTCTGCGTGGTCGTGACCCTAGCCCTGGCCGTGGCCGCGCTCGCCCACCCCTACCCGAGAGCCGGGGACCGGGCCCGGCTCGCGGCCTCGCGGTCCTCATCGCCCACCGCCGCGCCGGTCGTCGGGACGCCGATCGACACGGCGCTGCCGACCGGCCCTGACCTGGTGGCGCCCGACCCCCCGGCGTCGCAGCCGGCAGGCGAGGACCCCGCGCCGCGCGCGGAGCGCCATCGCACCGTCTCGGTCCTGATGAGCGGCGACCTGCTGTGGCACGACACCGTCTGGCAGAGCGCACACGAGGATGCGGTACGCCGTGGAGAACGGCAGCGCTTCGACTTCGACCCGATGTTCGCCGCGATGAGGCCCCTCGTGGCCGGGGCGGACCTCGCGATCTGCCACGAGGAGGTGCCGTTCGCCGCAGACGACCACCACCTCTCCAACTACCCGGTCTTCGCCGCGCCACCCGAGATCGCCCGCTGGATCGCGTCGATGGGGTGGGACGCCTGCACCACAGACTCCAACCACAGCATCGACCAGGGCTTCACCGGCCTGGTCCGGACCGCGACCCTGCTCGAGAACGCCGGCGTCCGTCACGTCGGCACGTTCCGGACTCCGTCGGAGCGCCGGAGACCCGTGATCCTCACCACGAAGGAGGGCGTGAAGGTCGGCATCGTCGGCGGCACCTACTCGCTCAACGGCTTCACGCTCCCGCCCGCCCAGCGCTTCGCCGTCTCGATGTGGAACGCCGAGAACCTGATCGCCCAGGCACGCGCGGCGAAGGCGTCGGGCGCCGACATCGTTCTCGTCCAGTACCACGGTGGCGACGAGTACTCCCGGCTCCCGAACTCCGAACAGGTCGCCCTGGTACGCCGCCTCACCGCCAGCCCGGCCGTCGACGTGGTCTTCGCCGAGCACGCGCACGTCGTGCAGCCGATCACCCAGGTGAACGGCACGTGGGTGGTCTACGGGATGGGCAACATGGTCGGGCAGAGCGACCCGAGGTATCCGCGTGCCTACGAAGGCATCAGCGTGCGCTTCACGTTCCGGGAGACGCCCCACGGCTTCGAGGTGACCCGAGCGGCCTACATCCCGACGTGGTGGAACAGCTACTCCCCTGGCCGTCCGATCCGGGTCCTGCCGGTTCTCGAAGCGCTCCGGCGCGGCGTCGGCGACCGTGCCCGGCTCCTGGAGGCTCGCCGGATGACCAGGCTCGCGGTGTCCGGGCGCGACGTACCCGGCGACCTGACTCCCGGACTTCGTGAACGCTGAGGCTGCCGCTGAGGTTTCATAGTCGTCGTGACCGAGGAGGTCGTTGCGCTCTACGACGACGGGGGGCGTCCGGTCGGGAGTACCCCTCGTTCGGTGATGCGCGCCCAGAACCTCCGACACGCCGCGACCGGCGTCGTCGTCCGCGACCCGTACGGACGGATCTACGTCCACCGCCGCACCCCCACCAAGGACGTCTACCCGGCGTACTGGGACTTCACCGCGGGTGGGGTCGTGCTCGCGGGCGAGGACCCCTTCGAAGGCGCGCGCCGGGAGCTGGCCGAGGAGCTCGGCGTGACCAGCGAGCTGACCCCGCTCGGTGAGGGCGACTACGCCGACGAGCACACGACGTACCACGCCTACCGCTACGTCACGACGTGGGACGGCCCGATCACCCCGCAGCCCGAGGAGGTCGCCTACGGCGCGTGGCTCAGCATCGAGCACCTGCTGGCGCAGATCAGCGACCCCGAGATCCCGTTCATGCCGGACGCCGTGGCGCTCTTCGGCGACTGGCTGCGCGAGCGCGCCGCGGACCACGGTGAGCCGCATGAGGGCTGGGACACCGTGGCCACCGCCGTCGAGGGCACCTGGCTGGACAGGGTGCCGCGCTTCGCCGATGCCGAGGTCCAGCTGCGCAACGAGGTCAGGCTGATGCCCCGGCTGGCGCCGCTGTTGCCCCTGGAGGCCCCGGTCCCGATCGTGCTGGACGAGTCACCCCTCCGGGTGCGCCACCGGCTCCTCCGGGGCGAGCTCGCGACCCGGGCACCGCTGACCGCTGCCGACGGGCGCCGGCTCGGTGAGTTCCTGCGCGCCCTCCACGACATGCCGGTCACCATCTACGTCGAGTCCGGCATCCCGGACGCGACCGCAGCCCGCGCCGAGCTGCTGGCAACCCTCGAGCGGATGCTACACCGGGTGCTGCCACTGCTCCCGGAGGAGTACCAGGAGCCCGGCCGCGCCCTGCTCCGGAGGATCGCGCTGCGAACGCCGACCACTCTTGTCCACGGCGACCTGGCCGCCCACCACGTGACGTCGGGTCCTGACGGCGTGGTGGGGGTGCTGGACTGGAAGGACGCGCGCGTGGCCGACCCCGCCGTCGACCTTGCGTGGCCGCTCTACGGCACACCCGAGCCGGTCGCCGAGTCCGTGGCGACGTCGTACGGCGTCTCCGACGAGGAGCTCCGGCGCGCCCTGGACTGGCACCGGCTCGGACCGTGGTACGAGGTGTTGTGGGGCCAGGGCCCCGGTGGCCCGGCGTTCCTCGCCAGTGGGGTCGCCGGCATCCTCGACCTGCTCGACGTCACGAGGACGGCGTGACGAGGTCGGGCCGCGAAGCCGGCGGCCCCGGCAGCCCCGCCGGCACCGGCCGCCGGTGGCCAGGGCACGACCGGTCTGCCCGGGAGGGTCGTGGTGGACGTAGGAGGGCGACACGATCGCCTCGCCGTTCACCGGGGGTGTGGCGGTGGGCGGATTCAGCTGTTGGATCCAGGACGTTTCTGTGGACGCGGTGGTTGATGGCTTTGCAAGCGAGCAGGGCGGTCAGGTCGGCGTGACGAGCCTGGACTCGTAGGCGAACACCACGGCTTGGACCCGGTCACGCAGCCCGAGCTTCGCCAGCACCCGCGCCACGTGGGTCTTCACCGTAGCGACCGACACCACCAGCTCGGCGGCGATCTCGGCGTTGGTGGCCCCCGTCGCCATCACCCGGAGCACCGTCAGCTCCCGGTCGGTGAGTCGCCGCAGGTCGTCGGGCAGAGCCCGTGGTCGGCTCGCCTCAGGACGGCGTCCGAGCGCCGTCACCAGCCCCTCGGCGACCGGGTGGTCGAGGTGCCGGGTCAGTGGTGCATGAAAGGCCCACCGGTCGTCGACCGGGCCGGGCGCTGCGGCAGTCGTCGTCATGATCTCTCCCTGTGACCGCTGCCGGCCACGAGCAGTCCGCGGTGGGACGCGCACCCGGTGCCTGCCGGTGAGCCGGTGCCTGCAGGTGGGCCGGTGCACGTCTGAACACCTCTGAGGAGGGCGGAGCTGCCGGCCACGTACGTCGACCGGCCGGGAAGAGTGCCGAGCAGCCGGTCAGGAGACGACGAGCTCGATCCGCTGGAACTCCTTGAGCTCGGTGTAACCGGTGGTCGCCATCGCCCGCCGCAGGGCACCGACGAGGTTCATGGTGCCGTCGGCGACCCGGGACGGGCCGAACAGGATCTCCTCCAACGTGCCGACGGAGCCGATCTCGACGCGCTGCCCCCGCGGCAGCTCGGCATGGTGCGCCTCGGCTCCCCAATGGAAGCCGTGACCGGGTGCGTCGCTCGCCCGGGCGAAGGGTGAGCCGATCATCACCGCGTCGGCACCGCACGCGATCGCCTTGGCGATGTCGCCGCTCCGGCCGATGGACCCGTCCGCGATCACGTGGACGTACCGGCCACCGGACTCGTCCATGTAGTCGCGTCGGGCCCCCGCCACGTCGGCCACGGCGCTGGCCATCGGCACCGAGACACCGAGCACCGTGCGCGTGGTGTGTGCGGCACCGCCGCCGAAACCGACGAGGACGCCCGCCGCTCCCGTGCGCATCAGGTGGAGCGCAGCCTGGTACGTCGCGCAGCCACCGACGATCACCGGGACGTCGAGCTCGTAGATGAACTCCTTGAGGTTCAGCGGCTCGGCCTGACCGCTGACGTGCTCGGCGCTCACGGTCGTGCCGCGGATCACGAACATGTCGACGCCGGCGTCGACGACGGTCTTCGCGAACTCCTTGGTCCGTTGCGGGCTGAGCGCGCCCGCAACCGTCACGCCGGACTCACGCATCTGGTGGAGCCGCGCGGTGATCAGCTCGGCCCGGACCGGCTCGGCGTACATCTCCTGCATGCGACGCACGGCCGTTCCCGCCTCGAGGGCCGCGATCTCGGCCAGCTGGTCCGTGGGATCGTCGTACCTCGTCCAGAGACCCTCCAGGTTCAGGACGCCGAGGCCACCGTGACGGCCCAGCGCGATCGCGGTCTCGGGTGACATCACCGAGTCCATCGGTGCGGCAACGATCGGGAGCTCGAAGCGGTAGGCGTCGATCTGCCAGGCGATGCTGACCTCTTCCGGGTCTCGGGTACGCCGGCTCGGGACGATCGCGATGTCGTCGAAGGAGTACGCCCGGCGTGCGCGCTTGGCCCGCCCGATGTCGATCTCGCTCACTGTCTCAGCGTATCGACGTGGGACCTTCGTCCCGATCACCGTGTGTGAACGGTAAAGATCTGAAGTTCCCCAGCGGCTCCGCACAGGCTCAGGGACCCTGGGGGCACACACGCGATCGGAGCCTGAATGCCGTCCCCACTCCAGAGACGGCGCGGCCGTCGGGGCGTCGGGTGGGTGCTCTCGGTTGCCACCATCATGTCCGTCGTCGGTCTCGCCGCGCCGTCGTACGCCACCGGCGACGACTACCCGTACGCCGGTCTCGGCCAGTGTCCCCTGGTGCCACTTCCGCCCGTGAAGCCGAAACCGACGGACGGTCCCGGTCGTCCCGGCTCGCCCGGAGATCCCCGGCCGAACACGCCCGGTCATCCCACCAACGGACCGCACGCGCCGGACAAGCCCGGACCGGCCGACCAGCCGCCTCCGAAACCGCGCGTGTGCGCCAAGCACATCTGGTTCTACAACGGCAGCTACGGGGACCCGTGGGGATTCGCCCTCCGCAACTGCACGAGCTTCGTGGCATGGCGGCTGCGGATGACCAACGGCCTCTCCGACTTCGAGAACCACTTCGGCGGCGTGCACTGGGGCAACGCCGACCACTGGGACGAAGCAGCATCCGAGCTCGGATATCTGGTGGACCACGTCCCCGCCGTCGGCGCCGTGGCGCAGACGGACGCCGGACGGGTCGGACACGTCGCCTGGGTCTCGGCGGTCGGCGACGGAACCGTCACCGTCGAGGAGTACAACATGGCGGTGGCCGGCGGGTACGACGTCCGCACGGTGCCGACCTCCGACTTCCGCTACCTGCATCTCGCCGACACGGCTCCCGCGCCGTACCTCGGCTCGACGCGCTCCGCGGTCGCGACGGCCGACGCCCGCGGTGGCCTGTGGTCCGCCCGGACCACTGCGGTCGGTGACCTCGTCGTGCAGCGGCCCTCCGGGCGGACGGTGCGGCTCGGCGGCCGCGGCGCCTGGTCATCCCGAGCGGCTCCCTCCCTCACCACCGACACCCGCGGGCGGGTCTGGGTGGCGGCCGTCGCCGCCGGCGGCCGGGTCCTGGCCGCCCACACCGGCCCGCTCTCGCCCATGTTCTCCCCACCGCGACACGTCCTGTCCGGCTCGACCACCTCGTCGCCGGCACTGGTCGTCGACGGCCAGGGACGGGTCCGGATCCTCGCGGTGTCCGCGGCCGGAACCCTGGTCGAACGGCACACCGCCGAGGCCGGTCACTGGAGCCGCCCGCACCGGATGGGCGTGCCGGAGTCGTGGTCGACGCACGCCGCACCGGCCGTCGTGAACCGGCAGGGCAGCGCCTGGATGGCGGCGGTCACCCGGCGGGGCACGCTGCTGACCCAGCACACCGTCCACGGTGGCCGTGGCTGGACCGGGCTGCGTCCGGTCGACCACCGGTCCTGGTCGAGCACGGCGACGCCGGCCCTGGCCGCGGCCCCCGACGGACGGGTGTGGCTCGCCATGGTGGGCCGGCGTGGCACGCTCGAGGTCCACCACACCGCAAAGAGCTCGTCCCGGTGGCAGCGGCCGGACCGCCTGCCCGGCCGCTGGTCGCCGTACTCCTCCCCCACCCTCGCTGCCGACCGCGGCGGGCGTACCTGGCTCGCGGCCGTCGGCACGGACGGTCACCTCGCGGTCAGCTGGACGTCGCCCGGCGACCGGCGCTGGCACCGGTCGCGGGGGCTCCCTCACGAGGCCACGACGGAGACCCATAGCCCGTCGCTGATCGGCTCGGTGTACGGGGTGCTGGTCGACGCCGCCCACCGCCGCGGTCACACGGTCTGGCGCCGCCCGCCGGGGCCTGCCGAGCCGGCCCTCTCCACCCACGGCCAGCACGGCGCGGGCTTCACGGTCAGCCGGCTCCTCTGACCAGCACCTCGTCGCCGGCCGCGACGGTGCCTGACCGCGCCACGTCGAGGTAGACGCCGAGGCACATCTCGCGGGCGGCGGTGAGCGACTTCAGCCACCTACCCTCCTGCGGCAGGCCTTCCTGCGCGACGTCGATCATCCGGCAGCGCTCGATGCGCTCGACGGGGCACAACAGGACGTCACCGATGCTGATCTCTCCCGACCAGGACTCCTCGACGAAGGGATCGTCGCTGTCGACGACGAGATTGGGTCGGATCCGCCGCCGGTCGGCGTCGACGCCGAGATGCACGCGGCACCACTCGAGGGAGGCCGTGCTGACCAGGGAGACCTGTCCGGCGTCGAAGTACGGCGTGCCGGCCTCGGGGAGCAGGCGCACCGCGTCTCCCATGGCGTCGCTCAGCATCCGGTCGACCTCGGCACTCGGAGCCGACCACTCACCGTCACGCCCGGTCACCCGGATGCCGCCGGCGACCGTGCGCGCCGCGAACTCGAAGATCTCGTCACGCCGGCGGAACCGTCGCGAGTGCTTGCCGGTCGCGAGCTTGCCGTCACCGTCGACGACGGCGTAGGCGCGATCACCGGTCAGGCCGCGGCTGTCGATCCGGACCGCGGCCAGCGACTCGCCACCCATGGCCTTCACCGGGTAGCGGCGGATCTCGTGGAGCATCGGCACGCAACGACCCTAGCCGTGTGCGCCGGCTCCGCGTCGCACGCCGCAGAGCGTCCGGACCGCCCGCTGGCCCTGAAGATCCGACCGGTGGGCGGGGCGTGGTCACAGCTCCAGGACGCCCGCTCCGGGTCATCGCCTCCGGCGTCGCGCACACTGGGGGTGTGATCTCGCGACAGCTCGCCGCCGCCCTCCGAGCCGCCGGGCTGGAGTGGCACCCCGCGAAGGGTGACTGGTTCGTGATCCCGGACCGCGACCTGGACGAGGTCGAGTTCGTGGTCAGCGACATGGTGGTCGAGACGCGGCGGCTCGGCCTCGGCGGGGACCTGCTCATGTTCAACGGCACCACCGAGTGGGCTCTGGACAGCCTCGAGGCAGGCGAGGCGATCTGGCTGCCACGCGAGGACCAGCTGCGTGCCGTTCTCGGCGAGGCGTTCATCGGCCTGGAGCACCTGCCCGGGGAGACCCCCGGGTACGCCGTCTCCATGCTCCTCGGCGACACCGAGCAGCGGTACGTCGACGTCGACGTCGAGGGGGCCTACGCCAGGGCTGCGCTCGCGCTGTTGGACTTCTCACGACCGGGTCGCTGAGTCTTTGCGCGCGGTAGCTGCGGGCCGGTGACCGCCCGGCGGCGCGGAACGCTCAGCGGGTGTAGTTGGGTGCTTCCACCGTCATCTGCACGTCGTGAGGATGCGACTCGGCCAGCGACGCCTGGGTGATCCGGACGAAGCGTCCCTTCTCCTGGAGCTCGGGGATGGTGCGGGCGCCGACGTAGAACATCGACTGGTTGAGCCCCCCGAGCAGCTGGTGGGCCACGGCGGACAGAGGCCCCCTGTAGGCCACCTGCCCCTCGACGCCCTCGGGGACGATCTTGTCGTCGCTGGCGACCTCGGCCTGGAAGTAGCGGTCCTTGGAGTAGGACTTCTTGCCGCGGCTCGACATGGCGCCGAGCGAGCCCATGCCTCGGAACGCCTTGTACTGCTTGCCGTTGACGAAGACCAGGTCGCCCGGGGCCTCTTCGCAACCGGCCAGCAGGGCGCCGATCATCACCGAGTCCGCGCCGGCCACCAGAGCCTTGGCGATCTCGCCGGAGTACTTGATGCCGCCGTCGGCGATCACCGGTACGCCCGCCGGCTTGCAGGCGAGAGCGGCCTCGTGAACCGCCGAGACCTGCGGCACACCCACGCCGGTCACGACCCGCGTCGTGCAGATCGCACCGGGACCGACGCCCACCTTCACCGCGTCGGCGCCGGCGTCGACGAACGCCTGGGCGCCCTCGCGAGTGCCGACGTTGCCACCGATGACCTGGACGTGCCGGGTGGCGGGGTCGGACTTCAGCCGCTCGACCATCTCCAGCAGCATGCGTACGTGCCCGTGGGCGGTGTCGGCCACGAGCACGTCGACCCCGGCGTCGACCAACGTCGTGGCGCGCTGCCAGGCGTCGCCGAAGTAGCCGATGGCGGCGCCGACCATGAGGCGCCCGTCCGCGTCGTACGACGCGTTCGGGAACTGCTCGCCCTTGACGAAGTCCTTGACCGTGATCAGTCCGCCGAGGTGGCCGCTGTCGTCGACGAGCGGCAGGCGTTCGCGCTTGTGCTGACGGAGCAGGCGGGTGGCCTCCTCGCGGGTGATCCCGACCGGGCCGGTGACCAGCGGCATCGGCGTCATCACCTCGTCGACCTTGGTGGTCGCCCACTCCGCGACCGGGGTGAAGCGCAGGTCACGGTTGGTGATGATGCCGAGCAGGCGGTCGTCGGTGTCGACGACCGGCAGTCCGGACACCCGGTACTCACCACAGATGCGGTCGAGGTCCTCCAGCGTCTGGTCCGGCCCGATGGTGACGGGGTTGGAGATGATGCCCGTCTGCGTGCGCTTCACCAGGTCGACCTGGTAGGCCTGGTCGTCGATCGACAGGTTGCGATGGAGCACGCCGATGCCGCCCTCACGGGCCATCGCGATCGCCATCCGGCTCTCGGTGACGGTGTCCATCGCGGCACTGACGAGCGGCGCCCTGAGCTCGATCTCGCGCGTCAGCCGGGTGGTCGTGTCGATGTCGCTCGGGGCCAGGTCGGAGTAGCCCGGCAGCAGCAGGACGTCGTCATAGGTGAGCCCCATGAGGGCGAACTTCTCGGGCAGGACCTCGGACTCACGCTCCACTCCCACATCCTACCGGTGGCCGACCCGCGATTCCGCCAGCCCTGCGCGTGCCGACCCGGTGATTCGCCTCATCGGAGATCGCCCGGGTCCGGTGTGCTCAGGCTCGCGATCGCCAGGTCGGCTCACCGGGGACACGGTCGCGTGGATGAGCCCACGCGACCGCGGAGACCGACACGCCCCGGTCAGTGGCCGTGACCGTGACCGTGCCCGGCGGCGGGCTCCTCGTCCTCAGGCTTGTCGACGATCAGAGTCTCGGTCGTCAGCAGCATCCCGGCGATCGAGGTGGCGTTGACCAGGGCGGAGCGGGTGACCTTGACCGGGTCGAGGACGCCCTGGGCGACCAGATCGCCGTACTCGTCGGTGACGGCGTTGTAGCCGACGCCGACGCCGGCCTCCCGGACCTTGCTGACGATGATGTAGCCGTTCTCACCGCCGTTCTCGGCGATCCAGCGCAGCGGCGCGTCCGCGGCCCGACGCACGATCCGGACTCCCACCGCTTCGTCCCCGGTCAGGCCGAGGTCGCCGTCGAGCACGGAGACCGCGTGGATGAGCGCGGAGCCACCGCCGGCGACGATGCCCTCCTCGATCGCGGAACGGGTGGCGGAGACGGCGTCCTCGATACGGTGCTTCTTCTCCTTCAGCTCCACCTCGGTGGCGGCGCCGACCTTGATGACGCAGACGCCGCCGGCCAGCTTGGCGAGCCGCTCCTGGAGCTTCTCGCGGTCCCAGTCGGAGTCGGTGTTCTCGATCTCGGCCTTGATCTGGTTGACCCGAGCGTCGACGTCGGCGGCGCTGCCGCCCCCCTCGACGATCGTGGTGTTGTCCTTGGTGACGACGACGCGGCGCGCGGTGCCCAGCACGTCGAGACCGACCTGGTCGAGCTTGAGGCCGACCTCGGGCGCGACGACCTGACCACCGGTCAGGGTGGCGAGGTCCTGCATCATCGCCTTCCGGCGGTCTCCGAACGCCGGACTCTTCACCGCCACTGCCGTGAAGGTGCCGCGGATCTTGTTGACGACCAGCGTCGACAGCGCCTCGCCCTCGACGTCCTCCGCCAGCACGAAGAGCGACTTGCCGGCTGCGATGACCTTCTCCAGGAGAGGCAGCAGGTCGGCGATCGCCGAGATCTTGCCCTGGTGCAGCAGGATGTAGGGGTCGTCGAGCACCGCCTCCATCCGCTCCGGGTCGGTCACGAAGTACGCCGAGATGTAGCCCTTGTCGAACTGCATGCCCTCGGTGAACTCCAGCTCGGTGCCCATCGTGTTGGACTCCTCGACCGTGATCACGCCGTCCTTGCCGACCTTGTCGAAGGACTCCGCGAGCAGCTCGCCGATGTGCGAGTCGCGGCTGGAGATCGTGGCGACCGACGCCATGTCGTCCTTGGAGTCGACCTCCCGCGCAGCGTCGCGCAAGGCGTCGCCGACGGCTTCGGACGCGGCGTCCATGCCGCGCTTGAGCGCCATCGGGTTCGATCCGGCTGCGACCGCGCGCAGGCCCTCGTGCACCATCGCCTGCGCCAGCACCGTGGCGGTCGTGGTGCCGTCGCCTGCGATGTCGTTGGTCTTGGTGGCGACCTCCTTGGCCAGCTGCGCGCCGAGGTTCTCGAACGGGTCGTCGAGCTCCACCTCACGGGCGACCGTGACGCCGTCGTTGGTGATCGTGGGGACGCCCCACTTCTTGTCGAGGACGACGTAGCGCCCCTTGGGGCCGAGGGTCACCTTGACCGTGTCGGCGAGGGCGTCGACCCCGCGCTCGAGCGACCGGCGGGCCTGCTCGTCGAACTCCAGGATCTTGGGCATGAGTGCCTCCTAGAAGAGTGAGGGTCGTCCGCCTGAGCGGCTGCCAGAGCACCCGCCCACGCGGACGACCCGAAAAGAGAGGAGTCAGGAAACGACGGCCAGCACGTCGCGGGCCGAGAGGATCAGGTACTCGTCGCCGCTGTACTTCACCTCGGTACCGCCGTACTTGCTGTAGATGACCTTGTCGCCCACCGCGACGTCCAGGGGGACGCGGTTGCCGTGGTCATCGATCCGGCCGGGCCCGATCGCGAGGACCTCGCCCTCCTGAGGCTTCTCCTTGGCGGTGTCGGGGATGACCAGACCGCTGGCGGTGGTCTCCTCGGCCTCGAGGGGCTTGACGACGATCCGGTCCTCGAGAGGCTTGATGTTGACCGACACGATGTCGACCTCCACTTTCTCCACTGTGCGGGATCGGGAGCGGAGCGCTCCCGGACGTTGGAGCCTGCACTGACGTACGCCGTCGCGGGGGCCGTGCGTCCTGGCAAGCGTTGGCATTCTCGGGTCGAGAGTGCCAACTCCGAAACTAGCACTCACCGGCGACGAGTGCCAATGGGGTCCGGGTTCGGCGTACCGTGCTGCCATGCCCACCGTGCTCCGTGCCCTCACCGACGCCCTCGCCGACGGCTCGGTGGAGATCGTCGACCTGACCGCTCCCCTCGGCTCCGACACCCCGGTGATCCGGCTCCCGCCGGAGTTCGGACAGACCGCGAGCTTCGAGCTGGAGGAGATCAGCCGGTACGACGACCGCGGACCCGCGTGGTACTGGAACAACTTCCGCAGCGGCGAGCACACCGGCACCCACCTCGACGCCCCCAACCACTGGGTCACTGGTCAGGGCGGCCTCGACGTGGCGAGCGTGCCGGTCGCCCACCTGATCCGGCCGGCCGTCGTGCTCGACTTCAGCGCCCAGGCCGCGGAGGACCCCGACTTCCTGCTCGAGGTCGACGACGTCCAGGCGTGGGAGCGGGAGCATGATCCCCTGCCCGAGGGCGGGTGGCTGCTCTATCGCACCGGTTGGGACGCGCGCTCCGACAGCCAGGAACGCTTCCTCAACGCCGACCAGAACGGGCCGCACACCCCAGGCATGAGCCCCGAGTGCGCGCGCTGGGTCGCCGAGGCGTCGCCGGTGGTCGGCGTCGGCGTCGAGACCGTCGGCACCGATGCCGGCGCAGCCCACTCCTTCGAGCCCGCGTTCCCGTGCCACTCGTTCCTGATGGGGAGCGGCAAGTACGGCCTGACCCAGCTGCAGAACCTCGCGGCGCTCCCGCCCACGGGAGCGGTGATCGTCGTCGGACCCCTGCCGATCGTCAGCGGGTCGGGCGCGCCCGCCCGCGCGGTCGCGCTCGTCGAACGCGGATGATCGAGCCGGGCCCCACGGTCGCCGAGGCCGTCGGGCGGGCGCTGGTGGCTGCCGGGATCGACCACGTCTTCGGGGTCGTCGGCTCGGGGAACTTCCATGTCACCAACGCCATGGTCGCCGCAGGCGCGCGCTTCGTCGCTGCGCGTCACGAAGGCGGAGCCGCCACGATGGCCGACGCGTTCGCGCGTACGACCGACCGGCCGGCAGCGGTCACCCTGCACCAGGGCTGCGGGCTCACGAACGCGATGACCGGCATCACCGAGGCGGCGAAGAGCCGCACGCCGGTGGTGGTCCTTGCGGCCGAGGTGACCGAGCCGCGGTCGAACTTCTTCGTCGACCAGGAGACGCTGGCGCGTGCGGTCGGGGCGCTGCCGTTCCGCGTCGACGATCCCGCGACCGCCGCCGACGTCGCCGCCGATGCCGTCCGGACGGCGGTGACCGCCCGGCGTACGGTCCTGGTGAACCTGCCGCTGGCGGTGCAGGCAGCCGAGACCGGCGCGGGCGCGGTCTCGACGAGCTCGACCCGCGGAGGCGGCTCGACCGAGGGGGCGATCCCGGTCGCGCCTACCGGCGCCGACGTCGACCGCCTGGCGGACGCGGTACGACGTGCCGAGCGGCCGGTGTTCGTGGCAGGCCGCGGATCTCGGGGAGCCCGAGCGGCTGTCTCGGCTGCAGCCGAGGTCGCGGGTGCGCTGCTCGCCGAGTCGGCCGTGTCGAAGGGCCTGTTCGCCGGGCATCCGTGGTCCGTGGGGGTCTCCGGCGGGTTCGCCTCACCAGGTGCGGCCGGGCTGATCGCCGGAGCCGACCTGATCGTGGGCTGGGGCTGTGCCCTGAACATGTGGACGATGCGGCACGGCACGCTGATCGCTCCGGATGCCACGATCGTCCAGATCGACGACACCGCCGACGCGCTCGGGGCCCATCGGGAGCTGTCGTTCGGGGTCCACGGGGACGTGCGGCTCACCGCCCAGGCGCTGACCGAGCGGCTCGACCCTCGGTCGGGGTACCGCACCGACGACGTACGTCGCCGTCTCCAGGCCGGGATCGACTGGGCATCTGTGCCCTACGACGACCTCACCGGCGGCGGCAGGATCGACCCGCGCACGCTCAGCCGCGACCTCGACACGCTGCTGCCGGACGACCGGGTCGTCGCGGTCGACTCCGGCAACTTCATGGGCTACCCCGCGGCGTACCTCGGCGTCCGCGACCACCACTCCTTCTGCTTCACCCAGGCGTTCCAGTCGATCGGCCTCGGGCTCGCCACCGCGATCGGCGCGGCCATCGCATCACCCGGACGCCTGACGGTGGCCGCTCTCGGCGACGGCGGCGCGCTGATGTCGGCGATGGAGCTCGAGACGGTCATCCGGCTCGGGCTCGACCTGCTCGTCGTGGTCTACGACGACCACGCCTACGGCGCCGAGGTCCACCACTTCGGACCAGGCGGTGCGCCGCTCGACATCGTCGTCTTCCCCGATACCGACATCGCCGCGATCGGGCGCGGTTTCGGCTTCGACGCCGTGACCGTGCGGCGCCCCGCGGATCTCGACGCCGTACGCCGGTGGCTCGACGCCGGCCGCCCACGCCCGATGCTGGTCGATGCGAAGGTCGCCGACCAGCAGCCCTCGTGGTGGCTCGAGGAGGCGTTTCGCGGCCACTGACTCCGACAACCGGCTCGGCTGGATGCCGACCCGCCGTGGGGCACGGTTACCGTGCCCTGGTGGAGCTGGAGACGTTCCGGTGGCTGTTGACCGACGACGGTCAGGCCCTGCTGGCGGCCGCGACGGCGGCGGAAGGGACGCCGCTCCAGGTGCAGCGTACGTTGCGCGCCCGAGCCGAACCGGAGCGGGTCGCTGCTGCGCTCACGCAGGTCGAGCTCCGGGCGCGGGCCGCCTCCAAGCTGGGCGACGACGCGCCGCGGATGTACTTCACCCGTGACGGGCTCGAGCAGGCCACCCGGTCGACGGTCGCCCGGCACCGGGCCTCCCGAGTCGCGTTGGCCGGGCCGAGCGTCATCGACCTCACCTGCGGGATCGGAGGCGACCTGGTGGCGCTGGCACGCGCGGGCCTGACGACCGCTGGTGTGGACCTCGACCCCCTGCGCGTCGAGATGGCGCGGGCCAACCTGGCCGCACTCGGCCTCGGCGGTGCCGTCCAGGTCGGTGACGCGACGACGCTCGACGTCGCGCCCTTCGCCACGGCGTACGCCGACCCAGCGCGTCGCAGTGATCGCGGCAGGAGCCTCCGAGCCGACGACTGGATGCCGTCCTGGGCCTTCGTCGAGGGCCTGCTGGCCGGGCGGGCCTGCGTGAAGGTCGCGCCTGGACTGCCTCACTCGCGGATCCCCGACGGCGTGGAGGCCGAGTGGGTCAGCGACGGAGGTGAGGTGAAGGAGGGAGTGCTGTGGTCACCGGCCCTGGCGACCGTCAGCCGCCGAGCGACGGTGATCGGCCACGGCGGCCTGGCCACACTGACCGACGAGGACGACGCCGACGCCGAGGTCGGCCCGGTCGGTGAGTTCCTCTACGAGCCGGACGGCGCCGTGATCCGGGCCGGGCTGGTGACAGCGGTGGCCGCCGGGGTCGGCGGTCACCTGCTCGACCGCAAGATCGCCTACGTCACCGGGGACGCGGCGTACCACACGCCGTTCGCCCGTAGCTACCGCGTCCTCCAGGAGCTGCCCTACCGCGAGAAGCAGCTCCGAGCCGCACTGCGGCAGCGCAACATCGGAACGCTGACGATCAAGAAGCGAGGGGTCGACGTCGCCCCCGAACAGCTGCGTCAGCGGCTCGCCCTGCAGGGTGACGAGCCGGCCACGATCGTGCTCACCAGGGTCGCCGGCGACGGCACCGCCCTGCTCGTCGAGCCGATCTGAGGGTCGTGTGCGTCAGAACCCGCCCGGGCGCGCTCTGAGGCACACGACCCCACCACGCCGGCCGCGCCCTCTGACAGGATCGACCGGTGACCCCAGACGACCGTCGCGGCCGCTGGGTCGCGCTGATCGTCTGCTGCAGTGCGTTGTTCATGACGCTCCTCGACGTGAGCGTCACCAACGTCGCCCTCCCCTCCATCGCTCGCGACACCGGCGCCGGACCGTCGGAGCTGCAGTGGATCGTCTCGGGCTACACCCTGGCCTTCGGCCTGGTGCCGGTGCTGGGCGGCAAGCTCGGCGACGACCACGGCCGCCGGCTGATGTTCCAGGTCGGCGTCGGCGGGTTCGCGGTGACGTCCCTGCTGTCGGGCCTCGCACCCGACGCCCACGTCCTGATCGGCGCCCGCGTGCTGCAGGGCCTGGCCGGCGGACTGGTCAACCCACAGGTCTCGGGTCTGGTCCAGCAGATGTTCAGCGGCTCCGAGCGGGGTCGGGCGTTCGGCGTGCTCGGGACGACCGTCGGGCTCGGGACCGCGGTCGGGCCGCTGGTCGGCGGCGCACTCATCGCGCTCGGTGGGCCGAGCCTCGGCTGGCGACTGGTCTTCTTCGTCAACATCCCGATCGGCGTCCTGGTGATCTTCCTGGCGCGCCGGCTCCTCCCGCCGCCGACCGAGAGCACACCGCACCGGCTCGACGTCCTGGGCGCGCTGATCCTCGGTGGCGCGACGTTCTGCGTGCTCGTCGCCTGCGTGCAGTACGACGCCCTCCACGACGCCCGGCTTGCCTGGCTGGCCGTGCCGGCGCTCGTGCTCGGCCTGGCGTTCTATCGGCGCGAGCGGAGGCTGACCGACCAGTCCGGAGAGCCGCTCGTGGACTACCGGCTCTTCAGCAGGCCGTCGTACGTCGCCGGCATCACGCTGGCGCTGACGTTCTTCCCAGCGATGGCGGGACTCCCCTTGGTGCTGGCGATCTTCTACCAGCAGGGGCTGGGTTACACCGCGCTCCAGTCGGCGCTCGGGGTCACGGCGTACGCCGTCGGGAGCGCGATCTCGGCTCCCCTGTCCGGACGCGTGGTCACCCGGGTCGGGCGGCCACTGGTCGTGGGCGGGGCCGTCACGTTCGGCGTCGGGGCCATCGCCCTCGCCCTGATCGCGCCACACGCCCCGCCGGACCATGCCGGCGCCTCGCTCGCGATCCCGCTGTTCGTGATGGGGTGCGGCCAGGGAGCCCTGATCACCCCGAACCAGACGCTTGCCCTGATGGATGTCGACCCCTTGATGGGCAGCACCGCCGGCGGGGTCCTGCAGACGGGGCAGCGGATCGGTCTCGCGGTCGGCCAGGCCGCGATCGGCGCGGTCTTCTTCAACACCTTGAGCGGCACCGGTCACGCGGCGTACGCGCACGCGCTCCGGTACGCCGTCCTCGCCGGCATCTGCTTCGTCACGCTCGCGGTCGCCATCGGCGTCCATGACCTCCTTCGCGCGCGCCGGCGCATGCCCGCGTCTACGTTGGCCCCGTGACCGACACCGAGCCACAGGAGCTCGCCGGGCTGGCAGCCACTCGCATCGCCGAGCTCACCGGCGTCGACCGGCACCGGGCCGTGGTGGTTCTCGGTTCCGGGTGGGGGCCGGCCGCGGATGCCTTCGGAGATCCCGTCGCACAGGTGGCCATGACCGACGTCCCCGGCTTCCTGGCACCGACGGCGGAGGGGCACCGCGGCACCATCGCGTCGTACGACGTCGCCGGGGTGGCGACGCTGGTGCTGAGCGGTCGGACGCACCTCTACGAGGGCCATGGCCTGCGACCGGTGGTGCACGGCATCCGGGCGGCCGCCGCGGCGGGCTGCGACCTCGGCCTGCTCACCAACGCCAACGGCTCGCTCCGGGCTGATCTGGCGCTCGGACAACCCGTACTGGTCCGCGACCACCTCAACCTGACAGGGACGTCACCCGTCGAGGGTGCACACTTCGTCGACCTCACGGACTGCTGGTCGGCGCGGCTCCGGGCGCTGGCGCGCGAGCTGGACCCGTCGCTGGTGGAGGCGACGTACGCCTGGCTCCCCGGACCCCACTACGAGACACGCGCCGAGGGTGAGTGGGTACGCCGGATCGGCGGCGACGTCCTCGGGATGTCGACCGTCCCGGAAGCCATCGCCGGACGAGAATGCGGTCTGGAGGTGCTGGGCCTGTCGACTGTGACCGCGGTCGAAGGGCAGGAGTCGGGCATCGATCCGAGCGATGTGGTGGCCGTCGCGGAACGCACGGCCGCCCGGATGGGCCCGCTGCTCGCGGGCCTGGTGAGGAAGGGAACCGCATGAGCATCATCGACGAGTCGGCGACGGGCAGGTCGCCCGTGGCGCCGGGAGCCATCGAGGCCAACGGCATCAACGTCATCGACGAGTCCGAGCGCAAAGGGACTCCGGCCCAGCTCTTCTGGCCGTGGTGCGCGTCGAACATCTCGGTCCTGGCGGTGCCGTACGGCGCCTTCATCATCAGCTTCGGGGTGAGCCTCGGTCAGGCCTTGCTCGCCGGCGCCCTCGGCGTGGTCGTTGGGTTCTTCCTGGTCGGCCTGGTGTCGATCGCGGGCAAGCGCGGGTCGGCACCGACCCTGATCCTGTCGCGGGCGCCGTTCGGCCGGTACGGCAACAGCCTGCCCGGCATCGTCTCCTACTGCCTGCTGGTGGGCTGGGAGACCGTGCTCGTCTCACTGTCGACGAAGGCCGTCGCGACCGTCTTCGAACAGCTCGGCTGGGCCAGCGGCGACGGCGTGAGGATCGTGGCGTTCATCGTGGTGGCGGCGGCCATCGTCGCGGCCGGCGTCCTGGGCTTCGACGCGATCATGAGGCTCCAGCGCTGGTTGACGATCCTGATGGTGGTCGTGACCGCGGTCTACATCGCCCTGACCGTCGACGAGATCCATGTGAGCAAGGCCAACGACCTGGCATCCGGGACCACGCCCGCCGTCTGCGGCGCCGCGATCCTGGTGCTCACCGGCTTCGGGCTCGGCTGGGTCAACACGGCCGCGGACTACTCGCGCTACCTGCCACGCAACACCCGCACCGGCGGCGTCGTGTTCTGGCCGACGTTCGGCGGCAGCATGCCCGTCCTGATCCTGGTCGGCTACGGCCTGCTGCTCTGCGCCTCGAGCCAGTCGCTCAGCGACGCCGTCAGCAACGACCCGATCGGCGGCCTCGCCACCGTTCTGCCGGACTGGTTCCTGGTGCCGTTCGTCGTGGTGTCGGTGGCCGGTCTGATCAGCGGCGCGGTCCTCGACCTGTACTCCTCGGGCCTCACCCTGCTCTCGCTCGGCCTGCGCACCCCGCGCTACGTCGCGGCCGGGATCGACGGGGTCCTGATGATCCTCGGCACGATCTACATCGTCTGGGTGGCGTCAGACAGCTTCCTCGGCATCTTCGAGGGCTTCCTGATCACCCTCGGCGTCCCGATGGCGGCCTGGTGCGGCGTGTTCCTGGCGGACCTGTTCCTGCGGCGCCGTGACTACGACGAGGCCGCCCTGTTCACCGCCCGCGGCCGGTACGGCGCGGTCGGCTGGCCGGCGGTGCTGCTGATGGCCCTCGCGACCGCGGTCGGGTGGGGGCTGGTGGTCCAGCCCTACGGCGCGAAGCACCTCGGCTGGCTCGGCTACCTCCTCGACCCGCTGGGCTTCGGGGGCAAGGACGGCGCGTGGGCCTTCGCGAACCTCGGGGTTCCGATCGCGCTCGCGCTCGGGTTCGTCGGCTACCTCCTCGTCGGAGCCGTCCGCGTCCACTCGCAGGAGCGCTCCACCGCCTGACCCTGCGGTCGGGTCGTACGGCGAGCCGACGAGCCGGTGAGCCCTAGAAGAGGACCACCGAGCGGAGCACGTCGCCGCGGTGCATCTTCTCGAACGCCGCCTCCACGTCTCCGAGCCCGATCTCCTCGCTGACGAACGCGTCGAGGTCGAGTCGGCCTTGCCGGTACAACGAGACCAGCATCGGGAAGTCGCGGCTGGGCAGGCAGTCGCCGTACCACGAGGACTTCAGCGACCCGCCGCGTCCGAACACGTCGATCAGCGGAATGTCGGGGATGCGCATGTCCGGCGTGGGGACGCCCACCAGCACGACCGTGCCGGCCAGGTCGCGTGCGTAGAACGCCTGCTTCCAGGTCTCGGGGCGACCGACGGCGTCGATCACCACGTCGGCGCCGTTGCCCCCGGTCAGCTCCTGGATCGCCGGCACCGGGTCGACGTCGGAGCTGTTGACCGTGTGCGTCGCACCCATCTTCCTCGCGCCCTCGAGCTTCCGGTCGTCGATGTCGACGGCGATGATCGTGTCCGCCCCGGCCAGCACCGACCCCGCGATCGCAGCGGTGCCGACGCCGCCGCAGCCGATCACCGCGACACTCTTGCCGCGCGAGACGCTGCCGGTGTTGATCGCCGCACCCAGCCCCGCCATGACCCCGCAACCCAGCAGGCCTACCGCCGCGGCGCGTGCCGAGGGGTCGACCTTCGTGCACTGACCGGCCGCGACCACGGTCTTCTCGGCGAACGCCCCGATGCCGAGTGCCGGCGAGAGCTCCGTGCCGTCGGCCAAGGTCATCTTCTGCGTGGCGTTGTGAGTGGCGAAGCAGTACCACGGCTCCCCGCGGTTGCAGGCCCGGCAGTCACCGCAGACCGCACGCCAGTTCAGAATCACGAAGTCGCCCGGCGCCACCGTGGTCACGTCGTCACCCACCGCCTCGACCAGCCCCGCAGCCTCGTGACCGAGCAGGAACGGGAAGTCGTCGTTGATGCCTCCCTCGCGGTAGTGCAGGTCGGTGTGGCACACACCGCAGGCCTGCACCTGCACCAGCGCCTCTCCTGGCCCGGGGTCGGGGACGTTGATCGTCTCGATGCTGACCGGCTCGCCCTTCGCGCGGGCGACGACCGCCTGGACCTGGTGCATGCGCTTCCCTTCCCCACGTCGGAGCCGCGAACGGTGCGGGCAGCCTATGAGGTCGTGGCCGCGGCCCGCGACCCGCGACCCGGGCGAGCGCCGCCTCCGGCAACTTTCGAGCGGCCGGCGCGGTCTCAGCACCATGACGCCGCCTCGACGCCGTCCCCCGCCGTTCGCCGCCGTGACGGCCCTGGCCGCGCTCACCTCCCTCACCGTCTTCACCGCGACGGCCGCGTCGTACGCCGTGGAACGGCCGCATACGCACGAGGAGTACGTCGCGCACACCTCTGCGGTGCCTCTCGCGACGCCATTGCCGACCTCGGGGCTCCCGACGGGCGACGTCCCGTCGATCGCGTATGCCTTCGCGACACGGCCGGCCTTCGGGGAGGGCGACTGGCGACTGAAGCGCCCCGACGGCACGTCGACGAGGCTGCCGCGTCTCACCTGGTCCGTGTGGGCTCCGATGGGCGGTGGCGCCCTCGGCATGGCCGGAACCGAGACGGGGCTGGAGCTCCAGCGCGTCGACGACACCGGCGAGGTGAGCACCCGCACGGTGCCGCACTTCGGGCTCGACGTCTCGCCGGACCACGAGATCGTGGGCTGGCTGGGCGACCATGGTCGGGCTCACGTCCTCGAGGCCGGCGGCACCCGTCAGCTCGTGATGCCACGCGTTCCTGGTGGCAGGAGCATCGGAGGGATCCGGGGTGAGCAGACCTGCCAGGAGCAGGCACCCGAGGGCGGCGGCTGCACCGTCTTCGTGAACGCGCGACGGCACGCCTGGGTGACGACGTCGCACGGCACCGTGTCCCGGGTCGGCCCGATGCTGCGGGTGTCCGACGTGAGCCGGCAGGGCAGGGTGATCGGCCTCGTGTCGCGGCGTACCTCCGAGCGCCGGGCCTGTTGGGGTGTCTTCCGGGCTGGGGGGCACCGTGTCTTCCGCAGCTGCCGCTACTACCTGGACGTCTTCTCCCCCGACGGCCGACGGGTGCTGGCCGAGCGCTCGCAGACCCGGTGGTGGAGCGTACGCCGCTTCGCGGTCCTGGGCCGCGACGGCCACCTGGTCCGCGCGTGGACCTTCGACGCAGGGCGCCACCGCACGCTCGGCCAGCTCGTCTGGGAGGACCAGCACCACCTGCTCGGGGTGCTGCTCGCGCACGGACGGTGGGGGCTCGTCCGGATCGGCACCGACGGCAGCGTCGAGTACGCCGGCCCGACGGTCGCCGCGACCGACGAGTTCACGCCGTACGACCTGCCGCTGCACTGACCCGGGCGGAGCCTCGCCCGCCAGATGCAACCCTTCTCGCCTCCGGATCGTCATCGAGACGAGAGGCGACGAGGATGGCTGTGACGACGAGACGATCGACCGCGTGGGGAGATGCCATGGCGACCCGGCCGGACCCGGGCGACGAGTTCGAGTCGTGGCTGGCCGCACGCGAAGCTGCCCTGCAGCGCACGGCCCACCTGCTCACCGGCGATGTCCATGCCGCTCAGGACCTGGTCCAGAACACCCTGGCCAAGCTCTACCTGCGCTGGGAGCACGTCCGCAACGCCGGAAACGTCGACGCGTACGCGCGCAAGGTCCTGGTGAACGAGTTCCGCACCGCCTGGCGGCGGCCACTGCGCAGGGTCGAGCAGGTCCTCGAGACGGTGCCGGACCGCCCGGCGCCGGAGTCGTCGGCGTACGACGGCAGTCATGAGGCGGTCTGGCGCTTCGTGTGCTCCTTGCCGCCCAAGCAGCGGGCCGTGCTCGTGCTGCGCTTCTACGAGCAGCTGACCGAGGCCGAGATCGCTGACCTGATGGGCATCTCGGTCGGCACCGTCAAGTCGCAGAGCAGCCGGGCGCTCGCGTCACTGCGGGCCGCCCTCCCCGACCATCCTGAGATCCCGGGAGTGGAGGACCACCGATGAACGGCGACCTGTTGACCGAGACCCTGCGCGAGATCGCCGAGCGGACCGACTACCCCACCACGCCGGTCAGCACCGTCGCGGCTCGTGCCCGGGCCATGCGCGGAAGGCGGCGCCGTACGACGGTCCTGACCGCAGCCGCCGTCGTCGTCGCGATCGCCGTGCCGGGCGCCCTCTGGTCGCACCGCTCCCCCGACACGTCGCCTGGTCCCCCACCCGAGCTCTCGTCGGGGCCGAGCTCGTCGCCGACGGCCTCCACGAGCCAGCCGCCGGTCATCGCACTCGACGCGCTGCCGAAGGGTCCTGAACCGACCGTCGACTACCTGGATGGCGAGACCTTCGTCGGCATCTCGGGCGAGCACCTCGACCTGCCTCCGGGCACCGACGCGGTGGCTCGCGCTCGAGGCGGCGGCCTGCTGGTCGCCACAGCCGACTCGGCGCCCGAGCCCGCTTTCGTCCAGGGGTTCGCCGGGCGACTGGCTCTGGTGGACCAGGGTCCAGACCACACCGGTCGCGTCGACCTCGGGTGCGGCGCGATGCAGTTCGCGTTCAGCGCCGACGGCACCCAGGTCGCCTACTGGTCCATGACCGGATGTGACCCGACGCGTGGCGGCACCTTGTACCTCGGGTCCCTGAGCAGCATGGGCGAGGCTGGCCCCGGAGGCGTGGCGACGGCGCCCGGACAGGTCGACCTTCCCGTCGGGCTGCTCAGTGGCGACGGCGCCGTGGTCAACGTGGTCCGGCCCGACGGCTCTCCCGAGGGCGTCTGGGTGGTCGGCTCGGGCGCGCCACGGCGCATCCCCGGCGTCGAGAGGGCGCACGGTGTCAGCGAGTCGACCGGCGTGCTGTCGGGGATCACGGCTGAGGGCAGCAGCGTGGTCGTGGACGCGACCTCGGGCGATGTCCGATGGGTCGCCCCGGCGGGCTGGGTCCTCGGCAGGTTCTCACTGGACGGCGACCACGTCGTCGCCGCGAGGAGCACTGGCTCCACGACGCACTACGCGATCCTCGACGCCGCCACCGGCCGCATGGTCACCGAGGTCCCCGAGGTCGCCGGCTCCGAGGTCCTCGACACGGCATGGGGCGAGGACGGCTCGCTGATGCTCGTCCTCGACGACCACCAGGAGTCGGTCATCGCCCGCTGCACCCTGGACGGACAGCTCAGCCGCGCGACGCCGGTGGCACCTGACGGCGACGTCGCGAACTACCGGTTCGCCACCACGCCCTGACGTGCCCGGTCTGCCACGATTGCAACCTCTTCGCCTCGCCTCGCGTCTTGGTCGCGTAGGTGAGGAGGGGAGATGGAGCGACCGCCCGACGAGCAGACAGGGGCGACCCGAGTGCTGTCAGGGTCCGAGCGACGAGGCGCACGGGACGCGCGGGACGCCGACTTCGCGGCGTATCTCGCCGCGCGTCAGCCGAGCCTGCTGCGGACGGCCTACCTGCTGACCGGGAACCGGCACGACGCGGAGGACCTGGTGCAGACGGCGTTCGCCAAGCTGTACCTGTCGTGGGACAAGGTGCGTGACCAGGGCGCGATGGACGGCTACGTCCGGCGGATCCTGGTCAACGAGCACAACTCGTTGTGGCGCCGCGCCTGGAAGCGCCGCGAGCACAGCGCCCAGGACGCCGTCCTGCACTCCCTGGACCAGCCGCACCACGACGCTCCGGACGACGGCGTCGGGACGGCGCTCTGGGCGGTCGTCCAGACGCTCCCCCGCAAGGCCCGTGCGGTGGTGGTGCTCCGGTACTACGAGGAGCTGACCGAGGCCGAGACCGCGGCCGTGCTCGGGATCTCGGTCGGGACCGTGAAGTCCCAGACCAGCCGAGCACTGGCCGCCCTGCGCACCCGCGCACCCCAGACCCTGAACCCCCGCGCACGCGAGGAGGACGACCGATGACCGAGCACGACGAGCTGGGCACCCAGCTCATCCGCACCCTGACCGAGCAGGCCGACGCGATGTCCGGCTCGATGCTGCACCTGGCCGAGGTCCGGGGGCGCGCCCGCTCCATCCGGCGCCGACGTACGGCGGCCGCGGTGGCCGGTGTCGCCGCAGCCGTGGCCCTGATCGTCCCGACCGTCTCGCTGGCCACCCACACGAGCGGGAAGCCGGAACCGGCGCCGGCGACCCACATCCCGTCGCCGACCCGGACCGTCACCGAGGACACCGGCCACCAGCCTGCGCCGGGTGTCCTGGACGTCTCGGGCCTGCCGACCGGGAGCACGCCCCATCTGGAGTACGTGACCGACGGCACGGTCCTCCACCAGCTCGACGGCAGCACCGTCGACATCCCGACGCGGTACCCCGTCAGCGGGTTCGCGGAGCTGACGGACGGGACGCACCTCTGGCTCACTGCGGACAACGGCACGCCTTACGTCGAGGTGCAGGACGGTGACGGCAGACTGCACGACCCGGTGCGCAGCGGTGGGTGGTCCGTGAGCGTCAACAACGCCCACACCGTCGGCGCCTGGGTGCGTCCCGACGGCCAGGTGATGGCGTGGAACTCCGGCGCGACGGAGCCACTGGAGTACCAGGACCCGGTCCAGGCGACGGACGACATGCGGATGGGTCCTGTCCTGGGTGACCGCTGCGGGTCCCAGGGGTCCTGCGAGGTGTACGTGAACGTCTCCGACCCCCGCGGCGACCCGAGCTGGCAACCGTGGGTGGTCGACGTGAACGGCACCGAGCCGTATCTCGACGGCAGCTATCTCATCCTGTCCGACGCGTCCGAGGCGGGTCTCGGCGTCGGTGTCCGCAAGCTCAGCGACTTCGGCTCCTGCTCGGTCCTGCTGGGTGGCGGTGAGTTCCAGGGGTTCTCGACCTGCAAGCACACGCTGGAGTCCTTCTCGCCGGACGGACAGCTGATCCTGGGTACGCCGGCGTACGCCGACGGCTTCGGTAGCGGTGACCTCGCGATGTACGACCTCGCGGGTCATGTGCTGTTCGACAGGCGGAGTACCGAGGAGACGCAGGCCTCCTACCAGGTCGCGCAGTGGGAGGACGCGAGCCACGTCCTCGCCTCGGCCTACCAGCACGGAAGGTGGTCGATCGTCCGCTTCGCCTCCGACGGCTCGATGGAGTACGCCGTCGCGCCGGTCGCCGCGGGCGAGGAGAACCCGTACGTGCTCGAGACCGGCGGGCCGGTAAGCGCTGGCTGAGCGTCGGTCGTTCAGGCCACGACCTGGGTCAGTGGCTGCGACGAGTCGGCCGGCAGGTCGAGGGAGGACGGGGTGCGACGCCGGGCGACCAGCTCGGCGCCCAGGGCGGCGACCATCGCACCGTTGTCGGTACAGAGCCCGGGTCTCGGTACCCGGACCCGGATCCCCTTCTCCTCGGCCCGCTCGGTGGCCATCGCGCGCAGCCGGGAGTTCGCGGCGACACCGCCTCCGATGAGGATGTCCTCGATCCCTTGGTCGGCGGCCGCGTCCAGCGCCTTGCGCACCAGCACGTCGCAGACCGCCTCCTGGAAGCTCGCTGCCACGTCGGCGACGTCGACCTCGACGCCGTCGCGCTGCTGGGTCTCCACCCAGCGGGCGACAGCGGTCTTGAGCCCGGAGAAGGAGAAGTCGAACCGGTGCCGCTCGAGGTCGCGGCGGCTGGTCAGGCCTCGGGGGAAGTCGATCGTGACCTGGCCCTCGCGGGCGGCCCGGTCGATGTACGGGCCGCCGGGGAAGGGCAGCCCGAGCAGCCGTGCCACCTTGTCGAACGCCTCACCCGCAGCGTCGTCGATCGTCGAGCCGAGGGGGTCGACCCCGCTGGTGACGTCCTCGACGCGGAGCAGGCTGGAGTGTCCACCGCTGACGAGCAGCGCCAGGCACGGCTCGGGCAGCCTGCCGTGCTCGAGCTGGTCGACCGCCACGTGGGCGGCGAGGTGGTTCACGCCGTAGACCGGCCTGCCGAGACCGATCGCCAGCGCCTTGGCAGCGGCGACGCCGACGAGCAGCGCCCCGGCCAGACCGGGTCCGCTGGTGACCGCGATCGCGTCGACGTCGTACGGTGTGACTCCGGCACTCGCGCAGGCCCTCTCGATCGTCGGCACCATGGCCTCGAGGTGCGCCCGGCTGGCGACCTCGGGGACGACGCCGCCGAAGCGGGCGTGCTCGTCGACGCTGCTGGCGACCGCGTCGGCGAGCAGCGTGTGTCCTCGGACGATGCCGACGCCCGTCTCGTCGCAGGACGTCTCGATCCCGAGGACCAGCGGCTCGTCGGTCATGCTCCCCTCACAGCTGCTTGGCCAGGACGACCGCCGTGGTGCGGTCGGCGTAGTAGTGGGGACGGCGGTCGAGCTCGACGAAGCCCCGGGCAGCATAGAAGGCGCACGCCGCGACGTTGTCCTCGCGGACCTCGAGCAGCAGCCGCTCCGAGTACCGCCGGCGTGCCTCCAGCTCCACACGCCCGAGCAGGGCGGACGCGACCCCGCGGCGGCGCTGGGTGGCGACGACCGCGATCCGCTGGAGCTCCGAGACGTCGGCCAACAGCGAGGCGGCGGCGTAGCCGAGGAGCTCGACGGAGTCGGCCTCGGCCACGAGGTACAGCGCACCGGGGACCCTGCCGGAGAGACCCTCCCGCACCACCCCGTCCGACCACGCGTCCGAGCCGAACGTCGCCTGCTCCAGGGCGGCGATCGCCGGCCCGTCGGTCGCCTCGGCCTCGCGGATCACGAGACCCGCTTCGGTGCCCCGGGGGCGACCGCGTCCGGACGCCGGAGGTACATCGGCTCGGGGTCGTACAGCTCCGCCAGCTCCTCGCTCACCGCGCGAGCCAGCCAGCCGGCACTCGGCTGGGCAGGGTAGCGGGCGTCCGGAAAGGCGTCGGGGTAGAGGGTCGCGCCCTCGCCGGCGACCGGGCGCTCGGTCGCGGCCTCGGCCGGCCGGACCACCTCGGGACCGTCCAGCCGGCGCCCCTCGTCGTCGTACGACGCCAGGTAGACCTCCTTGCGGCGCGCGTCCGTGGCCACCGCGAACTCCTCGGCGACCGGGCTCGGGCCGAGCGCCGCCTCGAGCGCCACCACGTCGAGCGAGCACACGCCGTACACGGGCACGTCGAGGACGAACGCGAGGACGCGGGCGGTGACCAGCCCGACCCGGAGGCCGGTGTACGGACCGGGCCCCACCCCGACCGCGATCGCGGTCACGTCCTGACGGACGATGCCCGCCTCGGTCAGCGCTTCGTGGATCAGCGGCGCCAGCTGCTCGCCGTGCCGCAGCCGCTGCTCGGACCGGCGCTCGGTCACGACGCCGTCGCCGTCGTGCAGCGCGACGGTCACGTACGGCGTGGCCGTGTCGAAGGCGAGCAGCACGGGGTCGAGGCTACTGAGGCGCCCCGGGGGGCGGAAACGCGGAACAACCGGATGCGACACGGCGGCGGGCAGGGTGGGATGTTCCGCGTCGCCCCGAGGAGTGGGACTCCCGTCGGGTCAGCCCGGCAGCGCCCGCCAGTGCGTCGTCACCCGCGGCGTCGCCGCGTCGTCGACGAGGTGGAGCGCGAACGCAGGGGGTGCGGCGTACCAGAGAGTGTCGACCTGCTCGGCGTCGGCGGTCACGGTCGAGACGACCCCGCCGCCGATCAGGAGCGGCCGGCCGGCGAACGACGTCACGCTCATGGTGTGGGCGTGCCCGACCAGCGTGGCCACGACCTGGGGGTGGTGGTCGATCACCGTCGCGAGCGCATCACCGTCCATCAGCCGGATCGGGTCCATCAGCTCCAGCCCGATCGTGGTCGGCGGGTGGTGGAGGCAGAGGAACGCCGGGCCGTCGGAGCCGCCGAGCTGCCGGTCGAGCCAGCTCAGCTGGTCCTCGCCGAGACGGCCCTCGTCCACGCGCTCTCCGGCGACGGCGTCGATCAGCGAGTCCAGCATGACGAAGCGGTAGCCGCCGTGCTCGACCACGGCCCGGGCCGCCAGGCCGAGCCCCTCGACGTACGCCGTCCGCACGTCGTGGTTGCCCGGACAGACCGCCACAGCCCCTGGCCAGCGGTCGAGCCAGGTGCGGGCCTGGACGTACTCGGTCGCGAGCCCGTGGTCGGCGACGTCGCCGGTGACGACGAGGAGGTCGGCACGCGGGTCCATGGCGAGCAGGTGGTCCATCACGGCGGCGGCTCGGCCGCCGGGGTCCTGGACGTCGTTGCCGAAGTGGGTGTCACTGACGTGCGCCACCACGATCATGGCGCCAGCCTGGCACGCCGTCGGCCGGTTCGACCCGACCGGCGCAACGCGGGTGGCCGTGGAACCGATCACCCCGGCGGCGTCGGGGCGTCGAGCCAGCGTCGTCCGACCGGTGCGATCCGGACCCGGCGCGGGTCGCGACCGTCCACCCCCGAGTCGTCCGCCACCGCTCGCTCGATGCGCACCTCCACCCGGTCGTCGGCCAGGCCCTCGGCGATGCCCTCGCCCCACTCGACCACTGTCACCGCCTCCTCGAGGGAGGTGTCGAGGTCGAGGTCGTCGAGCTCGGCCACCCCGCCGAGCCGGTAGGCGTCGACATGCACGAGGGGCGGCCCGCCGGCCAGCGACGGGTGGACGCGTGAGATCACGAACGTCGGGGACGTGACGTCGCCGCGGACGCCGAGACCCCGGCCGAGTCCCTGGGCAAACGTGGTCTTGCCGGCCCCCAGCCCCCCCGAGAGGACCACGACGTCACCGGCTTGCAGAGTGGTCGCGAGCCGGGCGCCGAGCGTACGCATGGACTCGGAGTCCGGTGCTTCGCGGGTGCGCGGGGCCGGTCGCCGCAGCACGACGTACGGCGGGGTGCCACCGGTCGGGACGAAGCCGTGCTCGCGCCAGAACCTGCTGGTCTGCGGCAGCTCCTCGCGGGCGAGCACCGCGACCTCGGCGTACCCCTCCGCGCGGCCGAGCGCCTCGGTGACCAGCGCCGTCGCGACACCGTGGTCACGCACCTCCGGCAGCACCCCGACCCGACGCAGCCAGAGCGTCGACCCCACGGGGTCCAGCACGAGGGCACCGACGTCGCGGCCGTCGTCGTACGACGCGACCAGGCCACCGTCCGCCAGCGCCTCCGCCATGGTGGCCTCCGTCTCGCCGAGCGCGTCGGCGGGCGGGTCGAGCGCCGGCCGCGTCGAGAACGCCGCCCGCACGATCTGGAGCACCGTCGACGCCTCGTCGGGGCCGACCAGCCGGACAGTGGTCACCTCCTGCCGACCTCGGCGGCCTTCTCACCGGCCGCCTCCAGCAGCCGGTCGAGCTCGTCGTTGACCTCCTGGTACCGCTCCATGATCACCATGTGCCCGGCTCCGGGGCACTCGAGGAGAGTGGACCCGGCGATGCGGGCGTGCAGCCGACGGCTGTGGTCGATCGAGGTCAGCCGGTCCTCGGTGCCGCAGATGACGGTCGTGGGGACCTGGGACATGGCCTCGACCGTCTCGAGCTCGTCGAGCGCGGAGAAGTTCGGGAAGAACTCGGCGACGACCTCGAAGGGGGTCGCCGACAGCATCCCGTCGACGAACTCGACGTACGACGCCGGAACGTCGTCGCCGAAGGCGAGCTCGTCCGTCGCCACCATCGCCACGGGCCGCCCGATCCGCCGTAGGCCGTCGACCGTGCGGTGGCCGCGAGCCAGGACCGAGACGACGCGTTCGGCGAGCTGACCCCCGAGGTTCGAAGGGAGGCCGGGCACGAGGACGCGGTGGATCCCGAGGCCGCCGGCCGTCGTCGAGATCAGGCCGACACCCACGATCCGGACCCCGAACAGCTCGGGATGCTCCTCGGCCAGCGCCGCGATCGTCATTCCACCCATCGAGTGACCGACCAGCACGACCGGCCCGCTCGGCACCACGGTGTCCAGGAGCGTGAGCAGGTCACGGGCGAGCTGCTCGATCGTCGCGTGGCCGGGGCTGGATCTCCCGGAGCGACCATGCGAGCGCTGGTCGTAGAACACCGCGCGGACGCGGCCCCGGTAGGCAGCACGCTGGAAGTGCCATGAGTCGAGGCTCAGGGAGTAGCCGTGGACGAAGACCACGGTCAGCTCGGGGGCCGCTCGCCGAGGCCCTTGGCCGGCGTACTCGTCGATCTCGACGTGCAGGTCGACGCCGTCCTCGGTGACGACCGTGACCGGGGCGGCGTGCAGGGAGCCGAGCGGTGTCTCGTCCGCGACGCCCCGTCGGCTGATTCCCTGGCTGCGACGGGCGATCCGGTACGCCGTTCCGGCTGCGGCCACGCCGACCGCGCCGGCGGCCAGCCCGCCGGCGACCGACAGGACCTTGCGCGCGGTGCTCACCGGTCGACTCCGGCATACCGCCGGTGTAGCCGCCCGCCCATCCGGGTGACGATCTCGTAGTGGATGGTGCCGCACGCTCGGGCCCAGTCGTCGGCGGTGGGCTCCCCGGCGGTGCCGGGACCGAACAGCACCACCTGGTCTCCCGGCTCCGCCTCGTCGTCGCCGAGGTCTACGACGAACTGGTCCATGCAGATGCGACCGCGGATCGGCCGGCGCTTCCCGCCCACCCAGACCTCGGCGGCGTTGCCGGCGTGGCGCGGCACCCCGTCGCCGTACCCGAGGGGCACGAGCCCGACGTGGGTGGGGCTGGGTGCGGTCCAGGTGTGGCCGTAGGAGATGGCGGCACCGGCGGAGAGGCGCTTGGTGAGTGCCACCGGGGCCGTGACGGTCATGGCGGGCTCGAGGCCGAGGTCGGGACTCACCCCGGGCGCGGGGTCGAGTCCGTAGCAGGCGATCCCGCAGCGGACGAGGTCGAAGCGGCTCGACGGGCGCAGGATCGCACCTCCGGAGTTGGCGAGATGGCGCACCTCGGGCCGCAGGCCGGCCCGCTCGGCTCCGGCCAGCGCATCGCGGAACGCACGCTCCTGGGCGGCGTTGGCGGGGTGGTCGGGCTCGTCACTGCACGCGAGGTGTGACCAGATGCCGGTGACCCGCCACACGCCGTCCACCTCACCGGCCCTCGCGGCGGCGAGGACCTCCGGCCACAGGTCGGCGGGGGAGCCACCGCGCGACAGGCCGGTGTCGATCTTGAGCTGGACCCGGGCCGGCGTGTCTCTCACCGACGCTCGGATCTCGGTGAGCTCGGCCACCGAGTACGCCGTGACGTCGACGTCACGCTCGATCGCGTCGGCCCATGCGTCACCTGGGACCGTCAGCCAGCAGAGCAGCCGACCGGTGTCGCCACCCTCGCGCAGACGGACTGCCTCCTCGATCGTCGCGACCCCCAGCCAGGGAGCCCTTGCCGCACGTGCCGCCGCGGCGGCCTCGAGGATGCCGTGGCCGTAGCCGTCCGCCTTGACCACGACCATCACGTCGGAGCCGTCGGGAGCGACCAGGTCGCGGAGGATGCCGACGTTGCGTCGGATCGCCCCCAGGTCGACCACGATCTCGGGCCGGCGGACCTCCGCACTCATGGTCTCCATCCTCCCATCGGCATCCCCGCGTCCGGCGGACGGTCCGAGGGCTCGGCGGGCAGTGGGTGATCCGACGCGACGCGTCCGAGCCGTCTGCCGGCCGGTCCCGGTCAGGGGTGGAGGGCACGCTCCGCCAGGAGGCCGGCCACGACCGTCGGAATCGCGGCGGCGACGGCGGGGGCAGAGATCGGGCCGCCCCGGGAGGCGTACGTCGCGGCCGCACCGTGCAGCCAGGAGCCGACCGCGCCCGCGTCGAACGGCGAGAGCCCGGCCGCGACCAGGGCTCCGCAGAGCCCGCCGAGCACGTCGCCGGCGCCGGCGACGGCGAGCCACGGCGTACCCGAGGTGGTGACGCGGACCCGGCCGTCGGGCGCGGCGACCAGCGTGTGATGGCCCTTGAGCAGCACCGTGGCGTCGTAGTCGCCGGCGGCGCGACGTACGAACGCCAGCTGGTCTGCCTCGACGTCGGCGCGCTCGACCCGGAGCATCGCCGCCAGCTCGCCGGCGTGCGGCGTCAGCAGCGCCGGCCGGTCCAGGGGGCGCTCGAGGGCCAGAAGTGCATCGGCGTCGACGACCAGGGGTTCTGCGCCGGTCATCGCCGTTGCCAGCGCGTCGTGTGCATCGGCGTCGCCCCCCGACCCGACCACCCAGGCCTGGACCTTGCCCTCCCCCACCACGACCTCAGGATGGGCGGCCAGGACCTCGTCCGGCGCCCCGCCGGCGTACCTGACCATCCCGGCCAGACCGCACGACGCGCCGGCCGTCGACAGCACCCCGGCGCCGGGGTAGCGCTTCGAGCCGGCGCGGACGCCGACGACCCCACGGCTATACTTCTGGGCGTCTGTGCCTGGTCGTGGCACGAGAGCGGCGACGTCGCTGCTCTGGAACGCCGTCACCGCGGCCTCCGGGAGGTCGAGGCCGATGTCGACGAGATGGACGACGCCGCAGGCCGATGCGGCCGGCTCGACGAGGTGGCAGATCTTGTGGGTGCCGAACGTGACGGTGAGGTCTGCCCGCACGTGGTCGCCGTCGAGACGGCCGGTGTCGACCTCCACGCCGCTCGGCACGTCCACGGCGACGACCGTGGCGCCGGAGACGGTTCGTCGTGCTTCCGCCGCCCGGTCGCGAAGCCCGGGCCGACCACCGATCCCGACGATCCCGTCCAGGACGACGTGTGGCGCGGCGACGTCGTCGAGCTCCACCAGTCGTCCGCCGGCCGCCTGAAGTGCCGCGGCCCCCTCCTCGTGCAGCGTGTCGGAGATCGGCACCGCCTCGACGCTCGCCCCTCGTCGCGCGAGCCGCGCGCCGGCGTACAACGTGTCACCGCCGTTGTCGCCCGACCCCACCAGGAGCAGCACCCGCCGCCCGTACGCCCCACCCATCAGGTCGATCACCGACGTCGCCAGCCCGGCTGCCGCTCGCTGCATCAACGTGCCCTCGGGGACCGTCGCCATCAGCGCGGCCTCCGCCGCCCGGACCTGCGCCACGGTGTGGGCCGATCTCATGGCCCGACCCTAGCCGCGGACCCGGTCACCGCGCGGGGTCGTCTGCCCCAGACAGCGGCATGGCGCGGACTCCGACACACGACCCGCCACGCGCCAGGCGCTCAGCTCTCCAGCACCACGACCGCCGACGCGATCCCGGCGTCGTGGGACAGCGACAGGTGCACCGACGCGGCCCCGACCTCGGCTGCCCGGGCGGCGACCGTGCCGCGCAGGGAGAACACCGGCCGGCCCGACGACTCGCTCACCACCTCGGCGTCCTGCCAGTCCAGGTTGCCGGGGGCGCCGAGGGCCTTGGCCAACGCCTCCTTCGCGGCGAAGCGTGCAGCCAGTGAGGCGGGTGCCTGGGAGGCCTCGGCCGCGGTGAAGAGCCGCCCGGTCAGCCCCGGCGTACGTCGCAACGCGTCCTGGAAGCGCGAGATGTCCACCACGTCGATCCCGACGCCGACGATCGTCACGACGCCGAGCTCCTACTCGACCGTGACGGACTTGGCCAGGTTGCGCGGCTGGTCGACGTCGTGCCCGAGCCGCGAGGCCAGCTCGCACGCGAACAGCTGAAGCGGGACGACGGCCGGCACCGGCTGGAGCAGCGTCGGCACCCGCGGCAGCCGGATGATGGTGTGCGCGAACTCCTCGATCCCGTGGTCGTCGTCCTCGACCAGCACGATCGTCCGGGCACCGCGGGCCCGGATCTCCTGGATCGCGCTGACCATCTTGTCGTGGAGCTGGTCGCGGCCCCTGGGCGGCACCACGCAGAACACCGGCATGCCGTCCTCGATCAGGGCGATCGGGCCGTGCTTGAGCTCGCCCGCGGCGAAGCCCTCCGCGTGCAGGTACGCCAGCTCCTTGAGCTTGAGCGCTCCCTCGAGGGCGATCGGAAACCCGACGTGCCGACCCAGGAACAGCACGGACTTCGCGTCCTCCACCTCCTCGGCCAGGGCGTACAGGTCCTCGGCGCTGTCGAGCAGTCGCTGCACGTGGCCGGGCATGTCGCGCAGCTCCGCGACCACCTGCGCGATCTCGTCGGCGTACGACGTGCCCCGCACCTGCGCCAGGTACAGACCGAGCAGGTACGCCGCGATCATCTGCGTGGTGAAGCCCTTGGTCGACGCGACGCCGATCTCCGGACCGGCGTGGGTGTAGATGACCGCGTCGGACTCGCGCGGGATCGTCGAGCCGTTGGTGTTGCAGATGGCGAGCACCTTCGACCGCTGCTGCCGGGCGTGACGGATCGCCATCAACGTGTCGGCGGTCTCACCCGACTGGCTGATCGCCACCACCAAGGTGGATCGAGTGAGGATCGGGTCCCGGTACCGGAACTCGTGCGCGAGCTCGGCCTCGCACGGGATGCGTGTCCAGTGCTCGATCGCGTACTTGGCCACCAGCCCCGCGTAGAACGCGGTGCCGCAGGCGATGATGATGATCTTGTCGACCTCGCGGAGCTCGTCGTCGGAGATGTGAACCTCGTCGAGCTGGAGCCGGCCGCTGGCGTCGTGCCGCCCGAGCAGGGTGTCGGCGATCGCCTGCGGCTGCTCGAAGATCTCCTTGCGCATGAACCAGTCAAAACCGTCCTTCTCGGCGGCCGATAGATCCCAGTCGACGTGGTAGCGCCGACCTTCGGCGGGCTCGCCGTCGAAGCCCATCACCTCCACACCCTCGCGTGTGATCGTGACGACCTGGTCCTGTCCCAGCTCCAGTGCCTCGCGGGTGTGCTCGATGAACGCCGCGACGTCGGAGCCGATGAAGTTCTCACCCTCGCCGAGGCCGACGACCAGCGGTGAGTTACGTCGCGCCGCCACCACGCGTGACGGGTCCTCCGCGTCGACGGCGACGAGGGTGAACGCGCCCTCGAGCCGAGAGCAGACCTGCCGCATCGCGTCGGTGAGGGTGCCGCCGGCGAGCAGCGCACTCTCGAGCAGGTGGGCGGCGATCTCGGTGTCGGTCTCCGACCTCAGCTCGTGCCCGGCCGCTTCGACCTCGGCCCGGAGCTCGGCGAAGTTCTCGATGATGCCGTTGTGGACCAGCGCGACCCGGCCCTGGTTGCCGAGGTGCGGGTGCGCGTTCGTGTCGGTGGGGGCGCCGTGGGTTGCCCAGCGGGTGTGCCCGATGCCGGTCGTGGACCCGGGAAGCGGCGACTCGACGAGCTGCTTCTCGAGATTGGCGAGCTTGCCGGCCTTCTTGGCCAAGGCGATCCGGTGGCCGCTGACCAGTGCGACGCCGGCCGAGTCGTAGCCGCGGTACTCGAGCCGCCGCAGGCCCTCCAGGACGACCTCCTGGGCCCGCTGCTCGCCGACGTATCCCACGATGCCGCACACAGACCGAGTCTATCCGCGCCGGATCGGCGGCTCCGACACCGCGCGATCGCGGTGGCCGGGTGCGGCTGCAACAATCCCCGCCATGGCCTCCGGAGCCAGCTGCGCGGGGAACGGCGAGCCGACGCCGTACGTCGAGCTCGCCCGCGAGGCATGGGCAGCGCTGGGAGAGCACTTCCACCAGCCCCTGTCGGCGGACGAGATCACCAGCTTGCGCGGCCTGGGCGACCATCTGGACCTCGACGAGGTGCAGCAGGTCTATCTTCCGCTGTCCAAGCTGCTCAGCCTGCGGGTCGAGGCGGCCCGCCGCCTGCATCGCGAGCAGGAGCGGTTCCTCCACCGACCGCAGCCGCCGCGCACGCCGTTCGTGATCGGACTGGCCGGCTCGGTCGCGGTCGGCAAGTCGACCACGGCCCGGGTGCTGCAGCACCTGCTCGCTCACTGGCCGGAGCACCCGAACGTCGCGCTGGTCACCACCGACGGCTTCCTCCACCCGACAGCCGAGCTCGAGCGCCGGGGCCTGATGTCGCGCAAGGGCTTCCCCGAGTCCTACGACCGGCGCGCGCTGCTGAGGTTCGTCGTGGACATCAAGTCGGGCCAGGACCAGGTCGAGGCGCCGGTCTACTCCCACCTGACCTACGACCGAGTGCCCGGTGAGACCGTCGTGGTGCGGCAGCCCGACATCGTGATCCTCGAAGGTCTCAACGTCCTCCAGCCCGCCCGCAGCGGCGACGAGGGTGGCAGCGGTCTCGCACTGAGCGACTTCTTCGACTTCGGCATCTACGTCGACGCCGCCACCGCGGACGTCCGCTCGTGGTACGTCGACCGGTTCCTCCGGCTCCGCCAGACCACGTTCGCCGACCCGGCGTCGTTCTTCCGTCGCTATGCCGACCTCTCGGCCGACGACGCGCGGACGACGGCGCTCGAGATCTGGGACAGCATCAACGGTCCCAACCTCGAGCAGAACATCCTCCCGACGCGCTCGCGCGCCACGCTGGTGCTGCGCAAGGCCCGTGACCACTCCGTCCGGTACGTCCGGCTCAGGAAGATCTGAACCTGCGGTCTTAGTGGAACCGAACGCGGACCGGACATCCGGACGGCACGCCGAGGGGCGGCTTCGGCCTCGTAGGTCAGAGAGCGAGACGGCGCCGTACGACGTCCGCCAGGCGCTGGGCCACATCGGTGGCCTCGGCAGAGGTCGCGGCCTCGACCATCACCCGGACCAGCGGCTCCGTGCCGGACGGACGCAGGAGGACCCGGCCGGTGTCGCCCAGCTTCTCCTGCTCGCGCACCACCGCGTCCACAAGCTCGGGGTCGTCGGTGCGGTCCTTGTCGACGTCCGGCACGTTGACCAGGACCTGCGGCAGCCGCGTCACCACCGAGGCCAGCTGACGCAGGGAGGACCCGGTGGCCGTCATCCGCTGGAGCACGTGCAACGCGGTGAGGATGCCGTCGCCGGTGGTGGCGTGGTCGCGCATGATGATGTGGCCGGACTGCTCACCGCCGAGCGTGAAACCGCCCTCGCGCATCGCTTCCAGGACGTACCGGTCGCCCACCGCGGTCTGCTGGACCGTGATCCCGGCCTTCCACATGGCGTGGATGAGCCCGAGGTTGCTCATGACAGTGGCCACGATCGTCTCGTGCGCCAGGTGGCCCCGCTCGTGGAGGTCGAGCGCGAGCATCGCCATCAGCTGGTCCCCGTCGACGGTGGCCCCGGTGTGGTCGACGGCCAGGCAGCGGTCGGCGTCGCCGTCGAGGGCGAACCCGACGTCCGCGCCCCGGGCGAGCACGGCCTTGCGGAGCCCCTCGATGTGGGTCGAGCCGCACCGCTCGTTGATGTTCAGCCCGTCGGGGTCGTCGTTGAGCGCGATCACGTCGGCGCCAGCCCTGCGCAGGGTGTGCGGTCCGACGTCGGAGGCCGCGCCGTTCGAGCAGTCGAGCACGACGCGGAGGTCGACGAGCCGCTGGTCGAGAGTGGCGACCAGATGGTCGGAGTACTCCTCACTCGAGCGCGTGTACGGCGTGACCCGGCCGACATCGCCCCCGACAGGCCGGTCCCACGGCTCGCCGACGTGGGCCTCGATCTCGCGCTCCAGCGCGTCGTCGAGCTTCACCCCACCCCGCGCCAGGAACTTGATCCCGTTGTCGGGCATCGGGTTGTGCGACGCGCTGATCACCACGCCCACGTCGGCGCCCAGGGCGTCGGTGAGATAGGCGACGCCGGGCGTCGGGAGCACGCGCAGCCTGATGACGTCGACCCCGGCCGACGCGAGCCCCGCGACCACGGCGTGCTCGAGGAACTGGCCCGAGATGCGGGTGTCGCGGCCGATGACGGCCACCGGGCGCTGCCCGCTGAACGCGCCGTGGTCGACCAGCACCCGGGCGGCGGCCACCCCGAGGTCCACCGCGAGCTCGGCGGTGATCACACCGTTGGCGAGCCCACGGACCCCGTCGGTGCCGAAGATCCGCTGGGTCATCGCCGGGTCGTTCGCAGACCGTTGACGATCAGCGCTTGCTGAACTGCGGAGCCTTGCGGGCCTTCTTCAGGCCGGCCTTCTTGCGCTCGATGACGCGTGCGTCGCGCGTCAGCAGGCCAGCCCGCTTCAGGGTCGGACGGTTGGCCTCGACGTCGATCGCGTTCAGCGCGCGGGCCACACCGAGACGGAGCGCGCCGGCCTGGCCGGTGATGCCACCGCCGTGGATGCGGGCGATGACGTCGAAGCGCCCGTCGAGCTGGAGCGCCGCGAACGGCTCGTTCACGACCTGCTGGTGCAGCTTGTTCGGGAAGTAGGAGTCGAGGGCGCGACCGTTGATGGTCCACACGCCGGTGCCGGGAAGGATGCGCACCCTGGCCACAGCCTCCTTGCGACGTCCGGTCGCCGCGGCCGGCGCGATGGTCGCCGGCCGAGCCGGGTCGGCGGCTGCAGAGCTCTCGGAGGTGTAGGCCACGCCCTGCTCGTCGGTCGTGAACGTCTCGGCCTCGGTGTCGGTCGTCACGTCGGTGGTGGTGTCGTCAACCACGGAAGTTCCTTCGCTTGTCGGCGCTGTCGTCGTCGGGGTTGTCGGTGGGGTCACTGGGAGACCTGCGTGATCTCGAACAGCTTGGCCTGCTGGGCCTGGTGCGGGTGCTTGGGGCCGGCGTACACCTTGAGCTTCTTGAGCACCTGACGGCCGAGCTTGTTCTTCGGCAGCATCCCCCACACGGCCCTCTCGACGACCTTGCGGGCGTCCTTCTCCAGCTGGTGGCCCACGGGGACGGCGCTCAGGCCGCCCGGGTAGCCGGAGTGGCGGTAGAGCAGCTTGCTGTTCTTCTTGTCACCGGTCAGCGCCACCTTCTCGGCGTTGACCACGATGACGAAGTCGCCCATGTCCATGTGCGGGGCGAAGGTGGCCTTGTGCTTGCCACGAAGCAGGTTGGCGACCTGGACGGCGAGCTTGCCGAGGACGACGTCGGAGGCGTCGATGACGTGCCACTCACGGTGGACGTCGCCGGGCTTGGGGGTGTACGTGCGCACGTGCGTGTGCCCTTCTCGTTCGTTGGTCCGGCGGACGGTCGCCCACCGGCGCGGTTCCACGACCTCTGACGAACGCTTCCTCGAGGAAGTAATCTGCCCGGCTCCTCATCGTCCGGGTCTGCCCTGCGTGCGAGCACGCAGAACGGCAGAAGTCGCGACCACAATCTACCGGCTGCGAGGGGCACCGGCGAAATCCGGATACCCTGTGGGGACTCTCGGCCCGACGTGAAAGGACGCCAGGCGATGGACGAGCTGTTCGTCTCGAGCATCGACCCAGAGCGGTGGGAGCCCGATCCCGACGTACCCGGAAGCGAGATGCACGAGCTCGTCCACACCGGCGGCACGTGGGCCGGCCTGACCCGGTTCCTCAGCGTCGACGGACCCCAACGCTGGACGCCGCCGCACCGCGAGACGATCCACGTGCTCGAGGGCCGGGTCACCATCGAGGTCGCGGACGGCCCGACGATCCAGCTGGGTCCCGGGGACCTCGCGTCCCTGCCGGCTGGGCGTGAGACGACATGGCACATCACGACCCCGTTCAAGGAGTTCTGGGTGCTGTCCTGACGTTGGTCGCAGGCGGGGAACCGGATTCGCCTGGGGCGCGCCGAGACGACCGAGGCCGTTGCCAGCGCGCCGGGACCGGCGCTAGTCGGCCTCGGCCTCGCGCAGCCGGGCGCACACCAGCGTCAGCAGACCGGCCGCGAAGCCCGGCTCGCTCTCCAGCAGCGTCTGGAACGGGCCGTGCGGCACCGCGAGCGTGTGCAGGTCGCTGGTGGCGGTCACCGAAGCGGACCGCTTCTTGCCGTCGATCAGGCTGATCTCGCCGAAGTATTCGCCGGCGTGCAGCTCACGCCTGGGCCTGCCGTGCACGCTCACCTCTGCGGTGCCGTCGAGGATGATGTGGAGCGCGAGCGCGCCCTCACCCTCCTTGGCGATCTCGTGCCCCGCCTGGTGCGTCGTCGTGCGGGAGACCTCGGCGAGCTTGCCCAGCTGTCGGGGGGAGAGACCGGAGAAGATCGGCACGCGGGCCAGGTGTGCCTGACGGTCCTCGGTGTTCTCGGTCATGGCGTCCCTTCCTGGCGCTGGCCGGAGCATAACGCGGCGGGGCCACGCTGCGTCGAGACCCGATGCGACGTCGGTGCCGTCGCCGTTCGCCGACCGGAACCGGATTCGCCCTCCGAGGGTGCCCGGACTAGTTTGGAAGGGTGACTGACTCCCTCACCGTCCGCGACAACCGCACCGGACAGGAGTACGACGTACCGATCGAGAACGGTGCCGTCAGGGGCGCGGATCTCGGCAAGATCAAGGACGGGCACGGCGCCCCCCTGGCCGTGTACGACCCGGGGTTCGTGAACACCGCGTCCTGCAAGAGCAGCGTCACCTACATCGACGGCGACGAAGGGATCCTGGAGTACCGCGGCTACCCCATCGAGCAACTGGCGGAGAACTCGACGTTCCTCGAGGTCGCCTACCTGCTGGTCCACGGCGAGCTGCCGTCGAAGACCCAGTACGAGAGCTGGGTGCACGACATCACCTACCACACGTTCGTCCACGAGAACATCAAGACGTTCATGGAGGGCTTCAGGTACGACGCCCACCCGATGGGCATGCTGATGGCCTCGGTCGGCGCGCTGTCGACGTTCTACCCGGACGCGCGCCACATCGACGACGACGAGATCCGTCGGCTGCAGATCGTGCGGATGATCGCCAAGATGCCGACGCTCGGCGCCTGGTCCTTCCGACACGCGCAGGGCAAGCCGTTCGTCTACCCCGACAACGAGCTCGGCTACACCGCGAACTTCCTCTCGATGCTCTTCCGGATGAGCGAGGACCGCTTCGCCGCGGACGAGCGGCTGGTGAAGGCGCTCGACGTCCTGTTCATCCTGCATGCCGACCACGAGCAGAACTGCTCGACCAACGCCGTCCGCTCCATCGGCTCCTCACAGGTCGACCCCTACTCGGCCGTGGCCGGGGGCATCGGCGCCCTCTACGGCCCCCTGCACGGTGGCGCCAACGAGGCGGTGCTGCGGATGCTGCGCCGGGTCGGGAAGAAGGAGAACGTCCCGGACTTCATCGAGGGGGTGAAGAACGGGGACGAGCGGTTGATGGGCTTCGGCCACCGCGTCTACAAGAACTACGACCCGCGGGCGACGATCATCAAGAAGGCCTGCGAGGACGTCTTCGAGGTCACCGGCGTCAACCCGCTCCTCGAGATCGCGATGGAGCTGGAGAAGATCGCGCTCGAGGACGACTACTTCGTCTCCCGCAAGCTCTACCCGAACGTCGACTTCTACTCCGGTCTGATCTACGAGGCGTTCCAGTTCCCGCCGGAGATGTTCACGGTGCTGTTCGCGATCGGGCGTACGCCGGGCTGGCTCGCCCAGTGGCTCGAGCTCGTGCAGGACAAGGAGCAGAAGATCGCCCGGCCCAAGCAGATCTACACCGGTCAGCGCGCCCTCGAGTTCACTCCAGCCTCCGAGCGCTGGGCCTGACCTACGCCGCCGCGCGCTCGACCTCCAGCAGTGACTCCGAGTGTCGCTCGGCCTCGAACGCCGACCGCCCACCGCGGAAGCCGAACAGGCGCTTGGTCCAGAGGATGTAGACGACGGCGAAGAGGTTGAGCAGCAGCGCGGCGACCCTCAGCCAGGTGACCGTCTCGACGAGCTCGTAGACCTCGAGTGGGATGAACACGGCGGTGCCGACGACGGCGACGTACTCGCCCCAGCGTCTCATCAGCCACAGCCCCACGGCCTCGAGCAGCTCGAGGGCGCCGTAGGCCAGTACGCCGAGGCTTATCAGGGTCAGCGTGTGCGGGTCCGCCGCGAGCGCCTTCTGGATGAGGTGCACGGGGCCGGTCGACTGCAGGTCCACGCCGGCGTGCCGCGCCACCGGCGTGAGCCGGGGCAGGTAGTCGTCGAAGACCCGCTGCAGCGAGTCCTGGGCACCCTCGAACCTGTAGACCCCGTACGCCAGGACCACGAGCAGGACGCCGCGGACACCCCGCTCCAGGGCCAGGAGCCTGAGCACGAACGCGTCGCGGAGCGCCCGACCGCGCAGCACGATGGGGGCGTCCTCCGCCGGCCCGCGCCCGGCAGGTGGTCCGGGCACGAACGACCCACAGCGCAGGCATCGCCACGCCTCGCCGTCGACGGTCTGGACGACCAGCCGTTCCGCCAACGGTGCCTCGGACGGCTCCCAGGTCACGTGGCCGTGCAACCCACAGCTGCGCACGTTCCAGTCGAAGCTGCGCCACGGCGTCCTCACTCGGCGGAGCCTAGGGCGCGATGTGCTCGACGCCTCATCCCGGGAGCCGGAAATGGCGCGAGTCCGGGGCGCCTGCCTTGGCAGGATGGGCCCGTGTCCGTCCCGACCACGATCGCCGACCTGGAGACCTCCCTGCGCCACCTGCGTTGCGCTCCGGCGGAGACGGGAAGCCTCGAGATGATCGTCCGCCGACCCGCGAGCGGTCTCCGGGAGATCCTCGACGAGGGCGTCCTCGACGAGGGAGCCGGTCTGGTCGGTGACAACTGGTTGAGCCGGGCCAGGTCGCGTGCGATCGCCGACGGACGCCACCTCGACGCGATGGTCACGGTGATGGGCGCGCGGATGGTCGGCCTCCTCGGCGACACCGCAGAGGTCCGGGCGCTGGCCGGCGACCAGCTGTACGTCGACCTCGACATCTCACACGAGAACCTCCGAGCCGGCAGCCGGATCGCGGTCGGCGCCGAGGCCGTGCTCGAGGTGACCGCCAAGCCGCACACCGGGTGCAGGAAGTTCCTCGCTCACTTCGGCGACGACGCGCTCGCGTTCGTCAACAGCGACGTCGGCCGCCAGCTCCGGCTGCGCGGACTCAATGGGCGGGTCGTCCACGGAGGTGTCGTGAGGCCCGGCGACGTCGTACGCCGTATCCGCTGAGCGGTTCTTCAGGACACCCCAGCGCCGTCTCAGCCTTCTCCCAGACTCGCCCGGCAGGTTCGGGGTCATGACGCACGACCCGTACGGCAGTACGCCGGGGAGCCGACCGGACTGGGGTCAGGAGCCGCCTGCACCTCCCGCGACCTGGTCGCCGTACGCGCATGCAGCCCGGCCGGAGGAAGGCCGCACCACCCTCGGCCAGGACGTCCCCGCCCCGGTGCTCCCGCCGGAGCAGCGTCCCCGGAACGGACTGCGAGGCGGGAGGCTGGCCGCCGCCCTGGTGGCGGCCAGCCTGGTCGTCGGAGGCGCGGCCGGTGTCGGTGGCGCCGCCATCTGGACGTCGACCCACGACGAGGTGCAGTCGTCGCCCGTGCTCACCCAGACGGGCGGCTCGACGGCGCAGACCGCGGCCACCGGCTCGATCGAGAAGGTCGCGCAGAACGTGCTGCCGTCGGTGGTGATGATCGACGTGACCGGCCCCAACGGCGAGGGCTCGGGGTCCGGCATCATCCTCAGCCGGGACGGCAAGATCCTCACCAACAACCACGTCGTCGCGTTGGCGGGCAGCTCCGGCCAGCTCAACGTGTCGTTCGACGACGGCTCGCACGCCAGGGCCAGGATCCTCGGGACCGACCCGCTCACCGACACCGCCGTGATCCAGGCGCAGGGCGTCAAGAACCTCACGCCTGCCACGCTCGGGCACTCATCGAGCCTCCAGGTCGGGCAGGAGGTCGTGGCGATCGGGTCTCCGTTCGGCCTCGACGCCACGGTCACCAGCGGCATCGTCAGCGCGTTGAACCGACCGGTCGACGTCGGCCAGGTCACCCAGGGCAACTCCACCGTCTACCCCGCCATCCAGACCGACGCCGCGATCAACCCCGGCAACTCCGGCGGCCCACTCGTGAACCTCTCCGGCGAGGTCGTCGGCATCGATGCCGCCATCCAGACCGCCACCAACACCGCGTCCCAGGGCGAGCCGGGGTCGATCGGTCTGGGGTTCGCGATCCCGATCGACGAGGTGCTGCCGATCGTGCAGCAGATGATCAGGGGCGAGACCCCGACCCACGCCCGCCTCGGCATCGGCGTCGAGGACGCCGCCTCGAGTGCCGGGTCCCGGATCACCGACGGGGCCAAGATCAGCCAGGTCAACAGCGGCTCCGCGGCCGCGAACGCGGGGCTCGAGGCCGGCGACGTGATCACCAAGATCGACGACCATCTGATCACGTCGTCCGACGGGCTGGTGGCGATCATCCGGTCCTACCGCCCGGGGGACCAGGTGACCGTCACCTACGAGCGCGGCGGCGCCACGCACACGGTGAGGGTGACGCTGGACTCCGACGCCAGCACCCAGAACTCCTAGCTCGGGGCCCGGGGCCGCGTCCGTAGCGCCGGTGACGCCCCCGGGCCCCGTTCCACGGTTCGAGGTAGCCATCGGCCGTGGCGCCCGACCCGGAGGGCCAATTCGACGAGCCCGGAGGGCCAACTCGACGAGCCCGGAGGGCCAACTCGACGAGCCCGGAGGGCCAACTCGACGATCAGCGGGCGCGACGGACCCGGCTCTCGTCCCACACCGGACCGTCGGACTCGTAGACGTCGCCGTCCGCGCCGTAGACCAGGAATCGGTCGAACCCGCGGGCGAACCAGCGGTCGTGGGTGACCGCCACGACGGTGCCCTCGAAGGCCTCGAGGCCCTCCTCGAGCGCTTCGGCAGACTGCACGTCGAGGTTGTCGGTCGGCTCGTCCAGCAGCAGCAGGGTGGCTCCGGAGAGCTCGAGCAGCAGGATCTGGAACCGGGCCTGCTGGCCCCCGGAGAGCGACTCGAACCTCTGCTCCGAGGCGTGGGCGAGCTCGTACCGGTCGAGGACACGTGCCGCCGCCTCCCGACCCATCCCGGCCCGCCCGTCGGGCCGGCCGTCGCCACGGTGCAGGATCTCCAGCAGCGTGCGGCCCACCAGCTCGGGGTGCTCGTGGGTCTGCACGAACCACCCGGGACGAACGCGCGCGCCGAGCTTGGCCTTGCCGGTGTGCCGTACCGGCTCGATCGGGGTGTCGTCGACCGGGCGGTGTTCGACGTCGGGGTCGGTGCCGCCGGCGGCCAGCAGCCGCAGGAAGTGCGACTTGCCCGAGCCGTTGCTGCCGAGCACCGCGACCCGTTCGCCGTACCAGACCTCGAGGTCGAACGGCTTCATCAAGCCGGTCAGCTCCAGCGCCTCGCAGACCACCGCGCGCTTGCCGGTGCGGCCCCCCTTGAGACGCATGGAGACCTGTTGCTCGCGTGGCTGCTCGGTCGGTGGCCCCGCCTCCTCGAACTTCCGGAGCCGCGTCTGGGCCGCCTTGTACTGCGAGGCCATGCCGTCGTTGTACTCGGCCTTGATCTTCAGCCGGAGCACCAGTGCCTTGATCTTGGCGTGTTCCTCGTCCCAGCGCCTGCGGAGCTCCTCGAAGCGCAAGAAGCGGTCGCGCCGCGCCTCGTGGTACGACGCGAAGCCGCCGGGGTGGGTCCACACGAGGTTGCCTCCGCCGGAGGAGCCGAGCTCGACGGTGACGATCCGCGTGGCGGTGTTGGCGAGCAGCTCGCGATCATGGCTGATGAACAGGATGGTCTTCTCGGACTCGCTGATGCGCTGCTCGAGCCAGATCTTCCCCGGCACGTCGAGGAAGTTGTCGGGCTCGTCGAGCAGCAGCACCTCGTCGGGCCCGGCCAGGAGGTACTCCAGCACCAGTCGCTTCTGCTCACCGCCCGAGAGGGTGCGCAGGGCACGGTACTTCGCACGGTCGTAGGGGACGCCGAGTCCGCGGACCGTGCAGACGTCCCAGACGACTTCGAGGTCGTAGCCCCCGGCATCGGCGTACTCCGCGAGCGCCTCGGCGTACCGCATCTGCGTCTTCTCGTCGTCGTTCTCCATCAGCGCGAGCTCCCAGCGCTCGACCTCGGCGGTCGCGTCGCGCACTCGCGCCGGCGACACCGACAGCAGGAGGTCGGCCACGGTGGCGTCGTCACCGAGGCCGATGCCGACCATCTGGCGCATCACGCCGAGTCCGCCGGTACGCGTGACGACCCCCGCCCTGGGCGTCAGCTCGCCGGTGATGATGCGCAGCAGTGTGGTCTTGCCCGCGCCGTTGGCGCCGACGAGGGCGACCTTGGCGCCGTCTCCGACGCGGAAGGAGACGTCCTCGAGCAGGACCCGCCCGTCGGGCAGCTCGAAGCGCACTCCCGCGACGTCCACGTGACCCACGAGGAGTCATTGTCCGCGGAGCGCCCGAGCCGCGCATCCCGGTTTCAGCGGGCACTCTCGCGCAGCGACGACGTCCGGGCCCCGCGGACGGTCAGGAAGGCGAAGCACGAGGCAGAGACGGCCAGCACCAGCAGCATGACCGCGCTGAACGCGACCGCCGATCCGAGGTCGAACGACGGGACCACCCGTGGCACCAGGCTCGAGTCGACGAAGCCGAGGGTCACGGTGCGCACGACGACGTACTGGGCCACGCCGCCGGCCGCGACGCCGGCGAGCGCCGCCGCGCCCAGGACGACGACGAACTCGGCGACGACTCCGGCCATCACCGACCTGCGCTTGACCCCGACCACGCGCAGCGAGGCGGCGTCGCGTCGTCGGGACGGCAGCTGGACGGCGAGGTTCGCCCCGAGGCCGGCCAGCGCCAGCAGGATCACCAGAGCGGTGACGACGGAGTAGAGCCGCAGGGCCAGCGCGAAGGCGTCCTGGCCGAGCACGTGCCTGGTCTCGGCCTCGCTCGTGGGTCGCGACAGCCCGTGTGCGGCGAGCGCGTCGAGGACGCGCTGCGGGGTGTCGGCGCGCGCCCAGACGTAGACGAGGGTGTCGCTGTTGACCTGCGATGCAGACCGGACGAACGCGGTGAAGTCGAGGAGCATGCCCGAGGGCCCACGGAACGGCACGGACTCCGCCGGCGCGCCGGCAGGGGCCACCCGGAACAGCCCGGACGCGCCGGTGGGCAGCGTGCGCGGCTCGGAGGTCAGCCGTCCGAACAGAACCGGCACCGCAGCCGGGAAGTCGGCCGGGCTGATGCCGGCGTAGGAGTCCGGGCCGTTCGCCCGGAAGCTCATCGTGAGCTTCCCGCTCGCGAGCTCGACCCTCGTGACCGCGGTGGCGATGTTGCCGATCTGCGACGGCTGCGGCCGCCAGGACCGGTCGAGCATCCCGGGGATCGGCCGTCCGTCGACCGTGGCCGACCGGATGCTCGCGGAGCCGTGCATCGCCTCCACCAGCGCGGTCGGGCCTCCGAAGCTGATGGTCTCGACCTGGCAGCCCCGCTCGCAGGCGCGCAGGTTCGTGGTCCGCGTGGAGCGGCCTGCCGGGAAGGAGCCGACATCGATGCTGCGGAGGTCGCCGTTGTCGTCGAGCACCTCGATGAGCACGCCGAGCCTGTCGTAGTGGCCGTCCACATGGTTGGCGACGGTCATCGAGAGTGTCGCGCCGCGCATGACGATGGGCGGCCGACGGGGGCCGATCTCCTTCGCGACGTCCGCGGCGCTGCGTCCCGGCGTCCACTGCTCCGGCCACGAGGCGACACGTGCGAGTCGCGGCGAGTCCACGATCACGCGGGGCTGCGGGACGGAGGTGACCTCGTCGGCGTTCGGGAAGTCCTGGCCGGCGGCCATCAGCCAACGGCCCTGAGGGTCGATCTCGTGGGTGAGGCCGACGGCCCGGGACAACGGCAGGTGGGTGGAGTACGACAGCGGCGCCCCGACCTGGGTCGCGGCCGCGCTCGCCCGCCAGGTGGACGCCGCGAGCGAGACGCCGACGGCGAACACCGCCACCGTGAGGGCTGCGGTCACGGGGAGGATCACCATGGTCCCTTCGCGGCGCCGGCGGACGGTACGCGAAGCGAGGTACCACGAGACAGCGCGGCGGCGTGCCGACCAGCGGACCCAGACCCCGGCGCCGGCGAGCACCAGCAGGCCGACGAGCAGCCCCGACGCCACGGCCAGCAGGATCGGGAGGACCAGGTCGGTCGCGTCCGGCTGCTCCGGCCGGTGGCGACTCGCGGCGGTCACCAGAGCCGCTGCGGCGAGGGCGATCAGGGCGAGCCGGAGGACCACGACGGCCCGGCCGGCCCTGGCCGGCCTGCGGACGCCGGCGATCTGGGAGCTGAGCGGCTCGTTGACGGCGTCGCGGACGACGACCGCCGCGACGACGGCGGTCACCACGACCACACCGACGACGGCCAGCCCGCTCGCCGGCACGAACGGGACCGGAAGCTCCGGGACCAGCCAGCTCCGCGCCAGGAGGCGCGACGTCAGGTAGCCGCCGACGACGCCCAGGGGTGTCGCCATCGCCAGGACGAGCAGGGGCTCGAGCATCCCGAGGAACCACAGCTGCCGCCGGCCGTAGCCGCGCAACGAGGCCAGCGCCAGCTCGTTCCGGCGCAAGGACATGGCGGCCGCCAGCAGACGCGACAGGAGCACGAGGGCGACCAGGATCAGGGACAGGACGGCGGGCTCGACCGTGGCACGGGTGACACCCCGGCGGTCCAGCAGCTGGTGCGCGATCGTGGGCAGGCTGTTGCCCTGCTCCACCGTCAACCCGGCCGGCAGCTGCTGGTGGGCGCTGCTCCGGGTGACCGCCCTGATGCGGTCGGCGATGCCCTGCAGCTGCTCGGGGGTCCTGGTGGCGGGCGTCGACAGGAACTGGTCGATGGTGAGGTGCCAGGGATCGTCGCGCAGCTCGATGGTGACCTGCGAGGTGATCCAGGGCGCGAGGTGGGCGATGCGGCCGCGCGGCGAGGCGGGCACGGTCTGGAGCCGCCCGAGGTCGAACCAGAACTCGCTGTCGGCTGCGCTCTGACGAGGCCGATAGATCCCGGTCACGCGGAAGGGCGTCTGGTCGCCGTAGGGGTTGAGCGTGCTCCCGACGTCGAGCCCGGCGTTCCGGGCGTCGGCGGCCAGCACAGCGACCTCTCCGGGCCCCGAGGGGCAGCGTCCGCGCAGAGCGACGTGCTGACAGGCTCCCGGAGCCGAGAGCAGGGTCGGGACGATGCGCTCGCCCGAGGGCGAGATCGCGGTCGAGACGGGCAAGGGCTGCCAGGCGAACACCCGGCCCGGGAGGTAGCCCGGTCCCGACTGGCGACCGGTCTCGCCGAGTGCCGTGGCTGCAGCGTCGTCGACCGTCTCGCCCTGGCGGGGCAGGTAGTCGTAGGTGAGGCCGGTGAGGAGCGGGAGCTGGGCGCGGAGCTGGGCGATCACGAACGAGTTCGCGGCGTTCTGCTGGTAGCTGGGCCCGACCACCGCCGAGGCGATCGCGATCGCCGTCAGCAGCAGCGAGCCCAGGCTGAGCACCCATCGGGCGCGTACCCCGCGGAGGCTGGTGGCGAGGAGCCATCGCAGGCGCGTCACCGGTCAGCCGACCGCAACGCTGCAGGTCGGGCCGCACGACCGAACCGGGTGAAGACGAGAGAGCACAATCCCACCACCAGCACGGCGGCGCCGACGACGACGGTGGCGACCGTGAAGGGGTGGATGCCGGGCCGGAGCGTGGGTGCCTGAGCCCACCCGCCGACGAGCTCCATCGGCGTCAGCAGCGGCACCGTGGTCGCGACCGCGGCGACGGCCGCGGCCACCAGGACGACGGTCGCCAGCAGCGCCGCTTCGACGACGTACGCGCGGCGGACGGCGCGCGGTCCGATCCCAGCAGCCCGTAGCCCGGCCACCTCGGCACGCCGCCTCCCGAGCTGGGCGAGGAGCCAGGCGATCAGGTGAGTGAGGGCGACCAGGCCGACGCCGACGGCCACCAGCAGGGCGAGTGAGTCCGCGCGTGCTTGCGGAGTCGCGCCGAGCGCGTCTGCGACCGCGGCGTACGTCGAGGGCTTGCCGGCACCGTCCCGGCGAAGGCGCGCGAGGACGCGGGACGGCGTGTCGGCGCGCGCGATGACGACGGACCGGGCGCCGGCCACCGTGCCGATCGCACCCCGCAGCACGTGGCCGAGGTCGAGCAGCGCCCCCGTGCGCCCCACGAAGGGAACGGCTCCGACCGAGCCGACGACGGACGCCCGATGGCTCCTGCCGTCGATGCCCTCCAGCAGGTGCGCCGATCGCAGCCCGGCCGTCGTCAGCGCGGCGACCGGTGCGTCACCTGAGCCCACGGTGACGACGTGCTGCGGCGCGCCACCGGCGTACGACGTGGGGCCGAGCAGTCGGGTGCCTCCGGCCGTGACGCCCGACAGGTCGACCGGGTCGCCGGACAGCGTCACTGCCAGCACCGAGCAGCCGACGCGGCACGAGGCGAGCCCACCGGTGATGGCGCCGACATGGTCGAGCGGCACGTGCGCGCTCTGCGGGTAGCCGCGGTCTCCCAGGTAGTCCACGGTGACCCGGCCGGTGCCCCCCGGCGCGACCGAGGTCACGTCGACGTCGACGGTGTCGGACCTGACCATCAGCGGCCGGTCCTGGTCCGCCAGCGTCTTCATGTGCTCGTCGGCAGCGCCGGCACCGGTCCCGCCAACGAAGTCGCCGACGACGGCGTCCCACCGGGCGGCGTCGACGAACACCCTGCGGTCGGCCGGGGCGAGGTCGTCGACGACGACGGCCGCCATCAGCCAGCTCCCCTCGGGGTCGGCGTCGTGGGAGGCCGCGTAGGCCCTCAGGCCACCAGCGTCGAACGGAAGAACGATCGGGCCGCCGGCGCGCAGGCGACCGGCGTCGTCGCGCCAGTCGGCTGCGGCGCGCCCTCCGGACAGGGTCACCGCGAGCAGGACCGCCGCCGCGACCAGGATGCGCACGACCGATCCGGGGTCCGGGTCGCGGCGCAGTCGGCGGGTGGTCAGCGTCAGTCCGAGCCGGCGGCCGACGGGTGGCGTCAGCGTCAAGACCCACATCACCAGCTGGCCGGCGGCGAGCGCGACGAGTGCCGGCGCGATCGTCGGCACCCAGCCCTGCTCGCTTCGGTGTGCCTCGTAGACGGCGAGGCAGGCGGCCGCGACGACCAGCAGCTCGAGGAAGGTGGTGAGCCACGACGCCCCGTGTCGGCGCGGGTGGTCGGACAACGCATCGACGAGCGGACGGCGGATGACCCCCGCCGAGACCACGGCGACGGTGGCCCACGCGCCGAGGAGCGTCGCGACGGCCACGACGACCTCGGCGGTGCCGAGGCGGTAGGCGATCTCCCAGTGGTGGGTGATCCTGCCCGCGAGCCAGGTACCCACCACCGAGCCAGCCGCGATGCCGGTCAGGCTGACCGCCAGCAGCGGGCCGGCGGCGAAGAGCACCAGGCGTGACCCGGCCATCCCCCGGAGCCGGGCCAACGCGACGTCGTGGCTGCGGTCGATGACGGAGCGGGCGGTCTGCTCGGCGAGCGCGACGGCACCGTAGAGGGCGAGCATGGCGGCCACGGCGCCCGGCGTCCCGCCGACGCGTGATGCGCCCACGACTCCCACCGCCCCCGCCGAGACCACGAACGCCAGAGCGAACGTCGCCAGGGACGGGAGCAGACGAGCCCGGATGCTGCGGAGGAGCACGCCCGCTACCGCCCGCCGCCCGCGTACACCGAGCTGTGCGGCGGGACCAGCCGGCCCTCGTCGAGCACCACCTGGCGATCGGCGGCATCCACCACGGCCGGGTCGTGGGTCGCGACCACCACGACGGCGCCGCGCGCCGCCTCCGCGCGGAGCTGGTCCATGACGTGCTCGCGGTTGCCCTCGTCGAGCTCGCTGGTCGGCTCGTCGGCGAGCAGGATCTCGGGCGAGACCGCGAACGCCCGGGCGCAGGCGACACGCTGCATCTGGCCGCCGGACAGCTCCTCGACCTGCCGCGACCCGAGGTCACCGATGTGGAACCTGTTCAGCTCCTCGTCGGCACGCTCGTCGGCCTCGTCGGGCGGGACGCCGCGCGCTCGCAGGGCGATCGCGACGTTCTCGAGCGCCGAGAGGATCGGCACCAGGCCGTAGACCTGCAGCACGAACGCCACCACCTGGCGAGGGTCGCCGTCGCCCTGCCACATGTGCTGCCCGCCGTACGTCGCGAAGCCCGTCGTCGGCTTGAGGATGCCGCCGGCGATCGACAGCAGTGTGGTCTTGCCGGAGCCGGACGGACCCGACAGCGAGGTGACCTCACCTGGCCGGAACGCGACACTGAGACGCTCCAGCGCCCAGCGTCCGCCGATGTTCAGAGAGACGTCCTCGAGCTCGAGGACGCAATCGGCCGCGATCGCGTCACGTTCGGGGCTCGAGGGACGGCGACCGAGGGTCGTCACGTCGGCTCCTCGTCCAGGACGTCGTGGTCGCCGCGACTGAGGAGCAGGCGGTCGTCGTGCTCGGGCTCGATGCGTACCAGGGTCCCCTGCGGCCAGTCCCGGGCGATGTGAGCGGGCAGGTGGACGACCCCTTCGGCGCCCACCACGACGTACTCGGCGCCTGCACGACCCTCCATGCCGACCCGGCCGCCGCGCATGGTGACCGTGCGGGGGAACGTGGCGGCGACCTCGGGCTGGTGGGTGACGACCAGGATCGTGGTGCCGAAGTCGCTGCCGAGCCCGTGGATCAGCTCGAGCATGTGGTCGCGGTCCTCGTGGCTCAGCTGGCTGGTCGGCTCGTCGGCGAGCAGGAGCTGAGGTGCGGTCGTGACGCTGCAGGCCAGCGCGAGACGCTGCCGTTCGCCGCCGGACATCGACGAGACGACCTGGTCACCCTGCTTGTCCAGGTCGACCCGGCGCAGCAGCTCGGCATCGCCGAGGGTGCGGTCGGGGTCGTCGCTGGCGGCGCGGCTGAAGCGGAGGTTCTGCCTGGCCGTCGCGTAGTGCAGCAGGTTCCTGGTGGCTCCCTGGAGCATGGTGCTGACCCGAGAGGCGCGGACCCGGGTCAGCTGCCGCTCGCTCATCCGGGAGATCTCCTCGCGGCCCAGGAAGATCTTTCCGGCGCTGGGTCGCTGGATGCCGCCGAAGAGCGTGAGCAGCGTGGACTTGCCCGAGCCGCTCGGACCGAGGAAGGCGACGCGCTCACCGGCGTCGACGCTGAGGTCCACGCCCTGGAGGGCGACCACGTCGTGTCCCTCGAACGTCTTGTAGAGGTGCACCAGGCCCTGGCATCGCACCGACAGGCCGCCCACTCGCTGTGTGGCCTCCTCGGCGACGTGCTGCATGCGCGCTCCTTCACCTGCCCGGTCAGCCGGTCACCCGTCTGACGCCGGACGTCTGCGTGCGGTTGTCACCCGCACCCTTTCATTCCTCGTCCTCGCCGTCGTGAGTCTCCCCCCTCGTCGTCGGCGGAGCATCGTCGACCGTCGTCGGTGGAGTCCGTCGAGACCTCGACCCGGCCGCCGTCGGTCGGAGGTCGCCGGTCGAGCCCGTCGAGACCCCGACCCGCCCGCTGTCACGGTCAGTGGCCGCGTTCGAGCGTGAGCAGCGTCGCCGGATCCGGAGGGGCAGGTGCCTCGGGATCTGCGGCGACGGCCTGCTCCAGACGGCGGAAGCCCGTCTCGAGCTCGTCTGTGGAGAAGTAGGCGAACGTCGAATGGGTGCGCAGGCGCAGCCGTTCGAGCATCTCGGCGCGTGTTCCCGAGAACGGCTCGAGGACCCGGCCGAAGGCGGCGACGCGCCAGCCGGCCGAGGTGAACGTGGCGATGACCTCGTGCAGGGGCTGGAACATCGCCGCGTCCCGCTCGTACCCGAGAGGGAAGTGCTCCAGCCACCATCCCGACGGCGGGATGTGGTCGCTGAAGTTCGAGCGCAGCAGCAGCCGCCCACCCGGCCGGAGCGCCCTGGCCAGCTCCTGGACTGCTCGTCCCTTGTCCTGGACGTGGTGCCAGGACAAGAACATCAGGGCGTAGTCCGCGCTGCCGGTCGGCACGGGGAGGTCCTCCGCGGTGCCTGCCAGATAGCGCACGTCGGGATGCGGCGCCTCCTGCTGCGCCGTCTCCCGCATCCGCGCCGACGGCTCGACACCGGTGACCGGGCCGAACGCGCGCGCGAGTGCCGGACTGAACCTGCCCGTCCCGGAGCCGACGTCCAACCCCCTCAGCGGACGCCGGTCGGGCAGGAGCTCTCCGAAGGCGTCGATCCAGGCTCGGAGCTGACCCGCGCTGAGCGCGCGGCCGCGCGCGTAGTCCCGGTAGCGCTCCTGGTCGTAGTCGATCGGGCTCATGCACGCTCCTCGTGCCGTCCTGGGGACGACGAGCTGTCGGCCTGATGTATCGAAATGCTACATCAAGACGATAGGTGTGGCCGCGGCACCGGCCGGGCAGGTCGAGGAGACGAGGCTCAGCCCCGGGACAGCTCCGGCCCGCCGGCCGCGCGCGACTCGAGCACGCGGAACCCCTTGGCACTCCCGAGCCGGCGGGTCGGGAAGCCCTGGTCGCCGAGCCAGGCCTGCAGCGAGTCGCCACCGAGGTGCCTGCCGACGACGAGCACCGCCCGGCCGCCCGGGACGAGCCGGCCGAACCAGTGACGGAGCAGCTCGTGCAGCGCCTGCTTCCCGATCCGAATGGGTGGGTTGGACCAGATCTCGTCGTACCGGAGCTCGGCAGGCGCGACGTCGGGGTCGCAGGCGACGAAGCGGTCCTCCAGCCCCAGCCGGGCGGCGTTCTCGTTCGCGAGCAGGACCGCCCGGCGGTTGACCTCGACGCCGGTCACGCCGCACTCGGCGCTGACCGGTACGCCGTCCGCCCGCCAGGCCGCGGCGATGGCCAGTCCGATGACGCCGTAGCCGGTGCCGAGGTCGAGCACCCGGCCCGGCATCGGCGGATCCGTCTCGCGGAAGAGGACCGACGTGCCGATGTCGAGCCGGCCCCGGCTGTAGACGCCGGATCCGCTGAGCAGGTCGAGCCGCTGTCCCCAGACCTCGCAGCGGACCGGCGCACGCTCGAACGGCACGGACGGGTCGGCCGAGAAGTAGTGGTCGCTCACCGCAGTCGCTCCTCGACCAGCTCCAGGATCCGGCCCTCGTCCGCGACGTAGCCGTCACTGCCGACCGGCGTCCGGCCGCGCACCTCGTTCCAGCCGCGCGTGGCGAGCCGGTAGATCGCCGCGCGGAGCAGCAGCTGCGCCCACTCCGGACCAGTCGACCATTCGTCCAGCAGGGACGGGTCGGCGCCCTCCCAGCAGACCGCGTCGGTGGCGACGACGGCGAGCGCCCAGTCCGCCGGCCGCCAGTACGGCGGCCAGTCGATCACCGCGGCCCGGTCGCCGTCGCGCAGCACGTTGCCACCGAGATCGCCGTGCACGACCTGCGAGTCGGCTCCGACCGGCTCCAGGAGCCGAACCGCCCGCTCGAGGAGTGCCGACGTCGCAGGTGCGCCGTCCGGGGGCGCGCCCTCCCAGGCGACGCGGTCGCCGTGGGCCCACGCGTCGTCCCGGTCGTCGAGGAAGCCCGGGCGGTCCAGGTCGGCGATCGCCCCGTGGAAGGCGTCGTGGACGTGGTGGAACCAGTCGGGGTCGTCGCCCGCGCGTGCCGTCGATCCCGGCACCAGCAGGTGCGCACCCCAGCCGCGGAAGGTCCAGGCTCCCTCCACGGACAGGGGGCGTGGCACCGCGACGTCACCGGCGGTCCAGGCGTCGAACACGTCGCAGACCCACGCGTGCACGGGCTCCTCCGCGACGGGCTTCAGGACCACCTCGCCGGACAACCACGTCCGGCCCATGCCGCCCTCGAGGAGCCGGGGCGGCTGCGTCGCACCGAACGCCGCCAACACCTCGTCGGGTGGACCGGTCACGTCGCCACCCGCCTCGTCCGTGCCTCGGCGGCGCGCGTGGCCAGCTCGTCATCCGGCGGGTAGCAGACCTGCTCGAGCGTCAACCCGTGGGCCGGTACCACGGTGACGGCGGCCTCGCGGACTCCGGCGGCGAGCACCTCGACCGGCCAGGAGACCGGCCGCCGCCCCTCCCCCACCACCAGTAGGCAGCCCACCAGCGAGCGGACCATGTGGTGGCAGAACGCATCCGCCCGCACCGACCCGGTCACGAGATCGTCCGCTCGGGCCCAGGACAGCTCGAGCAGGGTCCGCACGGTGGTCGCCCCCTCACGCGCCTTGCAGAACGCCGCGAAGTCCTGGAGCCCGAGCAGGGCGGCCGACGCCCGGCTCATGGCGTCGACGTCGAGCGTGCGCGGCCACGCGAGCACATGACCGCGGGTCAGCGGGTCGGGGACACCGTCGCAGACGCGGTAGGCGTACCGGCGCCACAGCGGGGAGAAGCGGGCGTCGAAGCCGTCCGGCGCCGATGCCACCCGGCGTACCCGGAGGTCCACGGGCAGGACGCCGTTCAGCCGCCGCGTCAGCGCCTCCAGGGCATCACCCTCGAACCGGCCGGCTGCGGCCGCGACCGCGTCCTCCTCCACGTCCACGTGCACCACCTGGCCGCGGGCGTGCACCCCGGTGTCGGTCCGGCCGGCGCAGACGGTGGGCGCGCCCGACGGAGCCACCCGCAGGACGATGGCCAGGGCGGCCTCGAGCTCGCCCTGCGCCGTACGCAGACCCGGCTGGACGGCCCAGCCGTGGAAGGCACCGCCGTCGTAGGCGAGGTCGATCCGCAGCCGCACGCCGAGATCCTACGAGCGCCCGATCAGGCAGGCCTTCTAGGCTTTGGTCGTGGTCCCGACCAGCTCGACCGACACAGCCGCGGACGACCGCCCCGTGATCCTGCTCGTGTCCGAGGAGAACGCCGATCACCTGCTCGACGAGTTCGGGCGCTACGCGCGCGACTACGACGTCCGCACGGCGCACAGCGCGGCCGAGTCCGGCCAGCTGGTCAAGGCACTGCCGACCGGACAACAGCTGGCGCTCGTGGTGACCGAGTCGGTCCTCCCGGACAGGGACGTGCTCGAGACGTTCCACCACCTCCGCACGTACGTCCCCACCTGTCGCCGGGTGATCGCGGCGCACTGGAGCCGCTTCCGCCAGGACGCCGAACGGCTCCGGCCCGGGCTCGCCAAGGGCAAGTACGACGCGTACCTGCTGATGCCGCGCGGGCAGCGCGACGAGGAGTTCCACACCGCCATCTGCGAGCTGCTCTCCGACTGGAACCAGACCGTGGCCGCACCGGTGGTCGAGAGCCTCCGCGTCGTCTCTCCGACCAGCGACGGCCTCACGCTCGCGGTCCGTGACTTCCTGGACCGGATCGGTGTCCCGCACCTCGTACACCACCCCGACAGCGAGGTGGGCCGGGAGATCCTGGCCAGGCTCGACCGTGCCGGTGCCCCCGGGGACGAGGTGAGGTATCCGGTCGTCGAGAGGTGGGACGGCGACCCCTACTCGGTGACCTCCGTGCGAGATGTGGCCGTGGGCATCTACGGACGACCCGACCAGATCGACGTCGACCGCGTCGCCGACGTGGTCATCGTCGGCGCCGGGCCCGCGGGCCTCGCCGCGTCGGTGTACGCCGCATCCGAGGGCCTCGGCACGGTCACCGTCGAGGCGGAGGCGATCGGTGGACAGGCCGGCACGTCGTCCATGATCCGCAACTACCTCGGCTTCCCACGCGGCATCTCGGGCATGCGGCTCGCCCAGCGTGCGCGCAACCAGGCGATCCGCTTCGGGACGCAGTTCTTCACCGGGTGGCCCGCGACCGGGCTCGAGATCGGTCACGACGGCGCACCGCATGTGGTGCGGACCGACGGCGGCGACGTGCGCGCACGCGCCGTCGTGATCGCCTCGGGCGTCAGCTACCGCAGGCTGGGTGTCGCCACGATCGACCGGATGGTCGGCAGCGGAGTCAACTACGGCGCCGCCATGACGGCGGCCCGCGAGATGGAGGGGGCGGACGTCTTCGTCGTGGGCGGCGGCAACTCCGCCGGGCAGGCGGCGATCCACCTGTCCCGGTTCGCCAGGAGCGTGACGATCCTGGTCCGCCGCCCCGACCTGCGCGCGACCATGTCGTCGTACCTGATCGGTGAGATCGAGTTCAACCCCCGGATCACCGTCGAGGGGTGCCGCTGCGTGGTCGACGGCGGGGGCGACGGGCGCCTGGAGTGGATCGAGGTCGAGGACACCCGCACCGGAGTCCGCACGCGACGCGAGGCGGCCGGCCTCTTCCTCCTGCTCGGGGCGATCGCGCACTGCGACTGGTTGCCCGCGGAGGTCGCTCGCGACCCGAACGGGTTCGTACTGACGGGGCGCGACGTGCCGTCGACGGCGTGGCGCCAGGGCCTGCCACCGGAGAACCTCGAGACCACCGTCCCCGGCATCTTCGCGGTCGGCGACATCCGCGCCGGGTCCATGAAGCGCGTGGCGAGCGCCAGCGGCGAGGGTGCCTCGGTGGTGCCGCTGATCCATGCGTGGGTGGAGCCGGCGCCGGTCCAGGTCTGAGACTGGCTCGGCCGCTCGCGGCACGCCGTGTGAGGCCGCTCACGACGATGGCGGCACGGGCCGGCGAAGCGGGTCGGTGACCGCCCCGTTGGTAGGGTGCGTTCCCGTGCCAACGGCTTCCCCGGAGCGGCTTCGCGTGCTCCCGTCGTCCCGGTGGAAGCGTCTCGCGATCCGCCTGGCTGCTGCCGTCGTCGTGGTCCTCGCCGCGGTCTACGCGTTCCTCGCGTTCGTCAGCATCCGCACGAACGTGCTGTGGTTCCGGTCGGTGCACGTCGACGACGTGTACGGCACGATCCTGGGTGCGCAGGTCCTCCTGTTCTGTGTGTTCGGCGGACTCACCGCCCTGGCCGTCGCCGCCTCGCTGGTCGCGGCCATCAAGCTGCGCCCGCCCTTCCGTCCCGACCCGAGCCGCCAGCGCTGGCGACACCGCTACCTGCGCTACGAGAGGCACTTCCGGGTGTGGGCGATCGTCCTGGTCGCGGTGTACCTCGGTGTGCGCGTCGGCACGGCCGCGGCCCATCGCTGGCAGACCTACGTGCTCTGGCGCCACGCCGAGTCCTGGGGTCGGACGGACCCGCAGTTCCACCGCGACATCTCCTACTACGTCTCGGTGCTGCCCTTCCATCAGATGGTGGTCGGCTACCTGACCACGATCGTGCTGCTGTGCCTTGTCGCCACCCTCGTCGCGGGCTACCTGTACGGCGCCGTGCGGATCCGCACCCGCGCCCGGGCCCGTCGGACGACCCCGGCGTTCAAGGCCCAGGTCTCGGTGCTGCTCGCTGTCTTCCTGCTGCTCAAGGCCGGCTCGTTCTGGCTCGACCGCTACTCGCTGACGACGTCGAACCGCGGACCGGTGACCGGCTTGTCCTACACCGACGTTCACGCAGCTCTGCCGGCGCTGACGATCCTCAGCGCGCTGGCGCTCGCGGGTGCGCTCCTGCTGTTCGCCAACGTCCGGTTGGGACGCCTCAGGTACGCCGTGCTGGGCGTCGCCGGCCTGTACGTCGCGTCGTACGTCCTCGGCGGGCTGTGGCCCTCACTCGTGCACCGCTACCGCGAGCAGCCGAGTGCCGCGACCCTCGACCGATCCACGATCGAGCGCAACCAGGCTGCGACCCTGGCGGCGTTCGGCCTCGACGGCCAGGTGACCACCAGGACCTTCGCTACGACGACGAGTGGCTCTGCGTCCGCGTCGCAGGTGCGACGGACGGCCCAGGTCCGACTGCTCGACCCGAACCAGCTCACGCCGACGTTCAACGTCAAGGAGGAGCTGCAGGCCTACTACCGGTTCAAGTCGACCCTGGACATCGACCACTACCCGATCCAGGACCGCGACCAGGACGTCGCGATCGCCGTCCGGGAGCTGAACCTGTCGGGCATCTCGCGCCAGACCTGGGCCAACAAGCACCTCGTCTACACCCACGGGTACGGCGTGGTCGCGGCGCCGACGGACCGGATGGACCAGAAGACGGGGACGCCCGACTTCGTCAACGGCGGGCTCCCGCCGCGCAACGAGATCCCGGTCTCGCAGCCGCGCATCTACTTCGGGCAGAGCTCACCGTCGTACTCGATCGTCGGGCAGCCGAAGGACAGCCGTACCGACCTGGAGTTCGACCACCCCAGCACTGGTGGGAGCTCCCAGGGCGTCAAGACGACGTACACCGGCGGCGGCGGGGTGCCGATCGGCTCGCGCTTCACCCGCTTCCTGTACGCGGTGAAGCTGAAGGATCCGAACATCCTCTTCTCCAGCGACCTGAACAGCGCCTCCCAGCTGCTCACGGTGCGCGACCCTCGCGCCCGCGTGGCCAAGGTCGCACCCTGGCTCACGCTGGACGGCGATGTGTACCCGGTCGTCGCGGGCGGCCAGGTCGAGTGGGTGGTCGACGGCTACACGTCGAGCTCGAGCTACCCCGACTCCCAGCAGGTCGACCTGCGCTCGGCCACGACCAGCTCGCTCACGCGGTCCGGCGCCAGCGCGGTCCAGCCCGACCGCTCGGTGAACTACCTGCACAACTCCGTCAAGGCGGTGGTCGACGCCTACACCGGTCAGGTCTCGCTGTACGAATGGAACCAGGCCGACGAGCCCGACCCACTGCTGAAGACCTGGGAGAGCGCGTTCCCCGAGCTCGTGAAGCCCGAGTCGGAGATCCCGCCGGACCTGCTGCCGCACCTGCGCTACCCCCAGGACCTCTTCGACGTTCAGCGCAGCCTGCTCACCAGCTACCACGTCTCCGACCCCGGCGACTTCTACAACGGCAGCGCCTTCTGGAAGGTGCCCACCGACCCGACGGTCGCGGCGACCAACAGCCTGAACTCCGGCGGGGGCCGGGCCCGTGCGAACCCGACCATGCCGTCGTCGTACATGTCGCTGTCGGCCACCGGGGACGGGCCCGCGTCGTACTCCCTGTCGACGCCGATGGTGACGCTGAACTACCGCGACCTGGCCGGGTTCCTCACGGTGGACTCCACCCCGGGCGCGGGCTACGGCAGGTTCACCCTGCTGGAGTTCCCCACCGGACAGCAGTTCGAGTCCCCGGCGCAGATCCAGAACGACATCGAGTCCGACAACACCATCTCCAAGGCGCTCACCCTCCAGCGTGGCGGCAACTCCAAGGTGGTGCTGGGGAACCTGCTTACGATCCCGCTCCGCGGCAAGGTGCTGTACGTCGAGCCGGTGTACACCCAGGCCCAGGGCAGCAACTCCTTCCCGATCCTGCGCCATGTGATCGCGGTGTACGGCGACGGTGAGCCGGCGTTCAGGTCCACTCTTCGAGCCGCGCTCAGGCAGGCCATCGCCAACGACGCGAAGGCCGGCTGACCGTTACCCCCCACGCCGGCTCGGAGGCGTCTGCGCCACCAGCACCGGCCAGGTGTGCTTTCGGTCGTTCAACCATCTGGTTGACAAATGCCGAGGCCGGTCATACGGTGGTCTTCAACCGAATGGTTGAGAAAAGAGACGAGATGGACGACCAGCTCTCCCGGGTCTTCGCCGCCCTGGCGGACCCGACCCGGCGCGACATGGTGGCCCGGCTCACCGAGGCTGACGCCACGGTCGGAGACCTGGCCGCGCCGTACGCCGTCAGCGTCCAGGCGGTCTCCAAGCACCTCAAGGTGCTCGAGGAGGCCGGCCTGGTGACTCGCAGCCGGGACGCCCAGCGCCGCCCGGTCCACCTCGAGGCCGAGGTGTTCGACCTGATGACCGCATGGATCGAGCGCTACCGCCGCCGCGCGGAGGAACGCTACTCACGCCTCGACGACGTGCTGGCGGAGCTGAACGACGAGCAGATCGAGACCCTGAAGGAGGGAACCGCATCATGAGCACCGCACCTACCGACACCCGATACGACCAGGCGGCGATCGAGGCCGACCCGACGATCCCAGCCATCCACATCTGGCGCGACTTCGCGGGTACGCCGGAGCAGGTGTTCCGGGCCCACACCGACGCCGAGCTCCTCAGCCGCTGGATCGGGCCGGCCGACTGCACCACGGAGGTGCTGGCCTGGGACGCCACCGACAACGGCCGCTGGCGCTACTGCATCACCGACCGGGACGGCGTCCCGCAGTACTTCCGAGGCAGCTTCCACACGCTCCGACCCGACCGGATGGTCCAGACGTTCACCTGGGAGGGCATGCCCGACGAGGTCGCGCTGGAGACGCTGACCCTCGAGGACCTCGGTAGCGGCCGCACCCGCCTGCACGCGGTGTCCCTGTGCGACTCGTTCGAAGGTCGCGACGCATGGCTTCGCAGTGGCATGGAGGTCGGCGTCAACGACGGGTACGCCGAGATCGACCGGATGCTCGCCGACGGGACTCTCTGAGTCCCGCCCGGTTCACAGGGCCTGCTGTCGGTGACACCATCGAAGGGCTCCTGCTACCCGATCCGGGTCACCCACGGGAGGCCGAGACGCCCACCGTCCCCCGCCGCCGCACGTTCGTCGCCGCGACCGCTGCCGTCGCTCTGCTGATCGGCGGCGCCGTCGGCGCCGTCGCCGTCCGCCAGCACGTCGCCCACCACAAGATCCGGTCGGGGCTGCCAGCCGGACTGCCGCGGCTCACGGTGACCAGCACCGACCTCCGAGCGCATCGGCCGATCCCCGCACAGTTCTGGGGATGCACCTCCGCCGGGGTCTCGCCGCAGCTCTCCTGGTCGGGCGCGCCGGACTCCACCCAGAGCTACGCCGTCTCGATGTACGATCCGGACGCGCCGACGGGGAGCGGCTTCTGGCACTGGGTCGCCTGGGACATCCCGGCCGACACGACCTCGCTGCCCACCGGCGCAGTGCTGCCGGCGGGCTCCGTGGACGGCGAGAACGATGCCGGCACGCTCGGCTACACCGGGCCCTGCCCGCCCGAGGGCGACGGGGTGCACCACTACCAGATCACCGTCGTGGCCCTGGACGTCCCGACGCTCGGTCTCGACCCGACCACCCACGCCGCCGTCGTCGGCTTCGTCGCAGGGCACAGCGCCGTCGCGGCCGGGCAGCTCGTCGCCACCGCGGAGCAGTAGCCTCAGCCGGACTCGGCCCTGCGCAGCACCGACTGGAACTGCTTGCCGAGCGTGCGAGCGCCGAGGACCGGGATCAGGGCACCGACCAGCCGGCCCCGCAGCGACGTCGGCTCGCGGATCAGCGTGACGTGCACGTCCGTGCCGCCGTCTGCCGGCGTGAGCCGATAGCGCCAGCCACTACCCGGTCCCCACAGGTTCGAGTCCAGGGTGTCGATGGTCACCGTGCCGGCCGCGGCGTCCCACGAATAGCGCGCACGCTCCCAACCCATCGCGTTCCCCTCGGTCACCTCGGCCCACGCGTCACCGACGTCGTGCACGGTGAAGTGGTCCTGGTCGACGTTGGGCCATCGACTCGCCCGTTCCGGTCCGAAGTCGGTGAACAGGGTCAGCACGTCGGCGGGTGACAGGGTGGTGTGGACGGTGAACTGGGTCGTCGGCATGATGCCTCCTCGCGTGCGGGTTCAGTGCAGCTCGTGGCGGTACGGCGGGTCCGCGCCCGGGCGGGAGACGGTCACGGCGGCGGCGCGTGCCGCGTGGCGGAGGACGGCCTCGATGTCGTCGCGGGCCAGGCCGGTGAGGCGGCCGCCGAGCGCGTCGAGGTCCCACAGTGCGTCCAGAACGCCGGCACCGAAGGTGTCCCCGGCCCCGATGGTGTCGGCCACCTCGGCCTCCGCGGCCGGAACGTCGACCCGGCCGAGGGCGCCGTACCAGGAGGCGCCGCGTGCTCCGCGCGTCACCACGACCGCAGCCGGACCGAGTCCGAGGAGCCGTTCGACCGCCTGCTCGAGGGTGTCGCCGGAGTAGAGCGCGTGCAGGTCCTCGTCGGAGGCCTTGACCAGGTCGGCGAGCCCGGAGACCTCCTCGACGGCGCGCACGACGTCCGGGCCCGTGCCCGTCAGCGCCGGGCGGGCGTTCACGTCGTAGCTGATCGTCGCCCGCGGGCGCTGCCGCTCCAGGAGCCGGCGTACGTCGGACGCCCCTGGCTCGAGGACCGCGCCGATCGAGCAGACGTGGACCGCCACCGGTGAGACGTCGGGGATCGGGTTCAGGCGCCATGCGATGTCGAAGGTGTACGCCGCGCCGCCGTCCGCGCCGACCTCCGCCAGCGCCGTCGCGGTCCGCTCGAGGGCGCGCGGGTCACCGGCCAGTCCTACCGCCGACTGGTTGAGGTGGCGGGCCAGGATCGCGCCGTGGTCGTCGTCACCGAACGCCGTCAGGAACTGCACCGGCCGACCGAGCCGCGCCAGAGCGACCGCGACGTTGGCCGCACTCCCGCCGGCATGCTCGAGCGTCGACCCATCCGGTCGCCGAACGATGTCGATCAGAGACTCGCCGACCACCAGGACACTCGCCATGCCCCTACCCTGTCGCACACTGCCGGCAGGATGCACACTGTCCGCCATGACAGCGGCGCTCGGGACGTCTCGGGGCACCGCCCACAGACAGCCGGTCGCGCTCTGCGTCCTCGTGGGCGCCGCGGTCGCCGTGGGCTGGGTCCTCTACCGGCACTACGCCGTGGACGACGTGAGCACCCGCATCCTCCGGTGGGGCGTGATCGGCGACCGGCTCTGGCTGGTCGACCTCGTCCTGACTCTGCTCCTGTGCGTCCCGTACGCCGTGGTGGTCCTGCTCTGGGGTCGTGACCTCGGCCGGGCCACCGCCGGCGCGGTCGTGGCCGTCGCGACGGGCGTGTTCGTCTGGGGCTTGGACCGGGTGTTCCAGAACTACGTCTGGGACGACCCCGGGCACCCGAGCCAGGCCTCGCTGCGGATGTACGAATGGGGGGACCTGCTCGTCGTCGCGGCGCTGGTCCCGCTGGCGTGGGGCCTCGCCCGGCGCGCCGGCCGACGATGGCTGATCGGGATCCTGGCCGGCCCCGTCGTGGCTGCGGTCCTGCGAGAGATGCGGCTTCGCTGGTCGTGGTGGCACGACCGCGTGTCGCCCTTCGGAGGCCATGTCCACTGGCAGTTCCAGGCGGTGGTGTTCCTGGGGCCGTTCGTGCTCGCGGTGCTGGCCTGCTGGGCCCTGGAGCGACCTCCGACGTCCCCGGACACGGGGCCGTCCGCCTGACGTGGTGCCTGAGCGCCCGTGAGGCGGGCGACCCGAGAAGCGGGCCGATCAGGCCTTGTCGGACTCCTCGGCCGTGGTCTCCTCGGCCGGCGCCTCCTCGGCCGGCGCCTCCTCGGCCGGCGCCTCCTCGGCAGCAGTCTCGTCGGTGACCTCTTCCGGGGCCACGTCGGCCGGGGTCTCGTGGGTCGGGGCCTCGTCGGTCGGGGCCTCGTCGCCCGGAGCCTCGTCGACCGTCTCGGCCGGAGTCTCGTCGACGGTCTCGGCCGGGGTCTCCTCGGCCGGGGTCTCCTCGGCCGGAGTCTCCTCGGCGGGAGTCCCGTCGGCGTGGGTCCCCTCGGCGGGACCCTTCTGCGCGGGAGCCTTCGTAGCGGTGGCCCTGGTGGCCGACTTCTTGGCCGGTGCCGCCTTGGGCTGGTAGGGCTCGGTGACCAGCTCGATCACCGCCATCGGGGCGTTGTCGCCCTTCCGGGGACCGATCTTGGTGATCCGGGTGTACCCACCCGGACGCTCGGCGAACCTCGGCGCGATCTCGGTGAACAGCTCGTGCACGACCGACTTGTCGCGCACCGTCTTCAGCACCTCGCGTCGGTTGTGCAGGTCACCCCGCTTCGCCTTGGTGATCAGCTTCTCCGCGACCGGTCGCAGCACGCGCGCCTTCGTCTCGGTGGTCGTGATCCGGCCGTGTTCGAACAGCTGGGTCGCGAGGTTGGCGACGATGAGCCGCTGGTGGGACGGGCTGCCGCCGAGGCGGCGGCCCTTCTTCGGCTTGGGCATGGCTTCTCTCGATTCTCCCCGGCCGTGTCAGGTACCGGGGTAGATGGAACTCTTCGATCAGATGTCAGGCGGGCCGGTGTCAGGCCGCCTGGCGAGCAAGCTCGCTGCGGGCGTTCCCTCCTCCTGGCTCAGCGACCGGCGTCGCCGGTCCCTGAGTCAGTAGGACTCATCCTCGATGAACGCATCGTCGTCGTCGTCCCCGTACGCCGCGAGGGCGGCCGACGGGTCGAAGCCCGGCGCGCTGTCCTTGAGCGACAGACCCATCTCGTGCAGCTTGGCCTTCACCTCGTCGATCGACTTGGCGCCGAAGTTGCGGATGTCGAGCAGGTCCTGCTCCGAGCGCGAGATCAGCTCACCCACGGTGTGGATGCCCTCGCGCTTGAGGCAGTTGTAGGAGCGGACGGTCAGCTGCAGGTCCTCGACCGGGAGGGCGAGGTCGGCAGCCAGCTGCTCGTCGACCGGCGAGGGACCGATGTCGATGCCCTCCGCCTCGACGTTCAGCTCGCGGGCGAGGCCGAACAGCTCGACCAAGGTCTTGCCGGCTGATGCGATCGCGTCACGCGGCTTCATCGAGGGCTTGGTCTCGACGTCGATGACCAGCTTGTCGAAGTCGGTGCGCTGCTCGACACGAGTGGCCTCGACCTTGTAGGTCACCTTGAGGACGGGGCTGTAGATCGAGTCGACCGGCATCCGGCCGATCTCGTTGTCGGCACCCTTGTTCTGCACGGCCGAGACATAACCGCGGCCACGCTCGACGACCAGCTCCATCTCCAGCTTGCCCTTGTCGGACAAGGTGGCGATCTTGAGATCGGGGTTGTGCACCTCGACTCCGGCCGGCGGCTGGATGTCACCGGCGGTGACCTCCCCGGCGCCCGACTTGCGCAGGTACATGGTCACCGGCTCGTCGTGCTCCGAGGAGACGACCAGGCCCTTGAGGTTCAAGATGATCTCTGTGACGTCCTCCTTGACGCCCTCGATCGTCGAGAACTCGTGCAGGACGGTGTCGACCTTGATGCTCGTGACCGAGGCACCCGGGATGGACGACAGCAGGGTACGACGCAGCGAGTTGCCGAGCGTGTAGCCGAAGCCGGGCTCGAGCGGCTCGATCACGAAGCGTGAGCGGAACTCGTCGACGGTATCTTCCGACAGGGTCGGACGCTGTGCGATGAGCACTGGTTCATTCCTTTCCGGGCCCACCCGCTATATGACGGGCCCGAACTGCTGGTAGCGGAAGGAGCGAGGTCTTACTTCTTCGAGTAGTACTCGACGATCAACTGCTCCTGGACCGGGATGTCGATCTGGGCCCGGACCGGGAGCTGGTGGACGAGGATGCGCATCCGCGACGGGATCGCCTCGAGCCATGCGGGGACGACGCGCTCGCCGTGGGTCTCGCGAGCCACGATGAACGGGGTCATCTCCAGGGACTTCTCGCGCACGTCGATCACGTCGTACTGGCTGACCTGGTACGACGGGATGTCGACCTTCTTGCCGTTGACGCGGAAGTGACCGTGGCCGACCAGCTGGCGGGCGTGGCGGCGGGTGCGGGCGAAGCCGGCGCGGTAGACGACGTTGTCGAGGCGGCACTCCAGCAGCTGCAGCAGGTTGTCACCCGTCTTGCCCTGCCGGCGCGATGCCTCGGTGTAGTAGTTGTGGAACTGCTTCTCCAGGACGCCGTAGGTGAAGCGCGCCTTCTGCTTCTCACGGAGCTGAAGCAGGTACTCGCTCTCCTTGATCCGACCGCGGCCGTGCTGGCCGGGCGGGTAGGGACGACGTTCGTACGCCGAGTCGCCGCCGACGAGGTCGAGGCCGAGGCGACGCGACTTCTTGGTCATCGGGCCGGTGTAGCGGGCCATGGTTCTGTGACTCCTCTAGGTCTTCGTGCTGGCTTGGCGATCGTCCGGCGTCAGACGCGGCGGCGCTTCGGCGGACGGCACCCGTTGTGCGGGGTGGGGGTCACGTCCTGGATGGTGCCGACCTCGAGGCCGATGGCACCCAGGGACCGGATCGCCGTCTCGCGACCCGAGCCGGGGCCCTTGACGAACACGTCGATCTTCTTCATGCCGTGGTCCATCGCCCGGCGCCCGGCGGCCTCGGCGGCCATCTGCGCGGCGAACGGCGTGGACTTTCGCGAGCCCTTGAAGCCGACGGTGCCGGCCGAGGCCCACGAGATCACCGCACCCGTCGGGTCGGTGATGGTGACGATGGTGTTGTTGAACGTGCTCTTGATGTGGGCCTCGCCCTGGGCGACGTTCTTCTTCTCCTTGCGACGGACCTTCTTGGCCCCCGCCTGGCGGCTGCGTGGTGGCATGGGTTACCTGGCCTTCTTCTTGCCGGCGACGGTCCGCTTGGGACCCTTGCGGGTGCGGGCGTTTGTCTTGGTGCGCTGACCGCGGACCGGGAGGCCCTGGCGGTGGCGGCGGCCCTGGTAGCTACCGATCTCGATCTTGCGCCGGATGTCGGCCTGGACCTCACGCCGGAGGTCACCCTCGATCTTGATCTCGTCGTTGCCCTCGATCGCGTCACGGAGCTTGACGAGCTCCTCGTCACCCAGCTGGTGGACGCGGAGGTCGGGGCTCACCCCCGTCTCGGTCAGGAGCTGGTGAGCGCGAGTACGGCCGATGCCGTAGATGTAGGTGAGTGCTACCTCGATGCGCTTGTCGCGCGGGAGGTCCACACCAACGAGGCGTGCCATGTGGTTCGGCGTTCCCTTCGGGGTTGGTCACAGCGGTTTCGGTCGTGCTCGCGTCCCGTCCGCCTCGGACGAGGCCCGGCCACTGTTCCGGGCGTGGGTTCGCTGGTGCTCGTCGGTCGGGTCTGTCGAGACCAGCTAGCGACACGTTGTGGTGGTTGTTGAGTTGTCTCCGGGGCTGAGGTCAGGCCCTCGCGAGCGAGCTCGCTTCGGGCTGGGCCCCGACTGGAAGCCCGGACTCCGTCCGGTCTCCCAGGGCCGTGCTCACCCCTGCCGCTGCTTGTGACGGGGGTTCTCGCAGATCACCATGACGCGGCCGTGGCGACGGATCACCTTGCACTTGTCACAGATCTTCTTGACGCTCGGGTTGACCTTCATCGATCAGCCCTTCCTTGCTCGTAGGCGGCCTTGATCACTTGTACCGGTAGACGATCCGACCCCGCGTGAGGTCGTACGGCGACAGCTCCACCACGACGCGGTCCTCGGGGAGGATCCGGATGTAGTGCTGGCGCATCTTGCCGCTGATGTGCGCGAGGACCTTGTGACCGTTGCTCAGCTCGACCCGGAACATCGCGTTCGGGAGAGCCTCGACGACGGTGCCCTCGATCTCGATCACACCTTCTTTTTTCGGCATGTCCTCACTTCTGGTCGGTGTTCGTCTACCGTCGACCCGGGAACCTCCGGCGACCACCGCACGAGGAGGCGTGCCGATGGGCGCGAGTGGACCTCTTGCGGCCGTCGCACGGACCTCATCCCGGGCGCGCACACGACTCGATGAGCGAGTCGAGTGAGTTCTCCGGGCAGCCGCGAGGCACCGCGAAACAGACCCAAGTTGGGCCGACGCCCCAGTCTAGGCCGCACATGGTCACAACCGCCAATCGGCGCCGGAGGCGCCGCCGCCACTGGTTACCGAGCAGTAACCGACCCCGGCGAGGTCGACCGGACCGCCCGGTCCAGTCGTCCTTCGGCCCCGGTGACGGCGCAGCGGGTGGGGGTCCTAGGCCTGCCCGAACCCCACGGCCGGGGCCTTGATGATCGCCTCGGAGCCGCTCGCGGGCCTGGGCCCCTAGGCCATGGATGTCGCGGCGATCGCGGGACCGGCACGAGGGAGCGCCGACGCGCCGACCCTCAGGCCGTCGTACGCCGCCGGTCGGCAGCCAGGCTGAGCATCGTCGTGAGGGCGAGGGTGCCGACGATGACCACCAGCGAGACCCAGATCGGGATGTCGGGGGCCCACGAGATGTGCTCGCCGTCGTTGATGAAGGACAGCGTGTTCTCGTGCATCGCGTGCAGGATCAGCTTCACGCCGATGAACAGCAGCAGGAACGCCAGCCCGTAGGACAGGTACACCAGCCGCTCCAGCAGGTCGCCGATCAGGAAGTAGAGCTGGCGCAGGCCCATCAGGGCGAAGACGTTGGCGGTCAGGACCAGATACGCCTCGTCGGTGAGGCCGTAGATCGCCGGGATCGAGTCGAGGGCGAACAGCAGGTCGGTCATCCCCAGGGTGAGGATCACCAGGAACATCGGCGTGAAGGAGCGTGCGCCGCCCTCGCGGATGGTCAGCCGGGCGCCGTTCCAGTCCTCGCTCAGGCGCAGGTGCCGGCGCGCCCAGCCGACGAGGCGCGGCTCGTCGTACCCGCCCTGCTCGTCGTGCCCTTCGCGGGCGAGGTTGATCGCGGTGACGACGAGGAAGAACCCGAACAGGTAGAACACCCAGCTGAACTGCTGGATCGCCGCGGCGCCGAGGGCGATGAAGACGCCGCGGAGCACCAGGGCCAGCACGATCCCGATCAGCAGAGCGCTCTGCTGCAGCTCCCGCGGCACGGCCAGCCGGTTCATGATCACGATGAAGATGAACAGGTTGTCGACCGACAGCGAGTACTCCGTCAGCCACCCCGCGAAGAACTCGCCGCCGTACTCGCCCCCGGCGACCAGCCAGACACCGACGCCGAAGATGACGGCGAGACCGACGAACAACGAGAGCGCACCGATCGTCTCGCGACGGCTGGGCTCGTGCGGGCGACGACCGATGACGAAGACGTCGACGACGAGGATGGCGGAGGTCACCAGGATGGTGATCCACCAGACGAGCGGCGTCACCTGCATGTCGGGCCCCTGACCTGAGCTCGCGACGACGTCCCGCCCCTGCGCTGGCGCGAGGTCGTGGAGCCTCGGCTCAGCCCCGGGGACCGGAGGGCTGAGCAACGCGCCTCGAGACCCGCCGACGATGCCGGCGAGCTCGACCCGAGACCCCTCATCGTCCTCCGAACGGCACGTCCAGCGCCGCCAGCCGTTCCTCGCCGCCGTCGAGGGCGGTGAGCACCCAGGCGCCGTTGCGCGTGAGCGTGAACGTGTGCTCGAAGTGCGCCGACGGTGACCCGTCGGCCGTCACCACGGTCCAGTCGTCGTCCAGGACATCGGTCTCCGGGCTGCCCAGGGTGACCATCGGCTCGACCGCGAGGGCCAGTCCGGGCACGAGCTTGGGACCGCGGTCGGCGCGGCGCGCGATGTTGGGCACGTTGGGCGGCAGGTGCATCTGGGTCCCGATGCCGTGCCCGACGTAGTCCTCGAGGATGCCGTAGTCGCCCTGCGAGCGGATCGCCGTCTCGACCGCACGCGAGATGTCGCTCACCCGTCCACTGAGACGGGCGGCGGCCATCCCGGCCCACAGGGCCTCTTCAGTGACCCGCATCAGCTCGAGCACGTCCGTTGCGACGTCCCCGATGGGCACCGTGATCGCCGCGTCGCCGTGCCAGCCGTCGACGATCGCGCCGCAGTCGATCGAGATCACGTCGCCGTCGACGAGCTGGCGCGACCCCGGGATACCGTGCACGACCTCGTCGTTGACCGAGGCGCAGATCGTGCCCGGGAAGGGCGGATGACCGTAGTTCAGGAAAGACGGCACGCCGCCGTGGGAGCGGATGTTGTCCTCGGCCAGGGCGTCGAGCTCGCCGGTCGTGACGCCGGCCTTCGCAGCCGCCCTCAGCAGCTCGAGGGTCTCGCCGACCAGCAGTCCGGCGATGCGCATCAGGTCGATCTGCTCGGGAGTCTTGATCTCGAGCGAGCGGTCGCGCAGGGCCATGGTCGTGTCTCGTCAGCTCTGGGACACGACGGCGAGCGCGTCGAAGATCCGCTTCGTGACCTCCTCGACCGGGCCCATCCCGTCGATCTCGTGGACGATGCCCCGTCGGCGGTAGACACCGATCAGCGGCTCGGTCTGCTCGCCGTAGACCTCCTGGCGACGGCGGATGACCTCCTCGGTGTCATCGGTGCGGCCCTCGACCTCGGCGCGGTGCAGCAGCCGGCCGACGATCTCGTCGGGGTCGACGGTCAGCACCACGGCCGCGTCAAGCGCGTGCCCGGTGTTCCGGACCATCGCGTCGAGCTCCTCGACCTGGGCGAGGGTGCGGGGGTAGCCGTCGAGGAGGAAGCCCGGCTCGGCGTCCGGCTCCTCGATGCGGTCGCGCACCATCAGGTTGGTGATCTCGTCCGGGACGTACTCACCCTGGTCCATGTACTCCTGGGCCTTCTTGCCCAGCGCCGTGCCGTTCGAGACGTTGGTACGGAAGATGTCGCCGGTCGAGATCGCGGGGATGCCGAAGTGGTCGGCCACGACCTTGGCCTGCGTGCCCTTCCCGGCACCGGGTGGCCCCATCAGGATGAGTCTCATCGGTGAAGCCCCCGCCCGAGAGCCGGGGCGCCGAGGAAGGAGGAGACGGTGCCTGCGACGGCGCCGGGTGGCGCGATACGGGAGAGGCCGAGAAATTCAGGGGGATCGAGGATCAGCCTCATCGTTAGCGCAGGAACCCTTCGTAGTTCCGCTGCTGGAGCTGGCTCTCGATCTGCTTCACGGTGTCGAGGGCCACGCCGACCATGATCAGGATGGACGTACCACCGAACGGGAAGTTCTGGTCGGCGCCGATCCACACGAACGCGATCAAGGGGATCAGGGCGATGAAACCGAGGTACAGCGAGCCGGGCAGCGTGATGCGGGACAGGACGTAGGACAGGTAGTCCTCGGTCGGCTTGCCCGCCCGGATCCCGGGGATGAAGCCGCCGTACTTCTTCATGTTGTCGGCCACCTCCTCGGGGTTGAAGGTGATCGACACGTAGAAGTAGGTGAAGAAGACGATCATCGCGAAGAACGCGAGCATGTACAGCGGATGGTCGCCCTTCACGAGGTAGCGGCTGATCCACACCGACCAGCCGGCACTGGCGTTCTGGTTGAACTGAGCGGCCATCGCTGGCAGGTAGAGCAGGGACGAGGCGAAGATCACCGGGATCACGCCGGCCTGGTTGACCTTGAGCGGGATGTACGTCGAGGAGCCGCCGAACATCTTCCGGCCCACCATGCGCCGGGCGTACTGGACCGGAATCCGTCGCTGCGCCTGCTCGATGAAGATGACCGCGGCGATGATGACCAGACCGATCGCGATCACGACCGCGAAGACCCACCAGCCTCTCGACTTGCCCACCGACCACAACGAGGTGGGGAAGCGGGCGACGACCTGGGTGAAGATCAGGATCGACATGCCGTTGCCGATGCCCCGGTCGGTGATCAGCTCGCCCAACCACATGATCACGGCCGTGCCTGCGGTCATCGTGACGACCATGACGAGGAACGTCGTCGTCCCGGTGTCGTAGAGCAGCGGGAACCTGGTGTTGTCGCAGCCGCGCAGCAAGGCGCCCGAGCGGGCGAGCGCCACGATGCCGGTCGCCTGCAGCAGCGCGAGGCCGAGGGTCAGGTAACGGGTGTACTGGGTGATCTTGGTCTGACCGGCCTGCCCCTCCTTCTTGAGGGCCTCGAGGCGTGGGATCACGACCACGAGGAGCTGGAGGATGATGCTCGCCGTGATGTAGGGCATGATCCCCAGCGCGAAGATCGTCAGCTGGAGCAGCGCGCCGCCGGAGAACAGGTTGATCAGGTTGTAGGCGCCACCGGTGGCTCCCTTGACGCACTCGTGCACGTTGCGGACGTTCACACCGGGGGCCGGGATCTGCGACCCGATCCTGAAGATCACGATGATCAGCAGGACGAACAGCAGCTTCTTGCGCAGGTCCGGGGTCCGGAACGCGTTGACGTAGGCGCCTAGCACTGCCTCTTCATCCTCTTCCTGGTCCTGCCGCCGGGCTGCGACTGGTGATGACGACGCCCCCAAGTGGCGGCATCTGGGCCCGCGCACTCCTCCGCGGAGACCGCCGGAAGCCTAACAGTGAGACGGTCAGTCGACGGCGACGCAGCAGCGGGCGGCGTCGACCGGCCGGGTCGAGCAAGCGACCTGGCTGAGCGTGCGAAGCCAGGCGAGCGCGTCGTGAGACGGGGACGCCAGCGCGGCGCCGGCACGGTCAGACCACCGTCGCCGAGCCGCCGGCGGCCTCGATCTTCTCCTTGGCCGACGCGGAGAACGCCTGGACGCTCACCTCGTAGGCCGCCGATACCTCGCCCTGGCCCAGCACCTTCACCGGCTGGCCCTTGCGCACCGCACCCCTGGCGACCAGGTCGTCGACGGTGACGGCCCCACCGTCGGGGAACAGCTCGCCGAGCCGGTCAAGGTTCACGACCTGGAACTCGACCCGGAACGGGTTCTTGAAGCCCTTCAGCTTCGGCAGACGCATGTGCAGGGGCAGCTGGCCGCCCTCGAAGTACGCCGGCACCTGGTAGCGGGCCTTGGTGCCCTTGGTGCCCCGACCAGCGGTCTTCCCCTTGGAACCACCACCGCGGCCGACCCGGGTCTTGGCCGTCTTGGAACCCGCGGCGGGACGCAGGTGGTGCAGCTTCAACGTCATGACCTACTCGACCTCCTCGACCGTCACCAGGTGACGGACGGTCTGGACCATTCCCCGGATCTCCGGGCGGTCCTCCTTCACGACCACGTCGCCGATGCGCTTGAGCCCCAGCGTGCGCAGGGTCTCGCGCTGGTTCGCCTTGCAGCCGATGGAGCTCTTGCGCTGCTGGACCTTGAGCTGGGCCATCAGTGCGCCGCCTCTCCTGGAGCCGACGGGGCGGCGGCAGCGTCGTGGGCCGCGGCCTTCAGCAGGGCAGCCGGCGCCACCTGCTCGACCGGAAGTCCCCGCCGAGAGGCGACGGTCTCCGGCTGCTCGAGCATCTTCAGCGCCTGGACCGTGGCGTGGACGATGTTGATCTGGTTCGACGAGCCGAGCGACTTGCTCAGCACGTCATGGATGCCGGCGCACTCGAGGACGGCGCGGACCGGGCCGCCGGCGATCACCCCGGTACCGGGAGCGGCCGGGCGCAGGAGCACCACGCCCGCGGCCTTCTCACCCTGCACCGGGTGCGGGATGGTGCCCTGGATCCGGGGCACCCGGAAGAAGTGCTTCTTGGCCTCCTCGACGCCCTTGGCGATCGCCGCCGGCACCTCCTTGGCCTTGCCGTAGCCGACGCCGACCATGCCGTCCCCGTCGCCGACGACGACGAGGGCGGTGAAGCTGAAGCGACGACCGCCCTGGACCACCTTGGCGACCCGGTTGATCGCGACGACGCGCTCGACGTACTGGCTCTTCTCGGCACCGCCGCCGCGACGGTCGTCGCGACCACGGCCCTGGCGCTCGCCACCGCGCTGTCCGCGCTGGGCTCCGCTCATGAGATGTTCCTCTTCCTTGTGTGTCAGACGCTGTGTCGTGGGTGTCGTGGGTGTCGTGGGTGTCGTGGATGTCGTCGGATGTCGGGTGCTCGGGTCAGAAGGTCAGGCCGCCCTCGCGGGCAGCGTCGGCCAGGGCCGCGACGCGGCCGTGGTACTGGTGACCGGCGCGGTCGAAGACCACGGACTCGATGCCGGCAGCCTTGGCGCGCTCGGCCACGAGCTCGCCCACCCGCTTGGCCTTGGCCGTCTTGTCGCCGTCGAGCCCACGCAGGTCGGCCTCCATGCTCGAGGCCGAGGCCAGCGTGTGCCCGGCGAGGTCGTCGACCACCTGGACGCCGATGTGCCTCGCCGAGCGGGTGACCACCAGGCGTGGGCGCTCGGCCGTGCCGGAGATCTTCTTGCGGCCGCGCAGCTGACGCTGCAGTCGGGCGCGCGTGCGGGGCGACGTGTGCTTGTGCTTGGACAGGGAGATGGCCATGGTCACTTACCAGCCTTTCCGACCTTGCGGCGGACGTACTCGCCGGCGTAACGGACGCCCTTGCCCTTGTAGGGCTCCGGCTTGCGCAGCTTGCGGATGTTCGCGGCGACCTCGCCGACCAGCTGCTTGTCGATCCCGAGGACGCCGAGGTGCGTCGGGTTCTCGACGGTGAACGTGATGCCGTCCGGCGCGTTGAACGTGACCGGGTGGCTGTAGCCGAGCTGGAACTCCAGCTGCGTCGGGCCCTTGGACAGGACGCGGTAGCCGACCCCCTGGATCTCCAGCTTCTTCTCATAGCCCTCGGTCACCCCGACGACCATGTTGCTGATCAGGGTCCGGGTCAGGCCGTGCAGGGAACGGCTGATCCGCTCGTCGTCGGGGCGCTTGACCTCCAGGGCGCCGTCGTCACCGCGCTCGACGGTGATCGGAGCCGCGACCTTGTGGCTGAGGGTGCCCTTCGGGCCCTTCACCGTCACCGTGGGTGCGGTGGTGCCCTCGATCTGGACGTCGACCCCCGAGGGGACCGTGATCGGGAGCTTGCCGATGCGCGACATTGCTCAGTTCCTTCTTTCTCGGTCTCGTGGGGTGGTCACCAGACGTAGGCGAGGACTTCGCCGCCCACGCCCTTCTGGTTCGCCTGGCGGTCGGTGAGCAGGCCCTGGCTGGTCGAGATGATGGCGACACCCAGACCGCCGAGGACCTTGGGCAGACCCGTGTGCTTGGCGTACACGCGCAGGCCGGGCTTGCTGATGCGGCGGACGCCGGCGATCGAGCGCTCGCGGTTGCGGCCGTACTTCAGCGTGATGGTGAGGGTCTTGGCCACGCCGCCGTCGGGCGCGTCCATCACGTCGTAGGCGGTGATGTAGCCCTCGGTCTTCAGGATCTCCGCGACTCCGGCCTTGAGCTTGCTGTAGGGCATGGTGACGGAGTCGTGGTAGGCCTGGTTGGCGTTGCGCAGACGGGTCAGCATGTCCGCGATCGGGTCGGTCATCGTCATGTCAGTGTCGTTCTCTCTCGTTGTGGTTTCCGGTCCGAGCTGTGTCTCGGGCCGGACCTTCAGCGGTTGGTTCTTCTCCGGGTGATCGAGCGTCTGCTCTCGGTGATCGAGCTCGTCGAGATCACCAGCTGGACTTGGTGATGCCGGGCAGCTCGCCGCGGTGAGCCATCTCCCGCAGGCAGATCCGGCAGAGGCCGAACTTGCGGTAGACGGCCTTGGGACGGCCGCAGCGCTGGCAACGGGTGTAGCCGCGGACGGCGAACTTGGGCTTGCGCGCCGCCTTCACCTTGAGGGCTGTCTTGGCCATGGTCAGTGCTCCCTGCTCTGCCTAGTTTCCGCTGTCGCGGAAGGGGAAGCCGAGCTGCTTCAGCAGCGCGCGCCCCTGCTCGTCGTTCGGTGCGGTGGTCACGATCGTGATGTCCATGCCCCTCGGACGGTCGACCCTGTCCTGGTCGATCTCGTGGAACATGACCTGCTCGGTGAGGCCGAAGGTGTAGTTGCCGCGACCGTCGAACTGGCCCGGGTTGAGGCCCCGGAAGTCGCGGATACGCGGCAGCGCCAGCGACAGGAGCCGGTCGAGGAACTCCCACATCCGGTCACCCCGCAGCGTCACGTGCGCGCCGATCGGCATCCCCTCGCGGAGCTTGAACTGGGCGATGGACTTGCGGGCCTGGGTCACCATCGGCTTCTGGCCGGTGATCACGGTCAGGTCACGGATCGCGCCCTCGATCAGCTTCGAGTCGCGAGCTGCCTCGCCGACGCCCATGTTGACCACCACCTTGGTCAGGCCGGGCACCTGCATGATGTTGCCGATCTCGAACTCGGTGCGCAGGGCAGGAACGATCTCCTCGCGGTACCGGGTCTTCAGACGCGGGGTGATCTTCTCCTCGGTGACGGAGTCGACTGCCTGGTCGACGCCGCCCTCGACGGTGGTGTCGGTCATGTCAGATCTCCTTCCCGGTCTTGCGCGAGATGCGAACGCTGCGCGTGCCGGTGTACGTCGAGCCGTCGGGGCGCCGCTTGAGGACCTCCTCGCGGCGGAAGCCGACGCGGGTCACGCCGTCGCCCTCGACCAGCATCACGTTGGACACATGGATCGGGGCCTCGGTGGTGATGATGCCCCCGGTGGTGCCGCCCCGGCCGCCCTGCTGGACGACCTTGGTGTGCTTCTTGACGCGGTTCACGCCCTCGACGACGACCCGCTGCTCCTCGCGGAGCACCTGGATCACCTTGCCCTCGGCGCCCTTGTCCTTGCCGGCGATCACCTTGACGGTGTCACCCTTCCTGATCTTCATCGCGTGCTTCCCCATCTCAGAGCACCTCCGGTGCCAGCGAGATGATCTTCATGAACCGCTTGTCGCGCAGCTCGCGGCCGACCGGGCCGAAGATGCGCGTGCCGCGCGGCTCGCCGTCCTGCCGCAGGATCACTGCGGCGTTCTCGTCGAACTTGATGTAGGAACCGTCGGGGCGGCGGCGCTCCTTGGCGGTGCGGACGACGACCGCCTTGACGACGTCGCCCTTCTTCACGCCGCCGCCCGGGATGGCGTCCTTGACCGTGCAGACGATGACGTCGCCGATGCCGGCGTAGCGACGGCCCGAGCCGCCGAGCACCCGGATGCAGAGCACTTCCTTCGCGCCGGTGTTGTCGGCGACCTTGAGCCGGGACTCCTGCTGGATCACGTGGCAAACCTCTTCATCGGGCCGGCTTCGCCGGGCTGTCCCTTCCTCCCGAAGCAGTCGCGTACCTGGTGCATGACTACTTCGCCCGCTCCACGATCGTCACGACGCGCCAGCGCTTGGTCGCGGACAGCGGACGGGTCTCCATCAGCTGCACGCGGTCGCCGATTCCGCACTCGTTGTTCTCGTCGTGGGCCTTGAGCCGCGAGGTACGGCGCAGGACCTTGCCGTAGAGCGCGTGCTTGACGCGGTCCTCGACCTCGACCACGACGGTCTTGTCCATCTTGTCGCTGACGACCATGCCCTCACGCACCTTGCGGGTGTTGCGGGTCGCAGCTGCTGCGTTGTCGCTCATGCGTCGGCGCCTTCCTTCAGGGCCTCGTCGTTCTCGTCCGCGCCGGGCGTGGATCGGATGCCGAGCTCGCGCTCACGCACCACGGTGTAGATCCGGGCGATGTCCTTCTTCACCGTGCGGAGCCGTCCATGGCTCTCCAGCTGGCCGGTGGCCGCCTGGAACCGCAGGTTGAACAGCTCCTCCTTGGCCTCGCGGAGACGCGCCTCGAGGTCGGTGGCGTTCATGTCGTCCAGCTCGTGGGCCTTCAGGCTGCCTGCCATCAGAACTCACCGGCCTCTCGGGAGATGAAACGTGTCTTCATCGGGAGCTTGTGCTGCGCACGACGCATCGCCTCGCGGGCGACCTGCTCGTCGACGCCGGACAGCTCGAAGAGCACGCGGCCGGGCTTGACGTTGGCGATGTACCACTCGGGCGAGCCCTTGCCGGATCCCATCCGGGTCTCGGCGGGCTTCTTGGTCAGCGGACGGTCGGGGAAGATGTTGATCCACACCTTGCCGCCGCGCTTGATGTGCCGGGTCATCGCGATACGAGCAGACTCGATCTGCCGGTTGGTGACGTAGTGACCCTCGACGGCCTGGATGCCGAAGTCGCCGAACGCGAGGCGGGTACCACCCTTGGCGACACCGGAACGGCTCGGCCGGTGCTGCTTGCGGTGCTTGTAACGACGCGCCATCAACATGGCTCAGGCCTCCGTTCCGCTGGTGGGCGCGCTCCCGGCGGGCGCCTCGGCCGCAGGGGCGGTCTCGGTGCCGGACGCTCGGTCGGCGCGGGTCGGCCGGGTGCCGCGGCTCGGGCGTTCGCCGCCACGTGTCGGCCGCCCGCTCCGGCCGGGG
>JBKPTA010000003.1:0-13357 GCA_046735295.1 Actinomycetota bacterium | reverse complement strand
TGCGCGCCTACCACGACGACGAGTGGGGGCGTCCGGTCGAGGGAGAGTCGTCGTACTTCGAGCGGCTCACGCTGGAGGCGTTCCAGTCCGGCCTGTCGTGGCGCACGATCCTGACGAAGCGGCCGGCCTTCCGCGCGGCCTTCCACGACTTCGACGCCGAGCAGGTCGCGGCGTACGACGCAGGTGACGTCGACCGGTTGATGGCCGACGCGGGCATCGTCCGCAACCGGATGAAGGTCGCCGCCGCGATCACCAACGCACGGGCGACGGTTGCTCTCCGCGACCGCGGCGGGCTCGTGGCCCTGGTCGAGCAACATCGTCCCGGGTCCTGGACGCCGCCGACCACCACCGAGGACCTCGTCACGATGACGCCCGAGTCGCGCGCGCTGTCGAAGTCGCTGAAGCAGGCCGGCTTCGTCTTCGTCGGCCCGACCACGATGCACGCGCTGATGGAGGCGATCGGACTGGTCGACGACCATCTCGTCGGGTGTCACGTCGGCACGGGCGGCTGACGGATCGACCAAGGGCGCGCGGCCCCAAGGAGCGGGCGAGGTATCAGCCCGGCGTCTGCGCCCTCCTGATGGAGGAGTGTGCCGCGTCGACGGGGGCGCGACACCATCCCTGTGGGGCGCTGCTGCGCACCACCCCGCCGGCCGCCGGTGCCCACACCGGCGGCCGGCGGCCGGGCGCGGTCAAGCCGACACCTCGGCCCCCCGCAGCGAGGAATGAGAGCGACCGATCAGGGGTAGCGTCGAGACCATGCGCGCTGTGGTCTACTCGAAGCTCGGTGACTCCTCGGTGCTCGAGCTCGCCGATCGCGAGCTCCCGGCTCCGCACTGGGGCCAGGTCCGGGTGAAGCTCGCCGTCGCCGGCGTCAACCCGACCGACTGGAAGTTCCGCGCGGGCGCCACCTCGACGTCGTTGCCCTTCGACGAGATCGTGCCCGGCCAGGACGGCGCGGGGGTCGTCGACGAGGTGGGCAACGGTGTCTACGACCTCAAGGGCGGAGAGCGGGTGTGGGTCTTCCTCGCCCAGCACGAACAGCCGACCGGCACCGCCGCCGAGTACACCGTGCTCCCCGCCGAGCGCGTGGTCCCCCTCGGCGAGGCGTCGTACGACGTGGGCGCGAGCCTGGGCGTCCCGGCCTTGACCGCGCACCGGGCGCTGACCGTCCATGAGGACGGCCCGAGACGGTTGTCACCGGACGCGATGGAGGGCCGGACGGTGCTGGTCACCGGCGGTGCGGGCGCCGTCGGGCACGCCGCCGTCCAGCTGGCCGGCTGGGCGGGGGCCACCGTGGTCACGACGGTCAGCAGCGACGAGAAGGCCGATCTCGCCAAGGCGGCCGGCGCCCACCACGTCGTGAACTACCGCACGGACGACGCAGCGGCGGAGATCCGGTCGATCGCTCCCGAGGGCGTGGACCTCGTGGTCGACGTGGCGATCATCCAGAACGCCGACCTGGTCGCCCGCGTCCTCAAGCCGCGCGGCGCCGTGTCGGCCTACGCCAACACCGGTGGCACGGACCTAACGCTGCCGGTGCGAGCGTTCATGGGCTTGAACGCCAGGCTCCAGTTCATCCTGCTGTACACCGTCGGTGCGGACGCGCTGCGGGCAGCGACCGAGGACGTCGCGGCGGCCGTTGCTGAGGGCGCCCTCGAGGTCGGCGAGGAGCACGGACTCCCCCTGGTCCGGTACCCCCTCGAGCAGACGGCCGAGGCCCATGACGCGGTCGAGAACGGCGCCGTCGGGAAGGTCCTGATCGACGTCGCCGACCTCGACTGACCGCCTCCGGATGCCGGCCGGAGACGCCGTCAGAGGATTTCGGGATCGTCTCAGCCGCTGTGTATCCTTCTCGACCGTTGCCCCTTTAGCTCAGTCGGCAGAGCGACTCCATGGTAAGGAGTAGGTCTACGGTTCGATTCCGTAAAGGGGCTCTGAGGTGGGGCACCCCGGTCCCCTCCCGGTGGGGTAGCTCAGGTGGTTAGAGCACACGGCTCATAATCGTGGTGTCGCGGGTTCGAATCCCGCCCCCACTACCGGCGTGGCCGAACGTTCCCGGCCTCGACCAGAACGAACAGAAGGACAAGCCCGTGGCCAGCAAGACCAGCGACGTCCGCCCGAAGATCACGCTCGCCTGCACTGTGTGCAAGGAGCGCAACTACATCACGAAGAAGAACCGACGCAACGACCCCGACCGGATGGAGCTGTCGAAGTTCTGCCCGCGCTGCCGTCAGCACACGCCGCACCGCGAGACCCGCTGACGGTCCTCGGTCCTGGCCTCGGAAGACCCACGGCCCCTCCGGCCTGCTCGGAGCGGGCGGCGTCGTGCCACGGCGCGAAGCGCAGGCATACGCCGTAGCCGGCGTTCCCGGTCCATCGGGTACAGCACAGCGGCCCGACCTCGGCCGACCAGCCGCCAGGCCCGCTGCTAGCGTCTCGGGCATGGCTGTCGACGCGTCCCTGGCCGGCCGCACGTTCCCTCCGACGGACCCCTACGACGTGACCGAGCAGGCCGTCGGCGACTTCGCCGCGGCCACGGGAACGCCGTATTCCGCAGGTGACCCGGCCCCCGCGACGTTCCCGATCGTGGTCGCCTTCGGTGCGATGCAGGCGCTGATGGAGGACACGGAGGTCGGCATCCAGCTGCACCACGTCGTCCACGGTCAGCAGCGGTTCGTCCACGCGCGGCCGGTGACCGTCGGTGACCGACTGACCGCCACGCTGACCGTCAGCGGGCTCCGCCAGATCGCCGGCACCGACATCATCACCACCTCGAGCGCGATCACCGACGACAGCGGCACGCTCGTCTGCACGGCCGAGGCGACGCTGGTCCACCAGGCGGCTGACTGATGCGCGACCTGACCCCGGCGACCTACCCCGTGACCCGCGCCGCGCTCGTCGCCTACGCCGAGGCGAGCGGTGATCCGAACCCCATCCACCAGGACCCCGAGGTGGCCCGCAGCGTCGGCCTGCCCGACGTGATCGCGCACGGCATGTTCACGCTCGCCCTCGCCGCGAGGTACGTCGACGAGCAGCTCGGCGAGCCGGGCCGGATCGCCGAGCTCGGCGCCAGGTTCACCAAGCCGGTGGTCGTGCCCGAGGCGGGGACCGAGGTGCGCGTCGAGGGCAGCTGGCGCGACGAGCGGACGATCGCCCTCCGGGTGACCTGCGCCGGCGAGAGCGTGCTGGGAAACCCGGTGGCGGTCCTGCGTGCCTGAGCTGCTCCGCGACCACACGACGCTCAGGCTCGGTGGCCCGGCCCGGTCCTGGGTCCGTGCGACCACCGACGACGACCTGGTCGACGCGGTCCGTGCCTGTGACGAGGCCGGCGAGCCGGTGCTCGTGCTCGCGGGCGGCAGCAACGTCGTGGTCGCGGACGCGGGCTTCGACGGGACGGTCGTCGAGGTGGCGACCGCGGGCCTGACCGCCGACCACGAGGGAGACGACCCGACGTGCGGCGGCGTGCTCGTGACCGTCGCGGCCGGCGAGCCGTGGGAGCCGTTCGTCGCCCGCGCGGTCGCCAACGGCTGGGTCGGTCTAGAGGCACTCTCGGGCATCCCCGGTTCGGTCGGAGCCACGCCGATCCAGAACGTCGGGGCGTACGGCCAGGAGGTCTCCCAGACGCTCGCCGCCGTCCGGGTCTGGGACCGCAGGCTGCGGGGGTTCCGCACCTTCGCCGCCGCCGACTGCGGCTTCGGCTACCGCACCAGCAGGTTCAAGGCCGACCCCGGCCGGCACGTCGTGCTCGCGGTGACCTTCCAGCTCCGGCAGGGCGAGCTCGGGACGCCGGTCACCTACGCCGAGCTCGCCGCGGCCCTCGAGGTCGAGCCAGGTGCCCGGGCCCCGATGGCCGACGTACGCCGTGCGGTGCTCGACCTGCGCCGGCGCAAAGGCATGGTCCTCGACGAGACCGATCACGACACCTGGAGTGCGGGCTCGTTCTTCACCAACCCGGTGGTCCCTGCCGGCGACCTTCCCGACGGTGCACCGTCGTGGCCGCAGGCCGACGGCCGGGTGAAGACGAGTGCGGCCTGGCTCATCGAGCGGGCGGGCTTCGGCAAGGGGTACGGCGACGGAGCGGCGCGGCTGTCCGGCAAGCACCCGCTCGCCCTGACCAACCGCGGGGGAGCGACCACGGCAGAGCTCCTCGCCCTGGCACGGGAGATCCGCGACGTCGTGGAGGCCAGGCTCGGGGTGCGACTGGTGAACGAGCCGGTCCTCGTCGGCTGCGACCTCTAGGCCGGTCCGTCAGCCGTTGGTGAAGGTCGGGCTCGGAAGGCTCGGGCCCGGGTCACTCGTGCTGACGGCGACGAGGAGCACGATGACGCCGATGATCGCCACGATCGCCAGGGCCAGCAGCACGGTGCCGATGATGCCCATGATCTTGCCGCCCTGCGCGCGGTCTCGCCCGGCGTACCGGCCGGGCGACGCGTCGATCTCGCGGACCGCCTTGGCGCCCACCACCCAGGCGAAGGGTGAGAGCACCAGAGTGATTCCGCCGCAGAACGCGATCCCGACCAGGCCGATGATGCCCAGCACCATCGCGGTCGTGGCCGAGGGGTGGTCGGGCAGCGCGCCACCGGCGTACGCCGGCTGGTACGGCGACCCGTACGGGTTCTGGGGAGTGGCGTACTCGTGGGGGGCCTGGTAGGGGTTGGGCGGCGGCAGCGACGGCTGGCCGGCGTACGGCGGCTGCTGCCCAGACGCCTGACCGTATGGATCGTCCGGCCGCCCGTAGGCCTGGCCGTACGGGTTCTGCGGCGGCGGAACGGCACCGGGACCGGAGGGTGACGGGTATCCCGGACCGGGCGGTGTGAACGGCGGCGGGGACGGAGAAGTCGATCCCCCCACGATCGGCTGGGTCTCGTCGGGGACGCCCTGGGGAGCCTCCGCGGAAGGCTCGGCGTCCCCGCGCGGGCCTTCCGCGGGGTCCTCGCCGGCGCTTGTCGGGCGCCAGAGGTCGTCGTCGCTCATGGTGCCATGGTCGCAGAAACGGGGTCCTCGGTGAGCCAGTCGGTCACGCCGGCGAGCAGGGTCGTCTTCACGGGGTCGGGCGCGCAGGACGCACGCACCGACATCGCCGCGAGCGACGCCAGCGTCTCGTCGTCGAGCTCGTGGGCCGCACGCATCGTGGCGTACTGAGCGGCGAGCCGGGAGCCGAACAGCAGCGGGTCGTCGGCGCCCAGCGCGACGGTCGCGCCGGCCGCCAGCAGGTCGGGCAGCGGGACCGAGGTGAGATCGGAGTACACGCCCAGCGCGACGTTGGAGACGGGGCAGATCTCGAGGGCGATGCCTCGCTCGACGATCTCCGCGAGCAGCGCGGGGTCCTCGACCGAGCGGACGCCGTGACCGAGCCGCTGGGCGCGCAGCGACTCCACGCAGGTGCGGACCGAGCCCGGGCCGAGGAGCTCGCCGCCGTGCGGCACGAGCCGCAGCCCTGCGCGCTCCGCGATCGCGAACGCGGGTGCGAACTCTGTGGTCACACCGCGACGCTCGTCGTTCGACAGCCCGAAGCCCACCACGCCGCGACCGGCGTACTGGGCCGCGAGCCGGGCCAGGGTGCGGGCGTCCAGCGGGTGGCGCGTCCGGTTGGCGGCGATGACCACCGCCATCCCGAGGCCGGTGGCGGCGGAGGTGTCGCGTACGGCGTCCAGCACCAGGTCGGTGAACGCGGTGATGCCGCCGAAGCGGGCGGCGTACCCGGACGGGTCGACCTGGATCTCCAGCCACCGGCCGCCGTCACCTACGTCGTCCTCCGCGGCCTCACGCACCAGTCGGCGTACGTCGGCTTCGGTACGGAGCACGGAGCGGGCGACGTCGTAGAGGCGTTGGAAGCGGAACCAGCCCTTCTCGTCGGCGGCCGAGAGCTGCGGTGGCCAGTCGCCCACCAGCGAGTCGGGGAGCACGATGCCGTCACGCGCGGCGAGCTCGAGCAGGGTCGCATGTCGCATGGACCCGGTGAAGTGGAGGTGCAGGTGCGCCTTCGGCAGCGTCCGGAGGTCGCGAGCCACCTCAGGCGAACAGCTTCTGAAGCCGCGTCGTCCCCTCGACCAGGTCGTCGTCGCCGAGTGCATAGGAGAGCCGGAGGTATCCCGGCGTACCGAAGGCCTCACCTGGGACGACGGCCACCTCGGCCTGCTCGAGGATGTACTCCGCGAGCTCGGCCGAGCTGTCGACTCGCAGCCCGTCGTACTCACGCCCGAGCAGGCCCTTGACCGAAGGATAGGCATAGAAGGCGCCCTCGGGGGTGGGGCAGACGACGCCGTCGATCTCGTTCAGCATCGCCACGATCGTCCTGCGCCGACGGTCGAAGGCGGCCTTCATCTCCGCCACCGCCGAGAGGTCGCCGGCCACGGCGGCCAGGGCGGCGCGCTGCGCCACGTTGGAGACGTTGGAGGTCGCGTGGGACTGGAGGTTGGCCGCCGCAGCGGCGAGGTCCGCAGGTGCGATCAGCCAGCCGACCCGCCAGCCGGTCATGGCGTAGGTCTTGGCGACGCCGTTCACGACGACGGTGTGGCCCGCGAGGGAGGGGCAGAGCACCGGGAGCGAGCCGGTGTCGACGCCGTCGTACACCAGGTGCTCGTAGATCTCGTCGGTGAGCACCCACAGACCATGCTCCTCGACCCACCGGCCGATCGCGCGGATCTCCTCGGAGGTGTAGACCGCCCCGGTCGGGTTGGACGGCGAGACGAACAGCAGCACCTTGGTCCGCTCGGTCCGAGCGGCCTCGAGCTGCCCGACGGTGACCTTGTACTCCTGGGTCTCATCGGCGAGGACAGGCACGGCGACGCCGCCGGCGAGCTGGATCGACTCGGGGTAGGTCGTCCAGTACGGCGCGGGGACGATCACCTCGTCGCCCGGGTCGAGCATGGTCGCGAACGCCTCGTAGATGGCCTGCTTGCCGCCGTTGGTGACGACGACCTGGTTCGTCGCGACCTCCAGCCCGCTGTCGCGTAGGGTCTTCGCGGCGATCGCCTGCTTGAGCTCCGGCAGCCCACCGGCCGGGGTGTAGCGGTGGTTCCTGGGGTCGCGGCACGCCTCGACGGCGGCCTCCACGATGTAGGCCGGGGTCGGGAAGTCGGGCTCGCCGGCACCGAAGCCGATGACCGGGCGGCCCTCCGCCTTGAGGGCCTTGGCCTTGGCATCGACCTTGAGCGTGGCCGACTCGGCGATGGCTCCGATCCGCCGGGAGACGCGGCGCTCGCGGGCGGGCGTGCTGGGGAGGGCCTCGGTCATGGCCCCATCGTAGGGGCGCCTCGACGCACCGGTCGCCTCGCGCCCGCCCCCGTTCCCTCCGACGACCGGTATCCGGTGCCTGCGCGCCTGCCAGGCGTTTGGACTCTCCCTCGATGCTCCCCGTAGACTCGGCGACTGGTGGTTCTTCCCCATGCTGTGGCATGCCCGCGCACAGATCGCCGAACAGCGACCTCGGTGCAGGGGAGCGCCGAAGGGCACTAGCTCAACTGGCAGAGCATCGGTCTCCAAAACCGAAGGTTGGGGGTTCAAGTCCCTCGTGCCCTGCGAGAAGGATCAGCACCAGACGAGAGCCAGCAATGGCGCAGAGCGGTCGGCCAGCAGGGCCGGCCCCGTGAGACCAGGAAGAGGGTGGCCGACGTGGCGGGAGGCAACGCCGTCCGGTCGCGTGACCGGCGTACCGAGCGCACCGGACCGGTCCTGTTCTACCGGCAGGTGATCGCCGAGCTCCGCAAGGTGGTGTGGCCGACGCAGCAGCAGCTGGTCACGTACTTCCTCGTCGTCATGGTCTTCGTCGTCTTCATGATGGCGCTGGTCGCCGGGCTCGATCTGGGCATCGGCAAAGCGATCTTCTGGCTGTTCAACGGCCGGTCCTCGAGCTGAGGTTGGGAGCAGGAAACGTGTCGCAACACGACATCGAGCAGGACAACGTCACGGAGGAGGTCTCCGGACGGCTGGACGAGCAGGTCCCCGCGGAGACCCCCGAGGTGACATCCGACGAGTCCGTCGCGGACACGTTCGACGAGGTCTCCGACCAGGCATCGGAGGAGGTCCTCGAGGAAGCACCGGCCGAGGCCGAGATCGCATCGCACGACGAGACCGTCGATGTCGCCACCGAGGTGACCGACGCGCCGGTCGCGGCCGAGCCGGCCGACGAGGGGCTCGCCGTTCCCGCGGAGGATCTGCCTCTCGAGGTGGTCGACGGTGAGCTGGGTGACGTGGTCGAGGCGCCACCGGCCGAGTCGGCGACCGACGTCGAGGCATCCGCCGGCGACGAGTCGGACCCCGAGACCGAGGACCCGCTCGAGGAGTTCCGCCGTGAGCTGTGGGCCAAGCCCGGCGAGTGGTACGTCGTCCACACCTACTACGGCATGGAGAACCGCGTCCGGCAGAACCTCGAGAACCGCATCGTCTCCCTCAACATGGAGGACTACATCCACGAGATCGTGGTCCCCACCGAGGAGGTCGCGGAGATCAAGAACGGCCAGCGGAAGATGGTCAAGCGCACCGTTCTCCCCGGCTACGTGCTGGTCCGGATGGACCTCACCGACGAGTCCTGGGCCGCGGTCCGACACACGCCGTCGGTGACCGGGTTCGTCGGCCAGGCGCACCAGCCGGTGCCGCTGAGCATGGCGGAGGTCGAGAACATGCTCGCCCCGACGGTCGTGGCGACCGCCGAGGCCGCTTCCGGCGCCGCCGGCGGTGGCGGCGCGGCCGCCGCGACGAAGAAGCCGGTCGAGGTGATCGACTTCGGCGAGGGCGACTCGGTGATGGTGGTCGACGGCCCGTTCGCGACCCTGCACGCCACGATCACCGAGATCAACGCCGAGGCCCAGCGGGTCAAGGCGCTGGTCGAGATCTTCGGCCGGGAGACGCCGGTCGAGCTCAGCTTCAGCCAGATCCAGAAGGTCTGACTCGACCCGGGATCGCGAGGGTCAGCTGGTGGGCTCGACGCTCGACCGCCGGGTCACGAGCTCGACCGACGGCCTGCCGTGGGAAGAGGCGGAAGGACTCCCGGCGTCGACCGGGCGTGGCGCTCGTCTGTTCCGCGTTTCCCCTGTTCGCGATGGGCACGGGCACCCGCAGATTTCGCTTCTGGCCCACCACCGACGAGAATGGGCGCTTGCACAGCCCAACCCACAGCAGTACCAGCAACACCAGCACATCCAGCGACATCCAGGTGGCAGAGCCGGTCCGGCTCGCGATGACCACGACGTACGACACGAAGGACACTCATCCGGATGCCTCCGAAGAAGAAGATCGCCGCCCTGGTCAAGGTGCAGCTCCAAGCGGGCGCGGCGACGCCGGCCCCGCCGGTCGGCACCGCGCTCGGTCCGCACGGCGTGAACATCATGGACTTCTGCAAGGCCTACAACGCGCAGACCGAGTCCATGCGCGGCAACGTGATCCCGGTCGAGATCACCATCTACGAGGACCGGTCGTTCACCTTCATCACCAAGACGCCGCCCGCGGCCGAGCTGATCAAGAAGGCCGCGGGCCTTCAGAAGGGCTCCGGCGTGCCGCACAAGGAGAAGGTCGGTCGGCTGACCAAGGACCAGGTCCGCGAGATCGCGCAGACCAAGATGCCCGACCTCAATGCCAACAGCATCGAGGCCGCGATGAAGATCGTGGAGGGCACCGCTCGCTCGATGGGCGTCACCACCGACTGAGCTGCCGCCGGCCGGGGAGGTCGCTCCGCAACCGTCCTCCCACGGCGACAGGCTCACCACCCCGTGGCAGGGCCGCGCTGGCCCGATGACCACATCTGGAGAAGAGGAAGACCAGCACATGCAGCGCAGCAAGACCTATCGCGCCGCGGCCGAGTCGTTCGACCGGGACGAGACCTACTCGCCGTACGCCGCGATCACGATCGCCAAGGGCGCCAGCAAGAAGAAGTTCGACGAGACCGTCGACGTAGTCATGCGTCTGGGGGTCGACCCTCGTAAGGCGGACCAGATGGTCCGTGGCACGGTCAACCTGCCGCACGGCACCGGCAAGACCGCCCGCGTGCTCGTGTTCGCCAACGCCGACAAGGCCGAGGCTGCTCGTGAAGCGGGGGCCGACTTCGTGGGCGGTGACGAGCTGATCGAGAAGGTGAGCGGTGGCTGGCTCGACTTCGACGCCGTCGTCGCGACTCCCGACATGATGGGCAAGGTCGGCCGGCTCGGTCGCGTGCTCGGGCCGCGCGGCCTGATGCCGAACCCGAAGACCGGCACCGTCACTCCGGACGTCGCCAAGGCCGTCTCCGACATCAAGGGCGGCAAGATCGAGTTCCGCGTCGACCGCCACGCCAACCTGCACTTCATCATCGGCAAGGCGTCGTTCAGCGAGACCCAGCTGGCGGAGAACTACGCCGCCGCCCTCGAGGAGGTGCTCCGGCTCAAGCCGAGCAGCTCCAAGGGCCGCTACCTGCGGAAGGTGACGGTCTCCACGACGATGGGCCCGGGCGTCCAGGTCGACCCGAACCGCACTCGGAACGTCGCGGTGCCGGACGAGAGCTGACACGCCGTAGCCCGCGGCAGCCCGCGGAGGGGAGACGTCGGAGATCGCGTTGACCCCACGGATCCGGCGACAGCTCCGCAGACCCACGACAGAAGGCCCACGACAGAAGGCCCACGACAGAAGACCCACGACAGAAGGCCCCGTCACCCTCGGGTGACGGGGCCCTCGGCGTCTGTGAGCCGGGCCAGGGGCTACGTACCTACTCGACGTAGACGCGCTCGTCGACGAGCTTCTCGGTGACGACGTTGCCGTTGGGGTCGAAGCGCCCCTGGTCGAAGCGCTTCTTGAACTCGACCTCGGCGCCACCGCTGCCGGAGCGGTTCTTCTCCACCGTGACGACCGACCAGTCCTTGAAGTGCTCGGCGTTCTGGCCGCCGTACATGAGGTGGTGGCGAGCGACGATGTCGGACTTGGTGCCGAGGATCAGAACGACGTCCGGCTCGTAGGAGAGCGCAGTGGAGCCGCGCATGTGGCGCGTCCGCATCCGGGCGCCGGGCTCGAGGCCGTCGTGGTCCATGGCGGCGACCGCGAAGACCGGTGCGTCGAACTCGATCGCGACGTCCTTGAGCTGCTCGGTGACCCGCGTGATCCGCTCGTCCTCACCGAGCTCGGTCAGAGGCATGGCGACCTTCTGCAGGTAGTCGACGACGATGAGCGGAGACTCACCGGTGCTGCCCATCACCTTCTTGACGGTGTCGTTGATCTCGCTGATGTCGGTGTGCGTGGCCGTGGAGCGGTGCACGACGAGGCGGTCGGCGTACTCGCTGACGTTGACCAGAGCCTGCGTGCCGATGCCGTTGCGCGTGGTCGCCATCCGTTCGAGGAGCCCGCCGGAGCCGCCGGAGGTGCCCTCGAAGATGCTACGGACCTCGCTCAGGCTCGGGGCCTCGTACGGGTCGATCTCGCCGCCCTCCATCGCCACGAGGCGCTGGGTCAGGGCATCGGCCTCGAGCTCGTAGGAGAAGAAGACGGCCGCCCGGCCGGTCTTCACCGCAGCGCGCGCGGCTTGCAGGGCGAACATCGTCTTGCCCTGGCCCTGGGGGCCCGCGATCAGGTTCAACGTCCCGGAGCGGAAACCGCCACCGATCGCCTCGTCGAGGAGGGGGAATCCGGTGGGCCACAGGCGAACCCCGCCGTCGGGGCTCCTCAGGCGGCTGTCGGCGCGCTCCAGAACGGCCGACAGCGACGTCAACTTGTAGTCCATGGGGAAGATTGGAGCATGGATCCGTCGGGTCCGGTAAAGATCACTGAAAAGTCAACACGTCTGGATCAGACCACATGGCCCGTTTCGGCCAGTGTCGTCATAGCTCTCGACGAAACCCGTCTGAATGCGAAGGACGGTAGCACCGGCGCCTGGGGGGCGCTGCCTCATTCCCGCGATCTTTACCTGCGCCCGCGTCATGATTCCGTCATCTCGACGTCCGCCGTCGCTGCCTCGTGATTTGTCCCGCCGACATCCCACGTCGTACCCTCGACGCGTAACCAGAGACCGCTGGTCGTCGTGCCTGTCCCGCAGGTGTGACTGAAGGTCCCGCGAGAGCGGGCGACCCGCGCAGGTGACAGAGCGGCACCACGGCCACGATGCAGCACCACGGCCGAGGATGCGTCCCCGCCCTGGGCCTGCCCCCGGGGCGTTCGTTCTTTCTCGGAGCCGTCGCCCGGGTCTCGCCCATTCGGAAGGAGACCCATGGCGCGGGCAGAGAAGCAGGCCGCCATCGCGGACATCGTCGAGTCGTTCAACGATGCCGCCGGCGCTGTGTTGACCGAGTACCGCGGTCTCACCGTGAAGCAGCTGCAGGAACTGCGGCGCTCCCTCGGTGCGAACGCCGATTACGCCGTGGTCAAGAACACGCTGGCCAAGCTCGCCGCCAAGGACGCCGGGATCGACGGCTTCGACGAGCTCCTGACCGGTCCGACTGCCATCGCCTTCATCAAGGGCGACGTCGTCGAGGCTGCCAAGGGTCTGCGTGACTTCGCCAAGGCGAACCCCACCCTGGTCATCAAGGGTGGCGTTCTGGACGGCAAGCCTCTCGACGCCGCGGAGATCGCCAAGCTGGCGGACCTCGAGTCGCGCGAGGCGCTCCTGGGCAAGCTGGCCGGCGCGATGCTCGCGACCCTCAGCCAGACCGTCTACCTGCTCAACGCCCCCATCGCCCAGGCCGCCCGGCTCGCCGGTGCGCTCGAGGCGAAGCGGGCAGAAGAGGGGCAGGATCCCTCGATCCTCGCAGGTGGTGCGGGCGAGCCGGCAGCGGAAGCTGTCGCCGAGCCGGCCGCTGAGGCATCCGCGGACATGTCCGCGGAGACCGCTGCCGAGGACACGCCGGCCGACGAGGCTGCCGACGCTGCGAGTGACGCCGCGGAGGTCGCTGAGACGACCGAGTCCTCCGAGGCCTGACCGGCCCCGGATCACCACCTGGAAACACATCCCGGTCCGGCCATCACGGCCAGACCACAGATCGGAAGGAAACGCCACCATGGCGAAGCTCAGCACCGACGAGCTGCTCGACGCGTTCAAGGAGATGACGCTGATCGAGCTCAGCGAGTTCGTCAAGCAGTTCGAGGACACCTTCGGCGTCACTGCGGCCGCTCCGGTCGCCGTGGCCGCCGCGCCCGCCGCCGGCGGCGCCGCGGGCGGCGAGGCTGCCGACGCCGGTGTCGACCAGGACGAGTTCGACGTCATCCTGGAGTCGGCCGGCGACAAGAAGATCAACGTGATCAAGGAGGTGCGTGCCCTCACCTCGCTCGGCCTGAAGGAGGCCAAGGACCTGGTCGAGGCCGCGCCCAAGCCGGTGCTCGAGCGGGCTCCGAAGGAGGCCGCCGACAAGGCCAAGGAGGCTCTGGAGAGCGCCGGGGCGACCGTCACCCTCCAGTGACGCAC
>JBKPTA010000002.1:0-163301 GCA_046735295.1 Actinomycetota bacterium | reverse complement strand
CGCCTTCATGGCCAAGCACGGCGACTTCTTCCCGGAGAACCCGCAGAACGTCGAGGAGCTCATCGACGCACTCGCCGCCCGGGCCGCCGCGGCCCAACGGATGATGAACTCGATGACCGCCGAGCAGCGGGCCGAGCTGATGGCGCTCTCGGAGCAGGCGTTCGGGTCGCCCGCGCTCATGCAGCAGCTCGCCGAGCTCGACGCGAACCTCCGCTCGCTCCGTCCGGGAGAGGACTGGCGTGGTGCGGAGCGGTTCGACGGTGAGCAGGGGCTGGGCCTCGGCGACGGCACCGGCGTCCTGCAGGACCTCGCCGACCTCGACGACCTCGCCGAGCAGCTGACCCAGTCCTATGCCGGCGCCCGCCTCGACGACATCGATCTCGACCGCCTCGCCCAGCAGCTCGGCGACGAAGCGGCCGTCGATGCCCGCACCCTGCAGCGGCTGGAGCAGGCGCTGCGCGACTCCGGCTATCTCAGGCGCACGAGTGACGGCCAGCTCAAGCTCAGCCCGCAGGCGATGAGGCAGCTGGGCAAGGCGCTGCTCAAGGACGTCGCGAGACGGATGAGTGGCCGCCAGGGGCAACGCGACCTGCGCCAGGCCGGGGCCGCCGGTGAGCAGTCCGGCGCGAGCCGGGAGTGGGAGTTCGGCGACACCGAGCCGTGGGACGTCACCCGCACGATCACCAACGCGGTACGCCGGACCGTCGCTGAGGCGGGCGGAGGGCCTGCCGTTTGGCACCAAACGGCAGGAGTTTCCACAGGAAATGCGCCGATTGGTGCCAAACGGCAAGAGTTTGCACACCCTCTCCGCATCCAGGTGGGTGATGTGGAGGTGGCCGAGACCGAGGCCCGGACGCAGGCCGCGGTGGCGTTGCTGGTGGACACGTCGTTCTCGATGGCGATGGACGGCCGGTGGGTGCCGATGAAACGCACGGCGCTCGCCTTGCACACGCTGATCCGGTCACGCTTCCGCGGCGACGCGCTCCAGCTGGTCGGCTTCGGCCGGCATGCCCAGGTGATGGACATCGAGGAGCTCACCGGTCTCGACGCGCTGTGGGACAAGGGGACGAACCTGCACCACGCCCTGCTCCTGGCCAACCGGTTCTTCCGCAAGCACCCGACCGCTCAGCCGGTGCTGCTGATCGTCACCGACGGTGAGCCGACGTCCCATCTCGAGCCGAACGGTGAGGTGTACTTCGAGTACCCGCCCCATCCGCTCACCGTCGCCTACTCGGTGCGCGAGCTCGACAGCGCGGGCCGTCTAGGGGCCCAGACGACGTTCTTCCGGCTCGGCTCCGACCCCGGTCTGGCACGCTTCGTGGACTCGATGGCCCGGCGCGTCGACGGCCGGGTGGTCGCTCCCGAGCTCGACGACCTGGGGGCCGCCGTGGTCGGCTCCTACCTGGGCTCACGCGGGCCGGCGGGGCTGCGCGACCAGTACGGCGACTGGTTCGGGGGCCGGGGGACCTGGGTCGAATGAGGGCGTGCCGGACCGGCGAGACGCCGGTACGGAGAAGCACGACGCCGCACCGCACACCCCGACCGAAGTCGTGGGCGCCGGCGGGCTCGGGCACAACGCCTGACCCACCCGGGCCACGTGCCCGGAGACGTAGGTGAACAGCAGGTGAACAGCTGTGCGAACACTTCGTGAACTGGCCTTCCAGAATTTCCTCGAGGGCCATCGGGGCCACACACTCATCGCGTGTCGGCTCAGCTGCTCACCGTCGTCCTGGTCATCGTCGTCGCCCTCGGGTTCGACTTCACCAACGGGTTCCACGACACCGGTAACGCGATGGCGACGTCGATCGCCACCGGTGCCCTCAAGCCGCGGACCGCGGTCGCGCTCTCGGCGGTGCTGAACCTCCTGGGCGCGTTCTTGTCCGTCGAGGTCGCCGTCACCGTCACGAACGCCGTGGTGGACATCCAGAGCTCCGACGGCACTCCCATGCCCGCTCTGACCGGCGATCACGGCTCGGCTCTGCTGCTGATCATCCTGGCCGGCCTGATCGGCGGGATCCTGTGGAACGTCGCCACCTGGCTCCTCGGTCTCCCGTCCAGCTCCTCTCATGCGCTGTTCGGCGGTCTGATCGGGGCCACCATCGCCGGGGTCGGGTGGCACGGGGTCCACTGGACCGGGGACGGCACCAAGCTCGACGGGGTGGTCGGCAAGGTCGTCCTTCCGGCGGTGGCGTCGCCGCTGATCGCTGCGATCGTCTCCACGATCGGGACGTTCGTGATCTTCCGCATCACGCGCCGGCTCGGTGGCTCCGTGAACGGCAACGGGTTCCGGTTCGGCCAGATCGGCACCGCCTCGCTGGTCTCGCTGGCGCACGGCACGAACGACGCCCAGAAGACGATGGGCGTGATCACGCTGGCGCTGATCGGCTACGGCAGCTGGCACAGCACGACCTCGATCCCGCTCTGGGTCAAGATCGCCTGCGCGGCGGCTATCGCGCTCGGCACCTACATCGGTGGTTGGCGGATCATCCGCACCTTGGGCAAGGGCCTGGTCGAGATCGAGCCTCGCCAGGGCATGGCCGCGCAGGGTTCGGCCGCAGCGGTGATCCTCGCCTCGAGCCAGCTCGGCTTCGCCCTCTCGACCACGCACGTCGCCACCGGCTCGATCCTCGGCTCGGGTCTCGGCAAGCCAGGCGCCGTGGTGCGCTGGGGTGTGGCGGGGCGGATGGTCGCCGCGTGGCTGATCACGTTGCCAATGGCAGGGTCGGCCGGAGCCGCGACGTGGTACCTCGGTCACCTGGCGGGCGGCGGTATCGGCGGGGCGCTGGTGATGGTGGCGCTGCTCGCGGTGTTGTCGACGTACATGGTCCGCCGCTCGCGTCGCGAGCCGATCAACCACGACAACGTCAACGACGCCTGGAACGGTCCGGTGACCGTCGTCACGCCCGCCGAGCCGGTCGCGGCCTGAGGAGGCACAGATGTTCTCGCTGTTCCTGCAGGACGCCTGGAAGGTGCTGCTGTACAGCCTCCTGCTCGGCGCCGGCCTGCCTGTGGTCTATGCGCTCGGTGTGCGGTCCCTCGCGGTCGTGTCGGGCGGGTCATCCACGGCAGGTGTGCGCGGCGACCGTCATCCTCTCGGCCTGGCCCTGGCGACGGTGTGCTTCGCGGTCGTGCTCGCCGGGGTCGCGGTCGGTCTGCTCTACATCGTCGCGGCGGGTCAGGGCAAGATGCTCAGCTTCGACCACGTCTACCCGACCATGGTGCCCAAGGGCTGAGGAAGAACGGGTCCGGGTGACCGAGGGCGCTGCGGAACGGCGGCCGCGGGATCAGCTCCGCACCGCCACCGTGTCCAGGATTCCGGCGAGCTCCTCGACACCGTCGGGGAGCCGGGTGCCCGGGCGCGCCCACGAGGCGTTGGCGTCGACGGCGTGGACCGGCACGCCGCTCGGCAGCGTCCCCGCCGCCACCAGCTCGTCGGCGAGCCGCTGTGAGCCGTCGCGGTCGAAACCGCACGGCGCCACGACCACCACCTCCGGCTCCGCCTCGTGGATCTGCTCCCAGGTCACCCGCCGGGACTTCTTGCCGGCGGTCGCCAGCAGCGGCTGACCGCCGGCGATCCGGATCATGTCCGGGATCCAGTGGCCGGGCGCAAACGGTGGGTCGGTCCACTCCAGGAACATCACGCGGGGTCGCGGCCGCCCCGCGCTGCTCCGGCGTACGACGTCGATCCGCCGTCGCTGCTCGGACACCAGCGCCTCGGCCGCCTCGAGGCGGCCGGTCGCGCGGCCCAGGGTGCGGATCGACTCCAGCACCTCGTCGAGCGTGTGCGGGTCGATCGTGAGCACCTCCGCCGTGCACCCGAGATGAGCGAGCGCGTCGTCGACCACGGAGACGTCGACAGCACACACCGCACAGAGGTCCTGGGTCACGACCAGGTCGGCGTCGAGGCCGGTCAGCGCCCCGTCGTCGAGATGGTAGAGGTCGTCGCCACGCGCCACCGCCACCGCCACGAACGCGTCGATCTGCGACGGCGTGAGCCCCGCGGGCATCGCCGACGTGGAGACGATCCGGCGGGTGCGTGCCTCGGAGGGGAAGTCGCACTCGAACGTCACGCCCACCACGTCGTCGCCGGCGCCGATCGCGAACAGGATCTCCGTCGTCGACGGCAGCAGCGAGACGATCCGCACCCCCTCAGCCTAGGTGGAGCGGCGGGGATCCCGACCCGCTCGATTAGGTTGGGGCTCGCCATGATCGACGACATGACCTGGGACGAGTCGACCCGGCCCACGCTCGACGAGCCCCCGGACGCGTCGTACTCCGATGTGCAGCTCGCGCCGGTCCGCCACCTCGTCGACATCCACGACCATCTCCGGGGCGAGCTGGAGCGCCTCCGCGACCTCCTCCGCCAGGTACGCCGGGGGCTGCTCACCGTGGGCGAGGCGCGGGCCGGTGTGAACGAGATGACGCTGCGCCAGAACAACTGGACGCTCGGTGCCTACTGCCAGTCGTACTGCGGGTTCGTCAACGGTCACCACGGCCTCGAGGACGCCTCCGTCTTCCCGCACCTGCGTCTGGCCGAGCCCGCCGTCGTACCCGTCGTCGAGCGTCTGCACGCGGAGCACCGGGTCATCCACGGCCTCCTCGACGAGGTGGACCGTTCCCTGGTCGCGCTCGTCCGCGATGGCGACACCTCGGCCCTCGACGCCCTCGAGGAGTCGGTCGAGGTCCTCGCCGGACGGCTGCTCAGCCACCTCGCCTACGAGGAGCGGGAGCTTCTCGGCCCTCTTGCGCGGCACGGGTTCTTCTGAGGTGGGCGATCCGTCGACGACCACCCTGGTCCTCCTGGGGATGGCCGGACTGTGCGCCGGCTTCGTCGATGCGGTGGTCGGGGGTGGTGGGCTGGTCCAGCTGCCGGCCCTCCTGGTCGGCCTGCCGAGCGCATCGCCGGTGCAGGTGCTCGCGACCAACAAGCTCGGCTCGATCTGCGGCACCAGCGTGAGCAGCGCGACGTACTACCGCCGGATCAAGCCGGACCCGCGCACGTTCGGCCCGCTGATGGCGTGCGCCTTCGTCGGCTCGGTCGGCGGGGCCTTTCTGGCCTCCCACATCTCCCACAGCGCCTTCGACCCGATCGTGCTCGTGGTCCTCGTCGTGGTCGGTGCCTACGTACTTCTCCGGCCGGGGCTCGGCGAGAGGACCCAGCTGCGCTACGCCGGGCGCCGTCATCTCGGCATCGCGATGGTGGCGGGTCTGCTGATCGGCTGCTACGACGGGGCGCTGGGGCCCGGCACGGGGAGCTTCTTCGTGATCACCCTGGTGGGGTTGCTCGGGTACGCATTCCTCGAGGGCGCCGCGAAGGCCCGCCTCGCCAACTGGGCGACCAACCTGGCCGCTCTCTGCGTGTTCGTCCCGCAGGACGCCGTGCTGTGGAGGGTCGGGCTCGTGATGGGCGCCTGCAACCTGGTCGGCGGCTACCTCGGGGCCCGGACCGCGGTGGCGCGCGGAAGCCGCTTCGTCAGGGTCTTCTTCGTCGTCGTCGTCGCGGGGTTCATCGTCCGGATCGGCGGTGACCTCGCCGGACTCTGGTGAGGTGCCCGATGCGAGAGCCGCGACCGGCGCCGTGCCGCGCGGTGCCGGACGTCCTGGCGCGGGAGTCGACGATCGACGGCCGTGCCGGACAGTGACCGGCACGGCCGGGTGCGCCCCGTCGGCGCTCATGGGTAGCGTCTCGAGCATGACCCAGACCTTCGACGAGACCACCCGCACCGAGGCGCCGGTCCGCACCGACGAGGTGACGGCGCTTCGCGGGTTCCTCGACTACCACCGCGACACGTTCCGATGGAAGTGCGCACGCCTGACGCAGGGGCAGCTCGCCCGCGACCACGCGCCGTCCACGATGACGCTGGGCGGCATGATGAAGCACCTCGCGCTCAACGAGGTGGGCTGGTTCTGCCATTCCCTGCTCGGCCAGGCATATCCCGAACCGTTCGCCGCCGTCGACTGGGACGCCGACCCGGACTGGGAGTGGCGAACTGCCCGCGACGACACGCCCGAGGAGCTGCGGGCGCTCTACGACGACTGCGTACGCCGCGCCGACGCCGCCATCGACGAGGCGCTCGCGCGAGACGGCCTCGACACCGAGTCGGCGCGGCAGAGCGGTGATGACGGCGCCTTCAACCTGCGCTGGATCATCCTGCACATGATCGAGGAGTACGCCCGGCACAACGGCCACGCCGACCTGATCCGCGAGTCGATCGACGGTGAGACCGGTGAGTGAGGGTTCGGTCGACCCGCGCGTCGACCCTCCGCTGCACGGCGACGAGGTGTCGACGCTTCGCGCCTACCTCGACTACCACCGCGACACGCTGCGGCTGAAGTGCTCGGGCCTCAGCCAGGAGCAGCTCGCCCAGGAGCACCCGCCCACCAGCCTCACCCTGGCGGGGTTGATGAAGCACATGGCGCTGGTCGACTACCACTGGTTCGGCGAGATCTTCGCAGGCGTGCAGCTGCCGTCGCCGTTCGCGGAGGTGGACTGGGACGCCGATCCCGACTGGGAGTTCCGGACAGCCCGTGATGACAGCCCCGAGTCCCTGCGTGCGCTCTTCGACGAGTGCGTCGCCGCCTCGGACCGGGTGCTCGACGATGCGCTGACCAGGGGCGGGCTCGAGCAGGAGTCGGTGACGCGGAGCAGGCGGAGGGGCGACGCGACGTTCAGTCTGCGCTGGATCCTCGTGCACCTGATCGAGGAGTACGCCCGGCACAACGGCCATGCCGACCTGATCCGAGAGTCGGTCGACGGCCAGACCGGTGACTGACCCCCGCATCCGCCCCGCCTCCGACGACGACTGGTCGCAGATCTGGCCGTTCTTCGCCGCGATCGTGGCGGACGGCGAGACATACGCCTACCCCGACGACCTGACGTCCGACACCGCCCGGGAGCTCTGGACGCAGCCGCCGCCGGGCCTGACGGTCGTCCTGGAGGAGGCCGGCCGGGTTGTCGGAACCGCGAAGATGGGTCCCAACCGCCCGGCGCGCGGAGACCACGTCGGCACCGCGTCGTTCATGGTCGACCCGGCCGCCGCCGGACTGGGCGTCGGCCGCGCCCTGCTCGCCTACGTCGTCGACTGGCACCGACGACACGGCTACGCCGGCATCCAGTTCAACGCCGTGGTCGAGACCAACGGCGCGGCCGTGCACCTGTGGCAGTCGGCCGGGTTCGAGATCATCGGCACGGTTCCGGGCGCCTTCCGCTCCGCGCGACACGGGCGCGTCGGCCTGCACGTGATGTACCTGGCGCTGGACGAGGCCGCACCGGGTGGCCTGTGACGCGCGCGAGGAGTCAGGCGAAGCCGGGCAGGTGCTCCTCGAGGATCGCCCTGAAGGGAGCCTCGGCACCCAGCTGGCTGAGCACGCCGACACCGCCGAGCCAGGTGCGGTGGATCAGCAGGTACGCCGGCGGCAGGTTCAGCTTGAGCGCGACGGCGTACGTCGGTTCCTTCGGGTTGTTGATCCGCTGGAACTGTCCCTGCATCCACTCCCGTGAGAAGCGGAACCGTTCTACCAGCGTCGGCTCGACGAACGGCGAGAGGTAGTCGAGGACCAGCTCGGGGTCGACGTCGAGTCCGGGCTTGATGAACCCCTCATCGCGGAGCCCGGCGACCAGCTCGTCCGGCGCACGGTCGCCCGCGATCCGGATCAACCGTCCCATGGCCTCGGGCAGGCGGGCGTCGGGCAGTCGGGCGACCGCTCCGAAGTCGAGCACGCCCAGGCGTCCCGGGCTGCCGTCGTCGTTCGGGATGATCCGGAAGTTTCCGGGGTGGGGGTCGGCGTGCAACATGCCGGTCCGCGGTGGGCCGGCGAACAGGAAGCGCACGAAGAGCTCGCCGTAGTGGTCGCGCTCGGCCGGTGTGCCCTCGCGGATCACGGTCGCCAGGGACGCGGGGCTCTCGAGCCACTCGGTCACCAGCACCTGATGCCCGACGGCGACGACGTCGGGGACGACGATCTCCGAGTCGTCCCGGAAGGCTTCGGCGAAGGCGCGCTGGGCCTCCGCCTCGAGTGCGTAGTCGAGCTCGTCGCGCGCCCTGGCCTGCAGCTCCTGGACCAATGGCTTCACCTCGACGCCGGGCACGAGCGGGCCGATCGTGCGGGCGAGGCGGGCGAGCTGCCGGAGGTCGGACTGCAGCGCCTCCCCGGCACCGGGGTACTGCACCTTCACTGCGACCTCCCGCTCGTCGCGCCAGCGTCCTCGGTGCACCTGACCGATGCTGGCCGCTGCCGTCGGACCGCCGTCCAGCCAGACCAGGTCGTCGCGCCAGTCGGCACCCAGGTCGAGCTCGATCTGGTCGCGGACCGTCTGTGTCGGCATCGGGGGAGCGGAGTCCTGCAGTCTGGTCAGCTCCGTGCGGTACGGCGCCGCCAGCTCGTCCGGCAGGGCGGCTTCGAGCACCGACATCGCCTGCCCGAACTTCATGGCTCCCCCCTTGAGCTCACCGAGGGTGCGGAACAGCTGCTCGGCGGTTCGCTGTTGGATCTCGCTCATCACCACCTCGGCCGGGCGGCCACCCAGTCGCTTGCCGAGCCCGAGCGCGTTGCGACCGGCGTACCCGAGGGGCAGCGCGGCGAGGCGCGCGGTGCGCGCGACGGCCTTCCTGGGCAGCTCGGTCACGTCCTCATTGTCCCCGAGGGGCGAAGACGGCAGACCCGCCGTGCCATCGACCCTCGGTCGAGTGGCCTCGTCGACGGCTCGGACGGCGGCCGCGGGCGGCAGACCGGTACAGGCAGGATCGGCGGGGTTGTCGGTGGCGCTGTGGGCGCGGGAGCCGCCGTCGTGGGCGACCCAGGAGCCGGCGTCCACGTCGTACCGACCGGGGACGAGGTTGCGCAGCACGCAAGAGGGATGCGTCGTGCCGCCCTTGCGCCGGCTGACCTCCAGGGCGTGGACGCCCCAGACCCGCCAGCACATGCTCGACCCCGCTCGCGGGCTGGTTCGCCCGCACGGCAGCCGGAAGCAGCCGCTCACCGCTCCGCAGAGCCCCGAGCGCCCCCCAGGTGATGCTGGTCAGGACTTGGGGAACCGGGCGAACCCCTGCTGCGCCAGGCCGGACACGTGGGTGAAGTCACCGCCGGCGTAGAACCCGTCGGTGCCAGTGGTCAGGGCGAAGACTCCGAGCGCGCTGTCGGCTGACGGGTTCCATGCCTTGAGCGTCCCCGAGCGATGACCGAGGGCGAGCAGGTGCGACCGGTTCGCAAGGACCTCCGGACAGGTGAAGCCGCCGACTGGACCCGAGGTGTTGCCCACACAGACGTGGGCGAAGTGACCACCGGCGATGACGGCGCCGTGGAAGAGCGTCAGCCCCTGGACGCCGCCGTCGGTCTGGACGGCCCAGACCCGATGCCCCCTGCGGGTGAACGCCTGGATGCGACCACCGGTGCCGTCGCCTCCGACGTACACCCGGTGCTTCCGGACGACGATGTCCCAGACCCCGTAGCGGGGATGAGCCTTCCACGCCTTGATCCGTCCGGTCACGGGCGAGAGGGCGGTCAGGTGCGCGTCGGCGTGCCCGTTGACGAAGGTGAAGTAGCCACCGACGTAGACGGCGCGTCCGTTGGCCGACAGGGCGAGGCTCAGGACGTTGCGGTTCGCGTGCGGCTTCCACCGGGCCACGAGTCGTCCCTTGCGGGTCGTCGCGGCCAGCCGCAGCCGGTGCTTGCCCTTGGCCTCGGTGAAGGAGCCTCCCAGATAGACCCTGGACCGCGTGACGAGCAGGGCTCGGACCTCTCCGTTCGTCCCGGCCTTGAACCTCGTGGTCGCGCCGGTCTTCGTCGAGACAGCCCCGAGGTGGTGGCGCACCTTCCCGTTCAGCGTGCTGAAGTCACCGCCCACGAAGAGGGTGCGCCCGCTCGGCCCCGCAGCCAGTGCGGACACGGTGCCGTTGGTGGTCGGGGCCCAACGCCGCAGCTTCCCGGTATCGGCGCGGAATGCGGCCAGATGGTCGCGCGGCACCTGCGCGGAGTCCGGCGCCGCGCCCGGTGGGCGCACCGCCGTGAAGTCGCCACCGATGTACACGGTGTTGCCCACCGTGGCGATGCTCGTGACGCGGCCGTTGGTCTGATAGCTCGGAACGGCCTGGCTCAGCGCCGCAGCGGACGGCACTGGCCCGGCCAGTGCCAGGCCCGCAACCGCAGCGACTGTCGTCGCCCCCAACAAGGCGCGCGCGCGCGTACGTCGTCCCCACATGAATGTGTTCCCCCCGTTTGACTCTCCCCCACGCACATGTTGCCATGCAGCCTCCACAGAGAACAGGGCTGTCCCGGTCGAGATGTTTGGACCATGGGGTCAGATGGTCGGGGAAGCGGGACATGAGCGATGCCTGGGGCTGGTGCTTCAGGTGTGGTTCGCCGACCGGTGCGGCTTGAAGCGGCGGACCTCATGGGGCCAGCCGCACGCCTCGGCGACCTTGCCTGCCCACCGCTTGGCCGCCTCGTCGTCGGACACGTCCACCACGGCGAACCCCCCCAGGAACTCCTTGGTCTCGACGTACGGTCCGTCGGTGATCTCCACGGAGCCACTCGTGGGGTCGGCGCTGTACACGGGCCCGTCCTCCTCCTCCAGCCCCCCGGCGAAGACGTACACGCCCTCCGCCTTCATCTCGTCCGTCACGGCTCGGGCAAGGGGCCCGCGCCCGCGGAACCACTCCTCTGAGTGGTCGCCCACCCACTGCTGGTTGAAGTAGAGGAGGTACTCGGTCATGACCAGCTCCTTGTCGTCTGGAACGGACCCCGCGGCCCGCGTGTCACCTGTGCCACGAACGCCGATCGCCGGATCCGACACGGTCGCCGTGGACATGAGACACCTCTCGGCCTCGCCGCGGTAGTCGGCCGGGTTCTCCGCGAGGTCCCACACGACCTGGGTCCAGGATCGGTGGGCCGGACGCACCGGCCCTCCGCCCGAGCTTGGCCCGCAGTGGGCGCTCGATGAACCGGAAGCTCGCCTCAGCCAGCAGGACGAACATGGCAACCCAGGCGAGATCACCGACGACCGTGTGCCCGAGCGAGTAGAGGACCGCGATCCGCGCCAGGACGTTCCAGAGGTAGATCGAGTACGACCGCTCGCCCAGCCAGCGCATCGGGCCGGTTGCCAGGAGCGACCCGACTGCCGATCGCGGCCGTGTCACGACGCCGACCAGGATCACCAGCGTCAGGGCCGTCCCTGCGACCCGTACCAGGGAGGTGCGGTAGGTGTCGTTCCGATATGCCAGCACAGGGAGGAGGGCGAGGGCCAGCAGGGCACCCGGCGCGAGATACCGAAGCGTCCGGGGCAGCCAGTCGTTGTCGTGAACGATCGCCAGCAAGCAGCCGACCAGGATGGGCAGCGCATTGACGTCGGTGCCGACGTACTCGTGCGGGTCGAACCGCACCGCCCGGCTCAGGCCGAGATAGAGGTTGAGTGCCAAGGTGACGCCGATGAACGAGACGGTGAGTGCGGCGAACAGGCGTGGGCGGCGCCGGTACCCCCAGAGCAGCGCGAACGGCCACAGCAGGTAGAACTGCTCCTCGAGCGACAGTGACCACGTGTAGTTGAAGTAGTCGTAGGTGGCGAAGAAGTGGCCGGTCCAGTCATAGAGGCTGGTGCCATAGGCGAGAGCCGTGCCGGCGGGCAGGAGAACCTGCCAGGCACTGAGGTCTCGTCGATCGACGAGCAGCACGGCTGTCGTCACCGCGACGACTGCGAGCAGTCCCGGGCCCAGACGCGCTACACGTCGGCGATAGAACGCGCGGAGGTCGATGCGCCCGGTGTCGAGCTCGCGGACCAGGAGAGTCGTGATGAGGTACCCCGACAGGCAGAAGAACACGGTCACGCCGACGTAGCCGTTGGCGAACGGCTTGGTCGGGGCGTGCTGCCCGAGGACCAGCAGGATCGCCACGCCACGGACGCCCTCGAGCCCCGGGTGGTGACCACGGTCGTCCACGACCGTTTCTACGTCCCGGTGCTGCCGACGGTTCGGACGACCCGCCGCGTCGAAGGCCGAGACCCTCGACGCGGCTGCTGTGGCCCGGTCAGGCGGTCAGGCGGTCTCGGGGAAGCGGATGCCGGTGGTGGCGTGGCAGCGGTAGCCGAAGGGGTTCTTGGCCAGGTACTGCTGGTGGTGGTCCTCGGCGTAGTAGTAGGTGACCTCCGAGGCCGGGCGGATCTCGGTGGTGATGTCGCCGATCCGCTGCCGGTGGAGCTCGTCCCCGTAGATCTTGGTCAGCTCACGGGCGGTCTGCTCCTGCTCCGGCGTCGTCCAGTAGATCGCCGAGCGGTACTGGGTGCCGACGTCGTTGCCCTGGCGCATGCCCTGCGTGGGGTCGTGGACCTCGAAGAAGATCTTGACCAGGTCGGCGTAGGAGACCGTGGCCGGGTCGTAGACGACGCGTACGGCCTCGGTATGGCCGGTACGGCCGGTGCAGACCTCCTCGTACGTCGGGTGGGCGGTGATGCCGCCGGCGTACCCGACCGACGTGGACCAGACGCCGGGGACCTGCCAGTAGATCTCCTCGGCCCCCCAGAAGCAGCCGAGGCCGAACAGGGCGACCTCGTAACCGTCCGGGACGTGGTCGGTCACGACAGGCGCGTCCAGCACGCGGTGCTTGTCGGCGATGGCGAACGGGCGGGTCTCGCGTCCGGGCAGGGCCTCGTCGGCGGTCGGCAGGGTGGTCTTGTGGCGGGAGAAGATCGACACGGTCACTCCTTCTGGAGCACCTGGATGGTGCCTCCACAGTGTCCAACACGGCGCGAGCCCGCCGCGTTCCCGCCGCAGATGACGAAACGGTGACGTCGGTCCAGCCCGTCGGTCGAGCCTGTCGAGACCAGCCTGTCGAGCCGGTCGAGACCACGGCGCCGGCACCCCACTACCGTGGCTCCGTGACCCAGGAGCACCGCCACAAGTCCGGGTTCGACACCCGCGCGATCCATGCCGGCTACGAGCCCGACCCCACGACCGGAGCAGTGATCCCCCCGATCTACGCCACCAGCACCTACAAGCAAGACGGGGTCGGCGGCCTCCGGGGCGGCTACGAGTACAGCCGCAGCGCCAATCCGACCCGGACGGCGCTGGAGGGCGCACTGGCCGCCCTGGAGGAGGGCGAGCAGGGCTTCGCCTTCGCCAGCGGCCTCGCGGCTGAGGACACGATCCTGCGGGCACTCACCAACCCGGGCGACCACGTCGTCGTCCCCGACGACGCCTACGGAGGCACCTTCCGGCTGTTCGAGAAGGTCGAGAAGCGCTGGGGTCTCGACAACACCCCTGTCGCGATCTCCGATCTCGAGACCGTCCGCGCGGCGATCCGCCCCGGAGCCACGCGGATGGTCTGGGTCGAGACCCCGACGAACCCGCTGCTCAACGTCGCCGACATCGAGGCGCTGGCCTCGATCGCGCACGCGGCGGGGGCCCTCCTGGTGGTGGACAACACCTTCGCGTCGCCGTACCTCCAGCAGCCGCTCGGCCTCGGTGCGGACATCGTCGTCCACTCCACGACCAAGTACGTCGGGGGGCACAGCGACGTGATCGGCGGAGCCGTGGTCGTGCGCGACCTCGACCTGGCCGAGGCGATCACGTTCCACCAGAACGCCATGGGCGCGGTGCCTGGGCCGTTCGACTGCTTCCTCACCCACCGGGGAATCAAGACGCTCGGGGTCCGGATGGACCGGCACTGCGACAACGCCGAGCGGGTCGTCGACTTCCTGACCGGTCACCCGAAGGTCGGTCACGTCTATTACCCGGGTCTGCCCGACCACCCCGGGCACGAGGTCGCCGCCCGGCAGATGAGGCGTTTCGGCGGAATGGTCGCCTTCCGGCATGGCGACGGCGAGCAGGCCGCTGTCGACACGTGCGCCCGAGCCGAGGTGTTCACGCTCGGTGAGTCTCTGGGAGGTGTCGAGAGCCTGATCGAGCACCCCGGCCGGATGACCCACATGAGCGTCTCCGGCACCGACCTGGAGGTCCCGGCCGACCTCGTCCGGCTCAGCGTCGGCATCGAGACGGTGGACGACCTGATCGCGGACCTCGACCGTGCCCTCGCGTGACGACCCGGATGGTGCCGGCGGCGCCGTCATCTGCGTCGACTTCGGCTCGACCTTCACCAAGGCGTTGCTGATCGACCTCGCCGACGGCCGCGTCGACGCGGCGGCCGAGCACCGGACGACGATCGACACCGACGTGCTCGACGGGTACGACGCGTGCCTGGCCGGCCTCGTCGAGCAGGACCGACGCGCAGCGGACGCACCGACGCTCGCCTGCTCGAGCGCGGGCGGTGGGCTTCGGATCGCGGTGGTAGGCAACGAGGAGCTCGTCACCGCGGAGGCCGGCCGTCGGGTCGCCCTGTCCAGCGGCGGCAAGGTGGTGGCCGTGTACGCCGCGAGCCGCGGCGACGACCTCCGCGAGATCCCCGCCTGCCGGCCCGACGTCGTCCTGCTGACCGGAGGTACCGACGGCGGCAACCGCGGACCGATCGTGGCCTGTGCGCGGGGGCTGGCACCGGTCTGGGACGGCCCGGTGGTGGTCGCCGGCAACGTCGAGTCCCAGGCCGACGTCGCCGGCATCCTCGCCGACCGACCCGTGGTCGTCGCGCCCAACATCGTGCCCCGGATCGGCGTGCTCGCTCCCGACGGGGCCCGCGCCGCCGTCCGCGAGCTCTTCCTCTCCCACGTCATCGGCGGCAAGCACCTCAGCAGCCGCGGCGACTTCGTCGCGATGGTACGAGGGGCGACGCCGGACGTCGTCCTGACCGGGGTCGAGCTCCTCGCGGAGGTCGCCGGTGACACCGTGGTCGTCGATGTCGGGGGCGCCACCACCGACGTCCACAGCGTCGTCGAGCTCGACCGCGCCGGCGCCGACGCCGGCCCCACCGCCCCGGGCGCCGGGTCGCCCCTCGGCCGCGACGTCGTCGCCACGACCCGGGTGACGCGCACCGTCGAGGGCGATCTCGGGATGCGGTGGTCAGCGGTGACCACCGCCGAGGCCGCGGGCCGCGACGACCTGCTGCCGGCCGCCGTACGCCGCCGCGACGACGTCGGCCTGGTCCCCACCGAAGATCCGGAGCGCGACCTCGACGAGGAGCTCGCCCGGGAGGCGGTCGGCCTGGCTCTCCGGCGTCACGCCGGGCGGAGCAGGGTCGTGGTCAGTCCGGAGGGCCGGGTGATCGAGCGGAGCGGGAAGGACCTGCGCGAGGCCGGGCTGCTCGTGGGCTCCGGCGGGGTGCTTCGCCACGGGAGACCCGGCGTCGCCCAGCGGGTGTTCGCCGGCAGCATCGGTGAGGTCGAGGGCGGATGGCAGCTCCCCCGCCGAGCGCGGGTGACCGTCGACCAGCGGTACGTGCTCGCAGCTGCCGGCCTCCTCGTCGCCGAGCATCCCGAGGCAGCCCGTCGGCTCGTCGGGCGACTCGCGTCCACCACGTCCTAGGGTGACTCCGTGAGCAGCGACGCCGACGAGCCTCAGCCGAGGTCAGCGGAGAGGTCGGGCGAGCGGCTGACCGAACGCCTCGCTCACCAGCTGGCCCACCTCCGCGCCGAGCAACGCCGGAACCAGCCGGCCCCGGTCGCTGCGGGCCCGTCGAACTTCTCCCGCGCCCAGGTCCCGTGGGGGCTCGACCTCGCCGCGGCCTGGTCGTGGCGGCTGATCGTGATCGCGGTGGCGACGTACGGGTTCTTCCGCGGCGTCGTCTTCTTCGCCGAGCTCACCATCCCGCTCATCGTCGCGATCCTGATCACCGCCCTCGGGGCTCCCGTCGTGGCTGCCCTGGAGCGGAGGGGCATCCGCCGGAAGGCCGGCGCGGGGATCGTCGTCCTGAGCCTGCTCGCCGTCGTCGTGGCGATGCTGGCCCTGGCGGGGCAGCAGGTCGCCAGTGGGGCGAACGACCTGGCGGGACAGGTCTCTGCCGGGCTCGGAGACGTCAAGGACTGGCTGAAGACCGGCCCCTTGCACCTCTCCGACAACCAGATCAGTGACTACATCCAGAAGGCGCAGGACAAGCTGGCCGAGCAGGCGAAGACGGGCAAGGTGCTCAGCCAGGCGACGCACGTCGGCTCGGCGCTCGGGCACGTGCTCGCCGCCCTGTTCATCGTCCTGTTCGCGACCTACTTCTTCCTCGCCGACGGCGAGCGCATCTGGGCATGGGCTGTGCGCATCGCGCCCCGCGCCGCCCGTCCGCGCGTGGACAGCTCCGGCCGGGTCGCGTGGATCTCGCTCACGCAGTTCGTGCGGGCCACCGTCATCGTCGCGATCACCGACGCCGCGGGCGTGATGATCGCGGCATCGGTCCTGCGTGTGCAGTTCGTCTTCGCGATCGGCGTGCTGGTGTTCCTCGGTGCGTTCGTCCCGATCGTCGGCGCCTTCGTCGCGGGCACCGTCGCCGTCCTGGTCGCCTTCGTCGACCACGGCATCGTGATCGCGCTGGTCATGCTCGCCTGTGTCGTGGCCGTCCAGCAGATCGAGAGCCACGTGCTCCAGCCCTTCCTGATGGGACGCTTCGTGGCCATCCACCCGCTCGGCATCATCGTCGCGATCGCGGCCGGCATCCTCGTCGCCGGTATCGCCGGAGCCCTGGTGGCCGTGCCGTTCGCTGCGGCCGCGAACGCCGTCGTCCAGCACCTGGCGGAGGACACGCGCGTCGGGGACGACCCGGAGGAGGCTCTGGAGCACGACTACGGCGGACCCGCTCCACACGCGCCTGCCGAGGACGACGACGGTCACATCGGCGACACTGAGGACGCCGGCCTCGCCGACGAGCTCGACCCGCCGCGAGCGGACCAGGTCGAGGCCGAGAGGAACCCCCGTGAATGACGTTCCTCAGGTCTCGGTCGAGGACATCGAGCGCGCCGCCGAGACGGTCTCTCAGTTGGCCCTGCGGACGCCGATGGAGGGCTCGCGCTGGCTCTCGGCCCTCACCGGCAGCGAGGTGCGGCTCAAGTGCGAGAACCTCCAGCGCACCGGGTCCTTCAAGGTCCGTGGCGCCTTCACCAGGATGTCCCGGCTCTCCGACGAGGAGAAGGCTCGAGGGGTCGTCGCGGCGTCCGCAGGCAACCACGCCCAGGGTGTCGCGCTGGCCGCGCAGGCCCTCGGTATCAAGGCCACCGTGTTCATGCCCGAGGGTGCCCCGATCCCCAAGGAGAAGGCGACCCGGGGGTACGGCGCGGACGTCGTGTTCCACGGCCGCTACCTGGAGGACTCACTGGCCCAGGCACGTGAGTTCCAGGAGCGCACCGGCGCGATCCTGATCCATCCCTTCGACAACGCCGACATCGTGGCCGGACAGGGCACGTGTGGACTGGAGATCGTGGAGCAGGCGCCGGGGGTGGAGACCGTGGTGGTGCCGTGCGGAGGTGGCGGCTTGCTGAGCGGGATCGCCATCGCGGTGAGGGCCAGGCGGCCCGAGGTGCGCATGATCGGCGTACAAGCCGAGGGTGCGGCGGCCTTCCCCGAGTCCCTGAAGGCGGGTCACCCGGTGAAGCTCGAGTCGATGTCGACCATGGCCGACGGGATCGCGGTCGGGCTGCCGGGTCAGGTGACCTTTGCGGCCGTGCGCGACTTCGTCGACGAGATCGTCACCGTGTCCGAGGCGTCCCTGTCGCGAGCGGTGCTCGCGATCCTCGAGCGCGCGAAGATGGTGGTCGAGCCCGCCGGAGCCGCGGCGGTCGCGGCGATCCTCGACGACCCGTCGCGCTTCGGCACGACGACCGTGGGGGTGCTCTCCGGAGGGAACGTCGACCCGCTGCTCCTGGGGAAGGTGATCCAGCACGGCATGGCCGCGGCCGGACGCTACCTCAACCTGCGCCTGCGTATCCCCGACCGGCCCGGCGGTCTCGCCCATCTGCTCGTCGACATCGGCGAGGCCGGCGCGAACGTGATCGAGGTGTCGCACGCGCGCATCGACGCCGACCTCTCGCTGGACGAGGTCGAGGTGCATCTCCAGCTCGAGACCCGCGGCGTGAGCCACGCCGAGGCGCTGGTGACCAAGCTCCGTGCGAACGGCTACCAGGTCTTCGCGTGATCCGGGCCTCCGCCGAGCATCGCCCAGGTGTGCGACCCCCGAGGGTCAGGCGGCGAACGGCACTGCGCTGACGATCGCGATCTTGGCGACCTTGCCGTTCGGCTGCTCGAAGTCGACCGTCTCGCCGGCCTTGTGGCCGAGCAGCGCCGCCCCCAGCGGTGACTCCGGGGAGTAGACCTCGATGTCGGTGTGGTCCTCGGCGATCTCGCGGGCGCCGAGCAGGAACGTCTCCTCGTCGTCGTCGCCGTCGTACCGGTAGGTGACGACCTTGCCGGCCGAGACGGTCTGGTCGTCGTCGGCGGCCCGGGTGGTCGCTCCGCTGAGCATCTCCTCGAGCTGCCGGATGCGCGCCTCGTTGGTGCCCTGCTCGTCCTTCGCGGCGTGGTAGCCGCCGTTCTCCTTCAGGTCACCCTCGTCGCGGGAAGAGCTGATCCGCTCGACGATCTCGGCGCGCAGGGGACCGCGCCGCTCCTCGAGCTCGGCCTTGAGCCGGTCGAAGGTCTGCTGGGTCAGCCAGATCATGCGGAACTCCTCGAGAGACGCGTGGATACGCGGCTACGTCGTGTCGGTGTGGGTTGCGCCACCGGTGGACTGCGTCGTGCTGGTTGCGTCGTCGTGGCGCGGCCAGAAGCGGACAGTCTACCAAGATCCGGGGTGCAAACCCACAAACGGCGGTGCCTCACCGTGGCCGGTCCTGGCCGTCCGCGATGCACCCGGGGACGTCGACGGAGGTGGCCCGCCGCTCGGTGCGCACCGTCACCTCGTTGGTGCCGTCGGAGGGCCGGAAGTGCAGCTCGCCGACGATCGAGTGGTCGCTGGCGACGGCGTCGACCGTGCAGCGTGCGCCGGTGACGCCGGACGACACCCGGACGTCGACGCGCGCGGTCACGGCATGCTCGTCGACGACCCGGAAGCCGACCAGCTGTGACTCGACCTTCGGATCGGACGCGTCGAACGCCACCCAGGCGACCCAGGCCAGCGCCACCACCGCGACCACCGCCACGGCCACGATCGTGACCGGACGTCGCCACGCGGGCGGCGGGGCGTACCGGTCCGCCAGGGTCTGGTCCACGTCGTCGATGCTCCCACCTAGCATGAGCGACATGTCTCAGGACCCTGCAGGGGTCGGTCGCCCGGGCGAAGGCCTCCGGCTGATGCACGTGCACGCCCATCCGGACGACGAGTCGAGCAAGGGCGCGGCCACCACCGCGAGATACGTCGCGGAGGGCGTCGACGTGCACGTCGTCACCTGCACCGGCGGGGAGCGCGGCTCGATCCTCAACCCGAAGATGGACCGTCCCGACATCGCCGCGAACATCACCGAGGTGCGCCGGCAGGAGATGGAGCGGGCCCGCGACATCCTCGGCGTCCGCCAGGACTGGCTGGGCTTCGTCGACTCCGGGTGGCCCGAGGGCGACCCGCAGCCGCCGCTTCCCGAGGGCTGCTTCGCGCTGGTGCCGCTGGAGGAGGCCACGGAGCGCCTCGTCCGCCTGATGCGCGACTTCAAGCCGCACGTGGTCACGACGTACGACGAGAGCGGCGGCTACCCCCATCCCGACCACATCCGGTGCCACGAGGTGAGCGTCGCGGCGTTCGACGCGGCCGGGGACGCCGAGCGTTTCCCCGACGCCGGCGAGCCCTGGCAGCCGCTGAAGCTCTACTACCACCACGGCTGGAGCTACGCCCGGCTGAAGGCGATCCACGACGTCATGCTCGAGCACGGGCTCGAGTCGCCCTACGACGAGCGGCTCGAGAAGTGGGACCGTGACGAGGCGTGGGAGAAGCGGATCACCACCCAGGTGGAGTGCGCGAAGTACTTCGGCGTGCGCGACCAGGCGCTGCTCGCCCACGCGACGCAGATCGATCCCGACGGCCCGTGGTTCCACGTGCCCCGCGATCTGCAGGCCCAGGTGTGGCCGACGGAGGACTTCGAGCTGGTCACCAGCCACGTCGAGACGAGCATCCCCGAGGACGACCTGTTCGCGGGGATCCGCGGTCGCTGACGAGGTCTGCACCTGAGACACTGGGAGCATGACCGGCATCGTCGTGCTTGCGGCGGCCTCCGACGCGAGGCCGGACGACAACAACGTCGTCGCCGGATGGCTCGGCTTCGCGGTCGTGATCGCGCTGATCGTTGCCGTGGTGTTCATCCTGCGCAGCTTCACCCGGCAGCTGAAGAAGGTCGACGAGGCGGAGCAGGCCGGGGTGTTCGGCGACCAGCCCGCCGACGCCGACTCCCAGCCGCCGACGACGCTCGAGCACGACGGCTGACACCGCGGCGTCGTCCCGCCCGACGCACCCGACGCACGCGAGGCACTCAGGCACTCAGGCCCGGCGGACGACCCGCACCAGACAGTCCCACGCCGTCGCCGCGGGTTGCTCGCCGTGACCGTCGGTGACCAGGCGAGGCACGCGACCGGCCCGCTGCACCTCGAAGGTCTCGCCCCCGAGGTCGGCCAGCACGTCTTCGGCCGTCACCAGCACCGAGGGGTCCTGCGGGCCGCCCGTGCCCTCGGTGAGGTTGGTCGAGTCGTGCGCGACCAGCAGGAACGTGCCGCCCGCACGCAGGCAGCCGAACGCCGCGCGCACCGACTCGCGGCGGTGCTCGGCCGGCACCTGCAGGTAGGCCAGCAGAGCGACGTCGTACGGCGGCTCCTCCGGGCCGCGCTGCCAGGTGGTGACGTCCGCGCACACCCAGGTGATGTCGAGCCCGACGCCGAGGACCCGGCCCTTGTCGAGACCGGCCTGCGCGAAGTCGACGGCGGTGACCTGCCAGCCGCGGCGAGCCAGCCAGATCGCGTTGCGACCCTCGCCGGCGGCCAGGTCGAGCGCTCGCCCCGGCGGCAGGTCGGACAGCTCGGCCTCGACGAACTGGTTCGGCCCCGCCGACCAGACCAGCTCGCTCGCACGGTAGCGCTCGTTCCACCCCTCGGCGTCCATGGCGCCATTGTCCCCCGCGGCCCGGTGGTGCCGCCGACAGCAGCGGCTAGCGTGGTCGGATGCCCAACCGGTTGAGTGCTGCGACGTCGCCGTACCTCCTCCAGCACGCGGGGAACCCCGTGGACTGGTGGGAGTGGGGCGACGAGGCCTTCGCGGAGGCGCGGCGTCGCGGCGTGCCGGTCTTCCTCAGCGTCGGCTACGCCGCGTGCCACTGGTGCCACGTGATGGCGCACGAGTCGTTCGAGGACGACGCGACGGCGGCCCAGCTGAACGCCGACTTCGTCTGCGTGAAGGTGGACCGCGAGGAGCGTCCGGACGTCGACGCGGTGTACATGGAGGCGACGACCGCGATGACCGGCCACGGCGGCTGGCCGATGACCGTGGTGCTCGACCACGACGGCAGCCCCTTCTTCGCCGGGACCTACTTCCCCGACCGACCGCGCGGCGGGCAGCCCTCCCTGCGGCAGGTGCTGACGGCTGTAGCGGAAGCGTGGCGCGAGCGGCCCGACGACGTACGCCGTGCTGCCACGACGATCCGCGACCACCTGGCCCGCGAGGTGTCGTTCACCGGCACCGCGCTCGATTCCGACGACCTCGACTCCGCCGTCGCCGCGCTGCTGGCGGACTTCGACCAGACCCATGGCGGGTTCGGCGGGGCTCCGAAGTTCCCGCCGAGCATGGTGCTCGAGCTGCTCCGCCGCCGTCCCCGTGACACCGCCGCCACCCGGATGCTCGACCGCACGCTGGAGGCGATGGCGCGCGGGGGGATCCATGACCAGCTCGCCGGCGGCTTCGCGCGCTACAGCGTCGACGCCGCGTGGGTCGTTCCGCACTTCGAGAAGATGCTCTACGACAATGCCCAGCTGGTCGGCCTCTACGCGCGCTGGGGCACGTCTCTGGGCGACCGGGTGGCCGGGGGCACCGCCGACTGGATGCTGCGTGAGCTGCGCACGCCCGAGGGTGCCTTCGCCTCCGCGCTCGACGCGGACAGTGAGGGGGAGGAGGGCCGGTTCTACGTGTGGACGCCGCAGCAGCTGACCGACGTGCTGGGCGACGACGACGGGCAGTGGGCGACCGAGCTGTTCGAGGTGACCGGCACGTTCGAGCACGGCACGTCGACGCTTCAGCTGTTGGGCGACCCCGACGACGTGGACCGTTTCGACGACGTACGCCGCCGGCTACTGGCCGCCCGGGAGCGCCGTGTGCGGCCCGAGCGAGACGAGAAGGTCGTCGCGGCGTGGAACGGTCTCGCGATCTCCGGTCTGGTCGACGCGGGCCGCCTGCTCGGCCGGGAGGAGTATGTCGAGGCGGCGCTCGCCGCGGGCCGGCTGCTCGCCGACGTGCATCTGGTCGACGGCCGACTGCGCCGGGTGTCACGGGACGGGAGGGTCGGGTCGCCCGCGGGTGTGCTCGAGGACCACGGTGCCGTCGCGGGCGGCTTCCTCGCCCTCTGCGGGGCGACCGGGGACGAGCGCTGGCTCGCCAGGTCGCTGGATCTCCTCGAGGCCGCGCTCAGGCACTTCCGGGCGCCGGACGGCGGCTTCTTCGACACGCCGTCAGACGCGGAGCGCCTGGTCACCCGCCCCCGCGACCCGAGTGACAACGCCAGTCCCTCGGGCACCTCGGCGACGATCCACGCCCTGATCGCCGCGCAGGCGCTGACCGGTGACCTCCGCTGGCGGGACGCCGCCGACGAAGCTCTCGCCGGTCTGGCCGAGCTCGCCAGGCGGGCGCCGCGCTTCGCAGGGTGGTCCCTGGCCGCAGCGCAGGCCCTGGTGGACGGTGCCCCCGAGATCGCCGTGGTCGGCCCGAGCGGCCCGGCGCGACAGGACCTGGAGCGACAGGCGCGGCGCTGGCCGGGCGCCGTCGTGGTCGTGTCCGACAGCCCGGCCGACGGCGTACCCCTGCTCGCCGGGCGGGGCGCTGTGGGAGGAGAGCCGGCGGCCTACGTCTGTCGTGGCAACGTTTGTGACCGTCCGGTCGTCCCGCCAGGCAAGATCTCGCTCCCGGGTTGACCCTCACCTAGTCTTCTCACGACCGCGACCCGGGGGGGAAGCGGCGTACCTGAACGAGGACGGCGTGGGGGACACAGCCGCGGGCGAAGCGCGCCCACCAGAGGGTGGTGCACCCAGGCCCGTCGACCAGCAGCTGCTGGGCGACGTGGCCCGGATCGCGCGGTCGGTCCGCGACCTCGTCGGTGCCGAGGCGGCGATCGTCAGCCGCGCCGTGGACGACGACTGGCTCGAGGTCATGGCCGTCGACGGGAAGCCCTCCTTCGGTGCGGTGTCGGGCCTGCGGTGGCGGCGGTCCGACCTCGTCAGCCTGCTGTCCAGCGCCGAGGAGCTCGGCCGGCTGCGCCTCTCCCGGCACCGCGCGGTGTCCTACGCCGAGGTCCCCCACAACATCTCGGAGACCGAGCGGTACTTCACGAGCCACCACGGGCTGCTGATCGCCCCGCTCGTCGGGCCGGAAGGCGACCTGCTGGGCGTCCTCACCACCGAGGGGCCGGTCGACATCGCCAACCCGGCTCCTGGCACCTGCGAGCTCGTCGAGCTGTACGCCGAGCAGGCGCGGCTGGCCCTGAGCGCCCTGCGGGACCGCAGGGTGCTGACGGAGCGCCTGCGGATGTCCTCCGCCGCGCAGGGCCTCCTCCACGCCGCCGCGACCGCCGAGGACGTGCCGTCGCTCCTGGCGGTCGTCGTGGGAGGGCTCGGTGACATGCTGAGGGCCAGCGCCGCGTGGGCCTGCACCGAGCTCGAGCGCGGCGTGGCCGCCGACGCCGCGTCCCACCCTCCGGAGGTCGCCGAGCAGCTCGGCGCCGACGTGTCCACGGTTCTCGAGCCGATGATGGAGACGTGCTCGACCGAGCGGACGACACTCACCCAGGCGTCGACTCCGCTGCTCGGCCGGCTGGCCGCCGCGACCGGTCACGACCAGGCCCTGCTGGCGCTGGTCGGTGACGGCGCGGGTAGCCGCGGCGCCCTCCTGGTACTACGGAGCCGGAACGACGGCCCGTGGACGGACGACGAGCGTCAGGCCCTGTTCGACCTGGGTCGACGCCTCGGCAGGATCGCCGACCGGGTGAGCGTCCGGCGACGCGACCAGGAGACCGTGGATGAGCTGCAGCGGCTCGACGCGTACCGCCGCGACCTCGTTGCCTCGATCACCCACGACCTGAAGACACCGTTGACGGCGATCGCGCTCAACACCGAGCTGCTGGAGTCGGACACGCGGTTGGCCGAGGCGGGCTCGCATCCGGTGGAGGCGATCCGGCGGAGCGCCGACCGGCTGGCGAGACTCGTCGACGACCTGCTCGCGATGGCTCAGGCCGAGGAGGGAGCGGCCACCAAGGTCGAGGTCGACCTGGTCGAGATGGTTCGCGACGCCTGCGACCAGGCGGAGACCGAGGCCACGCTCCGTGGGGTGGAGATCGAGGTCGAGTCGCCCGAGGAGCTCCGGGTCGTGGTCGATCCGCACGCCCTCGCCCGGGTGTTCGCCAACATCGTGGGGAACGCCGTGAAGTTCAGCCTGCCGGGGGGGAGGGTGGGGTTGCGGCTCGACCGCGCCGGTGACGTCGTGGAGTTCCGCTGCGTCGACCGGGGCATCGGTATCCCGGAGGACCGGCTGAAGACGCTCTTCGACCTCGCGCGCCGGTCCCCCGACGCGCGTACCGACGAGCTGTCCGGGTCGGGGCTGGGCCTCGCGATCTGTCACCGCATCGTCACCCGGCTCGGTGGCGAGATCGAGGTCGAGTCCAACCAGGCCAAGGGCTCGACGTTCACGGTCCGCATCCCCTGCTGACCAGCGCGCCGGCGCGTGTGTGTGCGAACCCGCGCTCGACCGACGCCAGACGCGGCTCCGAGCGCGGGGGGTCGCGCTGAGAGTCGCGTGAGCGCGGGCGTCTTCAGCGCAGGCCGCTCTCCGTGATCAATCGGCCCGCGAAGCTGTCGGCTGGCATCCCGCGGGTCACGAGGTCGAGCCCGGTGTGGAAGGCGAGCACGAGGAGGGTGATCGCGAGCACGCCGACGAGGAGGCGCTGGAACGGCATCGGGTCACGGTCTCGCGTCGCACCGTGCAGACGGGCGATCCAACCGCCCAGCGCGGAGGTCACGACCGCGCTCACGGTGCTGGCCACCGCGGCGCCGAGGATCGTGCCGACCAGGCCGAGCTGGCTCGAGAGCGCCGTCGCGGTCGCCGCAGCCACCGCACCGGCGACCACCGTCGGGTAGTTCAAGGCAGGGGTGTTCTCGTCAGCCACGCGGGTTGTGACGAAGAAGCGGTGCCGGTTGTTCCGCACTGCCGGCGTGAGCCCACTCACGCCCGCTCGTCACCGCAGCGAGTAGGTCGCCAGCGAGAGGCCGACGTAGTGGGTGAGGAACGCCAGGATCGTCAGCGTGTGGAACACCTCGTGGAACCCGAACCACTGCGGCCACGGGTTCGGCCGCTTGAACCCGTAGACGACGCCACCGAGCGTGTAGAGGGCACCGCCCACCGCGATAAGCGCGAGCACAACCGAACCGAGGCCGACGCCCAGGCGCTCGGCTCCCGCGGCGAACTGCGGCAGGAAGAACACCGCCGCCCAGCCGAGGAGGATGCAGATCGGGGTGTAGAGCCACCGAGGCGCGCCGAGCCAGAACACCCGGAAGGCCATGCCCGCCAGCGCGCCGCCCCACACCACCGAGAGCATCAGCACCCGGTCGGTCCCCTGCAGCAGCAGGAGGGAGAACGGCGTGTACGAGCCGGCGATCAGCAGGAAGATGCTGGCGTGGTCGAACCGCTGGAGCAGTCCGCTCACCCGCGGGGACCAGCGGCCCCGGTGGTAGACCGCCGAGACGGTGAACAGCACGACCGAGCAGACGGCGTACACGGCAGATCCGAGGCGGGTGGTCGCGGTCGGTGAGAGGGCGACCAGCACCACCCCCGCGGCCAGCGTCACCGGCGCGGACGCCAGGTGCAGCCAGCCGCGCAGCCGCGGCTTGATCTCGGCGACGCCTTCGGCGACCTGTCCCGCAAGGGAGTCGAGCCCGGCTCGGATCGAGTCGTTCATGCGACGACGGTACCCGCGCACCAGCACGCCCGTTGTGCCTTCGCGATCGCCGGTGCGCAGTTACGATCGAGGAATGGCGGTCGCCCCGGTGCTCAAGGAACGCGTACGCCGACTCTTCTACCCGGCCTACGAGTCGCGCATGGTCAAGGCGCTGCCGAAGGACCAGATCCCCCAGCACATCGGCGTCATGCTCGACGGCAACCGTCGGTGGGCGAAGGGCGTCGGCGGTGACAGCACGCACGGGTACCGAGCCGGCGCGGCCAACATCGAGCCGCTCCTGGAGTGGAGCGAGGAGGTCGGCGTCCAGGTCGTCACGTTGTGGCTGCTCTCGACCGACAACCTCAATCGCCCGCCGGACCAGCTCGAAGGTCTGCTGACGGTGATCGGCGACGCCGTCGAGCAGCTCGCGGAGCAGCGCCGGTGGCGGATCCACCCGGTGGGCGCGCTCGACCTGCTCCCCGCCGCCCTGGCGAACCGCCTGAAGGAGGCCGAGGAGTCGACCCGCGATGTCGAGGGGATCCTGGTCAACGTCGCCGTTCCGTACGGCGGCCGGCGCGAGATCGCGGACGCCGTGCGCTCGCTGCTGCAGGAGCACGCCGAGCGAGGCACCAGCCTCGAAGAGCTCGCCGAGGTGATCGACGTCGACCACATCGCCGAGCACCTCTACACCAAGGGTCAGCCCGACCCCGACCTGGTGATCCGCACCTCGGGTGAGCAGCGGCTCGGTGGCTTCCTGCTCTGGCAGAGCGCCCAGAGCGAGTTCTACTTCTGCGAGGCCTACTGGCCCGACTTCCGCAAGGTCGACTTCCTGCGGGCCGTCCGCGCCTACGCCCAGCGCGAGCGTCGTTACGGGGCCTGACGCTCCCGTCGGACCCGGTGTCCCATCCGGCCGGGTCGGTCCTGTGGCCGCGCCGGCTGCCCGGCCCGGCGTCTGCCCGTCCGCTCGCCCCGCGCTTGCGCGTGTCGCCCGGAAACCGCGGACGGCGGGCGTAGTTTTCCAGGCAGCGGTGGGTGCGGAGAGCCCACCGCATCGGGAGGCCCGTTCGTGAGACATCACGACCAATCAGCGCGGTGGAGCCCGCCGTGCACCGGGAGCCGGCACTCCGGCCTTCGGGATCCTGCCCGGTCCGCCACGTAGAGGAGATCAGGACCGGGCGAGGAGTGCCCGCGCGGTCTGGTGAGGGGTGTCTGGTGCCGCAGGCCGACAAGGGGACCCAGAGGACCACGCGCCTGGCAACAGCCGCGAAGCAGGACCGGCCCACCGTGCGCACGTTCGTTCTCGACACCAGCGTGCTGCTCGCCGACCCCGGCGCCATGCGCCGGTTCGCCGAGCACGAGGTGGTGCTGCCGGTCGTCGTCATCACCGAGCTGGAGGCCAAGCGCCACCACCCCGAGCTCGGGTTCTTCGCCCGCACTGCCCTGCGGGTGCTGGACGAGCAGCGGGTCACCCACGGCCGGCTCGACGAAGCCGTGCCGGTGGGGGACGAGGGAGGCACGGTCCGGGTCGAGCTGAACCACACCGACGCGGACTCGCTGCCCTCCGGCTTCCGGCTGGGCGACAACGACACCCGGATCCTGGCCGTCGCACGCAACCTGGCCAACGAGCACCATGACGTCACCTTGGTCTCCAAGGACCTCCCGATGCGGATCAAGGCGTCCGCGGTGGGGCTGCGCGCCGAGGAGTACCGCGAGAACGCCGCCGAGTCCGACCCCGGCTACAGCGGGATGGCCGAGCTCGAGGTGTCGGCGTCGGTCCTCAACGAGCTGTACGACGACGGCTGGACCGACGTGGAGGCCGCTCGCGAGCTGCCCTGCCACACCGGCCTGGTCCTGCTCTCCGATCGCGGCACGGCGTTGGGCCGGGTCGGCCCGGACAAGCACGTGCACCTGGTCCGCGGTGACCGAGAGGCGTTCGGCATCCATGGCCGGTCCGCTGAACAGCGGATCGCCCTGGAGATGCTCCTGGATCCCGAGGTGGGCATCGTCTCGCTCGGCGGCCGCGCCGGTACCGGCAAGTCGGCGATGGCCCTGTGCGCCGGGCTGGAGGCCGTCCTGGAGCGCCGTCAGCACCACAAGGTCGTGGTCTTCCGGCCGCTGTTCGCCGTCGGCGGCCAGGAGCTCGGGTACCTGCCCGGCTCCGAGTCGGAGAAGATGTCGCCCTGGGCACAGGCGGTGTTCGACACCCTGGGGGCGATCACCTCCCGCGACGTCATCGAGGAGGTCCTCGACCGCGGCATGCTCGAAGTGCTGCCGCTGACCCACATCCGGGGCCGGTCCCTGCACGACGCGTTCGTGATCGTGGACGAGGCGCAGTCCCTGGAGCGCAACGTGTTGCTGACCGTCCTGTCGCGGATCGGGGCGAACTCCAAGGTCGTCCTGACCCACGACGTCGCCCAGCGCGACAACCTCCGGGTCGGGCGGCATGACGGCGTCGTCGCCGTCGTGGAGAAGCTCAAGGGCCACCCGCTCTTCGCCCATGTCACGCTGACCAGGTCGGAGCGTTCCCCGATCGCCGCTCTGGTCACCGAGCTGCTGGAGGACGTCACCCTCTGACCGGGGCCTCTTACCCCGGGCGTCGATGGTCCGAGGCGGTCAGGGCAGACACGTCGCTCGTGACCGTTCCGTGACCGCGGCGGCATCACCAGTGGGGTCAGCGTGCCTGATGTTGCACAGGTGGCACATGAGTTCACACCTGCTCCACTTTTCCACCACTTTCTGGCAGGTTCGGTTTGCACGTCCCTCCGAAGTCATGCAAGGTGGCAGGCAGTCCTCCGCCGTGACGGGTGAGTCTCGGTGACCTGTCGGTGGTGGGCGCACCCGAGTCGTCTACCCCCGAGTGCCCCTGTGCCACCACAACAGCCGCGAGATCAGCAGTACCTACCCAGGCACCGCGCCGCGCCCGCACCCTCCCGGCCCGTCGGCCTGTCCGGGCCGCGCCATCTGGGTGAGAAGCGCCACCCCGCCCGCACCGCGTTGCGGACCACGGTCACGCTGGGCGGCCTCGCCGCGGCCGCTACCGGCGTCGCCGTCGCGACCGGCGTGGTCCAGTCGCCGAGCACGGCGGTCAGCCTCGCCGACTCGCTGTCACCGGCCCCGGCCCCGGAGACCACGGACACTCCGACGGCCGACGTCCAGCACCGCGACGCGATCGTGTCCCGCTCCGCCGACCGCACTCAGCTCTCTCCCGACCGACGTGACGACACCGACCCCGCCAAGGCCGCCGCTCTGGGCCTCGCCGGTGGCCCTGCCGTCGGCGGGCAGGAGTCGGTGTCATACGGCGACCCGCAGGCGATCGCCGCTGCACTGTTGCCGTCGTTCGGCTTCTCCAGCTCCCAGATGTCCTGCCTGGTCCCGCTGTGGATGGGTGAGAGCGGATGGCGCGTGAACGCCGAGAACGTCTCGTCGGGCGCGTACGGCATTCCCCAGGCTCTCCCCGGCTCGAAGATGGCCACCGCCGGCGCCGACTGGGCGAGCAACCCCGCGACCCAGATCGAGTGGGGCCTGGGCTACATCCGCGACCGCTACGGCTCGCCGTGTGGCGCGTGGAGCTTCAAGCAGAGCCACGGCTGGTACTGAGCGGTGACACGACGGGACTAGTCCCGAGACACGACCGGCCACGGTGCGGAACTAGTCCCCGGGCCGAACGGTCCGGAAGCCGGGACCAAAGCCCTCACTTCGGTTAAGAACCAGCGATTCTGCCCCGCCCGGCTCTGCTACTCGGGTTCACTCTCAAGGTCCGGCTCGGGGGAGTCGGGACCGCTCCGGCCGGGTGCCGGATCTCTGCTCGGGGGAGTAACCCAGCACTTCGATCCAGGGGGATCACGCATGTTCGCCGTACGCACTTTTCGCATGCCCGCGGTCGCCGTCGCGTCCGTCGTGGCCATCGGCACCTTCGGTGCCGCACCCGCGCTCGCCGCCAGGCCGGCCCCCGCGCCGACGAATCTCCAGGGCTCGGCGGTCGGCCATGTCGACGGCACCTACGCCGTCACCGGTTCGTGGGGTGCCGTCGCCAAGGCCACGTCGTACCGGGTCAGCCTGACCAAGAGCGGTACGACGCTCACCACGGCCACCGTGCCGTCGACGATCTGGGCGGCTACGGTCACGACCACGCCCGGCACGGCTTCGCTCAGTGTCCGCGCGGTGGTCGGCCACAAGCCGGGCAAGGCGGCCACGGTCCCGGTCGCGCTCGACGACGTCACCCCGCCCACCGGCGGGTTCCACGCGAGCTTCGCCGGCGGGATCGCGACCATCGCGGTCACAACCGCCGTCGCCGACAACGGTGGTGGCTCGGTGACCGCCACCGTCAACTGGGACGACGGCTCGTTGCCTGAGCCGTGGGACCTCGTCGCCGACATCACTCACCCGTACCCCGCGACGGCGCACCGCTACGTGCCGGTGGTGACGCTCACCGACTCGTCAGCCAACTCCAACCCGGTCACGGTCAACGCCGTGGTGGTCGACGACACCGAAGCGCCGACCGGTGCCTTCTCGGTCTCCACGACCGCAGCCTGGGCGTCGTACTCCCAGGTGACGCTCACGCAGACAGACCTCGGCGACAACTGGACGCCTCCGGCCCAGATCACCCGCAGCGTGGACTGGGGTGACGGCTCCGGCCCCGTGACCTGGACCGCCGGGAGCACCCTTTCGCACACCTTCGCCTCGGGCGGGGACTTCACCCCGACGGTGACGCTGACCGACGAGGCCGGCAACACGACCGACCCGGCGATCTCGACGACCGCCGTCCACGTCAGTGTCGACTCCACGGCGCCGGGTCTGAAGCTGACCCTGCCCACCGCGAGGCACTCGGTGAAGGCCTGGAAGAGGCTGCGCGGCACCGCCACCGACACCGAGACGGGCGTGAAGAGCGTCCGGCTCAAGGCGGTGGAGAAGCGTTCAGGCTCGTGGTTCGGCTACCGGGCAACGACCCAGACGTGGGTGAAGGCTGCGTCGAAGGCGAGGGCGTTCTCGAAGGCGAAGGCGTTCTCGTTGACGACCAACGACCAGCACCAGTGGGTCGCCAAGCTGGTGAGGCTCCGCCAGGGCAGGCTGGTCTACAAGGTCCGGGCCACCGACCACGTCTCCAACCGCTCGGCCACGCTGACCCACAGGGCCAGGCTGACCCGGGCCTGACCAGCCTCGCCTCAGCCGCCCCCGGCCGATCCTGCCCCCGGCCAGGTGGTGCCTGGCCGGCGCCCCGATTCCCACGTCGTGGAGCCGGCCAGGCCGACCAGGCGCGCGCTGACGTCGTAGAGCCGCTCACCGAGCGCGTCGTCCTGCGCGAGAGTGGACGGGTCGCGCAGGCGGTTGCGGTCGTAGTAGCCGCCGGTCTGGCCTTCGACCTCCGGGCTGGCCGCGAGGTAGGCCAACCGCGAGCCGCCGACCTGAGGACTCTCCATCCGTCGCTTGGCGATCGCCAGCACCGGGCGGGCGAACCAGGGCGCCCCGTTCCAGATCCTCGTCGACACCGAACCCGGGTGCAGCGACGTCACCGTGACCCCAGTGCCTCCGAGCCGGCGAGCGAGGTGCCGGGCCGTGAGCACGTTCGCGAGCTTGGAGCGGCTGTAGGCGCGCATGATCGAGTAGCCGTGCTCGAAGGCCAGGTCCTCGAGGTCGAGCGCGCCCGAGTAGTGCGCCTCCGACGAGGTGAACACGATGCGCGCGGGCGCGCTCTCGACGATCCGGTCGAGCAGGAGCTCGGTGAGCAGGAACCCGGCGAGGTGGTTGACCGCGAACGTCGCCTCCACGCCGTCTGCCGTGACGGTGCGCCGGGAGAACACCGTGCCGGCGTTGTTCACCAGGACGTCGACGCGCGGGCAGGTGTGCCGCAGGTCCTCCGCCAGCCGGCGGACCGCGGACTGGTCGGAGAGGTTGCACAGCAACGCGTCGGTGCGGCTCTCCGGTGACTCCGCCCGCAGCCGTCCCACGGCCGCTGCCGTACGTCGTCGGTGGCGGCCGACCAGGACGATCCGGCATCCGGGGTCGGCGGCGGCGACCTGGCTCGCGCACTCCAGCCCGATGCCGTCGGAGCCACCGGTGATGACGAACGTCCTCGGCCCGGAGCTCACGGACGTGTCATCCGCTCCACGTCGAGGGCGTCGTCGAGCTGCTCCTCGGTGATCTGACCGCGCTCGACGTACCCGAGGTCGATCACTGTCTGTCGGATCGTCGTGCCCTGGGCCAGCGCCTGCTTGGCGATCGTGGCCGCCGCCTCGTAGCCGACGTACTTGTTCAGTGGCGTGACGATGCTCGGCGACGACTCGGCTGACGCGCGAAGGCGCGCGCGATCGGCGGTGATCCCTTGGACGCACTCGGCGAGGAGTCGGGAGGCCCTGGTGAGCAGCTCGACGGACTCCAGCACGTTGCGGGCGATGACCGGCAGCATCACATTGAGCTCGAAGCTGCCGGAGGCACCGGCGAACGCGATGGCCGCGTCGTTGCCGATCACCTGGGCGCAGACCTGCAGGGTGGCCTCCGGGATCACGGGATTCACCTTGCCGGGCATGATGCTCGACCCGGGCTGCAGATCCTGGAGTCGGATCTCGGCGAGTCCGGCCGTCGGGCCGCTGCCCATCCAGCGCAGGTCGTTGCAGATCTTGACCAGTCCGACGGCATACGTCCGCAGGACCCCGCTCAGCTCGACGAGCGAGTCCTGCGTGCCCTGCGCCTCGAAGTGGTTGCGCGCCTCCGTGAACGACTCCCCCGTGTCGGCGTCCAGGTGCCCGATGGCCCGGGCGGCGAACCCGGCCGGCATGTTGATGCCGGTACCGACGGCCGTGCCTCCCAGCGGAAGCTCACGAACCCGGGGGAGTACCGCCGCCAGCCGCTCCCGGGCGTACGCCGCGGTGGCGGCGTACCCTCCGAGCTCCTGGCCGAGCGTGACCGGGGTCGCGTCCATCAGGTGGGTGCGTCCCGACTTCACCGCGTCGGCGTACTCCAGGGCCTTGACCCCGAGGGCTTCCGCGAGCACGCCGATGGCCCCGTCGAGCGGGGTGGCGGCGAGCACGGCGGCGACGTGGATGGCGCTCGGGAAGGTGTCGTTGGAGGACTGGCTGGCGTTGACGACGTCGTTCGGGTGGCACTCGACGCCGGCCGTGGCCGCCAGCGAGGAGATGACCTCGTTGACGTTCATGTTGGTGCTGGTGCCCGACCCCGTCTGGAAGACGTCGATCGGGAACTGGTCGTCGTGACGGCCGTCCACGATCTCGGCGGCCGCCGCGACGATCGCGTCGCGCTGCGCCTCCGTGACGACCCCGAGCTCGGCGTTGGCCCGGGCCGCCGCGCCCTTGATCCGCGCCAGCGCGTGGATCAGTGTCGGGGGCAGGGGTCGGCCGCTGATGGGGAAGTTCTCGACGGCCCGCTGGGTCTGGGCGCCCCAGAGGGCGTCGCCGGGTACCTCGACCTCGCCCATGGAGTCGTGCTCGACGCGGAAGTCGCCGCTCATACAGCCGAGGCTACGCGGCGGTCCGCGGGCTCAGCTCCTGCGGGCGGCGTAGAGCCAGTAGTGCTCGTCGCGGTCCTGGAGACGGACGGCCTGGTCGCGCTCCTCGACGCCGCCGAAGACGGCGCGGAGGGCGTCGGCGAGACCGGACGACTGCTCGGCCGACCAGACCACGAGGACGCCGCCGGGCTTGAGCCGGTCGTGTGCGGCCCGCAGGAAGAGCTCGTCGTACAGGGCCGCATTGGTCAGGTGCACGAGCTGCTCGGGCCCGTTGTCGACGTCCAGCAGTATCACGTCGTACGTCGTCGGGCCGGCCTCGGTGACGGCGCGGGCGATGTCGGTGACGAGGACGCGTGCGCGGCGGTCCGCCAGGAGCCGTGGCCCGTGCGGGATGGTGCCGTCCCGCATCCACTGGACCAGTGTCGGCTCGACCTCCACCACGTCCACCTGCTCGACGCGACGGTCGCCGAGGACCCGGTCGAGGGTGAAGCCGAGGCCGAGTCCGGCGACCAGCACCCGGCGTGGGTCGTCGACCAGCTCGAGCGCGGCGTCGGCCAGTGCCTGCTCCGAGGTGTGCTCGGCGGTGTCCATGACGAAGACGCCGTTCGCGCGCAGCTCGAGTACGGTCGGACCGCCGCTCGGGTCGTCCGGGCCGGAGCGCCGTTCACGGAGCACGAGCTCGCCGCGATCCGACGCGCTGCGCGCTACCTCCGTGTACTCCACGCCCCTACGGTAGACAAGGACGAGCGCTCGGCGCGGGGCTCGGCTCGCGACGTGAAGTGAAGCAACCGACCAGACAACGAGTCCGGAGCGGTACGCCACGAGGAGGGACCCATGCAGGACGACCGGCCGACGCCACGCGTGGTCGTGGTCGGAGCCAGCGCCTCGGGCAGCCTGACCGCGCTGCACCTCGCTCGGGCGGCGCGCCGCCGCGGCACCGCGCTCGAGGTGGTCCTGGTCGACCCGGTCCTGCACCGCGCCCGCGGGACGGCGTTCGGGACGACCGACCCGCAGCACCTCCTGAACGTCGCCGCCGGCGGCATGAGTGCCCTTCCGGAGGACCCTGGGCACTTCGTCGCCTGGCGGGCTCGCCAGCACCCGGAGCTGTTGACCGAACCCGGAGTCTTCGCACCCCGGCTCGAGTGGGGACGGTACCTCGACGAGACCCTCACCCAGGCCCTCAGCGCCGGCGACCACGTCGCTCTGCGTCACGTGCGGGCGCGCGCGATCGGGATCCGGCGCGACGACCCAGGGGTGGTCGTCACCGTCGATGACGGGCAGGTCGTGGCTGCCGACGCGGCGGTCCTCGCGACCGGTGAGCGACCGCCGAGCGTCGCCTGGGCGCCGGACTCTCTCGCGCGCTCGGCCTTCTTCGTGCCGGACCCCTGGGCGCCCGGCGCCCTGGACGTCGTACGCCGCGACGCGGCCGGCCCGGCGGACGTGCTGCTGGTCGGCACCGGGCTCACCATGGTCGACGCCGTCCTCACGATCACCGGGCCGTCACCGCGGCCGCGCCGCCACGTGCTCGCGGTCTCGCGGCACGGCGAGCTGCCGCGGCGCCATTCCGGCGAGCTCCAGCTCGCGGCGATCCCCGAGATCGACGACTGGGGCTCCAGCCTCGAGGACTACCGCCGTCGCGCGGCCGAGCACGTGACGGGGGTCGAGCGTGCGACGGGCGACTGGCGGCCGGCGGTCGACGGGCTCCGTACGGTGGTCCAGGCGCTCTGGCAGCGGCTGGGCGAGGAGGACCGCGCGGAGTTCCTGCGTACCGACGCCGGTGCGTGGGGCCGCGCGCGGCATCGGATGCCGCCCGGGTCGGCCGACGTGATCGCTGCTCTGCGGGCCTCCGGGACGCTGAGCATCAGTGCCGGCGAGGTGTCCGACGCCGAGCCGCTCACCGGTGGGGGCCTGCGGGTGACGCTGACGGGCGGGGACGTGTGCGACGTGGGGTGGGTGGTCAACTGCACCGGCACGAGCACCGTCGTCCAGCCCGGGAGCGACCCTCTGCTCGACGACCTGCTGGCCCCGCGAGCCGGGGTGTCGCTGGCCCGGCTGAGCACCGCGGGACTCGGCTTCCAGACCAGCGCAGGCCGCCTCATCGACTCCGTGGGCACGACCGGCGCGCCGATCTGGACGCTGGGCTCGATGCGTCGCGGCGAGCTCTACGAGACGACGGCCGTACCGGAGATCCGCACCCAGGCCGCCCAGGTGGCGACCGCGGTGCTCGACGAGATCTCCCCGGAGCCGCGCCGGCTCGCCGACGGGAGGGTCGTCGGCGGACACCACCCCGTGGCGCGTCCTCGCGACCCCCTGGGGCTGCCGTTGTCGACGACGGCGGAGGCAGCCGCGGCGTACAACGCGGGCCTCGAGCGGTTGATGCGACTGCAGTCGGGCGCCGACGAGCTGCTCCTGGAGGCGGTGTCGCTCGACCCGGGTTTCGCCGTCGGGCATGCCGCGCTGGCGATGCTCGGTCACGAGGGTGGGGCCGGAGTCGACGTCGCGGCGTCCCTGGCGGCGGCCCGCGGAGCTGCGCGCCATCGGGCCGACGATCGTGAGCGCAGCCTGGTCGACGTCGTCAGCCGACGCGTCCAGGACGTCCGCAACTCGGGTGCGACCGCGCTGATGAACCACATCGCGCAGCACCCTCGCGACGTCCTGGCGGTCTCGGCCGCCGTGCCCACGATCGCGTTCTCCGGCGTGACGGACATCCAGCAGGAGGCGTGGGAGCTCGTCGAAGGCCTCGCCCCGGCGTACGGCGACCACTGGTGGTACATCTCCCTGCTCGCCTTCACCCGGCAGGACCAGTCGCGCTTCGACGACGCCGGGCTGCTCGCCGAGACGGCGCTCGAGTGTGAGCCGACGTCGGGTCACGCCGTCCACGCCCAGACGCACGTGATGTACGAGACCGGCCGCCACGAGGCAGGGCGCGCCTGGCTGGACCACTGGGTCGCGGAGAGTGGCCGGGCGGCGAGCCACCGGGCGCACTTCTCCTGGCACGCCGCGCTGCACGAGCTGGCGATCGGCGACACCGAAGCCGTGCGCCAGCGCTACTACACGCAGCTGGCGCCGCCCACCGTCACTGGCGTGCGAGCTCTCATCGACTCCGCCTCACTGCTCTGGCGCTGGGTCGTGACGACATCGGGCTGGGACGCCGCGGCCGGCACGTCGGCGTTCGCCGGTGAGGGTGCACCGCCGCCGATCGAGTGCGTGCTCGAGGCCGTCGGACCCGATCTGGTCGACCGTCCGGAGACGCCGTTCGTCGCGCTGCACGCGGCACTCGCCGTCGCGGCCGCTGGCGACCTGCCGCGGCTGGCGCACCTGCGCACGCACTGCCAGGGCTCAGCGGAGCTCGCCGTCCGAACCACCGTCGCGTCCGTGTGCGACGCGCTGCTGGCTGCCGGCGAGCAGCGCTGGGGAGAGGCCGCCCGGGTGCTCTCCGACGTCCTGCCGGGGCTGCCCCGGGTCGGCGGCTCTGCCGCCCAGAGGGAGATCGTCGAGGAGACGCTGCTGTACTGCCTCGTCAGCGACGGCCAGGCCGACCGCGCACTCGCCCTGCTCGACGGTCGCCTCGACCGCCGGACGTCACCGCTGGACCGCCGGCGCCGCGACTCCCTCGCCACCCCCGACGCGGCCTCCCTCATCCTCTAGACCCTCTCGTAACGTCATACGGAGAGAGCCATGTATGGCTCTCTCCGTATGACGTTGCGGAAGGGGACGCACCGCGGACCTTCCACAGGCCGGAGTCACGCATGCCCGGTGCATCGCCGGCTCCGAATGCTCGTACAGAGAGTCTCCCTGAGGGATGACGCTCATGGCATGCCGCGCCTCGTCCTCGCTGCCGACGACCCACGCCTGATCGAGCTACTGGCGATCGCAGGCGCCCAGGGTGGTGTCGTCTCCCGACCTCAGGTGTACGCCGCCGGCCTCACCAGGTGGCACGTCCGGGGTCAGGTCCGCGCCCGTCGGTGGGCCACGATCGGCGACCAGTCCGTGTGCGTACACCGGGGTGAGATCTCAGCGGTCGGCCAGCGCTGGGCGGCGCTGTTCCAAGGCGGTCCGCGTGCTCAGCTGGACGGCGCCACTGCGCTCGTCGCGAGCGGGCTCGAGAGATTCGTGCCGGACCAGATCCGCGTGTCCGTGCCTCGAGGAGCACGGGTCCGCCGTACGCCGCTCTTCGACATCCGACAGACGAGGCGATGGAAGGCCGACGATGTCATGAGCGGCGGAATCCCGCGCACTCGGCCGGCGGTTGCGGCCGTGCGCGGTGCGATGTGGGCGGCGTCGGATCGTCAGGCGACTCTTCTCTTGACCATGACTGCCCAACAGGGGCTGGCCTCGCCCAAGGAGATCGGTCTCGAGCTGCTGCGCATCCGGCGTGACAAGAGGCGTCACCTGATGCACGCGGTCGTGCTCGATCTGATCGACGGCGCCTCGTCCTTGGGTGAGCTCGACGTCGTCCGCCTGCTGCGTCAGCGGGGCTTGCCGGCTCCGGAACGTCAGGTCCTGAGGCGAGACGGTCGACGGAGGTACTACCTCGACCTGTACTGGGAGCGGTGGCGGCTGGTGGTGGAGATCGACGGCATTCAGCACGCCTGGGCGGAGAACGTGGTCGCGGACGCGCTCCGACAGAACGCGATCTCGATGGCCGGTGACATGGTCCTCCGCGTCCCTCTACTGGGACTCAGGCTCGAGCCGGACGTGTTCCTGGGTCAGATCGAGTCAGCGCTCGTCGCCAGAGGTTGGTCGCGCGCCGCATGACCCTCCGCAACGTCATACGGACGGAGCCATCTATGGCTCCCACCGTATGACGTTGCGGGAAGGCCTACTCGGCGGAGCGGACGCGGATCCCGGACAGCGGCACCGTGACGGCCCCGGATGGGTCGGCGAAGAAGTCGTTGCCCTTGTCGTCGACGACGATGAACGCCGGGAAGTCCTCCACCTGGATCTTCCAGACCGCCTCCATGCCGAGCTCGGGGTACTCCAGCACCTCGACCGAGGTGATGCAGTCCTGAGCGAGCCGCGCGGCGGGGCCGCCGATCGAGCCGAGGTAGAAGCCGCCGTGGACGGCGCACGCCTCGGTCACGGCCTTCGACCGGTTGCCCTTCGCCAGCATCACCAGCGACCCACCAGCCGCCTGGAACTGCTCGACGTAGGAGTCCATCCGGCCGGCCGTCGTCGGCCCGAACGAGCCGGAGGCGTAGCCCTCGGGTCTCTTCGCCGGACCGGCGTAGTAGACCGCGTGGTCGCGCAGGTACGCCGGCATCTCCTCGCCGGCGTCGAGGCGCTCCTTGATCGTGGCGTGTGCGAGGTCACGGGCAACCACCAGCGGACCGGTGAGGGACAGCCGGGTCATCACGGGGTGCCGGGTCAGCTCCGCCAGGATCTCCGGCATCGGCCGGTTCAGGTCGATGCGCACGACGTCGGCGTCGTCCCCCGGTTGCGTGGCCGAGGATGCCGGGAGGTACGTCGCGGGGTCGGTCTCGAGCTGCTCGAGGAACACGCCGTCGGACGTGATCTTGCCCAGAGCCTGTCGGTCCGCCGAGCACGACACCGCGATCGCCACCGGACACGACGCGCCGTGGCGGGGGAGCCGGACGACTCGGACGTCGTGGCAGAAGTACTTGCCGCCGAACTGGGCGCCGATACCGAAACCTTGGGTGAGCTTGAAGACCTCACCCTCGAGCTCGAGGTCGCGGAACCCGTGTGCCGCCGGCGACCCGGACGTCGGCAGGTGGTCGAGGTAGTGCGCCGACGCATACTTCGCCGTCTTCAGTGCGAACTCCGCCGACGTCCCGCCGATGACGACCGCGAGATGGTACGGCGGGCAGGCGGCGGTCCCGAGCGAGCGGATCTTCTCGTCGAGGAACGCCAGCATCCGCGAAGAGCTCAGGACCGCCTTGGTCTCCTGGTAGAGGAAGGACTTGTTCGCCGAGCCGCCGCCCTTGGCCATGAACAGGAAGGTGTACTCCGGCACGCCGTCGTGGTCCGGCGCCGAGTAGATCTCGATCTGGGCGGGGAGGTTGGTGCCGGTGTTCTGCTCCTCCCACATCGTCAGCGGCGCGAGCTGGGAGTACCTCAGGTTGAGCTTGGTGTAGGCGTCGTACACGCCCCGGCTGATCGCCTCGCCGTCGTCAGCTCCGGTGAGCACCCCCTCGGACTTCTTCCCCATCACGATCGCGGTGCCGGTGTCCTGGCACATCGGGAGGACGCCTCCGGCGGAGATGTTGGCGTTCTTGAGCAGGTCGAGCGCCACGAACCGGTCGTTCCCGCTGGACTCCGGGTCGTCGATGATCCTCCGCAGCTGAGCCAGGTGCGCGGGCCGCAGGTAGTGCGCGATGTCGTGCATGGCCTCCGCGGTGAGCTGCCGGATCGCCTCCGACGAGACCCGGAGGAAGGTGCGACCACCCGCCTCGAACGTGGACACGCCCTCCGTCGTCAGCAACCGGTACGGCGTGTCGTCCGGACCGACGGGCAGCAGGTCTGAGTAGCGGAACTCGGGTTCGACGGCGTCGCTCACGAAGCAGCAGGCTAGTCGGCTCGTGGGCACGCCCTACGCTCGACCTCCGTGACGTCGTACGCCCTCCTCGTCTCACCCTCGGCCAACCGCGTCTACGCGCGTGCCGCGGCGGCGCTGACCATCGCGGAGCTCGGCGTGCTGGCCGAGACTCTGCTCGCTGGGCGTCTGGGCGACCCCAGGCCGGAGGAGCTCGGCGGCCTCGAGTACGTGACCTTCGACGGCGACCTGGACGCCACCGGCCTGGCTTCGCTCGGAACCGTCTCCACGGCGTTCGCGTTGTTCGAGCGGACGGCTGACGGCGCGCTGCGTCCGGTGTCTCTCGACCGCCTCGACTGCCTGGACGACGACCTGCTGACGATCCTGAAGTACCCGGGGAAGACCAACGAGGTGTTCACCAGGCTGCTGCTGAACGTGACCGTCCTCGCCTCGCAGGGGGCCGCTCGGATGTTCACCGACCGGCTGAAGGTGCTCGACCCGCTCTGCGGCCGGGGAACGACGCTCAACCAGGTGCTGATGTACGGCTGGCATGCCTCAGGAGTCGACCGCGACGAAAGGGACTTCGATGCCTACGCGGCGTTCCTGTCCCGCTGGCTGAAGGACAAGCGGCTCAAGCACACCGCGACGACGGCGAGGCTGCGCCGCGACGGCCGCTCCCTGGGCCGCCGCCTCGACGTCGAGCTGGCGACCAACAAGGACGCCTGGGCGGCGGGCGACACGATCACCCTGGCCCTGGCGCTGGCCGACACCCGCGACACGGCCGAGGTCTTCCGGGCCGGGAGCGTCGACGCGGTCGTCACCGACGCGCCGTACGGCGTGCAGCACGGCAGCCACGGCCACGGCGGCGCCGCACGACGCCGTCCGCAGGAGCTGCTGGGCGAGGCACTGCCCGGGTGGGTGCAGGTGCTGCGCCCCGGTGGTGCGGTCGGAATCGCGGTCAACACCCGCACCTGCCCCCGGGCCGAGGCCCTCGCGCTGCTGGCCGACGCCGGCCTGGAGCCCCGCGACGACCCGGCGTACCGAGGTTTCGAGCACCGCGTCGACCAGGCGATCGTGCGCGACCTCGTCGTCGGCGTGAAGCCGCGGAGATCGGTCTAGGCTGCCTCCATGGACGCGCAGGACCCGTCGCAGCTGCGGATCTCCGACGCCGACCGGCACCGGGTCGCCGAGGTCCTGCGGGAGGCGGCCGGCGAGGGCCGGATCGACTTCGAGGAGCTCGACGAGCGCCTCGAGGCGACGTACGCCGCCCGCACCTACGCCGACCTGGTGCCGATCACGCGCGACCTCCCGGCGCAGTCCGCGGCGAGGCTGCCGGCCCAGCCGGTGCCGCCCTCGCCGTCACCGGTCGTCCCGGGTATCGCCGAGGAGAAGCACCTGGCCATCATGAGCGGCCTGGAGCGCAAGGGGGTGTGGGTCGTGCCCCAGCGCCTCACGGTGAACTGCTTCATGGGCGGCGCCGACCTCGACCTGCGGCAGGCGCAGTTCTCGGCGCGCGAGGTCGTGCTCACGATCAACGCCGTCATGGGCGGCGCGGACATCAAGGTCAACCCGCAGACCCACGTGGTCATGGAGGGCACCGGGATCCTGGGTGGGTACAGCGGCCCGTCCGACACGAACCCGCCGAAGCTGGATGCGGACGCCCCGGTCGTCCGGATCTGCGGGTTCGCCCTGATGGGCGGCGTGAACGTGTCGCGTCGTCCCGCTCCCGGTCGGAAACGAGAGCTCCGGCCCCGGTAGCCCTGCTGCCGGCCGAGGACCTCAGGCCGGCGCCTCCACGACCCACCACGCGGCGTAGGCGTCCAGCACGAGCACGCCGTCGACGCCGACCTCGAGAACGTGCCCGCCCAGCGCGTCGTAGGGCCGGCTCACCCCGAGTCGATGGAGCCGGTCGAGCGGGAAGGTCCGCGCGCGGCCGGTGACGTTGTAGAGGCCGATGAAGACCCCACTGGGATGGTGGCGGGCGGTGGCGAGGACACCGTCGTCGGTGTCGGGGACGACGTAGGACGATGCCGAGGCGTGCAGCTGCGGAACGGAGGCCCTGACCCGGGCCAGGTGGGCCAGGCCGCTGAACACACGGCCGGGGACGGTGCGGAGGTCGTGCCGCTGCTCGGCGCGGGCCCAGTCCAGTCGGGGTCGGTGGGCCCAGCGGTTGTCCTGCTCGTGCCCAGGCTCGTCCTGCCACGCCGGGTCGTTGACCTGGCCGAGCTCGTCACCGCTCCACACCACCGGCACACCGCCCCAGCCGGCGGCGATCGCGTGGGCCAGGAAGATGCGTGCGAGAGCAGCATCGGTCTCCTCCGGCGGGCCGTTCTCGCGGAGCCCGGCCAGGGAAGCCGTCGTACCGCTGATGCGCCGGTCGCCGGTGACGGGGTTCTCCTGGAACACCAGTCCCTCCGCCCAGGAGCCCGGCGACGTGCCGGCGTACCACTCCGAGAGGAAGCGGCGGTGTCCCTCGCCGGTCAGGCCGACGGCCTGCGCGTCGGAGTCGTCGACGGCCCAGCCGATGTCGTCGTGGCACCGGACGTAGGTGATCCAGGTGCCCGTCGGCGGCGCCGGCGGCAGCGCGGCGAGGGCACGACGGCCGAGGACGGCGTTCTGCGCGGCCAGCATCGACCAGATCTGCACCATCAGGCTGTTGTGGTACGCCAGGTCGCTCACCCGACCGGCATGCACACCGGAGCCGAGGTACTGCACGAGCTCACGAGGTCCGACGATGGCCTCGGCCTTGAACGCCATCGCAGGCGCCGCCATCCGCGTGACCGCGTGCAGCGCCTGGGTGATCGCATGCACCTCGGGCTGGTTCTGGCAGTGCGTGCCCATCCGCTTCCAGAGGAACGCGATCGCGTCCAGCCGCAGCACCTCGACCCCGAGGTTGGCCAGCCACAAGATGATGCCGGCGAACTCCGTGAGCACCGCCGGGTTGGACCAGTCGAGATCCCACTGCCACTCGTTGAAGGTCGTCCACACCCAGCCGTCGAGGTCCGCGTCGTGGGTGAAGCTGCCCGGGGCGAAGTCGGGGAACACCTCCGGGAGCGTGCGCTCGTAGGCGTCCGGCAGTCCCCGGTCGGGGAAGACGTGGAAGTACCCGCGGTATGTCGCGTCGCCCTCGCGCGCTGCCACGGCCCACGCGTGCTCGCGCGCCACGTGGTTGAGGACCAGGTCGACCACGAGACTGATCCCGCGCGAGCGCAGGTCGGCCGCGAGGTCGCGCAGGTCGTCGACGGTTCCCAGATCGGGACGCACCGCACGGTAGTCCTGGACGGCGTAGCCACCGTCGTTCTCGCCCGGCCGCGGCTGGAGCAGCGGCATCAGGTGCAGGTAGGTGACCCCGAGGTCCTCGAGGTAGTCGAGGTGTCGGGTGAGGCCGCGCAGGTCACCGGCGAACCGCTCGGCGTAGCAGGCGTAGCCGAACATCCGCGGCTGCTGGAGCCAGTCCGGCTGGAGCAGCCGCTGCAGGTCGAGCCGATGCAGGTCGTCGGGACGTTCGGCGTACGCCGCGGCCGCTTCGGCGACGAGTCGCTCCGTCACCGAGGTCGCGACGTCCGGATCCGGGTGGATGGCGCCGACGGCGTCGCGAAGGTCGGGCCAGAAGCGGTCCAGCCGCAGCTCGAAGGTCTCACGCCGGTGTGCGCTCAGGCCCCCGTGCTCCAGGCAGCGTGCCGCAATGTCGTGGATCTGCGGTGGCGCGGTCATCGCGTCCCATTCTGGAGGCTCTCGGCGCCCAGGGCGCACGTCTCGCTCAGGAACCGAGCGCCACGGGGATGCCGGCGGTCGCTCGGAGACGCGTGAGCTGCCGGTCGTCGAACCGGAACAGCGTCTGACGGCTCGCGACCCCCTGCAGCCGTTGCACGAGCGCGGCCGAGTAGGCAACGTCCGCGTCGCGGCGCGCGAGGTTCGAGGAGTGCCATGGCAGGACGTCGACGCTCCGGCACCGAGCCGAGGTCGCCCGAGCGGAGGGGAGCACATATCGAGCCGGCCGGTACATCAGCTGGAGGAGCAGGCGGTCGTCCCGCCTCGAACCCGAGCCCAAGGACGGTCTGAGGTAGTCGAACATCGCACCCATGCGGGCGTCGTAGGCCCGTGACACCTCCAGCAGCAGCACGTCGCACCTGTCGATCGACGCAGACTCGTGCTGCTCGATCTGGCGGTCGACGTACCACCCCGTCGCGACGGCGACCACCAGGACGGTGATGGCGAGCCTCTGCCATCGAGGCAGGGGACGGGGAGGCGCGTGCTCGCCGCCGTCGGCGAACGGCTCGCCGCGCCGGGGTTCCAGTCGCACGCTGGTGGGGCCGAGAAGCTCCGGTTCGGTCACCACGCCCTCCAGTCTCTCCCAGCTCGCCGCCGGGAGCGAGGTCGCCGCCGCTCAGCCGTGGTCGTACGCAGTCGTCATCGTGAGCGAAGCCCTGCCGGCGCCGGGGATCTCAGACGCGCTGGAGACGGGTGAGGACGACGCTCTCAGGGCGACGGCGGGGCACCCAGAAGCCCTGAGTCCCGAGCAGGTCGCCCGTCATCGGCTCCCCGCCCGCGGGACCGTCCGGATGCAGCGGCTGCGACATGCTGACCGCCTCCACGCCGATCGGCCCCTCCCAGGACAGGCGGTACCGCGCGTCGCGCGGGAGCCCAGGAACACGCAGCCACACCCCTCGGTTGTGGGTGCTCTCGTCCATCGTCACGTGCGCGAGAAGGCCCTCGGAGCCGTCCTGCGCGACGACGCCGTGCAACAGGACGGACGGGTCGGAGGACTCCGGCCGGACGACCCGGCCGGAGTGCAGGAGGTCGCGGAACCGGCGGTGTCGTTCGACCCAGTCGGCCAGCCGCACCAGGTCGCCCTCGGTCGCCCCGGTGAGATCCCACTCGATCCCGAAGGCACCGAAGAGCGCAGTCGCACAACGGAAGTCGATGGACAGGGTCCGCCCGGTCGTGTGCGAGGTGGGTGACGACACGTGCGCGCCGAGATACTCCGGCGCCAGGAGCTGGACCGACCAGCGCTGGATGAGCTGGCGAGCGAGGGCATCTGTCATGTCCGAGATCCAGGTGCGCTGGACCCGCTCGAGAACGCTGAAGTCGATCCGGCCGCCACCGGAGGCGCAGGACTCCCATGCCACGGCGGGGAAGGCTTCGCGCAGGGCGTCCAGCAAGCGGTGGAACGCGACGGTCTGGTTGTGCACGGACGGTCGGCCGCCCGTGGCCCGGGAGCCCGCCTCCAACAGGTCCCGGTTGTGGTCCCACTTGATGTAGTCGATCGGGTGGTCGGTCAGCATCTGGGACATCCGGTCGTAGAGGAAGCTCGACACCTCGTCGCGCGAGAGGTCGAGCACCTGCTGGTTGCGGTGCTCGCGCGGAGCCCGGTGGGGCCCGGCAGACAGGATCCAGTCGGGGTGCTGCCGCATCAGGTCGGAGTCGGGGTTGACCATCTCGGGTTCGAACCAGAGCCCGAACTCCAGCCCGAGCCCATGCACGTGCTCGATGAGGGGGGTGAGGCCGTCCGGCCAGACCGTCTCGTCCGTCCACCAGTCCCCGAGCCCCGCCGTGTCGTCGCGCCGATGGCGGAACCAACCGTCGTCCAGCACGAACCGCTCGACCCCGACTCTGGCTCCGCGGTCGGCGATCGCCTTCAGCCGATCGAGGTCGTGGTCGAAGTAGACGGCCTCCCACACGTTCAGCACCATCGGCTGCACCGCAGGATGCGCCGGCAACGAGCGCTGCCAGGTGTGCCACGAGGCGGCGAGACCGTCCAATCCGTCCTCGGCACTCCCAAAGAAGACCCAGGGAGTCGCATAGCTGTCACCGGGGTCGAGCACGATCTCCCCGGGGAGCAGCAGCTCACCCCCGCCGATCGTCGTGCCCGTCGATGCGTCACGCTCGACCCTCAGCACGCTGTTGCCGCTCCAGGCCACGTGCACTCCGAGGACCTCACCGGACGTGGTCGTGAAGCCCGGGGTGCCGATCACCATCATGCTGGCAGCGTCGAGCCCCGGCCGGCCGCCGCGACCCTCTCGCAGCCAGAGCCCGTCGGTGACCGGCCGGCGCTGAGGTGAACGTTCTCGCTCGTGTCGGCCGGTGAAGTCCAGGGTCTCGGTGAGGTGGTCGGCGACGGGGAGCACCACCTCCAGGCCGTCCACGACGTACGGCGTCGTGCCGTCGTTGATCAGCGTCCATCGTCCGCGCAGGGAGCCGCCCGCCACCGACTCGAGGTCCAGCACGATCGAGAGGCCCGCGTGCGGGTCACCTGCGGTGAGCCGGAGCCGGTCGTCGTCGCGCTCCAGCCCGATGGTGACGAACCGGGTGGTCCAGTCCGAGCCGGCGCCCCCGTCGTCGCGCAGCCGGTGCCCGCGCAGGTGGGGCCGTGTGAAGCGGGCCTGGGAGTGCTCGCCGAGCATCGGCATGCCCGGACCCCGACCGGGCAGCGCGTCGATCGGCTCGGCGCCGGCTCGGAGGTGACCCGCCCAGGTGACGACGGGCAGGTCCACCCCCGTGTCGTCGAGGTCGAGCGAGGTGTGCTGGTACCCGCGACAGCGGTCGCCGGAGGGGAAGCGCATGACGGGCGGATTCCTGGGGTCGGAGAACGAGGTGGTCGAACGGGGGATCAGGCAGGCGACGTAGCACGCCCGGGCAGCGGGCGCTGCCCGGGCGTGCTAGGTACCGGGAGACCAGTCAGCCCTTGACGGCGCCGGCCGTGAGGCCGCGGATGAAGAAGCGCTGCAGCGCCAGGAAGACCAGGACCGGCAGGATCATGGTGATGAAGCCACCGGCCGTCGTGAGCTCCCAACCCTGCCCCAGCTGACCCTTCAGGTGGGTGAGACCGACCGTGACGGGTTCGTTGTCGCCGGGACCGATGAACACCAGCGCCACCAGCAGGTCGTTCCACACCCACAGGAACTGGAAGATGGCGAACGAGGCCAAGGCCGGGACGGACATCGGCAGGATCAGTCGGAAGAAGGTCTGGAAGTGGCTCGCACCGTCGATCTCGGCGGACTCGATGACGGTCTTGGGCAGCGTCGCCATGTAGTTGCGCAGGATGTAGATGGCCAAGGACATGCCGAACCCGATGTGAGCCAGCCACACGGCGGCGAAGGTGCCGTTGATCCCGAACGTCCGGTACAGCTTGAAGATCGGGATGAACGCGACGTAGTTCGGCACCACGAGGAGACTGACGATGGTGAGGAACAGGACGTCACGCCCCCAGAACTTCATGAACGTGAACGCATAGGCCGCGAACGCCGCGACCAGGATCGGGATGAACGTCGCCGGCAGGGCGATGGCCAGGCTGTTGATGAAGTCCCGGCCCATGTGGGCCTGTCCGTTGATCGCCTTGTCGTAGTTGGCCAGGGTGAGCTTGCCGAGCCCGGACGGGTGGGTGAAGATCGTCCACCACCCCGACGACTTGACGTCGTCGATGTTGCGGAACGACGTCACGAACGTGCCCAGCAGCGGGACCATCCACAGCACGCAGAGCACCGTCAGGATGATCTTGGTGAACCAGCCCGCCTTCGCGGGGTTGGCGTCGAAGTGCGTCGCCCTGCGACGTGGCTGTGACGTGGGTGTCGCGGCCGCCGGGGTGGTCGTGGTGGTGGTCATGCGTTGGCCTCCTCCGCCTTGAAGTGCCTGACCTGGTACCACATGATCGGGATCACCGCGATCATCAGGATCACGACGATCGCCGACGCGGCGCCGTAGTTCAGGAACGTGCTGAACTCGTTCCAGAACTGGTTGCCCAGGACGTTGGTGTTGAAGTCACCGTTGGTGTTCACGTAGACGATGTCGAAGATCTTCATCACGCCGATGGTCACGGTGATGAAGACCGTGATGATCGTGCCCTTGATCTGCGGCACCACGACCCGGAAGAAGATCTGGCGCTCACCGGCGCCGTCGATCCGGGCCGCCTCCAGCGTGTCCACGGGCACGCCCTTGACCGCGGCCGAGAGCAGGACCATCGAGAAGCCGACCTGTGCCCAGAGCAGGATCAACATCAGTAAGAGGCTGTTGAGGTGGAAGGTGCTCTTCTGGAGCCAGGCGACCGGGCCCCAGCCGAAGATCCCGAGCACGGCGTTCTGCAACCCGATCTGCGGCTGTCCCGCGGGCGCCGCGTCGTAGATGAACCGCCAGATCGTGGCGGCCCCGATCAGGCTGATCGCCATCGGCAGGAAGATGATCGTCTTGGTGACCTTCTCGCCCGTGGCCGTGAGACGGTCGGCCAGAGTGGCGATGGTCAGGCCGAACACCACCGTCACAGCCGGGACGATGGCGATCCAGAGCACGGTGTTGAACAGCGTCTGTTTGAAGTCGTGGGACTGGAAGAGCTCGGTGTAGTTCTTCGTCCCGACCCAGTTCCGCGAGAAGTTGTCCTTGAAGCTGTTGATGATGGTCAGGATCGCCGGGTAGATCAGGAAGACGACGATCGCCACGAACGCCGGCAGGATGTACAGGTAGGGCTTGACCCGGTGCTCCCAGGCTCCTGGCAGCAGCTCGGCGATCTTGTTCAGGATCCAGTAGACGGCGAGCGACGCGCCGATGCCGATGATCACCGTGATCAGGGCAACCAATGCTTTGGCCAACACCGGTCGGCCTCCCTTCGTTCGGTACTGCGAGTACTGCGGCGAAGGCGAGCCGGGGGCGTGGGCGCGGAATGCCCACGCCCCCGTTCGTCACTCGGTGGCTACGAGCTCGGCCAGCTCTCGTCGATGTTGGACAGGGCGGTGCTCTCGTCCTCCTGGCCGCTGATCCAGGCGGTCATGTCCTTCCAGAACGTCCCGGCCCCGACCTCCGCCGGCATCTGGTCGGAGGCGTCGAACGACGTGACCGAGGCCTTGTAGGCGATGTTGGCGATCGTCCGGGTCAGGTTGTTCGGGTACTTGCTCAGGTCGAAGTCCTTGTGCGGCGAGATGAACGAGCTGCTGCCCGCTGCGTCGTTGCCGATGTCGGTCTCCGAGAGGAGCTTGACGACCGTCTTCACGTTGGCGGAGTCGTTGAGCATCGTCATGGTGTCACCGCCGACCTCGACGGGGTTGCCACCGCCGGCCGACACCGGTGGCAGGCCGAAGACGCCGACGTTCTTGTCGAGGTCGTTCGTGGCGCTCTTGGGGAAGAAGGCGGTGATGAACGAGCCCTGCTGGAGCATGTAGCACTTCGGTGGGCTCTGGAACATCGGGCCGCCCGCCACGTCGAAGCCGGTGCTCGCGATCGAGCTGCGACCGCCGTAGACGTTGCCGTCAGTCAGCATCAGCTTGGCGAACTCGTCGACAGCCTGCTTGACCTGTGGCGAGTCGAACTTCACGTCTCCGGTGACCCACTGGTTGTAGACGTCTGGGCCGCTGTACTTCAGCAGCAGCGACTCGATCCAGTCGGTGGCGGGCCAGCCGGTCGCGGTGTCGGACCCGATCCCGAAGCACCACGGAGCGGTGCCGTCGGACTTGATCTGGTTGGTCAGCTGCTCCAGGCCGGCGAGGTCCTTGGGGGCCTTGTAACCCGCCTTGTCGAACTCCGGCTTGTTGTAGAAGACCAGGCCCTTGACGTTCATGCTCACGATCAGGCCGTCGAGCTGGCCGTCGATCGTGCTGAAGTCCAGCGAGCCCGGGATCATGCTCTCCTGCAGCGAGCTCATGTCGACCGCCGAGTCGAGCGGCTTGACGGCGCCGAGGTCGTTCATCTGCTTGACGACACCCGGCTGTGGGACGAAGGCGATGTCCGGAGTGTCACCGGCCTGGATCTTGGTGATGATCAGCTGGTTGATGTTCTCGACCTTCTGCCAGTCGATCTTGATGTCAGACCCCTGCGCCTTCAGCTTGGCTTCGAGGGCCTTCTTCAGGCCGTCCTGCACGGGTTGGTCGATGCTGGACCAGATGGTCACGGTGCTGCTGTTGCTGCTGCCGCCCCCACCGCCGCCACACGCGCTGAGCGTGAGTGCGGCTGCGGTGAACAGGGCCGTTCCCAGCAGTGTCGTCTTGCGAATGACGGGACTTCTCATGAAGTTGCTCCTCGGTCTTTCAGCCCTGCGTCTGGTGAGTTTCCAACCGGCATGTGGTACACATCACTTGCTGAATCGAATCAGCAGGATCATCTAGGCCTCGTCACTCGGCTGTCAAGGTCTCGACTGCGAGGTGGCCGCCGAGTCACCGCGGGCCGCGCAGGCCTGTCCAGAATGCCCCGGCACCGGGCGCCGAGCGAGGAGGGGTGAGGTGTCAGGAACTCGCAAAGTCACCCTCACCGATGTCGCCACGCGAGCCGGCGTCTCGACGACGACGGCCTCCTACATCGTCAACGGACGGTCCGCCCAGATGCGCATCTCGCCCGCGACGGAGCGCCGTGTCCGGGACGCCGTGGCGAGCCTCGGCTACCGGCCCAACCGGAACGCCCGCAGTCTGCGGACCGCGACCACCAGCACGATCGGTGTCGTCACGGACTTCGTGGCCAGCGGCATGTTCTCCAGTGCCATGCTCGCGGGCGCCAACTCCGCCGCCCGAGAGGCCGACCACCTGCTCGTCATCGGGGAGAGCGAAGGCGACCCGGCCGTGCGCGACCAGCTGCTCGAGGAGATGCTCGACCGGCAGGTGGACGGCATCCTGTTCGTCACGCGCACCGCGTTGCGCATCTCGACGCCGTCGAAGCTGCGCGACACGCGCGCCGTCCTGCTCAACTGCTGGGACCCGCACCGGCCCGCTGCGGCGGTGGTACCCGACGAGCGAGCCGGGGGCCGCACTGCCGCCGAGGTGCTGCTCGCCGCCGGCATCGACACCGACGTCTACGTCGTCGGCGAGGATCCGCAGCCCGATGCGACCGCGGGCCCGTTACGCATCCGAGGAGTGCGCGAGCGGTTCCGGGCGTACGGGGCGAAGGTCTCGGGGGTCGTGCCGTGCGAGTGGGACGTCGGGGCGGCCTACGACGCGGTCGATCACTGGCTCACGTCCGGACATCGCCCTCGCGGGCTCGTCTGCATGAACGACCGGGTCGCCATGGGCGCCTACGAAGCACTGGCGGAGCACGACCTGCCGGTCCCGCACGAGGTGTCCGTCGTGTCCTTCGACGGGTCGGACCTGGCGCGGTGGCTGCGACCCCACCTGACGTCGGTCGCCCTTCCCTTCCGGGAGATGGGTGCGCTCGCCGTGCAGCTGCTGCTCCAACCCGGACGGTCCCACGGCGTGCATCACGTACCGATGCAGCTGCTGGCGGGGGAGTCCGTCCGGGCGACGAGGGCGCGCGCGCGTGCTTGATCTCGACGAGTCGTGGGTCTGGGACTTCTGGATCGCGCGAGACGCCGGGACGTTCCACTGCTTCTTCCTCAAGGCGTCCCGCGCGCTCGAGGTCCCCGACCTCCGACACTGGCACGCGTCCGTCGGGCACGCCGTGTCAGGCGACCTGACGTCGTGGACGCGGGTGGCGGATGCGCTCGACCCCCAGCCGGCCCCGGCCTTCGACGACCTCGCGACCTGGACCGGCTCGGTGGTACGCGGCGACGACGGCCGTTGGCGCATGTTCACCTCGGGCCTGTCTCGCGCCGAGGACGGCCGGGTGCAACGCATCGGGGTCTCGACCTCGGACGACCTCCTGGTCTGGGTCCGGGAGCCCCGGCCACTCCTCGAGGCAGACCCTCGGTGGTACGCCGTACGCGGGCCCGGTCAGCTCGAGACACACTGGCGCGATCCGTGGGTGTGCCGTGACGCGAACGGGATCTGGCACCTGTTGGCGACCGCCAGGTCAGCGGCGACCTCGACCGCTGTGGTGGCACACGCGACGTCGCGCGACCTGGGCGTCTGGGAGACGCTTCCCCCGATGACGCTTCCCAGCCGACGGTTCGGTCAGGCCGAGGTCGTGTCGGTGCAGGAGGTGGAGGGCGGGTGGGTCATGCTCTTCTCCTGCCTCAGCGACCAGATGCCGGGTGCCGAGCCCGGCGCTGGGGGCGTGTGGTCGGTGCCCGTGCCGCCGCCGGCGTCGTGGGACGGCGGCGTCGACCTGGACGCAGCGGTGCGAGTGACCGACGAGAGCCTCTACGTCGGCAAGGTCGTGCAGCTGCCAGACGGTACCTGGCGCTTCCTGGCCTTCCGGCACGCCGACGCGACCGGCACCTTTCACGGTGGTCTGATCGATCCCGTGTCCGTGGGGTGGCGGCCGGACGGCGCGGGGCTGCGCGTGCTGGAAGCCGATGGCGCCTGGAGGTGGCCGGACGCCTCCCTAGGCATGCGATGACCCAGGCCCTACTGTGAGCGGCGTCACTTCACTACGGATCGTCCGGCACGTACCTGCCGGTGAAGGGAGTACGTCGGCATGGCCACGGTCACTTTCGAGAAAGCCCAGCGCTGGTATCCAGGCGCCGATTCACCCGCCGTACCGGGGATCGACCTCGAGATCAGAGACGGCGAGTTCATGGTCCTCGTCGGCCCGTCAGGGTGCGGGAAGTCCACCACGTTGCGCATGCTCGCGGGGCTGGAGGAGGTCAACGACGGGAAGGTCTTCATCGGAGACCGGGACGTCACCCACATCCCGCCCAAGGACCGGGACATCGCGATGGTGTTCCAGAACTACGCGCTGTACCCACACATGACGGTCGCGGACAACATGGCCTTCGCTCTGAAGATGGCCAAGGTCCCGCAGGAGGAGCGTCAGAAGCGCGTCGACGAGGCGGCCAAGATCCTCGGGCTGACCGAGTACCTGGAGCGCAAGCCCAAGGCCCTGTCGGGTGGTCAGCGACAGCGCGTCGCCATGGGCCGCGCGATCGTCCGCAACCCGCAGGTGTTCTGCATGGACGAGCCCCTGTCGAACCTCGACGCGAAGATGCGGGTCCAGACGCGCACCGACATCGCCAAGCTCCAGTCGGACCTCGGCGTCACCACCGTCTACGTGACCCACGACCAGGTCGAGGCGATGACCATGGGCGATCGGGTCGCCGTGATGAAGCTCGGCGTCCTCCAGCAGGTGGACACGCCGCTGAACCTCTACGACAAGCCGGTCAACCTGTTCGTGGCGGGCTTCATCGGGTCACCCCAGATGAACCTGTTGGAGGCGAAGGCAGCCGACGGGAAGGCGCTGATCGGGAAGTACGAGGTGCCGGTCGATGCGGCGTCGGAGGGCAAGATGTCGGGCAACATCACCATCGGCGTCCGCCCCGAGGCCTGGCGGCTGGTCTCCGAGAACGAGGGCGGTCTACCGATCTCGGTGACGGTCGTCGAGGAGCTCGGCGCGGACGGTTTCGTCTACGGGACGTGTGACATCGAGGGTGCGCCGCACAACGTGATCGTGCGGGTGAGCAGCGCGCGCGACTCGGTCGCCAAGGGCGAGGTCATCCACGTCACGACCGATCCCAAGAGCGTGCACGTCTTCGACTCCGAGTCAGGGGAGCGCATCTCCGACTGACGGTGTCCTGACGGACGGATGAGCCGGACGCCTGTCGGGTGTCCGGCTCATCTGTTCCGCGCGTGCTCCGCCGTCCCCGAGCGGGCGGTGCGGTCGATCGCGTCGGCCAGGGTCTCGAAGAGCTCGGGAGGTAGGTCGTGACCCATCCCCGCCACCAGGAGCAGCTCGGCTCCGGGGATCGCCGCGGCCGTGGCCCGGCCTCCGGACACGTGGACCATGCGGTCGGCGAGGCCGTGGACGACCAGCGCCGGCATGCGGAGCTCGCGGAGCCGCTCGGAGCGGTCGGCCTGGGTGAGGATCGCCATCATCTGGCGCAAGGTGCCGCTCGGGCAGATGCCGCGGTCGTAGGTCTGGTAGGCGATCTCGCGGGTGTCGTGCTCCGGACGCGGGTAGCCCGGCGACCCGATCAGGTGCCACATCGCCACGCTCCCCTCGGCGTACGCCTCCCGACCGGGGCGGAGCGGTCGCGCCAGGGCCGGGAAGAGCCGAGGGTGCTGCCAGCCGACCCTGCGCCGGCCCGTGGTGGACATGATGCTGGTCAGTGAGCGCACCCGCATGGGCTCCTCGATCGCCATCGTCTGCGCGATCATGCCGCCCATCGAGACGCCGACCAGGTGTGCCCGGTCGATGCCGAGGTGGTCGAGCAGGCCGAACCCGTCGCGCGCCATGTCGGTCATCGAGTACGGCGCACGCACGGGGAGACCGCTGAAGGCGCGGACCAGCATCCCTCGCGTCACCCGCCCCGGGAGCTTGGTCGAGCGGCCGACGTCGCGGTTGTCCGGCGTGATCACGAAGTAGCCGCGGCGGGCGAGCATCGAGCAGAACTCGGCGTCCCACCAGATCAGCGGGCTCGCCAGACCCATCAGCAGGAGCATCGGGTCGCCCGAGGGGTCGCCGTACGTGCGGTAGCAGAGCTCGACGCCGACGGAGACGGGCGCGAAGAGCTCGGGCGAGGTGGCGACCGATGCCTGCCCGTCCCGCTGCGGCGGAGGAGTCTCCGGGGTGACGGACGCGGGGCCGGCCATGAGCACCAGTCAACCTCATCGTGGCGACCCGGACATGGTCGGGGGACAGGCCGGGTGGGCAGGTCTCCGCTCCGTACCGCCGGACCTGCGCCCTCGTCTGGTCGAGGAGGTCGTCCGACCGTGCGCTGGTGGAGGACGTCGTTTACGGCTGCCTCGAAACCGGCGCCACCACTGGTGGTCTCGAGACGGACGCCGGCCGCGTCCTGAGGACGACGGGGTCAGAGGGTGTGCAGCTTCTCGAACCGGTGCTCGCTGGAGATCAGGCGCACGGTGCCGCTCCGGGACCGCATGACCAGGGACTGTGAGGTGGCGCCGTGGGCGCGGAAGTGGACTCCCTGCATCAGCTCGCCGTCGGTGATGCCGCTGGCGACGAAGAAACAGTCATCGGCCGTGACCAGGTCGTCGGTCGACAGCACGTGGTCGGGATCGAGGTCGTGACCGGCGTCGATCGCCCGCTGCCGCTCCACGTCGTCCTTGGGCCACAGGCGACCCTGGATGACGCCGCCGACGCACTTCATCGCGCAGGCCGCGATGATGCCCTCCGGCGTGCCGCCGATCCCGAGCAGCAGGTCGATGCCGGTGTTGGGCCGGGCCGCCATGATGGCACCGGCGACGTCGCCGTCGGTGATGAACTTGATCCTGGCACCGGTCGCGCGCACCTCGTCCGCGAGCTCCTCGTGCCGGGGCCGGTCGAGCATCACCACCGTGACGTCCTCGGGCCGCGATCCCTTGGCCTTCGCCACGGCGTGGATGTTCTCGGCCACCGGTGCCCGGATGTCGACGGCAGCCGCGGCCTCCGGGCCGACGACGAGCTTCTCCATGTAGAACACCGCGGACGGGTCGTACATGGAGCCGCGCGGCGCGACCGCGAGGACCGAGACGGCGTTGTTCATGCCCTTCGCGGTCAGCGTCGTGCCGTCGATGGGGTCGACCGCGACGTCGCACTCCGGGCCGGTACCGTCGCCGACCTCCTCGCCGTTGTAGAGCATCGGGGCGTTGTCCTTCTCGCCCTCGCCGATGACCACGACGCCACGCATCTGGACGGTCGCGATCATCTTGCGCATCGCGTCGACCGCGACGCCGTCCGCGCCGTCCTTGTCGCCTCGCCCGACCCAGCGGGCAGCCGCGAGTGCGGCGGCCTCGGTCACCCGGACGAGCTCGAGGGCGAGGTTGCGGTCCGGGGAGTCGGGGCCGGTCTCGAGGCGCTCCGTCATGCCGGGAGACTACCCGGGCGGATCCGGCCCTGCGTCGTAGCTGTCGACCGCGGTCTCCTTGACCGACAGCCAGACCCGGCGTCCCGGCGCGAGCCCGAGCTCGGCCACGGCGGCAGGAGTCACGTCGGCGAGCAGCTCGTGCTCCCCGGAGACCAGCAGGCGTACGGCGTCCCCGTGCGGGGCCAGGCTGGTGACGGTCCCGGGCCAGCGGTGGCGAGCCGACCCGGACGGCTCCTCGGGCGAGACCGTGACCGCACTCGGGGCGAACGACCTGAAGCCACCGCCCTCGGTCAGCACGTTCAACCCCACGAGGCGTGCCACGTGCCGCGTGAGCGGACGAGCGGCCACCTCGCGTGGAGCGCCGACCTGCGCCAGCCTCCCGTCCTCCAGCACCCACACGACGTCGGCCAGGGTCAGTGCATCGATGGCATCGTGGGTGACCAGCAGCGTGACTCCGTCGTACGACGCGAGGTGCCGCGCGAGCTCGATGCGGAGGGCGGCGGCGACGCCGACGTCGAGGCCCGCGAACGGCTCGTCGAGCAGCAGCACCCGCGGATCGGTGGCCAGGGCACGCGCGATGGCGACGCGCTGGGCCTGGCCGCCGGAGAGCTGACGAGGCTTCCGCCGCGCGAGGTCACCGATGCCGAACCGGTCGAGCCACTCCTGCGCGGTCCGTCGCGCCGAGGCGCGGGACGCGCCGGCACTGCGCGGGCCGAACGCGACGTTGTCGAGGGCGGTCAGGTGCGGAAACAGGAGCTGGTCCTGGAACGCCATGCCGACGGCGCGCTCACGGACGGGCAGCGCCGACCAGGGCCGCCCGTCGACGCGCGCCTCACCGCTGGCCGGGACCAGGCCGGCGACCGCGCGCAGCAACGACGACTTGCCCGCGCCGTTCGGCCCGATCACGCAGACGACCTGGCCGGCGTCTGCGGCGGCCGAGACATGCACGCGGCCAGGCACGGTGAGGCCGAGCTCGAGGCCGCTCACCCGGGGTCCCTGCGGCGTCGTACGTCGGGGGAGGGACACGGAGGAGACGCACAACGTCGTGGAGCGGGCGTCACGGGCGCGTCAGCCATCGGTTGCGGAGGAGTGCGAGCACGCCGATCGAGACCACGAGCAGCACCATGCTCACGGTCCGTGCGACCAGGGGGTCACTCTGGAGCTGGGTGTAGATCAGTGTCGGCATGGTCTGCGTGGTGCCCGGATAGTTGCCGGCGAAGGTGATGGTCGCTCCGAACTCGCCGAGCGACCGGGCCCAGGCCAGGGCGCTGCCGGCCAGGACCCCCGGGACGGCGAGCGGCAAGGTGACCCTGCGGAACGTCGTCCAGCGGTCGGCCCCCAGGGTGGCGGCGACGGCGTCGTACTCGTCACCGGCCGAGCGGAGGGCTCCTTCGACCGCGATCACGTAGAACGGCAGGGAGACGAAGGTGTGCGCGATGACGACCGCCGTCGTCGTGTAGGGGATCGTGACGCCGAACCCGTCGTTGAGCAGGCGGCCCAGCGTCCCGTTGCGGCCCAGGGCCGTCACGAGCGCGACACCGGCCACCACCGGGGGCAGCACGAGAGGAACCGTCACCGCGGCCCGCAGGATCGACCGCCCCGGGAACGCCACCCGCGCGAGCACCCAGGCCAGCGGCGTGCCGAGCAGCAGGCACAGGACGACGGTCGCCGCGGAGGCGAGCATCGTGATGCCGAGCGCGTCGCCCACCGCCCGCGACGAGAGCTGGTCCTGAACGCCGCTCCACGGGGTGTCCGCGACGAGGGTCACCAGCGGGACGACGAGGAGCAAGGCACCCAGCGCGGCGGGGACGACGAGCAGCAACGGCGGGCGGCCGAGCCGGGCACCGGTCTGGCTCACGCGCTCATTCTGCCCAACGCGGCCCCACCCGCTCAGCCGACGAGCCGGAGCGTCATGACCGCGGCGGCCAGTGAGACCGGCGTCAGGGTGAGGAACCCCCGGGGGGAACGTCGCGCCGCCGGGTCGGGTGGCGGCCCTCGGCTCGGGCGGTGGTCCCGGCCTGTGAGGATGGGGTCGTGGTCTCGACGAGCTCGACCGACGGCCCCGGCGCGTCCGACGGCCCCGGCGCGACCGACGGCCCCGGCTCGACCGAGGGCCCCGGCGGCACCGACGGCTCGCGGTCGGGCGGTGGCACCGGCTCGGCCGCTGGCTCGGTCTCGACGGAGGGTCCGACGGGACCGGCCGAGCAGCCGGGTCGCTACCAACGCTCGCCCGGCGGGATGGTCGGCGCCCTCATCGTGACCGTGCTGGTGATCCTGGCGTTCGTCGCCTTCCGCGCGCTCAACCGGTCGGACCTCGCCGTGCAGCCGGAGCGGGTCGACTACCTGTCCCAGGTCCGGATCGCGCAGCAGGAGACGGGACGAGGCGTTCCACACCTCGTGTACCCGTCGCGACTTCCCACAGGCTGGTACGCGACCCAGGTGACCTTCGCGCCCGACGGCACGCGGCCCGACCTCAAGCTCTCCATCCTCACACCCAGCGACGACTATGTCGGGTTCGTGCAGTCACCCGACCCCGTGCCCGTTCTGCTGACGACGTACGTCGACGCCCAACCGCAGGCGGGCCGGTCAGTCACCGTGGACGGGTCCGTCGCCCGACGCTGGGACACGTGGACCGACTCCGGGGGCGACACCGCCCTGGCGGCCGAGCACGGGGGCGACTCGCTGCTGGTGTTCGGAACCGCCACCCGCGACCAGCTCCGGCAGCTCGCGGCGTCGCTCACCACCGCGCGCGTTGCCCACTGAGAGCCGTGGGCGCGACGGTCCCACCCGTTCGAGGCGCTTCAGCCCTCGTCGCCCTCGATCGCGGCGTTGAGCCGGCGTCGCGCGCCGTCGAGCCACTCCTGGCAGATGGCGGCGAGCCGCTCACCACGCTCCCACAGCGCCAGGCTCTCCTCGAGCGTCGTCCCACCCGCCTCGAGGGCGCGAACGACCTCGACGAGCTCGGCCCGAGCCTCCTCGTACCCGGGACGTTCGTCGGACTGCGCCGCAGTCGCTGGGGACTTCTCAGCCATGGCTCTCCTCGCTCGCCCGGGTAGCTGCGAACACGCCGGTGGTGGTGGCGGCGATCCTGCCGTCGGCCACCCGGATGCTCAACGCGTCGTCCGGCACGACGTCAGCGATCGACGTCACCACCTGCCCGCCCGCACCCCGCCCGTCGGCCGCCTGTACGACGGCGTACCCGCGCTCCAGCGTGGCCAGCGGAGAGAGCGCGCGAGCGCGCGCCCGTTGATGGGCGAGGTCGTCGTCGGCGCGGGTGAGCGCGTGCCCCACCGCCCGGCGTCCGCGGTCGCGGAGGTCGCCGACCTCCACGGCTCGCGCCTCGAGCAGGCTGCGCGGGTCGGCCAGAGCGGGTCGGGCACGCAAGTCTGCGAGGGTCCGTGTCTCGCGCTCGACCAGCTGGCGGATCAGGGAGCGCACGCGATCACGAGCCCAGGTCACGCCCTTCATCTCCTCGGCCATGTCCGGCACCAGGTGCTTGGCGGCGTCGGTCGGCGTGGAGGCGCGAACGTCGGCGACCAGGTCGAGCAGCGGTGTGTCCGGCTCGTGGCCGATCGCCGACACGACCGGCGTGCGCAGGCCGGCCACCGCCCGGATCAGCCCCTCGTCGCTGAACGGCAGGAGGTCCTCCACCGACCCGCCACCACGAGTCACCACGATCACGTCGACCCGTTCGTCGCGGTCGAGACGCGCCAAGGCGTCGATCACCTCGCTCGCTGCCCGTGTCCCCTGCATCGCGGCGTAGGTCGTCTCGAAGGCCACGCCCGGCCAGCGGCGACGGGCGTTCTCCACGACGTCGCGCTCGGCAGCGGAGTGCGGTGCGGTGATCAGGCCGACGCAGCGCGGCAGGAACGGGAGCGGCTTCTTCAGTGCGGCGGCGAACAGGCCCTCGGCAGCAAGGAGCTGCCGGCGGCGTTCCAGCCGGGCGAGCAGCTCACCGAGTCCGACCAGCCGGATCTCACGGGCGACGAGGGAGAGCGAGCCACGATTGGCGTAGTAGTCGGGCCTGGCGTGGATCACGACGCTGGCGCCCTCGACCAAGGGGGGATTGAGGCTGTCGAAGAGGGTCCGGGCGCAGGTCACCGGGATGGAGATGTCGGCGGCCGAATCCCGCATCGTCATGAACACCGTCCCGACGCCGGGCCGGCGGCTGACCTGGGTCATCTGTCCCTCGACCCAGACGGCCCCGAGCCGACCCACCCACTGTGAGATGGCCAGGGCGACCTGTCGCACCGGCGCCGGTGCCGACGGCGAGGTCTCCAGGGCCATGCGGCGACCCTAGAGGAGACCGCCGACTCGGGGGTTCGACCGCTCCGCCGGTAGCCTCGACCGCATGAGCGTCGACCTCGGCATGCCCACGAAAGGCGTCCGCCTGGCCGCCCCGCGCGGCTACTGCGCGGGCGTCGACCGCGCCGTGATCACGGTCGAGAAGGCGCTGGACCTGTACGGCGCGCCGGTCTACGTGCGTAAGCAGATCGTTCACAACAAGCACGTCGTCTCGGACCTGGAGGGGCGCGGCGCCGTGTTCGTCGAGGAGCTCGACGAGGTGCCCGAGGGCGCGACCGTGGTGTTCTCCGCGCACGGCGTCTCGCCGACGGTCCACGAGGAGGCGAGGGCTCGACGCCTCAAGACCATCGACGCCACCTGCCCGCTGGTGACCAAGGTCCACCACGAGGCGAAGCGGTTCGCGAACGACGACTACGACATCCTCCTGATCGGGCACGCCGGCCACGAGGAGGTCGAGGGGACCTCCGGCGAGGCTCCCGAGCACATCCAGCTCGTGCAGGGGCCCCAGGACGTGCCGGGCATCGTCGTCCGCGACCCGTCGAAGGTCGCCTGGCTGTCGCAGACGACGCTCTCGGTCGACGAGACCCTCGAGACCGTCGAGGCGATCCGGAGGCGGTTCCCCGAGCTTCTCGACCCGCCCAGCGACGACATCTGCTACGCCACGCAGAACCGGCAGCTGGCGGTCAAGGAGATCGCCCACGACGCCGACCTGGTGATCGTGGTCGGGTCGGCCAACTCCTCGAACTCCGTCCGCCTGGCCGAGGTCGCGCTCGAGGCCGGCGCGAAGGCCGCGCACCGGGTCGACGACGCGAGCGAGATCGACGACGCCTGGCTGCAAGGAGCCTCGAAGGTGAGCGTCACCTCCGGCGCCAGCGTTCCCGAGGCCCTGGTCGAGGGCGTGCTCGGCTACCTCGCCGAGAAGGGCTTCCCCGACGCCGAGGCCGTCCACAGCGCCGAGGAGTCGCTGATCTTCGCGCTGCCACCGGAGCTGCGACGCGACCTGCGGACCCGGTCGAAGAGCTAGGGATGGTCGGGCCGCGCGTCCAGGCATCGGTCCTGGACCCGTGGTCTCGACGGGCTCTACCGAGAGGCTAGCTCGCGCGGCGGCCGGACCTGGTCTCGACCAGCTCCGCCGACTGCCTGGCCGGGTCTCGTCCCGTGGTCAGGAGGTCATCGGCGGGGGCCTGCGTGTGCAGCGCGGGCGCGGGCCAGACGACGTGGCGGTAGAGGAGGAAGTTCGTGACCACGCTGCCACCGAGCGCGACCATCTTGGCCACCATCAGGGGGGTGGAGACCACGTCGTAGGCCGTATGGATCAGCAACGGCTGGAGGATCCACATGGTGTAGGCGTTGGTCGCAAGGAACAGCACGCCCTGACGGACGGTCACCTGCTCGGCTCCGAAGGTGTGACGGCCGTTCGCCAGGAAGCTGAAGGTCATCCCGGCCGAGGTCGACACGAAGTTGGCGGCGACGATGCCCAGGGGCGCGTGGAGCGCCCAGAACAGGACGACGTCGATGACGGTGTTGACCACCCCGACGGTCGCGAAGCGCACGACACTGCGTGACAGCGTGCGCGTCACCGGTCGCCCCCCTCGGCCATGCGGTCGAGGGTCACACGGGAGTCGGCCCGTTGTCGACACAACGAGGAAATCGCCATGCAAATTTCTCCGGACGGTCCCGCTCCCACCCACGGGACGCGACCTGTGCGTGCGGAGCGAACCTAGACTCCGGGGGTGGCCAGGTACGTCGACGTCCACCCCGAGAACCCCCAGGCTCGGCTGGTCGAGCAGGTCGCCGACGCGGTGCGCGACGATGCGCTGATCGCCTATCCGACCGATTCCGGCTACGCCCTCGGTGCCCGGCTCGGCAACCGCGGCGGCCGGGCCCGGATCCTGGCGATCCGTGAGCTCGACGACAAGCACCACTTCACACTGATGTGCTCGGACTTCGCCCAGCTCGGCCAGTTCGTGCACATCTCCAACAGCGCGTTCCGGGCGATCCGGTCCGCGACCCCCGGCCCGTACACGTTCATCCTGCCGGCGACCACGGAGGTGCCACGACGCCTGCTCCACCCGAGGAAGCGCACGGTCGGCGTACGGATCCCTCACCACGCCGTGTGCCAGGCGTTGCTCGGGGAGCTCGGCGAGCCCATGCTGACCAGCACCCTGATCCTGCCCGGCGAGACCGAGCCGCGGGCGCTCGGCTGGGAGATCAAGGAGGAGCTCGACCTCGTCGTCGACGTCGTGGTCGAGGCGGGGGAGACGCCGGCCGAGCCGACGACGGTCGTCGACTGGTCGACGGGCTATCCCGAGGTGGTACGCCGTGGCGCCGGCGACCCCGCGAGGTTCGAGGAGTAGCGCGCCACCGGGGTCAGCGCTGAGCCCGCTGGCGGAGCACCAGCGTCACCAGGCACAGGGCGTACCCGACGAACAGGGCGACGCTGTGGTGGGCGAGGCCGGTGACCACGGCCTGCACGACACTGTCGTGGCGGGCGGCGATGACGCGGGCGCCGTTGAGGGCGACGACGAGCATCGTGCCGAGCATGAGCAGCGGTGGGAGCACGCCGACGTTGAAGAAGTCACGTGGCCTCACCAGCAGCGCTGACAGCAGACAGATCGCCACGAAGCAGACGTCGAAGAACCATCCCAGCCGGCTGGCGACGGTGATCTCCGCCGCCGCCGACGTCAGGGTGAGCGCGATCATCAGCGCCACGACCTCGCTGCCGCGGGTGTCGCCCTCCCACAGCGGCCGGGGACGGCGGTGATGGGTCGTGCGTGAGTGTCCGATGCGCGCTTTCACGTCGCTCACCGCGCCTCCCGGTGAGCTCGCGCCGGACGCGTGGTCACGACGACACCGTATGCTCGCGCGGCTCCTCCTCGCCTGCGGCACGCCGAGGGAGCGGATGGACCGAACCCACGGGCCGGACGGCCGCCTGGAGGGCTCGCGCGCCCTCCAGACGGTCGTCGGTGACGTCCAGCTCCTCGAAGCGCCGCGCGGCGACCAGGACCCTCGACTCCCAAGACCCCACGGCCGAGTTGTACGCCGCGACGGCGGTGTCCAGGGAGCGCCCGAGCCTGCCGAGATGTCCGCCCATGGTGCCGAGCCGCTCGTGCAGGTCGCGTCCGACCCGGTGGATCTCGCGCGCTTGGTCGGCGAGAGACTCGTGCCGCCAGCCATGGGCGACCGTGCGCAGGAGAGCGATCAGCGTCGTGGGGCTCGCCAGCACCACTCCGCTCTCGGCGGCTCGTTCGAGGAGCGTGCCGTCGCTCTCGAGCGCCGCGGACAGGAAGGACTCGGCGGGCAGGAACAGCACAACGAACTCGGGCGTCTCGGGCAGGGCCTTCCAGTACTGCTTGGACCCCAGCAGCTCCACGTGCGCCCGCAGCTGTCCGGCGTGACGGGCCAGGTGGGCGTCCCGCGCTTCAGCGTCGTCCGCCGAGGTCGCGTCGAGGAACGCATCGAGCGGGACCTTCGCGTCGACCACGACGGAGCGCCCGCCCGCGAGGTGGACGAGGAGATCGGGCCGGAGCCGAGCCTCGAGGCCGTCGCGCAGCTGGACCTGCTCGTCGAAGTCACAGCGCTCCACGAGTCCGGCCAGCTCGACTGCTCGTCGGAGGTGGAGCTCGCCCCACCGGCCCCGCACCTGCGGCCGCCGCAGAGCCGTGGTCAGGGACTGGGTCTCGCGACGCAGTCCGTCGGCGGTCAGCCGCATGTCGAGCACCTGCTGGTGGAGCTGACCCTGCCACGTCGCCCGGGCGTGCTCGAGGTCGCGGAGCTGGTCGCTGAGGCGGTCGAGGCCCTGCATCACCTCCGCGTGGGGAAGGGCCCGGTCGACCATCGCCTGCCCCTGTCCGGCGACGTACGCCGGGCGGGAACGCGCCCAGAGCACGCCCACGGCGCAGCCGAGGACCAGCCCCACGGTGAGCACGACGGCGAGGGCCAGCAGGATCGACATCAGGTTCATGACCGCGAGGGTGCCAGGGACCACCGACAACTCTGGCTACCGTGAACCCCATGAGTCCCATCAGGCGCAGGTCGACGTCCGCCCTCGCGGCCCTGGCGCTGGGTGCGCTGCTCACCGGGTGTTTCGGCTCCGACTCGCAGGAGCCGACGTCGTCGCACCGCACCCGCCATCAGCGCGGGACCGACACCAGCGCGCCGACGGAGGCCACGTCGAGCCCCACGACCCAGTCGACCCCACCTACCGTGGCGCCACTGACGTTCAGCCCGAGGTCGGGCGGGAAGCACCTGGACGACTGCCAGACGCTGGTGCCGGGCGACGACCCGGCCGAGTTCCTCTCCTACCCGGTCCTGGTCAAGGCCACGAGCGCGGTGACCCTCGACACCGTCGCGACCGACCACACCCCAGGCGTCGTGGACGCCGGCTCGTGGGTGGCGCCGGCCGGCGCGACGCCGGAGACCGGGACCGTCAAGGGCTGGCCTCCCGCCTCGATCGTCACCCACGACAGCAATCTCCGCTGGGGCGACCGGGTGCGTGCCGCCGGCGCGGCTCTGGACCCGTCCGCCGGCTGGTACAACCTCTTCCTCCGGCTCCAGGTCGACCCGACGCCGGGGGACTCCGCGACCAACGGGGTCGTGCTCGCCTACCACGACGACGGCGGCTCCCACACCATCACCTGGCGGGCCACGACGACGTTCTCGATGAGCTGCTGACGAGGTCGGCTCAGTCCAGGTCGACGACCACCGGAGCGTGGTCCGACGCGCCCTGGCCTGCGCGCTCCTCGCGGTCGATGAAGGCGTCCGTGACGCGTCGCGCGAGCGCCGGAGTGGCCAGCACGAAGTCGATCTTGAGCCCGCGGTCGCGCTCGAAGCGCTGTCGGTAGTAGTCCCAGTAGGTGTAGCCGGGGGCATGGCGGCGGGTCACCTCGTGGTACCCGTCGTCCAGGAAGGACTGGAAGGCCGCGCGTTCGGCCGGGGTGACGTGCGTGCTGTTCTGGAACTGCGACGGGTCGAACACGTCCGCGTCGGTCGGGCAGATGTTCCAGTCGCCGGCGAGCGCGGTCTGGGTGTCCGCGAGCCAGGGCGCCGCGGCCGTGCGGAGTCGCGCCAGCCAGTCGAGCTTGTACACGTAGTGGGGGTCGCCGGGCTTGCGGCCGTTGGGCACGTACAGCGACCAGATGCGTACGCCGGCGCAGGTCGCCCCGATCGCCCGCGCCTCTTCCGCACGTGGGTCGCCCCAGCCGGGCATGCCGTCGAAGCCGACCGTCACCTCGTCGAGCCCGACCCGACTGATGATCCCCACGCCGTTCCACTGGTTGAGGCCAGCGACCGCCATCTCGTAGCCCGCGGCGTGCAGGCCCATCAGCGGGAGCTGGTCCTCCCGGGCCTTCGTCTCCTGGACGGCGAGGACGTCGATCTGGTGCCGCTCCAGGAAGGCCTCCACCCGGCCGATGCGTGAACGCAGCGAGTTGACGTTCCAGGTCGCGATCCGCACCCCGTGAGCCTAGGGCCCGGCCGGACCGGCCGGGCCGTCCGGGACCGTCCTGCCGGAGCCGAGCGGCCGATGGTGCTACGACCACTGTCCGATGGCGACCCCGACCCCACTCGGGTGACGGTGGAGGCACCCGGACAACCGAGACCCGAGGAGCTCAACCATGAAGCGCATCACCCTCCTCGCCGCGGCCGGCGTCCTGGTCGCCACCCCCGTGGTCGGCGCCTGGACGGCGTTCGCGGCGACCGGCGACAACCCGACGGCGACCCCGAACCTCGGCGTGCACGACGGAGGGGACGACCGCGGGCGACACGGCGGCGAGCCGGAGCCCGGCGACCACCGGCGGGACCATCGCCACGGCGTGGACCACCCGACGGGAGAGGTGCGGCACGGCGGTGAGTCCGAGGCCGCTGACGACCGCGGGAGCCGGCACGAGTCAGAGTCCGGTGACGACGCGGGCGCCGACGACCGTGGCCACGACGGGCACCACGGCGCTGACGACGACTGAGAGGCCCTCCTCGACACGACTTCTCCACCAGGGCGCCGCCTGCTTGGATCTGCGCATGCGGCGCCTGGTGGTCGTGCTGCTGGTGGTCGCGATCCTGCTCGACGCGGCCTACTGGACGATCTGGTTCACCCACCGTGACTGGATCGCCAGCGAGCACACGACGTCCTACGAGGACTTCGAGAACGCCTTTCCCCTGGCCGACGCGTGGCTGGGCGTCGCGTGCTTGTCGGCCCTGGTCGCGTTGGTACGCCGCCGCGCGAGCGCTCTGCTCTGGCTCGTCGCTACCGGAGCGGCCGGGCTGTACCTGGGCTGCATGGACCTGCTCTACGACCTCCAGCACGACATCTTCACCCGAGGCGGTGACGGCGCTGTCGAGGCGGTGATCGTGGCCGTCACCTGGGTCTTCTCGATCACGGTGCTCCGCTACGCCTGGACGCGGCGGTACGAGCTCCTGGGCGCGGGCGCCGGCGTACCGGACGATTCGGAGGAGCCCCCGAGCGCTCCGTAGACTCGCGGCCCGTGGCGCTCACCATCGGTATCGTCGGCCTCCCCAACGCCGGCAAGTCCACGCTCTTCAACGCCCTGACCAAGAACGACGTCCTGGCAGCCAACTACCCGTTCGCCACGATCGAGCCGAACGTCGGCGTCGTCGGCGTACCCGACCCGCGTCTCGAGCCGTTGGGAGAGCTGATGGAGTCGGCGCGCGTCGTCCCGGCGACGGTCGAGTTCGTCGACATCGCCGGCATCGTGCGCGGGGCCTCCGAGGGCGAGGGCCTCGGCAACAAGTTCCTCTCCCACATCCGCGAGTCGGCCGCGATCTGCCAGGTGACCCGGGTCTTCCGCGATGACGACGTCACCCATGTCGACGGTGAGGTGAACCCCGAGTCCGACCTGACCACCATCCAGACCGAGCTGATCCTGGCCGACCTGCAGACCCTCGAGAAGGCGTTGCCGCGGCTGGAGAAGGAGGCGCGGGGCAGGAAGGAGCTGAGCGCTGTCGTCGAGGCCGCCCGCGCTGCGCAGTCGGGCCTCGAGGGCGGCACGCCGGTGAGCACCCTCGGCCAGCGCGGCGACGTCGACGTCGCCCTCCTCCGAGAGCTGTCGCTGCTCACGGCCAAGCCCTTCATCTACGTGTTCAACTGCGACGCCGACGAGCTCTCCGACGACGCCCTGAAGAGGCGGATGCAGGACCTGGTGTCGCCGTCCGAGGCGATCTTCCTGGATGCGAAGTTCGAGGCCGAGCTGGTCGAGCTCGACTCCGACGAGGAGGCCCACGAGATGCTCGCCGAGCTCGGCATCTCCGAGTCCGGCCTCGACCAGCTCGCCCGCGTCGGCTTCGACACCCTCGGCCTGCAGACGTACTTGACCGCGGGCCCCAAGGAGACCCGCGCGTGGACGATCCGCCAGGGCGCCACCGCCCCCGAGGCAGCGGGTGTCATCCACACCGACTTCCAGCGCGGATTCATCAAGGCCGAGATCGTCTCGTACGACGACCTCATGTCCGCCGGCTCGCTGCTCAAGGCCCGCGAGGCCGGCCGGGTGCGCATGGAGGGCAAGGACTACGTCATGCAGGACGGCGACGTCGTCGAGTTCCGGTTCGGCTCACCATCGCGGTCGAAAGGGTAGGCCGGCTGGAGGATCCTGCCCGGACGCCACCGCCCCCGACCAGTCGGCGTCATCGGCACCGACCGCCGGCACGGTCTGCACGAGGTCCGTTCGACGATTCCCTTCCCTGGTCGCGGCCGAGTGGCTCGCCCCGACGGCCGGCGGAAGGACTCGGCCCGACAGCCGGCGACCTGACGCGGGGGCCAGCCACGCCGTGAGTGCAGGCGGCGTGGGGTTGACGTCGGTGGGTGATGTCAAGATGGCTGGGTGTCATCGGACTCCCGCATGGTGGCGTTGGGCTTCGGCAAGTTCGCGCGCGCGGACCGCATCTTCGCCTTGGAGCGAATCACCGGCGAGGAACGCGGCGACGGTCGCCGCACCCGGGTGTGGATCGATGGGGTCGCCGACCCGCTGATCGCCTCGCGGACCGAGGTCACCATTCTTCGCGACATGGGTCAGGAGTCCGCCCTCGTCAAGCCCGAGCTCGACGAGGCCCTGGACCTGGCCGCGCGTCTGGCAGCCGCCGCCGACGAGGGCCGGGTGGACCTCAGCGACCTAGGTCGTCGAGCGCGGCGCCTCTTGGCCTCGACGACCGGATCCGCTTAGGGCTTGCCGAGTCTCGGCAGGACGTCCGGCGAGAGGACCACTCCGTCCGCGGCGCATCGCCGCTCCCTGAAGCCGCTGCCGCGCCCTCCTCCTCGACGTCGGTGGTCGGGAGGTCCGCCTCTCGGGTTCCGGGGGCTCTCAGCGCCTGGCACGAGGCAGGTCGACGTGTCCGCGCCGCCAGCCAGGTGTCCGGAGCACCCCGCTGGGGACGTGCTCGGCAGCGGGCTCCACGTGTCTCGCGTCCCATCGCGGTGGGAAATGCAAGATCCGCACGACGCGCCCGTTGCCAGGAGCGGGGACCGGGGTCACAGTGGAGCCAGAGGATTGGCAAACCGCGGAGAATGCCCATGCACGCGTTGGTCGACGAACACCCCACGAGGGCACTCACGCTCTCCCGAGGCGAGCGCCGCCGCCTGGCCCGCTGCGACGCCGTCGCCGCTCGGCTGGCCGAGCTCCACGCCATCGGCGGGCTCCTGTCGGAGGCCGCCGCGGTGATCGGCACTGGTTGGGTCCAGAACGCCTGGTTCGCTGTGGCCACGCCGGGAGGCGAGCGCCTGCTCACAGCCCACCAGGTGAGGCAGGTCTATGTGTATCCGGTCACGGGCGCCTGTCTGGCGGGGTCGATCGTCCTCGCTGCGGGCGGCCCGGACCAAGCCCGGACGCAGCTCGTCCAGCGCGCCTTGGACCTCACCTGGCATGCCCTCCGCGACGACCTGGAACCACCCACCGTCCTGTGCCCTTCGCCACCGGTCCGTACCATGCGACTTCTTGACCTCACGCGGTGGAACGACTCCCGCGAGCGCACCCGGACCGATGTCACCGACCTGCTCGGGTGCGCGAAGGATCTGGTGGGGCTGCACCGCACGCTCGCTCAGTCATCGCGACCGGCGGCACCGCCAAGGGTCTGAAGCGCCCGATCGCCGAGCAGGACGTCCAGATGTGGCTTCCGGACGATCCCAATAGGGCCACCTCAGCCCGCACCTGTGGCCGTGTTCCAGCGCTCGGCCCGGCGGCGCTCTCATATGTCCGGTTCCGCCGCATGAGGTGGCCCAGGCAGCGCATGGACGCGCGAGTTCTCGTCAGGAGATGATCCCGCGGTGACGTACCTGATGGCGGAGCAGCCCAGCGAGCTGGAGCGGCTGCAGCTCCAGTCACGAGTCTGGGAGCCTGCCGGTGGACGTCTGCTCGAGGTCCTCGGCGACGGCACCGGCAAGCGGGTGCTGGACATCGGCTGTGGTTGCCTGGGTTGGCTCCGGCTGCTCAGCCGCTGGGTCGGGCCCTCAGGTGCCTGTGTCGGGACGGACATCTCCGATGACCTGCTGAAGGCTGCCGGCGACTTCGTCGCCGACGAGGCACTGACGAACGTCGAGCTCGTGCACGATGACCTCTTCGACACTCGCCTGTCTCCAGCGTCGTTCGACCTCGTGCATGCCAGGTTCCAGCTCGCGCCGCTCGGGCGCTTCGAGGAGCAGGTGTCGGCTCTGGTTGCCCTCGTCGCCCCGGGCGGGATCATCGCTCTCGAGGACCCGGACGCCGCGTCATGGACCTTCACCCCGCAGGCACCGCACACGAACCGGCTCATCGCGCTCATTCTGCGCGCCTTCCGGGCTGCAGGCGGTGACTTCGATGCGGGGCGGATGGCCTTCGATCTCCTGCAAGGCATGGGCTTGCAACCCGCTCTGCGTGCCGAGATCGTCGCCTTGGAGCCCGCGCATCCCTACCTTCAGCTGCCTCTGCAGTTCGCGGCCTCGTTGCGAACGCCACTGCTGCAGGAGACCAGCGAAGACGAGCTGGCCGAGCTGCTGGCCGAGGTGGAGCACGAGCTCGATGATCCCCAGCGCCGCGGACTGACGTTCACCCTTCTCCAGACCTGGGCGGTCCGACCCGGGTAGAACGTGATCCTTCGCTGAGAAGCGAGTCCAGGCCGCGGGACCCGGCATCGACACCCGGACACCTGACGGGGCCACCAGATGGGCCACGAGCCATGTCGGGCACGTCCAGGCTGCCGACGGCCCCTGCGAGCGCCAGCTGCTCTGTCTCCTCGACGGTGTAGGCCGGGTCTGGGAGGTAGGGGTGACAGGCCGGGTCTGGGAGGTAGGGGTGAGAAGCTGTCAGCCCTCGTAGCCGGGCCGCTTGAAGAACAGCCAGAACTTGTCTGCGTCGCCCCACTTGGTGTGGTTCGTGGACACCAGCTCCCAGTCGTTCTGGGAGTAGAAGTCGAACTGCTGCCCGATGAGCTGCTCGACGACGTCCGGCTCGCCCACCACCGTCACGACCGTGTGGTTCCACAACATGCCGTGATCCTAGGGTTGGTTGCGGAGGTTCCGCAGCCGCTGGAGTGATGCTGGCCGGTCCGGTCAGGTTCGTCCCCTGTCGGGCTCGAGCCCGGCAGGGGATCGACGACGTCAATCACGATGGGACTCTCGCGGTCATGCTTGTCCAGCAAGGACGGTGGACGCTGAGCTCGAGGCTGGTGACCCTCGTCGGGTCCCTGATCGGCGCGATGGTTCATGACCCGGCTGTCGCGCCGGGGGCAGGTGGACTGCTCATGGCGATGCCCCACATGCTCCACGAAACCGAACCCGACCCCTCCGCGGACCTGTTCGGCGACGTTGCCTGGTTCGACGCCGATGTCTGGGGCTGGTGCCGTAGGGACCAGGCGTGCGAGCAAGGGTCGCCGTCGGCGTCGCGCAGTGGCTCAGGCCTGGTCCTCCACGACGTCGTACCAGACAGTGGTTGACGGTCCTTCCTCGAGACCGGCCAACTCCGCTCGAGTTGCCTTGAACGTCTCATCGTCGTGCCAGCGGGCCCAATGGTCCCGCGACTGCCACGTGCCCACGATCGCCCGCCGCCGAGGCTCGTCGACCTCCCTCAGCAACTGCACGGCAACCCAACCATCCATATCGGAGGCGCCTCGGACGCGCTCGTGCATCGCGCGATCCCACTGACTGCTTGCCTCGTCCTTCAAGGTCACGGTCGTGACGACGGTCATCATGGCTACGGCTCCTCCCGTCTCGGACACTCCTTGTCCCTCGTGTGTCAGCCTCGCTGAGCGAACACGGTGGGCACAAGCGGCCGGGTGTGCGAAGCAGGCGGCGGATCGACGCACCGCCGTGGGCGGCCTTGGGGGTCGACGTGTCGATGTGAGCATGATGGATCAGTGCGCGAACTCTGGCCACGCAGGCTCGGCCGCGAGCTGATCCTGCTGCGAAGCGGATGGCGGCTGGACGTGTCGTGGTCGATGCGGATCACGGTTGCGGCGGTTGCGGGCTACGTCGTCGGGAAGCTGCTCTTCCCGGACACCCAGCCACTGCTCGCGTCCTTGACCGCGATGCTCGTCGTCCAGGTCACTCCGGTCTCGCTGCTGGCCAGCGGCCTGGACCGAGTGGTGGCGGTCGTGGCCGGTGTCTCTCTGGCGGTGTTGTTCGCCTCCGTGGTGCCGCTGGCGTGGTGGAGTCTGGGCCTGCTCATCTTCGTCTCGCTGTCGGTCGGGCAGGTGTTGCGCCTGCGCGACAACCTGATCGAGGTGCCGATCAGTGCGATGCTCGTGCTCGGGGTGGGAGCGCTCGGGGCCGGGTCGGTGGCCTGGCAGCGGATCGTGGAGACACTGGTGGGGGCCGGGGTCGGAGTGGTGACGAATCTGCTGTTCCCTCCCAAGGTCGCCACCGGGTCGGCCGCCGAGGCCATTCATGGGCTGGCCCGTTCCATCAGTGAGCTGGTCGACAACGCCGCCGTGGAGCTCTCGGAGCTGGTCGAGGAGGATGGCGAGGTCGCACCCGCGTCCCGCAGGTGGCTGGACGAGGCGCGCCGGATCACCCACCACGAGGTACCTCGAGCGGGCTCGGCCCTGTCTCACGCTGAGGAGGGCCGCCGGCTCAACGTGCGCGCCGTACGCACGCCCGACCTCGGGCCGGGTCTGCGGCAGGGACTCGAGGCGCTGGAGCACTGCGCCGTCGCCATTCGCTCGATGTTCCGCGCGCTGGTGGACGCCACCTCCGAGCAGGGTCGCACCCCAGACGAGACCGTGACCGACTTGTTCCTCGGACTCGCCCAGACGTTCCGTGAGATGGCTGCCGCTGTCGACGCGTTCGGACGACTCGTCCACGACGACGCCAGTCCGGAGGCGACGTTGAGCGCCGACGACGTCCTCGCGCTTCGGACCGCTCTGGAAGGACTCCAGGAGGCGCGGGCTCGGCTCGAGGACCTGCTCACCGTCGAGCCGACACATGAGCTGCGCGAGCTCGACGCCGTCGTGCTGTCGACGGTCCGGCGGCTCCTCCGGGAGATGGACCTGGAAGAGAGGGTACGGCGTCAGCTTCAGCTCGGGCGTCCGGCACGACCCCGGACGCCGTACCTCGGCCGCCCCGTCGGCCGGAGAGTTCCGCACCACACCTCCACCTCGACCCCCACCCCTCCGTCGCGTTCCCCATCCACCCTGGCACCCGCCTCGCCCCTCGAAGTCTCGCCCGACTCCGACACCCAGCAGCTCCCGGTCCAGCCGCCCCAGCATCCTCGGAAGCCGTCGTCGTGACCGGCGGCTTGGGTCGCTACAGGCGGTCCGTGCGGTCAGCCGATCGTCCTCGGCAGATGCCGTCGTGCTGAGCAGCGCTGTGCAGCACACCGAGTGTCGATGCACCGAGCTACCCGTCGCTCGCTGCCCGCAGAGCCGGCACTAGCGGCGGGCATGGTCTCCACTCTCGATGAACCAACTGGGATGAACGGCCTGCGGGAGGAGGAACCGATCGGGCATCCCACCGTCCTCAGGTGATCCGGTGGTCGAAGGCGTACGCGGCGGCGGCGGTTCGAGACGGAACGTCCAGCTTGGTGAAGATGTTGCTCAGGTGCCGCGCGACAGTCTTCTCGCTCAGGAAGAGGGCCGCGGCGATCTCCGGGTTGGATCTGCCGGCGGCGACCAGTCGGAGCACCTCGGCCTCGCGAGCAGTGAGGCCGCCTGGGAGGGGGGCCGGGGCGAGCAGCCGGTCCACCTCCTGTGCGGCCGGCGTGGCCCCGAGGGCCGCGAGCGCCCGGGCCGCAGCCCCGAGCTCGGCGGCCGCGGACTCTCCGTCGCCCAGTTCACGGAGGGCGCGACCCACGAGGACCTGTGTCCGTGCGGCCTCGTAGGGCCAGCCCAGCTCCCGCCATCTCTGCAGCGCCGCGCGTAGCGCTTCCAGGGCGTCGTCGGGTCGATCCTCGGCAAGGGCCAGGGCCCCGACGGCGTAGCCGGCCATCGCCTTGACCGAGCTCGAGTCGAACGCCTCTCCGACCGCCAGCAGCTCGGCGACGAGGGGGCGTGCGGCGGCGATGTCGTTCCCGGCCAGAAGGACGTCAATGGCGCCGGGCAGCAGCTGCGAGCGATGGATGGGATCGCGGGGCTCGCCCAACAGCCGGTGTACGGCAGCACACGCCGCGTCGGTCCGGCCGCGGGCGAGGGAGAGCAGGGCCTGCGCGGGTTGGGGATCGTGGCCGAGGCCGACTGCCTGTTCGAACGCTTCCTCGGCTCCGTCGTACTCACCACGGATGCGCAGCAGCTCACCCTTCTCCGCGAAGGCCAGGCCGGCGGCGGCCGGGGTTCCCGCGAGGACGTAGCGCGCGGCGGCCCCGTCGAGCTCGGCGATCGCCTGCTCGAAGGCACCACGGACCCGCATCACCTGAGCGCGGTGTACCGCGCACTGGCCGGTGAACGGGACCAGTCCCACCTGGGCGTCGCACCAGGTGGTCAGCGCCGTCGTCCACTGGGCCACCCTGTCGAAGTCCGAGATCTCTTGGCATGCCTCGATCAGGGAGCAGTACGTATGACCGGCGAAGATCGGGGACACCTCGCCCGTGATGACGCCGACCATCGCCTCGTCGAGCAGTCGCACGCCTTCGGGCACTCTGCCCAGGTAGAGCAGGCACCGCCCTTGCGCCATCAGGCCGGCCGCGAGCAGGTCGCCGTCACCGAAGCGTCTGCCGTACGACGTGAGGGTGGCAGCCTGATCGAGCCCGGTGACCGGGTCGCCCTCGAGGATGTGGCCGAGCATCCGGAAGAAGAGGACGTACCCGTGCTCGACCGTGTCCTGCTCGAAGACCTCGAGAAGCCGGTCGGCGCGGGCGATCCAGCCGCTGGCGACGGCGTACTCGCCGCGGTCCATGAGCGTCATCGCCAGCCAGAAGGCACACCGGACCGCGCCATGCTGGTCGCCGGCGTCCAGGTGTGCCTGATGCGCCCTCTGGAGGGCCTGGATGCAGTCGTTGTGACGGCCGACGAGGAAGGCAGCCGTGGCGAGATCGGCGAAGTCGGCGGCGAGGAGCGCATCGCTCCTTGCCGCCGAGAGACCCTCGTACGCGGCGACCCAGTCGCGGCGGTCGAACGCCTCACGCGCCCGCAGCAGCTCTTCGACGACGTTCACGAGACCTCACCCTCGTGCCGAGCATAGGGCGGTCAGGCGGCCTGGTGCTCCCTTCTCGGCGCCCCCGCCCGGTTGCCGATCCGGCGCGCCAGGTACTCCGCGTCCCGGCCGATGCCGGGGAACACCATCGAGCTGAACGCGTACTGGAACGCAAGCCCGCAGAAGAAGAGCCCAGGCACCTGGTCGACCACGCCGCGCATCTCCACGGGCCAGCCGTCCTCGCCGGCCACCGGCAGCTTGATCCAGTCGAAGACCTGGCGGAACCCGGTCGCCCAGACGACGTTGGTGACCGACAAGACGGTGCCGTCATCGAGCAGCGGCATGCCGCCCTGGGTTCCCACCATGCGGGCCGTGTGCCGCTGGACGCCGCGCGCGGTGAGGTCCTCACGGTGGACCCGAATCATGGGACCGCCGTGCGCGCGCACCTCGTGGAACTCCTTGCGTCCGATGGGGGTACGTCGGGTGAGGACGTGCCGCCACGCGAAGACAACCAATGGGAAGATGAGCTTCGCACGACGCTGCTCAGGTCTGAACGGCAGCTGGCCAGGATCGCGCCCGCACAGCATGACCGGGTTGGTCTGTGCGGCTTCGTAGGCGATGTCGGTGCCGGAGTGCGAGGCACCGACCACCAGAACCGGTCCGGGCTGGAGGTCGCCGGGGCGGTGGTACTGGCTGGAGTGCAGCTGACGGACCGTTGGGTCGAGCTGGTGTCCGAAGTCGGGGATGTTAGGTGCCTGCCCGAAGGTGCCGGTCGCCACGACCACGTTGTCGCAGGTGATCGAGTCGTCGCCGATGCTCAGCTCGAAGTCGCCGTCGGGCCGCAGCTCCAATGCGTCCACCCGGGTGCTCATCCGAACCGGCAGGTCGAACCTCAGTGCGTAGCTCTCGAGGAAGGCGGCGACCTCGTCCTTCTGGGGGAACGTCCAGGGGTCCGCCGGGAAGGGCATGCCGGGGAGGCCGTCGTACTTCGCCGGGCTGTAGAGCCGCAGGGTGTCCCAGTGCCGACGCCAGTTGTCGCCGATCCGGGCGTTGCTGTCGAGGACGACGCACGCCCGGCCCCGCTTCTTCAGGTGGTAGGCCGTGGACAGGCCGGCCTGCCCGGCTCCGATGATCACGGTCTCTATGTGTTCGGTGGACATGGTTCCTCCTGGTGTCGGGTGATGATCCGACGCTAGGAAGAGGACAGCGCTGACCGCGTCGGGCAGGATGCCCACTCAGGTTCCCGCCGCATGGGTGGGTTTACCCATTCACCAGCAGGCACTCAGTCCGGTGCGGGGTCGGCCCGCGTGCCGCGTCTCTTGTCGGAGGCGTCCACGGATCTCGTGCCGGTGTCCTGTGGCAGATCGGCCCGAGGTGTCAACGGCGCCTGATGTGCACGCCAGGTGACCAAGAGGCTGCTCGCGGCCGCATTTGCTCCGGCCCGACCTCGATCACTCCGTGCCGTCACACACTCGTGACTGCCGTGTGGGTCACTCAGGGGTGACCTGAAGGCTCGGGGAAGCCGCGAAGGATGGTCCGTGTCACCCCGATAGCGTCGCCACATGACTCTTCCCAGCTTCTCCGCCGATGACCGAGTCCGCCCGCCACTGCGCGCCGACGAGACGACCACGCTGCGCGCCTTCCTGGACTACCACCGTGACACACTCCGCTGGAAGTGCGCCGGCCTGACCCAGGCACAGCTGGCACAGGCACTGCCGCCCAGTGACATGACTCTCGGCGGGATGATGAAGCACCTCGCCCTGGTCGAGTCCGACTGGTTCGAGGACACGTTCGCGGGCGGTTCCCCGATGCCGCCATTCGATGTCGTGGACTGGGACGCCGACCGCGACTGGGAGTGGCACACCGCACGGGACGACGCGCCCGAGGAGCTCTTCGCCCTCTTCGACGAGGCCGTTCGCCGCGCCGACGCGGTCATCGACGAGGCTCTGGCCGGCGTCGGGCTGGACGCCGAGTCGCAGAAGAAGGACTCCCGCGAAGGCACGCCGTTCAGCCTGCGCCGGATCATCGTCCACTTGATCGAGGAGTACGCCCGCCACAACGGGCATGCCGACCTGATCCGCCAGTCCATCGACGGCACGACCGGGGAGTGACTTCTCTGGTCGTCGGATCGGGCTCGCCACGGACGACGACGGTCGATGACGTGCGGCCCTCCTGGACGATCGTGAGGTCGGCCCCGACGGGTGACAGTCCGAGCCGCCGCCGACAGCCGCTCACGCGACGAGAACCGCGTTGCGCCGCACGGGGTGACGCGTCATCTGGTCAATGCTCGGGGCGGACTGTTCATGAGGCCCGTGGTAGGCGATCGCGGTGGCCGGGTCGTCAGGGTCGGAGGCTGCACGGTCGAGCGAGTTCGTGGCCCGGGGACTCGGGACCCGTGCCATCGACGTAGGTGGATCAGGCGCTGGTCGGACCGCTGGGGCTGCCGTAGAGACCGTCGTGGTGCGCATGAGGGCGTAGGTTCGCCTCATGGATGGGGAGCTGAACGGTCTGGCGGCGGTGGTCGGTCGCGCGGCTGACGAGATCGTGAGGTTCCGGGCCGGGGTAGCGGATCGGCCGGTCGCACACCCCGTCGACGTGGACGAACTCCGGAGCGCGTTCGGGGAGGACGTGCCCGCGGGGCCCACGGCACCCGATGACGTGGTGGCGGCGTTGGTGAAGGCGGTGGAGCCAGGACTCGTGGCCTCTGCGGGACCGCGCTATTTCGGGTTCGTGGTCGGAGGCGCTCTCGAGGCCGCCACCGGGGCGGACCTGTTGGCGACCGGGTGGGACCAGAACGCCTTCACCGAGGTGATGTCCCCGGCGGCTCTGGCCGCCGAGCATGTGGCTGGCGGCTGGGCGAAGGACCTGTTGGGCATCCCGCAGACGGCTTCGGTCGGTTTCGTCACGGGGACGCAGGAGGCCAACACCATCGGCATTGCCGCCGGTCGGCATCAGGTGCTGGCCGACCGGGGCTGGGACGTGGCCCGGAAGGGGTTGCAGGCAGCACCCCGGCTCCGAGTCGTCGCAAGTGAGGAGCGGCACGCCACGGTGGACCGGTCGTTGCGGCTGCTCGGTCTCGGGGAGGATGCGGTGGTCCTGGTGCGCGCCGGTGCCGACGGCGCCGTCGACACCGACCATCTCGGCGACGTGCTCGGGGCTGACCGGGATACGCCGACGATCGTGTGTCTGCAGTCGGGGAACGTCAACACGGGGGCCTGCGACGACCTGACCACCGCAGTGCCACTCGCGCACGAGCGCGGCGCCTGGGTGCACGTCGACGGGGCGTTCGGGCTCTGGGCCGCGGCCTCGCCCGCGTACCGGCACCTCACGGAGGGCGTGGAGCTGGCTGACTCCTGGGGTACCGACGCGCACAAGTGGCTGAACGTGCCCTACGACTCCGGCCTGGTGTTCGTGGCGCGGCCGGAGGCGCACGTCCGGGCAGCGTCGTACACGGCGGCCTACCTGACCGGGGTCGGGGAGGGTGAGCCCCATGGCGGAGAGCTGGTGATCGGCTCCTCGCGACGGGCTCGCGGATTCGCGGTCTGGGCCGCGATCAAGCAGCTCGGACGCAGCGGCGTCGCCGAGCTCGTCGAGCGGGGCTGTTCGTCGGCGCGGCGGTTCGCCGAGCGACTGGAGCAGGGAGGCGCCGAGATCGGCAACGAGGTCGTGCTCAACCAGGTGCTGGTTCGCTACGACGACGACGCCACCACCGAGGCCGTGGTCGCGGGCGTCCAGCGTGAGGGCACCTGCTGGATGGGTGCGACGACCTGGCGGGGCCGCCGCTACATGCGCATCTCGGTCTCGAGCCACCTGACCACCGCCGAAGACGTCGACCGATCCGTGGAGGCCATCCTCAGGGTGTGGCACGGGTCCCGCCGCTCACCAGCCGGCGGGTGAACCGACCCCGCGGTCGCTGAGGGTGGTTCCCGCCCGAGCGACCCTCTCCGTGTTCTCAGCCCCACCGGCGCCGACGTGATGCAAGGTCGATACCGCGGAATCCCAGCGGAGTGACGCGCTGACCAGGGCACACCGGTGAACGGTGACCCCCGAGGCCGTTGCGGTGTCTAGTCGAGCGTCACGGGCTCCAGCGTCAACATGACCTGGTTGTCTTCTCGTCCGGAGCTCACCGCTGTCTCTGCCCAGGCGTCGAGGGGGGCAAAGGTTTCGGTCCACTCCGTGATGAGACGGTCCGCCTCCTCCTCGCCGTAGTGGGCGGGAAGCAGCACGCCAAGCTCCCAGTCCTCCGCCAGGCTGCCGCCCTCCAGCATGAACGCGTACGTCACCACGTCGTCCGAAGGCTGGCTCGAGCGCAAGACGCGCCAACGCCCGTCGAGGTCCGGTCGTTGTGCGCGAACGGCGGGCACCACGATCTCGGCCAGGAATCGTTCGAAGTCCTCGGCACGATCCGAACGCACCGGGTTGAGCCCTAGATGCAGTTGCTCGGTCACGATGTCCCCCTGTGTGGTGTAGCGGTCCGACCGTCCCGTTCACCAGCGTGGACTGGAGACCGATCCAGTGTCCAGTGAGGAAGGGACGAGAGCTGCGGTGCCGTCGGCGTGGTCCGGTCGACGAGAGAGGCCACATCATCACCACGGACGCGCCGGACTGACGCGGATGGCAAGGGGCGCGGACGGATTCGGCGCATCGTTCGCCGGCGGAAAGGCGTCCTCACAGACGGCTGAGCGCTGCTTTCAGCGGGTCGAGGCCGAGCGAGCCCAGGTTGAGGGCGGCGGTGTGGAACTGTTTGAGATCGAACTCCGGGCCCTTGTTCGCCTTCACCTGGTCACGGGCCTGCAGCCAGATCCGTTCCCCGACCTTGTACGACGGCGCCTGACCCGGCCAGCCGAGGTAGCGGTTGACCTCGAAGCCGAGCTGTCCGTCCTCCATCCGCGAGTGGGCGCGCATGAACTCGAGCACCTTCTCGGCGTCCCAGACCTCGCCGGGCCGCCAGCGGTAGGGGTTGTCGGCCGGGATCGTCAATCCGAGGTGGACGCCGATGTCGACGATCACCCGCGCCGCTCGGAACCCCTGCATGTCGAGGAAGCCGAGCCGGTCGCCGGGATCGTCGAAGTAGCCCAGCTCGTCCATGAGCCGTTCGGAGTAGAGCGCCCAGCCCTCGCCGTGGCCGCTGACCCAGCCCAGGAGCCGCTGCCACCGGTTGAGCAGATCGGCCCGGTAGACGACCTGCGCGCACTGGAGGTGGTGCCCCGGCACGCCCTCGTGGAACACCGTGGTCGTCTCGCGCCAGGTCGAGTACAGCTCGTGGTCGTCGGTGAACGAGAACCACATGGTGCCAGGGCGGGAGAAGTCCTCGGACGGAGGCGTGTACCAGGCACCACCGTCGTTGATCGGCGCGACCTTGCAGGCGATGGACCGGATCGGGTCGGCGATGTCGAAGTGCACGCCGTTGAAACCGGACAGGATGGAGTCTGCCTTCTCCTGCATCCACGCCTCGAACGCCGCCCGGCTGCCGCAGTCGCGCGCCGAGTCGAGGTCGAGCGCCTTCACTGCGTCGTCGACCGAACCACCGGGGACGATGCGCTGGGCGGTCTGCGCCATGTCGTCCTCGATCCGCCTGAGCTCCTCCCAACCCCACCGGTAGGTCTCCTCGAGATCGATCTCGGCGCCGAGGAAGTAGCGCGACTCGAGCGCGTAGCGGTCGCGGCCGACCCCGTCGGTCTCGCGGCCCCGCGCGGCCAGGTCGGCCTCGACGAACCGTCCGAAGTCGGCGTACGCCGCCGACGCCCGGGCCGCGACCTCGGCGAGCCGATCGCTGAGCCCGTCAGGAGCCGCCGCGACGAGGCTGCCGAAGTAGTCGCCCGCAGCGCCCTCCTGACCGGTCCAGCCGCGGATCTGGCCAGCCACCTCGACGTACTGCCGGCGCGCCGAGACCCGACCCGCTGCCGCCTCGACCTCGAGCGTCTCTCGGTAGCCTTCCAGTGCGGCCGGCACCGCAGCCAGTCGGTCGCCGATCGTCCGCCAGTCGTCCTCGGTCGCAGTCGGCATCAGGTCGAACACCTCCCGCACCGCATGGAGGGCAGAGCTGATCACGGAGAACGCGGATCGCTCGAAGCCGGACTCGGCCTTCTCGAGCTCGAGGCCGACCCGCTCGACGAACGCCTCCTTGGCGATCCGCTCCCGCTCGTCGGTGGGCTCGATCGCAGCCACGTCGGCGAGCGTCCGGCGGCTGAGCTCCTCCCGGGCGTCGTGGCCGGAAGGGGAGAGGTCGGGCAGCCGGTCGTCGTGGCCGGGGATGCCTGCGAAGGTTGCGGTGAGTGGGTCGAGGACGACAACGTCCTCGACGTACTGATCGGTTCGATCGTCGACAGGTCGGGTCATCCCGCGACCCTATGCGGCACCACCGGTGGTGCGCAGCCCGGTTCCCGGGCCAGACGCCTGGGTCGTCGCATGGTCTAACCGCGATCTCCGCGATGTCCTCTGCGGAAGGACGGCCCCCCAGCGCTGGTGCTCGCCTTCACGCCCCGAGACGTCAGCGCCTCTCACCTACGCCTGATCGCGGCGGAGAGGCAGCTCGGTGGACGGCCACGGCCGGTCGGTATGCCCGGTGGCGCACCCGTCATGACGTGGTACAACCATCCACGACGATGTGCATCGAGAGCGACCTCGGCGACCGGGCCGGGCATCAGGCCGACTGCTGGGACGGCCCGTGATGCCTGATCCGGGAGCGCGCGACGGTGACGGCGTGGGAACCGAGGCCGCGCTCCCGACCGTCACCCCGCTCCTGGTGGCCGATCTGCTCGCCGGGACCGAGCGGATGCCGGTCTACGTGCACGTCATCGACCATCCGGACGCGCGCGTGCTCGTCGACACCGGGATGACGCAGCTGCACCCGCTCGTGGAGGACATGGATCCACATCTGATCCCCCTCAGCACCCAGGGCGACGTCGACCTGGGCAGCATCGACCTGGTCATCAACACCCATCTGCACTTCGACCACTGCGGCGGCAACCACCTTTTCTCCGGCAAGCCGATCTACGTGCAGCGTCGAGAGCTCGATGACGCCCGGACCAAGGACGACTACACGATCCGCGAGTGGGTCGACGCGCCCAGCGTGCACTACGTGCCCGTCGACGGCGAGCTCGAGCTGCTCCCGGGGCTCCGGGTGGTCCCGGCGCCGGGCCACACGCCAGGCTCGCACGTGGTAGTCGTCGACATTGCCGGACGTTCGGTCGTCATCTGCGGCGACACGGCCGTCTTCCCCGCTGAGCTCGACGAACCGCGCACCGAAGGCCAGCGACTGGTGCGCGCGCTGGACCCTGCGCAGGTCTGGCTCTCGCACGGGCACGAACCGTGGCGCCCACGGGGCGACCAGGACGCCTGATCCTCGGGGAGATCCCCGCGTCCGGGATGCGGCGTCATGACGCGCCTTCGAGGTGGTGCTGTCGCCGTGTCGCGCGTCTCAGAGCAGTGAGGCGTAGGAGTCCGCAAGAGTCTGCGCAGTGAACTGCCTCTGGTCGGGTGCGGTCGCTCTCCACGATCGGTACGGCTCACCCGCGACCTTCTTGGTCAACTCGGCCGCGCTGAGGATCTCGATGCCGTACACCCAGTTCGCCATCATCAAGATCGCGGCCTGGTGCGACCCCACGTTGGTCGCAGCACACATGTCCGGAATCAGGCCGACTCGATAGTCGCGGGCGTAGGCGTCGTACACGCTGGTCAGGACGCAGCAGTCGGTGGTGAAGCCACCGATGTAGAGCTCCCGTACCCCCAGGCTACGGAGGACCAGGTCAAGTGAGGTGCCGTGGAAACCGCTCCACCTGTGCTTGTCGATGACCACATCCTGCGGCTGCGGTTCGATCGCGCTGAAGATCGTGATCGCGTCGGTCCCGGCCCGGTAGTACACCGGAAGACCCTCGGGATCGAAGACCTCGCCGATGGATACGCCGACGCCATCGCGACGGTTCACGTGTCGGGTGTACACCACCGGAACGCCCGCGGTCCGGCACGCCGCTATCACCCCTTCGGTGGTGGCGACGGCCTCCTCGACTCCTTCGATCCCGTACCGGCTCTCCTTCTGCATGTCGATGAGCAGGAGTGCCGTCTCTGAACTGGTGGGCATGCCTCGTTATAGCCGATCGAGACTCCAGTCCCGGGAGTCCTCGGGCCATACCGGGTCGCGACATGCAGACATCGCCTCAGGTCGACGCACACACAACGCCCCCTCGGCCGATGGCTGCGGTACATGCGCCCGCTCGGGGCGAGAGGACGCACACGGGTTCTGGGGCTTGGTCCAACCGTCAACCCGGAAGAACGACGAACTCGTTGCCGTCAGGGTCGGCGAGTTCGACCCGCCCCTCCCACTCGTTGACCGGGGATGCCCCGAGGGCAACCAGCCGCGCCACCTCCGCCGAGATATCGGCCGCAGCGAGATCGAAGCGCTGCCTGTTCCGGCCGCGCTTGAGCGCGACGGGCGGTCCACCCCACGAGATCTTGGTCCCCCCGGCGGGCGCCTGGACAGCGGTCTCCTGATCCTGGTCCCAGACCAGGGGCCACTCGAGCGCATCGCGCCAGAACAGTCCGACGTCGCGGCTGCCGTCGCACGAGACCTCTCCGAGGTGTCCACACCCAGCGAGGAAGTCGTTATCGGGGCCGATGACGCAGAACTCGTTGCCTCCTGGGTCGGCCAGGACCACGTGGTCCTCGTCGGGGAGTTGGCCGACGTCGATGTGCTGAGCCCCGAGCCCCAAGGCCTTCTCGACCTGGTGCCGCTGGTCGTCGAGGCTGATGGTGGTCAGATGGAGGTGTACGCGGTTCGGTCCCGACTTCACAGTGGAGGCCTCCACGAACCGAAGGCCCACGTGAGTCGCATCGCCCGGGAGCAGAGCGCCGCCGCCTTCCGGTAGGACGGTCCGGTCGAGCATCCTGCTCCAGAACCTTGCCAGCGCGGCGGATTCGTGGGCATCGAAGGCCACGGCCACGAGTCGCGACGACATCCCAGCACAGTAGAGCGGGCCGAGCGGCTTCAGCACCTGGGTTCGCGGGAGGCGTCGATCGCGCGCCCTGACGCGGCGGATGGACGTCGGTGCGAACGGCGCGCCATCCCCTATGAGAGAGGACGCTCTCAGCCGTCGCCCCTGAGGTCTGGCCACTCGCCAGGTGCCGACCAACGTCGACCTGACACCAACGTCGACCTGACATGGTGCATGGTCGCGGAGAAGGCCGCTCGTTCAGCTCGCATCGAGCTACGTGGACCCCGTCGCCGCGAGCCGTCTGGAGATCGGCTGGAGTCGAGCGATCAGCTCGTCGAGGTCGCGCGGCCCCAGCTGGGCGTAGGGGGGCTCTGCGAGAGCGTCGGTCAGTGACTCGATGCGGTCCTTCGTCGCCCGCCCGGCGTGGGTGAATCGGCCGGAGGCGTCCAGGAGGCCACGGTCGCGCAGACCATCCATGACCTCGGCCAGACGGGCTGGAGGGAGATGGTGGATCCGGCCGAACGCCTGCGCCGGATAGATGCCGCTCGCGAGCGCGCTGAGCACGTGAGCCTCGGTGCCGCCGATCCGCTCGGACACCAGGGCAGCGACGTGGCCGTCCCCACGGTGCTCCCGAAGCATGTTGGCCGCGTGCCAGAGTCGGGCGACGGGCTCCTCGGGCATCGGGAGCGCGCGGAGGCCCGCGTACATGACACGTCCCTCGATCGGCGCGCTGGTCGAGGCCTCGGCAAGGAGCTCGGCGGCGAGCGCGAGTCCCGGCGTCTCGACGAGGTCACCGAGGATCCGCCGCAGCGCCGCGACGCAGCCCTGCTCCCGCGCGGCGTGTGCCGCCTGCGGCGTGGTGGTGTCCCAGACCTTGGGAATGTGCCGGGCAACCTCACCCTCGGCGAAGTTGTAGAAGGCAGCGTGCACTACTTCGGCGGGGACCCGGCCCAGAGGCGCGGAGCGTCCCGCGAAGTAGCCGTCCCAGTAGTTGCGGAATCCGAGCGCCGCCATCGAGTCGTTGGGCTCCGGGGAGAAGAAGTTGACCAGGCAGATCGGCTCGGTCAGCTCGAAGAGACGGCGGGCAACTGGCTCCGGATGCTGCATCGGTCGTCTCCTCGGATCACGACGGCGTCGGATGGCGGCCGCTCAACAGTGCTACGAAAGGACCGACCGCCATACGACAAGGTGCTAGCGACGTCCTGCCCCTGGATCACTCGCGTCAGATCCGCGGCGACGTTGCTGAGTCCTCGGCGGAGCGTCCCCGTCCAGCCGAAGGGTCGCGCGATCCCCGATGCGGCCCGTCCTGTGTGCTCGTGGCGCGGACACCACAGGCGCAGCATGCTGGGCCACGAGAGGATCGTCTGCAGGAGCGCGGTTCATCCGGCAAGGGTCGAGAAGAGACCGACGTACTGGTCGAGGTGGCGGTCGGGGAGGAAGTCGGTGAGGGCCCGAAGGTGTCCGGCGGCCCCGAGTCGGTCGGCCAGCCGCGGGTTCGCGAGCAGCTGCCCGAGCGCGGCGGCGAACGCGTCGAGGTCGCGGGGGTCGTCGACGAGGAGTCCATCGCGGCCGTCCTCGATCTGGTCCTGGATCCCGCCTACCCGGCTGGCCACGACCGGTCGCCCCTTCCACATCGCCTCGGTCACGGTCAGCCCGAAGCCCTCGACCAGGCTCTTCTGCACGACCGCGTGGGCATGACGCTGGACGGCGTTGACGATGACCGCGTTCTCGTCAGGGTCGTCCATGGGGATCGATGCCAGGTGTACACGGCTGCGTACGGCGTCGGGCAGGCCCTGCCATGCCGCGCGGCAGTCGTCCAGCACCTCCGCACCTTCCGGGTCGTCGGTCACCCCCGAGACCGCCGGGCCGAGGAGCATCAGGTGTGCGCCGTCGTGTGATCCGTCCGCCACCAAGAGGGCGAAGCCCGCCATCACCCCGGCCATGTCCTTCAACCTGTCCCAGCGGCTGACCTGGACCACGAGCCGCGCGTCATGGGGAGGCGCGGAACCGTCGACGATGAGCCCCTCCCGGGCGTGATCGCGCACCGATCCGGCCGTGCCGTCGCGTCGCGTGTACCGGACCGGCCCATCCGGGTCGCCGCCGGCGACCAGCCCGGCCCGAGCCAGCACGGTCGCGACGTCCGCCACGTCCAGTGGTGCGTTCTTCGCCGAGAAGGGATCGATCGACGGCGGGATGACCGCGAGCCGGGACGGATCCACCCACGGAGGCGCGTAGACACGACGCGAGAACACGAACGCATCCGCACCCTCGACATACCGCCGCAGGAACGACCAGGCCTGGTCGGTACGGCTGTTGGTGTCGTCACAACCGACATGGCAGCGCCAGATCACCCGGACGCCGGACTCCCGCAGGCCCTCGCGCAGCCCGGCGGTCTGCGGATCATGCAACATGACCAGGTCACCCGGGGACACGCGCGACGTCAGCTCAGCTGAGTTGGCGGCCAGCACCTCCTCGAAGTGGGCGTGTTCCTCATCACCCAGCGATCCGTCGTCCCCCACTGCACCGTGCAACCTGTTGTGCAGCCGCTTGGTGATCGTGAAGAACTCCTGGTCCCCGTCGATGACCAGCCAACGGTTCTCGATCCCGGCGCCGTTCCCATAGGCCAGCAAGGTCTGCAGCATCTCCGCGACGCCGCCGCCGTGCGCCGTGGCGTTCACGTGCCAGATCACCCGGTCGCCGAAGCGGGCCCTGGCCCGAACGGCACTCTCCTCCAGCCGCTGGAGGCGCTCGGCCGGAAGAAAGGCGCCGAGCCGCTCGAGTGCGATCGACCCCACCTCCACCTCCTGCATGGGTTCATCTTGGGGGTCCGCGCCCTGCTCGCCAACCCGATCACTGCGCCACGCTTCCCGAGCGGCTCGGCGGTGGCCAGTACGACCTACGAGGTGTCGGGCCCCGGCCACTCAGGGTCGGGAGGCGTGGCCGGGCTCGCCGGGGGTGCGGTGGTCCTCCTTCATGCCTGCTTCGCGAAGGTGTCGCCGCCCAGCCATGAGGTCGTCGCGTACCGCGGCCTCGAGCCCGCGGAAGAGCGTCCAGTACCCGTCGTCGAACTCCTCGACGATCTGGAAGGTCCAGCGGCCCTCGAGGATGTTGCGACCGAACAGCTCGCGCTCGAGCCGGTCGGCCCAGTCCGCATGGCCGGCATCGCGAAGCAGGTGCATGGCCTTCTCGACGCGGCGGTCGCTCTCCCCGATCAGCTGGTGGAAGGCGTACAGGTGTCCCCGCGCCCGCTCCGTGGTCTCGAGGGCCTTGGTCAGCTTCCCCACCGCGTCCACGGTCTCGGGGCTGACCCCGTCGGGCACCTGGTGATCGCGGTCGGGTGGCCGGCTGTCGGTCATGGGCGTCCTTCCGGTAGGTCGCGGGCTGCCGTCCCGTACCCCACGGCTGTCACGATGTGCAGATGCGGGAGTCGGTGTACGACGCGATGGGCGGCGCTGACGCGGTGCTGCGGCTGGCGCATGCCTGGCACGAACGAGTGCTCGCGGACGAGGTGGTGAGCCACGCCTTCAGCCATGGCTACCGCGAGGATCACACCGAGCGGCTCGCGGCGTACTGGGGCCAGCAGCTGGGCGGACCCCCGGCGTTCACCGAGGGCCTCGGGGGCGAGCACGCCGAGGTGCTGCGGCTGCACTCCGGCAACGGCGAGCACCGCGAGATGAACCGCCGCGCCGAGTCGTGCTTCGCGCTGGCGATGGCCGACGCCGGCCTTCCGGACGCACCGGAGCTGCGACGGACGCTGCTCCTCTGGTTCCACTGGGGGGTCGAGCTGATGGACTCCTACCCGCACGACCCGGCCGACGTCCCGGGTGACCTGCCGTTCCCACGCTGGTCCTGGGACGGTCTCGTGGTCTGAGCTCACACCAGCAGGACCACCAGCACGACCGCGACCAGGGCGAGCGCCGCCGTCATCACGACCCCCAGCCCGAACGACGGGAGTGGTTGCCGCAGTCGCATGGCGCGCTCGACGCGCGCCCAACGCACGAGAGCGAAGACGCAGATCAGGCCGCCGAGACCGATCAGGATCACCACAAGGAGGGCGCGCACCCAGCCGGTGCTGGGCACCCGCAGCGCGTGGAGCGCGACTCCGCCGGCGAACATCGCCAGCGCCGTGCGCACCCAGGCCAGGAACGTCCGCTCGTTGGCGAGCGAGAAGCGGGGGTCGGGATCCTGCCCCGCGTCGTACACCCAGCGCGGCTGCCGCGTCGTCACACCGCTCATCGTGCCGTATGGCGGCGCGCCGGGACCGGTCCCCTCGATCTGTGCGTACGTCGCACCGTCGTGGAAGGTAGGTCCCCGAAGGGCTCCGCCCGGCGCTGGCCTGCCAGGACACCTACCCGGTAGGCGCGGACCCGACGCACAGAACCTCGCCATGGCCCGGCTGGCGCCGCACGTCGCGCGGCTCGGGTCACCGCCTCGACGACAGCACGCTCCTGGTGTCGAGCGTGACCGGGCGTGCACCGGCGCGGGCGTCGGCGTTGCTCTCCGCGTGACCTGACGCTCCGACCTGGGCGGTGGTGCGCCCCTCCTCACCGGTGCCTAGGGTCTGCGGCATGACCGATCTGCCGGCCCGGCGCCTGCTCCTGGTCCATGCCCATCCTGACGACGAGTCGATCGGAACCGGTGCGACGATGGCGAAGTACGTCGCCGAGGGCGCCGGCGTCACCCTGGTCACCTGCACGGGCGGGGAGCGCGGCGAGATCCTGGTGCCCGAGCTGACCCACCTCGCGCACGATCAGGAGGACAAGCTCGCTGAGCACCGTCGAGGTGAGCTGGCCGAGGCGCTCGAGGCCCTGGGCGTGACCGACCAGCGCTTCCTCGGCGGGTTCGGCAAGTACAGCGACTCGGGCATGGTCTGGCACGAGGACGGCCACGCCGTGGTGGGCGACGACGTCCCGGACAACGCCTTCTGGAACGCCGACCTCACCGAGGCCGCGACGTTGCTGGTCGAGGTCGTCCGCGAGGTCCGGCCGCAGGTGATGGTCACCTACGACCAGTTCGGGAACTACGGTCATCCCGACCACATCCAGGCGCACCGGGTGGCGACGTACGCCGCTCACCTGGCCGCGGTGCCGACGTACCGCCGCGAGCTCGGGGAGCCCTGGGAGATCGCCAAGATCTACTGGGTCTCGCGGTCCGAGAGCCGCTGGCGGGCCGGTCTCCGCGCGCTCCGCGAGGCGGGCGACACCACGTCGTTCGAGGGCATGGACCCCGACGGCCCCCTGCCGATGGCCACCCCGGACGCCGACCTGGCCGCCGAGATCGATGCGACGGAGTACGCCGACCGGAAGAAGGCGGCGTTGCTCGCCCACCGGACCCAGATCGAGGTGGACGGGCGCTTCTTCGCCTTGTCCAACCACCTCGGCGACGAGGTGCTCGGCATCGAGTCCTTCCGGATCGCCAAGGGGCGCCCGGTGCCGGACGAGAGCGGTCTCGAGCGAGATCTGTTCGCAGGGCTCTGATCGGCGCGTTCCCCCGCGCGAGGGCCCTTTCCCTCCTAGCATTTCGACGTGGCACGCTCGACCCGGCGAGACGACGGACCCGGCCCCGAGAGCGAGGGTGGCCGGGTCGTCGTGGTGCTCGTCCTGGCACTCGTGCTGCTCTTCGGGGGCGCCTACGTCGCGGCGTACGCCACCGCAGGCGACAAGGTGCCCGTCGGGACGACCGTCGCCGGCGTGGCCGTCGGGGGCCGGAGTCAGTCATCGGCCGTGAGGGCGCTGCGCGACGGGCTCGCGGCTCGCGTCGACCGGCCGTTCACGGTGATCGTCAACGGGCGGACGCAACAGGTGTCGCCTGCGGATGTCGGGCTGGCGGTGGACTACGCGGCGTCGATCCGCAAGGCCGGAGCCCACCGCAGCTGGCGGCCATCACGCCTGTGGGCCTATTACACGTCGGGAACGGCGTTCCAGCCGGTGGTGACCCTCGACCAGGACCGCCTCGGGGCGCTGCTCCTGCGGCTCGACCGCTCGGCAGGTCGCGAGCCCCGGAACGGATCGGTGCTGTTCGGGCGCCAGGCCTTCACGGTCCGGCCGCCACGCCCGGGCCTCGTGCTCGACCCGCGCGAGGCGGGCACGGCGTTCTGGAACGCCTTCCTCACCGACGACCCGTCGGTCCAGCTGCGGATGTCGGAGACGACGCCGATGGTCGACGCCGGCGCCGTCCACCGATTCGTGCGGCGCTTCGCCAACCCCGCGATGTCGGCAGCGGTCGAGCTGCGCTTCGGGCCGGCCACCCTGCACCTGCCGCCGGGCTCGTACGGACGCTTCCTCGGCGCGCGAAGGTTCGGCCACCAGCTGCGCCCGACCGTGCACGCGCGAGGGCTCGCCCATCTCGCCGAGCGCCAGCTCGCCGGCGCTGACATCGACCGGCCCGTGCCGGCCTCCGTCGCCCTGGTCGACGGTCGTCCGCAGGTCGTCGGCGCCCAGCCGGGCGTGGCCTACAGGCCGCACGCCATCGCGGCCGCCTTGCTGCGGGCGATCACGTCGCGCCAGCGTGCGGCTCGCGTGCGCTCGACCGCCGCCAACGCCTCCTTCACCGGCGCGGACGCACTCGGGCTGGGCATCCGCAGCCGGATCTCGCGGTTCACCCTGCTCCTTCCCCGTGGCAGGCACGACGACGCGCTGGCCACCGCGGCGCACCGCCTGGACGGTGTCGTCCTCAAGCCTCGCCGAGCGCTGTCGCTGCGTGGGCTGCTCGGCCCGTCGACACCGGAGGGGACCAGTGGTCAGGCCCTGGCGACGGCGCTCTTCAACGCGGCGTGGCTCGGCGGGATGCGAGTCACGGCGCACGCCACGTCGACGTCGTACGCCGGGGACGCGCCCCTCGGGCGCGACGCGTCGCTGCGCGACGGTCAGGATGTCGCCTTCACCGACAACACGCCGTACGGCGTGCTGGTGTCGGCGGTCGCGGCGCCACCGACGCCCACCCACCACGGATCCCTGACGGTCACCCTCTGGTCGACGCCGCGATGGGTGATCCGGTCCAGCCATGGCGACCGCACCGACGTCGTCCCCGCAGGCCGCGACGTCCACCGCGGGAAGGGCTGCACCGCACGCGACGGGCGTGACGGGTTCACGGTCACGGTGACGCGCGCCTTCGCGCGAGGGGGCGCGGTGGACCACACGTCGGCCTACACGGCGCACTACGCGCCCGTCGACGAGATCGTGTGCAAGCGGCGGCGGTGACGCCCGAGCGTCAGTCGATCCCCGCCTTGCGGTCGAGCACCTGGAGCAGCTCGTGCGCGGCGAGCTCGACCTTCTTGTGCCGCCACTCCGACGCCCGGTAGACCGACGCGATCAGGGCCGTCCGGTGGACGCGCCGGAAGTCGCCGTAGACGAACGCATGACGGGCCTTGGTCTCCTCGTTCGCTCCCTCCGTCAGCCCGAGGTGCCAGGCGCCGTACTCCTCCCAGGTGTGGTGTGCGAGGAACGCGTTCTGCGCCTCGGCGTTCGGCTGCACGTCACCCCAATCGCTGTCGAGGACGTACTGCTTGGCCTCGATGAGCTCGCGGCAGCGGGCGACGGCGTCCGGGTTCACGTCGTAGGTGGCCATGCGCCCACGTTACGGCGACAGGCGCTGCAGGTCGCGCGGGAACAGCGTGACCTCGCGGATGTTCGCCGCCTCGACCAGTCTGCTCACCCAGCGCTCCAGCCCGATGGCGAAGCCGCCGTGCGGCGGGATGCCCCGCCTGAAGGCCTCGACGTACGACGCGTAGGGCGCGTACGGATAGCCCCGCTCCGCGAGGGCGCGGACGTAGTCGTCGTACCGGTGCAGTCGCTGCGCCCCGCTGACCAGCTCGACGCCACGGAAGACCAGGTCGAACGCCCTGCTCCAGCGCGGGTCCTCCGGGTCGGGATGGCTGTAGAAGGCCCGGTGCGCGGTCGGGTAGCCCTCGACCAGCAGGAAGTCGGAGCCGTGCTCGTCGCGGGCCCACTCGCCCAGCGCTCGCTCGTGCGCGGGGCTGAGGTCGGGTTCGTCTGCGGGGGCGCCGGCGATCTCGATCGCGTCGCGGAAGCGGAGCGTCGGGATCCTGCTCGGCACCTGCGGCAGCTCGATGCCGAGCCGCTCGACGGCTGGCGCGGCGTACCGCTCGATACCCGCGACCATGCCCGCGACGACGTCGCGCAGGCAGTCCATGACCTCGTGATGGTCTTCGACGAAGCCGAGCTCGACGTCGAGCGATACGAACTCCGCCAGGTGGCGGACCGTGTCGTGAGGCTCGGCGCGGAACACCGGGCCCACCTCGTAGACCCTCTCGAAGACGCCGACCAGCTGCTGCTTGTAGAACTGCGGGCTCTGCGCGAGGTAGGCCGGCCGCCCGAAGTAGTCGACCCGGAACACGTTGGCGCCGCTCTCGGTCGCCTGCTCGACGAACTTGGGGGTCTGGACCTCGGTGAAGCCCTGGTCGTCGAGCGTCTCGCGGAAGCCGCGCAGGCTCGCCGCGGCGAGCTCCCACTTGGCGCGCTGCACCGGGTGGCGCCAGGTGGTCGCCGCGTGGTCGAGCAGCGTCGGCAGGCCGGTGTCGAGGGTCGGACGCCAGAGCTCGACGGCCGGGGTCTCGGCCGGCTCGCTCAGTGCGGTCACCGTCGCGTCGGTGACCTCGACGCCTCCGGGTGCCTGCTCGCTCGTCGTGGCAGTGCCGCGCACTTCCACCGGTGTCTCCTCCGGGGGAAGCTCGGTGCCGGCCGGGAGCACCACCTGGGCCAGCCCGGCTCGGTCGCGGACCACCAGGAAGGTGACGGTCGCCAGCTCGCGCCGGCGGTGCACCCAACCCTGGAGCCGCACGTGCGACCCCGGAGTCACGTGCGGCAGTGCCGTCGTCAGGCTGCGCGGAGGCCCGGTGGCCGAGCTGGTCGGGACCGTGGCATGGCTCTGTGTCATATCTCCTCCAGGTGCGACATGCCCTGGAGGTGTGGGCGGGGGCAAGGTCGCTGTGCCACCACACCTTCGCCGGAGAGACTCCGGCCTCTCGCTGTCACGTCGTACGCACGGACCACCGCGTCTCTCCCGGCTCGGAGGGGGTGCGTCACGCCCCACAGCGGTCGCTCGAGATCGTACGTCGCTCGCCGCTCGTCGGTCGAGCGTGTCGGTCGAGCCTGTCGAGACCACGTGCCGACTGTGCGCCCGCGTCGGTCGAGGGTGTCGGGACCACGGGCCGGGTGCGGTGGGTGGTGGTTTCGAGACGGGCGCCAGGGCGCGCCCTCCTCAACCACCAGAGCGAGCGGCGGCCTCGACCCCGAGGAGGGCGGCGTTCCCGAGCACCGGGAGGGATGACAGCGTTGCCCCGTGGCGTACTTCGAGCGCGTCGGGGCGCACCGGTTCCGCGCAACCGAGCACACGGGCGGGGCATGGGACCGCGACACCCAGCACATCGCCCCGGCGCTCGGTCTGCTGGCGCACGCGGTCGAGCAGGAGCACCAGGGCCGGCGGACCGACGGGCTGGTTCTGGCCCGGCTGAGCTACGACATCCTCGGCACCGTGCCGATCGCCGAGGTCGACATCGACGTCGCGATCCGGCGAGGCGGACGCACCATCGAGCTGGCCGAGGCTGTGCTCTCACACGGAGGACGGCCGGCGGTGAGGCTGCGCGCCTGGCTGATGGAGCAGCGCGACACGTCGGCGATCGAAGGCACCGGTCACGCGCCCCTCCCCGGCCCGCAGGAGATGGAGGCGTGGGATCCGACGACGGTCTGGAGCGGCGGCTTCATCGCGACCGCCGAGGTACGCCGACGCCAGATCGAGCCGGGGAGGGCCTGGTTTTGGGTCCGGACGGCCCAGCCGCTCCTTGCCGACGAGGAGGTCAGCCGGCTCGCGGCGGTGACCGGGCTGCTGGACATCGCCAACGGGATGACGGTCCGCACAGCGCCGGGCCACGTCGCATTCCCCAACGTCGACCTCACGGCGCACTTCTTCGCGGCGCCGGCGGCGGGCTGGCTCGGCTTCGACACGACCGTGTCGTTCGGGACGAACGGCATCGGGCTGACCTCGAGCGTGCTCCACGACGAGCACGGCCCGATGGGCACCAGCGCGCAGTGCCTGACCCTACGGCCCAGAGGTCCCGGCCCCGGTTCGTCGGCATGATCGCGCGACGCCCGCCCGGGTCGCGGGGTTGACGCGGCTGCGCGGAAGGCCGAGGGTGCTCGCAAGCACGTTCACTCGGCGCCTCGGACGCCCTGGGCTGGGGCCGGCGTCCCGCTCGACGGGGAAGCAGTCGTCACCCTGTTCAGGTGATGACCGATTGCGCGGGCGGCGGTTGAATCCAGAGGGAACTGGGTACGAGCCGACCGGGGTTCAAGGGAGGGCGTCATGACCAGGCATCAGGCCTTGGAGCTGCTGCTCACGCGCCGTATCCCGGACGACGTCCCGTCGATCGAGGCCACTCTCCGAGCGATCACGTCACGCATGGACGCCGTCATCGGCACGGCGGAGTACGACCAGGTCCACCATCGCATCGACGAGCTGTTGACGGCGCGCGACCGGGCCGCCGCTCACGACCAGGTGCTGGTCTGAGCCGACGGCGTACGCCGCGCTAGCGTGCGAGCGTGAGCAGCACGTCCGGCCTGCGCGAGGCGATCGCCGACGGGGTCGTCGTGCTCGACGGCGGTCTGGCCACCCTGCTCGAGGCTCGCGGCCACGACCTGTCCTCCGACCTGTGGTCCGCCCGCCTCCTCACCGACGACCCGCGGGCGATCGTCGCTGCCCACGCCGAGTTCTTCGCCGCCGGGGCGCAGGTCGCCACGGCCGCGTCGTACCAGGCCTCGTTCCCGGGCTTCGCGGCCCGTGGCCTCGGTGCATCAGAAGCCGCCGACCTGATCCGGCTGAGCGTGGCCCTCGCCCGCAGCGCCCGGGACGAGCACCGGCCGGAGGGCTGGGTGGCCGGCTCGGTGGGCCCGTACGGCGCCTACCTGGCCGACGGTTCGGAGTACCGCGGCGACTACGGCGTCGACGTCTCCGCGCTGCGCTCCTTCCACCGTCCGCGACTCGACGTGCTCGCCACGTCCGGCTCCGACGTGCTCGCGCTGGAGACCGTCCCGTGCCTGGCAGAGGTCGAGGCGCTGTGCGCCGAGCTCGACGGCAGCGGGCTCACCGCGTGGCTGAGCCTGAGCGCGGACGGCAACCGTACCCGTGCCGGTGAGCCGCTCGCGGAGGCCTGGGCGATGGCGGCCGACGTCGCCGAGATCGTGGCGGTCGGCGTCAACTGCTGTTCCCCGTCCGACGTGACGACCGCGCTCGCGGACGCCACCGGGCCCCTGGTCGCCTACCCCAACTCCGGCCAGGGATGGGACGCCGTACGCCGCACCTGGACCGGCGAGTCCGCCTTCCACGCCCGCGACGTCCTGAGCTGGCGAGAGGCGGGAGCGTGCCTGGTGGGGGGCTGCTGCCGGGTCGGACCGGCCGACATCGCCGAGGTCGCCGCGGCGCTCGCAGCGTGAGGCACGGCTCAGGGCCGACGCAGCCCCCACGGACCACGCCGGCCCCTGCACGATGCGCCGACATCCGTGCGACCGCTGCGGAGGTCGACCCCCCCGTTCCACCGTGCACCTGGTCCGACGCGCGTCGAACGCGTTCGGTTCGGTCTCAGCCGGCCGGATCCTTCAGGTAGCGGCAGTGATGGTGCTCGCGCAGCCCTAGCCCGGCATACATCATCCAGGCGGGCGTGTTGCCGCGCTCGACCTCGAGCCAGACCGTTCCGGCCCCGGCCTCAGCGCCGGCTTCGAGCAGGCCGGCCGTCAGCCGGCGCCCCAGGCCCTGCCGTCGTTGCGGCTCGTCCACCCAGAGACCGTGCACGCCGAGCCAGTCGCCGTTGACCTCGGCACGGCCGCGCCCGACCTGGACGTCGTCCAGGGTGACGGTTGCGAGCACGCGCGGGCCGTCGACGGTCACCACGACGCCGTCGGACCGCCCCGCCGCGCGGAGCGCCATCACCAACGACCCGACGAGGTACGGCGCGTCGACCGACCCGAGGGGCAGCCAGCCGTGCTCCAGCATGGTGGCCTCGACGCCGGAGCCGGACTCGACCTGCGCGAGCACGTCGCGACCGCGTGAGACGTAGAACTCGCGCACGTGTGCCAGCGCCCCAGCGATGGGAAGGCCCGGATCGCCGAGAGCCAGGCAGGAGTTCGCCCGCCGGGACCCGCGTCCCCGCTCGCCCTCCACCACTCGCAGCATCCACTCCCCGAGGGGGACGACGGTGGCCGACACCCACAACGGCAGGGCGTGGACCTCGGCGTCCCGCGCGGACACCCGATGGCGCACCGATCCGCGGGGCGGCACCGGCTTCCCGGTGACGACCTCGGCCAGCGGGATGGTCACCGGGGGTCCGGACTCGGGGGCGACGACGCACGAGGCGCTGTCCCAGGAGAGCAGGGTCCCGACCACGTCGGTCAGGGCCGGCCCACCGGACGGACCCGTCTCGCCGGGCAGGATGCGCCGTACGACGACGCGCTGCCCGACGACATGGGGGCCCAGGCGGTGGGCGCCTCCGAGTGCGGGCACTCCGGGATACTAGGCTTTCGTCCTGACGAGCTTCGCTTCGCGACCAGGAGGACCAGTGACCTACGTCATCGCTCAGCCGTGCGTCGACCTCAAGGACCGCGCCTGCGTCGACGAGTGTCCGGTCGACTGCATCTACGAGGGCAAGCGGATGCTGTACATCCACCCCGACGAGTGCGTGGACTGCGGGGCCTGCGAGCCGGTCTGCCCGGTCGAGGCGATCTTCTACGAGGACGACACCCCCGAGGAGTGGAAGGCCTACTACGACGCCAACGTCCACTTCTTCGACGACCTCGGCTCGCCCGGCGGTGCGGCCAAGCTCGGCGAGATCGACCACGACCACCCGCTGGTCGCGGAGCTGCCGCCCCAAGAGCACGACGAGTGACCCCGTCGCGATGACGGGCGCCGTCTCGGAGCGGCTGCCCGACTTCCCCTGGGACCAGCTGGCCGAGTACGCCGCCAGGGCGCGCGCCCATCCCGACGGCATCGTCGACCTCTCGATCGGGACACCGGTCGATCCCACGCCTGACGTCGTCCGCCGCGCCCTGGAGAGCGCGTCCGACTCGCCGGGCTATCCCCTGACCGTCGGCCTGCCGACGACCCGGCAGGCTGCGGTCGACTGGCTGGCTCGACGACACGGGGTGACCGGGCTCGACCTCGACGGGGTCCTGCCCCTGATCGGGACCAAGGAGCTGGTCGCCGCGCTGCCGACGCAGCTCGGCCTCGGTCCCCAGGACACGGTGGTGTACCCGGAGCTCGCGTACCCGACGTACGCCGTCGGCGCGGCCCTGGCAGGTGCCCGGGGCGTGGCCACCGACTCACTCACCAGCCTCGGTCCCGAGCGCCCCTCGATCCTGTGGGTGAACTCGCCGGCCAACCCCACCGGTCGGGTCCTTCCGATCGAGCATCTCCGCAAGGTCGTGGACTGGTGCCGCGAGCGAGGCACCCTGCTGGTCAGCGACGAGTGCTACCTCGAGTTCGGGTGGGAGACCGCGCCGCTCTCCGTCCTGCACCCCGACGTGTGCGGAGCCAGCCACGACGGCATCCTCGCCCTGCACTCGATGTCGAAGCGGTCCAACCTCGCGGGCTACCGCTGCGGCTTCGCCGCCGGCGACAGGGCTGTCGTGGCCGAGCTGCTCGCCGTCCGCAAGAACCTCGGGCTCATGCAGCCCGGCCCACAGCAGGTCGCGATGGCCGCCGCGCTGGACGACGACGCGCACGTGGACGAGCAACGTGCGCGCTACGCCGCCCGTCGCGAAGAACTACGGGCTGCCCTGGAGCGCGCGGGGTTCCGGATCGACCACTCGCAGGGTTCGCTCTACCTCTGGGCCACGCGCGACGAGGACTGCCGTGAGACGGTGTCGGCGCTCGCGGACCTGGGCATCCTGGTCGCCCCGGGTACGTTCTACGGTGCGTCGGGCAAGCGTCACGTGCGCGTGGCTCTCACCGCGACAGACGAGCGTGTCGCGTCCGCCGCCGCTCGGCTCTGAGCCGGTCGAGCGACCGCAGGTCGCGTCTGCGCAGGTCAGCCGGTGACCGCTCCGGGCATCGCGAAGGCGCTGTCCTCGTGGGCGCCGACGATCGCGAGCTCGCGGTGCTGGTCGAACGTCTCGGCGACCGGCGCGTCGGCCATCGTCTCCGGCACTCGCACCGCCGAGATCGACTCGAGCCGCACCACCGAGTGCTCGGAGTGCGTGCTGAGGACCACACCCTGGCCGTCGACACCGACGACGGTGCCTCGAAGCCACTGGCCGTGCACCAGCACCTCGACCGGCAGATGGTTGTCCTCGGCGCGACGAAGCGCCGTTCCGACCGTGAACATCATCGTTGGACTGTGCATCATTGACTCCCCCAAGCCCCCCCGGGCTGTCGCCCCGAGCCCCCCCGGGCTCTGCACTGGAACATCAGAGTAGGGGCCTCCACCGCCGGCGGGGCTGATTCCGCGCCGATTTGCCCGAACCTTTACCGATCCGCTCGCCGTGCGTCCGCCGCTCACGCGATCACCACCGCGGACGCCGCGCCGGCTCCCTGGTTCCGCCGCCATCCGGAGTTGTCGCCCGCGCTCCAGGTCCGGCCGCGGTAGCTGACCCTCGAGACGCCGAGCGACCCGGCGTGCGACACGACGTACGCCGCGACCGCCCAGCCACGCCGCGGGGAGGACACCGGCACCTCCAGGCCCGATCCCGACGCGACCCGCACCCTCGTGGAGCCGAACGCGGGGAACAGGACGCGTCGCAGACCCGCCGCGCGGCGAGCGGGCGGAGGGGATGAGCCGTCGGGTCGGGAGAGGTGGCACCAGAAGGCGGCGGGGGAGTAGCCGGTCATCGCCGACGCGAGCGCCCGCGCGTCGTCCTCGTACACGGCGTACGCCGAGGGGTAGCCGGAGCGCTGCACCCGTTGGGCCGCCACCGTGACCGGGAGGTCGGCGTAGCCGGGCACCCGTTCGAGCGCGTCGTAGAAGGCGTTGGTGGCGTGGACCGGGTCGAGGATCTGGCGCGGCGTCCCCCATCCTTGCGAGGGACGTTGCTGGAAGAGCCCGAGGGAGTCTCGGTCGCCGCCCCGGACGTTGTAGAGCCGAGACTCCTGCAGTGCGGCGGCGAGCCCGATGGTGGCGGCGTGCGCCGGCATCCCGCGGCGCACGGAGACCGCCGCGATCAGGCTCGCGTTCCGCGCCTGCGCGTCGGTGAGGACGACGGTGAGCCCGCCGACCTTCGTCGTGCACTCGCCGAGCGTCTGGTCGCCCGCCTCGTGCTGCGAGACGCCGTACGCGACGCCCCCGACGACGAGGCCGACGGGGATGGCGACGGCGGCGATGCGCTGGGCCGTGCCGGTACGTCGAGGCATCGGTCAGTTCTGGTGCAGGGCCTGGTTGAGGGCCACCCCTCCGGCACGCCACGGGACCACCTCGACGGTGCCCGTCATGGAGTTGCGTCGGAAGAGCAGGTTGTCGCCACCCGACAGGTCGAGCGCCTTCACGACCCGCCCGTCGGGCATGGTCACCTTGGTGCCTGCGGTGACGTAGCAGCCGGCCTCGACGACACAGTCGTCGCCGAGCGAGATGCCGATCCCGGCGTTCGCCCCGACGAGGCAGCGCCGGCCGATCGACACGACCTGCTGGCCGCCCCCGGAGAGCGTGCCCATGATCGACGCGCCGCCACCGACGTCCGAGCCGTCGCCGACGACGACGCCGGCCGAGATCCGCCCCTCGACCATCGACGCGCCGAGCGTCCCGGCGTTGTAGTTGACGAAGCCCTCGTGCATCACGGTCGTCCCCTCCGCGAGGTGCGCGCCGAGCCGCACCCGGTCGGCGTCGGCGATGCGGACGCCCGGCGGCACGACGTAGTCGGTCATCCGCGGGAACTTGTCGACCCCGTGGATCTGGAGCGGGCCTTGGTCGCGCATCCGCAGCCGGGTCGCCTCGAAGTCCTCGACCGGGCAGGGTCCGGCGCTGGTCCAGACCACGGTGGGGAGGACGCCGAAGATGCCCTCGACGTCGAGGCCGTGGGGGCGGACCAGACGGTGCGAGAGCAGGTGCAGCCGGAGATAGGCGTCCGCGACGTCGGCCGGCGGCTCCTCGAGGTCGATCTCGACCCGGATCACCTCGGTACGGACCCGGCGCAGCGCATCGTCCCCGGCCTGCGCCTCGAGCGCCTCCGGGGCGGGGCCGGCGTCCGGGCGGTTGCCGAGCACCGGCGCGGGGAACCAGGTCTCGAGGACGGCGCCCTCGGCGGCGCCGTCGGTCACGACGGTCGCGAGTCCCCAGCCGTGCGCCCTGCGGTCGGTCACCCGCCCAACCTACTGACCCGTGCGGCCATCTATGCGTTCGCGGAGGAGGTCCGCGTGACCGCAGTGCCGGGCGTACTCCTCGATCATGTGCACGACGATGTCGCGGAGCTCGGCCTGGTCGCCCTCGGGACCCACCAGCACGCCGAGGTCGTCGTACCGCTCGTAGACCTCGCGGGCATGAGCCACCTCGCGGCGCCACGACTCCCAGGCCTCGGCCACGACCGCCTCGTCCGCGACCGCGCCGTTGAAGTCGAGATCGCGCTCGTCTGGCTCCTGGTAGAGGCGGGCGAGCTCCCGGTGGCCCTCGATGAACCGGCGGAACCAGGTGTGCTCGACCCCGGCGAGGTGCCGGACCAGGCCGAGCAGCGACATCGAGGACGGCGGCACGCTGCGCTGCGCCAGCTGCTCCGCGTCGAGCTCCTCGCACTTCAGCTCGAGGGTCATCCGGTAGTGGTCGAGGTACGCGGCGAGCACGGCCTTCTCGCCGCGAGGCGTCGTGCCGGTGTCACGTGGGTCGTCCTCGGGGTCGACCCACATGTCGGGGTATCTGCGCTGCTTCTCGGTCATGGAGAGAAACTCTGCCGGGTGGGCCTCGAGCCCCTCAAGGTCGGCCGGGTCACCGCTCCTCCGGGACTGTCGATGGCGCGGAGGTGGTCCAGGGTGTCGCGACCGAGGGTGTTGCTGGCGTACCAGGTCCAGTGGTCGCCGCGACCGACCCGGGTGTACTGCCGCTCCAGCACCGGAGCGAGCCACTCGTCCGTCGCGCGCCGGCCGACGACGATCAGCGCCGGACGGAGCCGGGAGATCCGGTCGGCGTACCCACCGAGCCCGCCTGTCAGATGGTCGTCGAGGAACGAGGAGATCGCGGCGTTGGACAGCTGCCAGGGAGAGGTGTTGCGGCGGTGCAGCAGCACCAGCACCTCGGGCGCGTAGACCGAGAGCACGGAGGAGCCCGGCGGCACGGCGGCGATCATGCGCGCGTCCTCTCGACGCTCGGCGGGGAGCCGGTGGTCGCGCGTCGTGACCGCCTCGACGCCGGCGCACGCGACGGCCACGGTCACGCCGGCCGCACAGAGTCGGCGTGCGTTTTCGGGAGACACCCGACGCCCCAGTGCGAGCAGCACGCCAGCGACGCCCAGCGCAGCGAAGGGCAACACCACGAAGAGGTCCGCCCCGCCGTTGATGGCGTAGCAGCTCCACAGGCCGGAGGCGAGCGTGCCGCTGCCGAGCACGAGGAGGTTGCGGTCGACCGCGTCGACCTCCGGTGCGCCGCCCCGCTGTCCGCTGCGTAGGACGGCGCGCGCGGCCAGGCCGAGTGCGGCGACCCAGCCGAGCAGCACGGGCGCGAGCGACCATCGGTAGTCCGCGGTCACCAGCCCCCAGCTGTCGAGGATCGTGGGCTGCGTCGTGTAGCCGACGTTCACGACGACGAAGCCCCACCAGGCCACCTTCAGCGCTCCCTCGACCGCGAAGTAGCCGGCGAGCACGGCCGTCGGCACGAGACCGCCGACGACGTACCTGGCGACAGCGCGGAGCCGGGGCTCGGCCGCCGTCAGGATCGCGGCTGCCGCGGCCGCCGCCGCGGGCAGCAGCACCGGCTGCCAGACCGACGTCGCGAGAGCGGTGAACACGCCGGCGGCCAGCCATCGGCGTCGGAGGAGCAGGAGCAGGACGATCTCGAGGAACAGGACCATCGCGGTCTTCTCGCGCGGTCCGGCGGTGGCCAGCTTCAAGAAGCTTGCGAACGTCAGGAAGACCGCAGGGGCGAGCAGGCCGGCCGCTCGCGACGCGAACGCCTCGCGGGCCAGCACGCTGAGCACGGCCACGCAGGCGGCGGAGACGAGGAGATAGAGCACGCGCGCGCCGGTCAGGTCGTCGAGCCCGAGCGGGCGACCGAGCAGGATGCCGAGGCCGGCGATCATGTCCCCGAGGGGGCCGACCGAGTTGAAGATCCCCCGGTACGGCGGCGTCCCGTGGAGGAGCTGCTGGCCTCCGTAGACGAAGGTCGCCTGGTCCCGGTCCAGCGAGCTCTGGAAGCCGTGCAGGGCGTACACGCCGAGGGCGACGAGGCCGGCGGCGACCGGGTCGAGCGTCTGCGCGGGCAGTCGTCTCGACGGCGGCATGCGCGCGAACCTACCCGCCGCGACAACCCGGTGGCTCGGGGTCCACGCGGCCCCGTACCCTGGAGCCACAGGCGTTCGAGCCGTCATCAGCGGCGAGCCTCCGGAAGAACGGGCGTGATCGCCGGTCGAGCGGATCGAGACCGGGGACGGCCCCACTAGAACCGGACGGGTGGGCCCGTCACAGCCCGCGAAACGAGCGGTTGCCCGCAGTCGGTCGAGCCTGACCGGACGACGCGGGTGGCAAGCGAGGTGGTACCGCGGCAGGCCTCCGCCGGAGGCGGTCGTCCTCGCAGGTGTCGAGAAGGGCCCGGCGGCCCTCCTCAACCAGCGAGGACACGATGACGTACCCGAAGGTCTCCACCGGTCCCGACGCCGACCCCGCATCCGGTGTGCCGCCCACCCCTCGGTTCCCGCAGATCGAGGAGGGGGTTCTCGCCTACTGGCAGGCCGACGACACCTTCCGCGCGAGCGTCGAGAACCGTGACGCCGGTACTGACGGCTCGAACGAGTTCGTCTTCTACGACGGACCGCCGTTCGCCAACGGCCTGCCGCACTACGGCCATCTGCTCACCGGCTACGTCAAGGACCTCATCCCGCGCTACCAGACGATGCGCGGACGCCGGGTCGAGCGGCGGTTCGGGTGGGACACGCACGGCCTCCCGGCCGAGCTCGAGGCGATGCGCCAGCTCGGCATCAAGACCACCGACGAGATCCTCGAGATGGGCATCGAGGCGTTCAACGCCGAGTGCCGGAAGTCCGTCTTCGAGTACACCCAGGAGTGGCGCGACTACGTCACCCGGCAGGCGCGCTGGGTCGACTTCGACCACGACTACAAGACCCTCGACCTGGACTACATGGAGTCGGTCATGTGGGCCTTCCAGCAGCTGTGGGAGAAGGGGCTCGCATACGAAGGCTTCCGCGTCCTGCCCTACTGCTGGAACGACGAGACCCCGCTGTCCAACCACGAGCTGCGGATGGACGAGGACGTCTACCAGCTGCGACTGGACCCGGCGGTCACCGTAGGCATGCGGCTGACCAGCGGTCCGGCCGAGGGTGCCCTGGCCCTGATCTGGACGACGACTCCCTGGACCCTGGTGGCGAACCTGGCGATCATGGTCCATCCGGAGTTCGAGTACGTCGTCGTGGAGTCGTCGTTCACCGGCCGCAAGGAGCGTTACCTGATCGGCTCCGATCGTCTCGCGGAGTACGCCCGCGAGCTGAAGGACCCGGACTCCGACTCCGTTCAGGACCAGGTGGTGGAGCGCTTCACGGGGCTGGACCTCGTCGAGAGCACCTATACGCCGCCGATGCGCTACTTCCTCGGCCACGACCGCGCGTTCCGGCTCGTCCAGGCCGCCGACCTCGTCACCGCCACCGAGGGCACCGGGCTGGTGCACACGGCCGGCGCGTTCGGTGAGGCGGACAAGGTCGTCACCGACCGCGAGGGGATCCAGCCCGTCGTACCGGTCGCCAAGGACGGGACGTTCACGCCGCCGGTGGACGAGTACGCCGGCATGCACGTCTTCGACGCGAACATCGCGATCATCGAGCATCTCAAGAACACCATGCAGGGTGAGGGCGAGACCGGCCCGATCATCCCCGGCACCGTGCTGCTGCGGCGTGAGTCGTGGGAGCACTCCTACCCGCACTGCTGGCGCTGCCGCGAGCCGCTGATCTACATGGCGGTGTCGTCGTGGTTCGTCTCCACGACGAAGATCCGCGAGCTCATGCTCGACCTGAACCAGCAGATCCGCTGGGTGCCCGATCACGTCAAGGAGGGGCAGTTCGGGAAGTGGCTGGAGAACACCCGCGACTGGTCGATCTCCCGCAACCGGTTCTGGGGGAGCCCGATCCCGGTCTGGCGCAGCGACGACCCGGCGTACCCACGGGTCGACGTCTACGGCTCCCTGGACGAGCTGGAGCGGGACTTCGGTGTGCGCCCGGACAACCTGCACCGCCCGTTCATCGACGAGCTCACCCGGCCCAACCCCGACGACCCCCGACCGGTCGGCGCCGGGAAGTCGACGATGCGCCGGGTCACCGACGTGCTCGACTGCTGGTTCGAGTCGGGCTCGATGAGCTTCGCCCAGGTGCACTACCCGTTCGAGAACCGTGACTGGTTCGAGGACCACTTCCCCGGTGACTTCATCGTCGAGTACATCGGCCAGACGCGCGGATGGTTCTACACGATGCACGTGCTGGCCTCGGCGCTGTTCGAGCGACCGGCGTTCGAGACCTGCGTCTCGCACGGCATCGTGCTCGGCAGCGACGGCCAGAAGATGTCGAAGTCGCTGCGCAACTACCCCGACGTGCGCGACGTCTTCGACCGCGACGGCGCCGACGCCATGCGCTGGTTCCTCATGCAGTCGCCGATCCTGCGGGGCGGGAACCTGATCGTGACCGAGCAGGCGATCCGCGAGGGCGTCCGGCAGGTGCTGATCCCGCTGTGGAACTGCTGGTACTTCTTCGCGCTCTACGCCAATGCTGTGCAGGGCGGCGGGTACGACGCGCGGCGGTCGACCGCGTCAGATCACCCGATGGACCGCTACCTGCTGGCCAAGACCCGTCAGTACGTCGAGGAGTCGACCCGGCAGCTCGACGACTACGAGGTCGCCAACGCCTGCGACACGACCCAGCGGTTCCTCGACGTCCTGTCGAACTGGTACATCCGGCGCTCGCGCGAGCGCTTCTGGGCGGCCGATCCGTCGGCGTCGGCCGGGGAGTCGTCCTCGGTCGGGGAGTCGGCGTCGGCCGGGGAGTCGGCGTCGGCCGGGGAGTCGTCCTCGGTCGGGGAGTCGGCGTCGGCCGGGGAGTCGTCCTCGGCTGAGCTCGTCGAGACCACCAAGGACGCGTTCGACACGCTGTACACGGTGCTCGAGACGGTCTGCCGGGTCGCGGCCCCGTTGCTGCCGCTGACGACCGAGGAGGTGTGGCGGGGCCTGACCGGCGAGCGGTCGGTGCACCTGACGGACTGGCCGGACGCCGGCGACTTCCCGGACGACCAGGCCTTGGTCTCCGCCATGGACCAGGTGCGCGACGTGTGCTCGGCGGGCTCGGCGCTGCGCAAGAGCGCCGCGCTGCGCAACCGGCTGCCGCTGTCGACGCTGACCGTCGTGGTGGCCGGCGCGGATCGGCTCGAGGGCTTCGAGGAGATCGTCGCCGACGAGCTCAACGTCAAGCAGGTGCGGCTGCTCGACGCCGACCACCCGGACGCCGCGTCGTACGGCGTCTCGCAGCGGCTCACGGTCAACGCCCGCGTCGCGGGGCCGCGGCTCGGCCCGCAGGTGCAGACCGCGATCCGCGCGGCCAAGGCCGGGGACTGGAGTGTCTCCGACACCGGTGTCGTCACGGCGGGGGGGCTCGTCCTGGAGGACGGCGAGTACTCCGTCGAGACCGTCGCCTCGGGTGGCGAGGAGTCCGCGACCGGACTGTTGCCCGGTGGTGGCTTCGTGGTGCTCGACACCGCAGTGACGCCGGAGCTCGAGGCCGAGGGTGTCGCCCGGGACCTCGTGCGGGCGGTCCAGCAGGCGCGTCGCGAGGCCGGCCTGGACGTCTCCGACCGGATCGCCCTGACGATCTCGGCCGGCCCCTCGGCCGCCGACGCTGCCCGCACCCACGCGGGCCTGATCCGGCGCGAGACCTTGGCCACGTCCCTCGACGTCCGGGAGGCCTCGGTCGCCCAGCCGGTGATCGAGCTCGAGCGCGCCTGACCCCCGGTCACTCGGGGCGGTCAGCGGGGCTGGTCCGACGCGAACGGGAAGCGGCGGAGCACGCTCCACCGGCCGTCGTCGTCCTCGGTCATCAAGGTCAGGTGCTCGGCTCGGCCCGCGATCGGAAGACCGGCCCGGAGGACGGCCTCGACCTCCCCGAGCTCGGTCGAAGTGGTGGCGTTCGTGGCGTGGGCGACCGTCAGATGAGGTGAGAGGTCCTCGTACTCGCCGCCGTACGGCGGATACTCGGGGAAGGCGCCGGCAAGTGCCCGGGTAAGGCCCGCGAACGGCGCCGGGTCGTCGGGTGCGACGTACAGGACGTCGCGGTCGAACCACGCGGTCGTCGCGAAGCGGTGGTCGAAGGCGTGGTGGGCCGCGGCCAGCCCGGCCACTCGCGCCAGCACGTCGGCGTCCAGGTCGTCACGCGCGAAGAACGGGAACAAGGCGGTGACGTGGGCCGGCACCCCGCGCCGCGCCACGGGGTCGAACCGCAGCCGGTGTGCGCTCACCAGCGGCTCCGCCTCGGGGATCACGACCAGCAATGCGGAGGGCGGCGACGGCGGCATGCCAGGGACCCTAGGCGTCACCGCCACCGACCGGCGACCCTTTCCACAGGCGCCGTTTGGTCAAGAACTGCATCAGATCTGGGCAATGTCTTGCCGTTTGGTGCCAAACGGCAACATGTGGAAAACCGCCGGCTGACAGGATGGGGCCGTGGACCTGGACCTGAGCACCGACGTGGTGTCGCTGTGCGAGCAGCTGGTCGACATCCCGTCGGTGAGCCGCCAGGAGCAGCAGATCGCGGACGCTGTGGAGGCCGCGCTGGTCTCGCTGCGGCACCTCGAGGTCGTCCGACGCGGCAACACCGTGGTCGCGAGGACCAGCCTCGGGAGGAGAGAGCGGGTCGTGATCGCGGGTCACCTCGACACGGTGCCCCTCAACGACAACCTGCCAGGTCGCAACGACGGGACGAACCTGCACGGCCTGGGCGCCTGCGACATGAAGGGCGGCGACGCGGTCATCCTCAGGCTCGCGGCGGGCGTGCCCGAGCCGGTCCGCGACGTCACCTACGTCCTCTACGAGGGGGAGGAGATCGAGAGCGAGCACAACGGGCTGGGTCATCTCGCGGCCGACGAGCCCGAGCTGCTGTGCGCCGACTTCGCCATCCTCATGGAGCCGTCCGACGGCGTCGTCGAGGCCGGCTGCCAGGGGACGATGCGGGCCGACGTGACGACGTACGGCGAGCGCGCTCACTCGGCGCGGGCCTGGAGAGGCGTGAACGCGATCCACCGGGCCGCGCCGGTGCTCGAGCGTCTCACGGCCTACGAGCCGCGGATGCCGGTGATCGACGGCCTGACCTACCACGAGGGCCTCAACGCCGTCGGCATCAGCGGCGGGGTCGCCGGCAACGTGCTCCCCGACCGCTGCACCGTCAGCGTCAACTACCGGTTCGCGCCCGACCGCAGCGAGGCGGAGGCGGAGGCGTACCTCGGCGACTTCTTCGAGGGGTACGCCGTCGAGGTGACCGACAGCGCGCCGGGCGCCCTCCCAGGACTCGACCGGCCGGCCGCCGAGGAGTTCGTCGAGGCGGTCGGCGGCGCGGTGAACCCGAAGTTCGGGTGGACCGACGTGTCCCGGTTCAGTGCGCTCGGCGTACCTGCGGTCAACTTCGGTCCCGGAGACCCGAGCCTGGCCCACACGCTGGAGGAGTTCGTGCCGCTCGAGCAGCTCCGGCACTGCGAGCGTGTGCTCTCGTCGTGGCTGGGAGGTGGACGATGACCGAGAGGGCCCCCGGCGGCGAACCCGAGAAGTACAAGGGCCCGGTGGTGATGCGCCGCAACCAGGTCGACGGCACCACGACCGACCAGCGGCTGCTCGACTCGCGCGGCCCGAGCGACTGGGTGCACACCGACCCCTGGCGGGTCCTGCGCATCCAGGCGGAGTTCATCGAGGGCTTCGGTGCGCTGGCGGAGCTCGGGCCGGCGATCTCGTGCTTCGGGTCCGCCCGGACCAAGCCCGACGACCCCGTCTACGCGATGGGCGAGGAGGTCGGCCGCAAGCTGTCTGACGCCGGCTTCGCGGTGATCACCGGCGGCGGGCCGGGTGCGATGGAGGCGGTCAACAAGGGCGCCAGTGAGGCAGGAGGGACCAGCGTCGGTCTCGGTATCGAGCTGCCCTTCGAGAGCGGCCTCAACTCCTGGGTCGACGTCGGCATCAACTTCCGGTACTTCTTCGCCCGCAAGACCATGTTCGTGAAGTACTCCCAGGGCTTCGTCGTGCTGCCGGGAGGCCTGGGGACCCTCGACGAGCTGTTCGAGGCGCTCACCCTGGTGCAGACCCGGAAGGTCACCAGCTTCCCGCTCGTGCTCCTCGGCATCGACTACTGGCAGGGGATGATCGACTGGCTCCGTGATCGTGCCCTCGTGCACGGCACGATCAACCGGTCGGACATCGACATGCTGCGCCTCACCGATGACGTCGACGAGGCGGTGGCGCGGATGGTCGAGGCCCGGGAGAGGAGACGCGCCACATGATGTGGCTGTTCGCGATCCTGATCGTGCTCGCTCTCGGCGCGGTGGCGGTCGTCGCCGCTGGCCGAGGGACGCCGATGACCCCGGCGTACGACGACGCACCCGACTCCCTCGTCCCACGCGACGGCCCCATCACGGCCGAGGACCTGAGGAGGATCAGGTTCCCCCTCGCCTTCCGCGGCTACCGGATGGCCGAGGTGGACGCACTGCTCGACCGGCTCGCCGAGGAGCGCGAGCGCACCGAGACCGAACCGACATCGCCGGATGCCGACGGCCAGGCGCCTACGGCACACTGAGGGGCCGTGCCGACCGAGCTCCTCGTCTACCTCCTCACAGTCCTGTCCGCAGCCGTCGTGGTCCTGACCCGGCTCCGGCTCTCTCAGGAGGAGGCCGCCGGGCAGCACCAGGTGGGCATGGGCACGGTGCACCTGCACTCGGCGTTCGGTGCGGTGGGGGTCGTGCTCTGGGCGTTCTTCCTGGTGACCGGCCAGGACCTCTCGTTGGTGGGCGTCGTGGCGCTGTTCTTCTACTGGCTCACGGCGCTGCTGGGGCTGATGATCCTGCTCCGGTGGCTCCCCAGCCGCGGCCGGCACGCCTCCGGGACTGCCGACGACAGCTGGTCCCAGGGCCCGGGGTTGTCGATCCTGGCCCACGTGGGGATGCTGGTCGGCGTGGTCGTGTTCACGTGGTTCTACGCGACGAGCTGAGGGCTCGATGTCTCGGGCTGCCGACGTACGCCGCCTCTCGCTGACCGCCGCCGGTCTCTGCCTCACCCTGGTGCCCGCCTTCCTGGTGTTGCCGGGGCAGCCGACGTCGGCCGCGGACGGGCGACCCGCGGTCATCGGGAGACGGGTGATCGGTCACTCGGTCCAGGGACGCGCGATCGTCGCCTACCACCTGGGTGAGCCAGGTCGCAAGAAGGTCGTCCTGATCTCGCTCATGCACGGCAACGAACCTGCACCGCGCCGGATCCTCCTCGACCTCGTCGACGGCGAGCCGGTCCATGACCTGAACCTGTGGGTGGTGCCGGTCTACAACCCGGACGGGTTCGCCCGTCACACCCGCAAGAACGCACACGGCGTCGACCCGAACCGCAACTATCCCTACAAGTGGGCTGCCCTCGACGGCAACTACGAGTCCGGCCCCGGGCCGGCCAGCGAGCCCGAGACACGGGCGATGATGAGGTTCCTCGCGCGGGTCGAGCCGGCGTTCGTGCTGTCCTTCCACCAGCCCCTGCACGCTGTCGACGTCACCGAGCGACCGAGGTTCTCCAAGCGAGTGGCCCGCGCGCTCGACCTGCCGATGTCACGGCTCGACTGCGGCAGCACCTGCCACGGCACGATGACGATGTGGTTCAACCACAAGTTCCCGGGCTTCGCCCTCACCATCGAGTACGGCGCACATCCCGCCAAGACCAAGCTCCGGGCAGCTCCGGACAAGATCCTCCGGCTGTTCGGCGCTTGGCGCGGTGGGGTGAACGGCGTTCCCCGGAGCTGACGCCGCGCTCAGCGTCCCTCGAAGACCGGCTGCTCCTTGGCCAGGAACGCAGCGACGGCGGCGGCGTGGTCGGCGGTCTGCCCGGTCCTGGTCATCTGGACGGACTCGAAGTCCACCGCCTCCGCGAGGGTGTGGTCGGCGGCGAAGGTCAACGACTGCCGCATCGCCCCGAGCGCGACCGTGGGCCCGGCCGCCAGGCGGGCGGCGAGGTCGGTGACCACCTCGGTGAGCTCACCGGCCGGGACCACCTGGTTGGCCAGCCCGAGCGTGAGCGCCTCGTCGGCGGCGACCGTGCGCGGGAAGTACAGCAGCTCGAGGGCCTTGGCCCGGCCCACCAGCCGCGGCAGGGTGAAGCTCGAGCCGGTGTCGCAGGAGAGGGCGATGTTGGCGAAGGCGAGGTTGAACCCGGCGGTGTCGGCGACGATCCTCAGGTCGCAGGCGAACGCCAGGCTCGCGCCGGCTCCGGCCGCGACCCCGTTCACGGCGGCGATCACCGGCTTCTCCATCCCGGTGAGCGTGGTCACGATCGGGTTGTAGTGCTCCTCGACGGTGCGGAACAGCGCATCCGTGGCTCCGCTCCGGAGGAGCGCCACGTGCTCCTTGAGGTCCTGCCCGACGCAGAAGGCGCGGCCCGTACCGGTCAGCACGACGCAACGCACGGCCGGGTCGTCGGCGACCTCCCGCAGCGCCGTCAGCAGCGCCTCCTTGGTGGCGACGTCGAGGCTGTTCATCGCCTCGGGCCGGTTGAACGTCACGGTCGCGACGCCGTCCGCGACCTCGAGCAGGACGGGGGAGACCTCGGGCATGACCAGAGGTTGCCACACCGCCGTCAGCCGGAGTCGAGGCAGCGGGTGACGAATCGGTCGGCTGCGGGCTTCAACCTCGCCGCCTCGCTGGTGAACAGGCGCGCTGCCGGTATGCCGGGCCAGTCGGCAGGCAGCAGCTCGGCCGGCAGCCCGGGGTCCTCGAACAGGAACTTGCGCCACTCGTGGACCAACCGGAACCGCGCGGCGAACGCCTTCTCGTTCTCGTCCGCGTGCGGCGGCTCGTCGTCGACCAGATGCGCGGCGACGCGGGGCCAGGCGGTGTACGACGCGGCGAGCGCACCCAGGTCCCACGCCTCGACCGGGTCAGGACGCAGGTCCACGGCCACGGCGTACCGGGCAGAGCCCCCCGCCCTGGTCACGACGTCGTCCACCTCCGGACGGTCGAAGGGGCACAGCCACACGCCGGGGGCGTGCTCGGCGTACCCGAGGTAGGCGAGCTCCTGGCGGAGGCGTTCCCGCTCTCCTCGTGGACGCGGCGCCTCGAGGAAGACCAGCCGCCAGCGCCCGTCCCACGCCTCGGGGGCGCCGCGGTAGATGCGGGCGGCCGCGTCGGAGAGCCGCTGGATCGCCCTCGGGGAGGCTCGGTAGCCCGCTGCGGCGGCGACGCGGGTCGGCTCCAGCCAGCCCTGGACGACCATCCGCGAGATCGCCGTTCGCACCGCCGGCTCTGCGATGCCGACCGGCTCGAGTAGCCGGATCAGGGCCGAGACGGGCGCCTGGTCGCCGCGCGAACGCAGATGGTCGCCGTACACGTCGAACAGGGCCGAGCGCGCGCGCATGCGGTCACTGTGCCAGCACCCGCGCAGGTCTGGCATGGACCTTCGGCGACAGGGGTTCGCAGACGTCCCGGAGCCCGATAGGGGATAATGGGGGGGCATCAGGCGTGCTGGGGGCGTCGTCCCGTACGTCCCGGGTCCCGAACGAGAAGAAGAGGTACGCGGATGGCGGCAATGAAGCCGCGGACAGGTGACGGTCCGCTCGAGGTCACCAAGGAAGGCCGTGGCATCGTGATGCGCGTGCCGCTCGAAGGTGGTGGGCGCCTGGTCGTCGAGCTGAACGCCGAGGAGGCCGGGGCCCTGGGAGAGGCTCTCAAGGAGGTCGTGGGCTGACGTGCCCACGCAGCCCGCCGTCCTACCACCGCAGGTCTCACCGCCCGGTTTCGCGCTGAGCGGGCGCGCCCCCCATGAGCTGTCGGGGGTCGAGGTGCTGGCCCTGCCGTTCACCGTCGACAACGACGTTCCGATGCTGGGCGCCGGCGCGGCCGAGGCGGGTGAGGCGCTGGGTCTCGATCTGGTGGGGCTGCTGGCCGCGCGCCGGGCCAAGGGCACCGGTGGCGAGGTGGTCTCCGTTCCCGTCGACGGCCGCCGGCACCCCGCGCTCAGGCTGGTGCTGCTCGTCGGCCTGGGAGCCGGGAGCCTGACCGACTTCCGGAGGGCCGGCGCGGCTGTCGCCCGGGCCGCCACCGACCACGAGGCGATGGCGTCGGCCGTCCCGGCCGGCGCCGGTGCCGACGCCCTGACGGCGTACGTCGTGGGGACCATGCTCGGCTCGTTCGTGTTCCACTGGCGGTCGCAGGGCCCCGAGCACCAGCCGGTACGCCGGGTGGTCCTGGCCGGGCTGGCCGGAAACGACCACACGTCGGCCCTGGAGCGCGGGCTCGCGCTGGGCGGGGCCGGCTGGCGCTCCCGGATGCTCGCCACGGTGCCGTCCAACCTGAAGTCGCCCCAGTGGCTGGCCGAGCAGGCCGAGGACCTGGCCGAGGAGGCCGGGCTCACGTGCGAGATCTGGGACGAGTCGAAGCTGGCCAAGCAGGGCTTCGGCGGCATCGTCGGGGTCGGCCAGGCATCGGCCACCCCGCCCCGGCTGATCCGGCTCGACTACATCCCGACCAGGGGCCGACGGGCACCGCGCGTGGTCCTGGTCGGCAAGGGCATCACCTTCGACTCCGGTGGCCTGTCGATCAAGCCGGCCGAAAGCATGGCGACCATGAAGCGCGACATGACCGGCGGTGCCGTCGTGATGGCGGTGCTGGCTGCCCTGAGCACCCTGGGTTGTCCGCTCCGGGTGACCGGCCTGATCCCCGCCGCTGAGAACGCCGTCGGCGGCTCGTCGCTGCGTCCCGGTGACGTCGTCACGCACTACGGCGGACGCACGAGCGAGGTGGTGAACACCGACGCCGAGGGCCGACTGGTCCTGGCCGACGCGATGGCCTACGCCGTCGACAAGCTGGACCCGGCCGTGCTCATCGACGTGGCGACGCTGACGGGCACCGTCAAGGTCGCCCTGGGGCAGTGGACCGGCGGCTACTTCGCCAACCACGACGCCCTGGCCGAGGCCCTCGCGGCCGCCGGCGCCACCGCAGGCGAGCCCTTGTGGCGGCTCCCGCTCGAACCGGACTACGAGGACACCCTCACCTCGACCGTGGCCGATGCGACCAACTCTCCCGGTGGTCCCGGCGCGATCACGGCCGCGTTGTTCCTCCAGCACTTCGCCGGCGACGTGCCCTGGGCCCACCTCGACATCGCGTCCACCGGCGACGCGCCCATCGACTCCTACGAGTGGAGCAAGGGCCCCACCGGCTTCGGGCCCCGCGCCCTGCTCACCTGGCTGACCGGCCCCGACCCGCTGGCCGGGATCGCCTGACCGACTGACGGACTGACCGGCCGACTGACCGCCAACCCGTCGACAGCGGCGCCGAGCACACCCGATGTCGTCCGGCGCGGCCTGTGCAAACTCTTGCCGTTTGGCACCAATCGGCGGGTTTCCTGTGCAAACTCTTGCCGTTTGGCACCAATCGGCGGGGGCCACGCCCGGCCGCGGGCTGAGCAGCGCCAGGCCCGGCGGCGGAGGGGTGCCGACGCGAAGCGCCCAGGAGTCCTCGGTCTGCTCAGGCCTCGGAGGCGTCCGGTGCCCACTCCTTCTTGGCGACCAGGAGCCCGTCACCGACGGGCAGCAGCAACGGCACGAGCGTCTCGTTGCCCGCGATCTCCTTGCCGAGGTCGCGGATGACGGTCGTGTCCTCGTCACGCTGGGCGGGGTCGGCCACCCGGTCGTGCCAGAGCGCGTTGTCGAAGGCGACGATCCCGCCGGGGCGCAGCAGGCGCAGCGCCTCCTTGAGGTAGGCGGCGTACTCCGCCTTGTCGGCGTCGCAGAAGACGAGGTCGTAATGACCGTCGGTGAGCCGGGGGAGTACGTCGAGAGCGGCGCCGGCGATGGTGCGCGCGCGCTGTGGCGGGATGCCCGCGTCGTTGAACGACTCGCGCGCCAGCCGCTGGTGCTCCGCCTCGATGTCGATGGTGGTGAGCACGCCGTCCGACCGCATCCCGCGCAGCAGCCACACGCCGGACACCCCGGCACCCGTGCCCACCTCGACCACGGCCCTCGCCTCGATCACCGAAGCCAGGAAGCGCAGCGCGGCCCCGGCCCCGGAGCCGATCGAGACCGCTCCGACCTCCTCCGAGCGCGCCCGAGCGGCCGCGAGCACGTCGTCCTCCGACACGAACTCCTCCGCGTAGGACCAGCTGGCGGGCTTGGGCGGAGAGACGGGCATCGTGCGGCCTTCCGGTCGGGAGGGGCGGTCAGCGCGACCTTATCGCGCGGGAGCCGCGCAGACGGGTGCCCGATCCGGGAACACCGCGGGCCCCCTCGCTCGTTGGATCCCTTGGATCGCGGGCACGTTTTCACACGGCGCGGGGTGCTCTTCTCACAGGTTCCTCTCAGCCGTGGGCACGAGAGTTCTCGAGGACGGAGGCAGGCGCTGTTCGGGTCATCCCAGGCGCGGAGGCGTCACCAGGAGGAGCGCGTGAGTCCGGAGGGAACCTACGACGCGACCGGTGGCGCGCCCGTTTCCGGGACCGTCCCTACCTGGGAGGAGATCGTCGACAGCCACTCCGACCGGGTCTACCGTCTCGCGCTCCGGCTGACCGGCAACCGGCACGACGCTGAGGACCTCACCCAGGAGGTGTTCGTCCGCGTCTTCCGAAGCCTCGACACCTACCAGCCCGGCACCTTCGAGGGCTGGATCCACCGGATCACCACCAACCTCTTCCTCGACCACGCGCGCCGTCGGCAGCGCATCCGCTTCGATGCTCTCTCCGACGACCGCGCCGAGCGGCTGCACAGTGCGCTGCCGGCACCCGAGACCGCCTATGCCGACCAGACCTTCGACGACGACGTCGAGCGCGCGCTGGCGACGCTGCCGCCGGAGTTCCGGGTAGCCGTGGTGCTCTGCGACGTGGAGGGGTTGTCCTACGACGAGATCGCCACGATCCTCGACGCCAAGCTGGGCACGGTCAGGTCCCGGATCCACCGCGGCCGTGCCATGCTCCGAGCCGCGCTGGCGCACCGCGCCCCGGCCGAGGGGCGTACCCGGTACCAAGGGCCCGCGGCCGCCAAGCCGGGCCTTGCCGCGGGAGGCACGTCGTGATCGGCCACCTGGGCTCCCGAGTCAGCGCGCTCCTCGACGGTCAGCTGTCCCCTGCCGACGAGGAGCGCGCCTGGGAGCACGTCCACTCCTGCCACCAGTGCCGCGACGCCGTGGAGCGCGAGGGGTGGGTGAAGACCCGCCTGGCCACCATCCAGCTCGCCGGCGCCACGGCGCCCTCGCACCTGAAGGGCTCGTTGCTGCTGCGCGGCCTCGTCGACTGGCCCGACCTGCCAGAGCACCCCGCGTTCGCCGCCGGCGGCCGGCGCCGCCACCTCGGACTGGGCGGCATCGGCGGTGGTGCGGTCGGCGCCGCAGTGATGGGGGTGCTCGCTCTCGGAGCCTCGCCCGCGAATGCGCCGGGGGCCCTCGTCCGCCCCGCCACGGACTCGCTGGGGGTCACTCTCACCCACGCGATCACCACGGTCATCGATCGCGACCGGACCCCCTCGAGGGATCGGCGGAGCTATCGGGACACCCCACCTGCCGCTCACGCGCTGCGTCGTACACTCGCGCCGTAGGGCCTGCGCCGGCCCTCCGCGCCGTCCGAGCAGCGGCCGGAACCCCGTGGAGAGTCAGGACCCGTGACGGACGAGCAAGCCAGTGACCGCTCCGGAGAGCCGGACGGTCCTGAGGACACGAGGCCGCTGACGGCGACCGGTGATGGCTGGCTGCCACCTCGCGAGCAGGGTCCTCCTCACCAGTGGACGCCGCCGGGCCCGCCACCGGCGGCCACCTCGTACGGCGACCGGGAGCTCCCTCGCCCGACGTACCCGCCACCGTGGACGGCCGCGTACCCGGTGCAGCATCGCCCTCCGGCGCCGCGCGAGCGGGTGCCTGGCTGGGTCTGGCCCGTGGTGTCCACGCTCGCCCTGGTCATCGGGGTGATCGGCGGCGTGTTCGGCGCCGCCGTCTACGAGGGCTGGCATGCGAACACCGACGAAGGTCGGGTGGGCGGCGGCCTGGCAGACGCCGGGACCGAGTCACGGGCACCGCTCCCGGTCGGCAACCACTCCGTGGCCTCCGTCGCCCGGCGGCTCCTTCCCAGCACCGTCCAGGTGCTGGCGGAGTACCAGGGGCGGAAGGACGGTGCCACCGGCTCCGGGTTCGTCCTGGACCGGTCCGGGCACTTCATCACCAACAACCACGTGGTCGCCGACGCCGTCGAGCACGACGGCCCGATCGAGGTCGTCGACCAGAACGGCGACAGGTACGCCGCGAGGGTGGTCGGGCGGAGCCCGACGTACGACCTCGCGGTGCTGTACGTGAAGGCCGGCCCCGCCTTGCCACCCGCCAGCCTCGGCTCGGCACGGGTGCTGCACGTCGGTGACCAGGTGGTCGCCTTCGGCTCGCCGCTCGGTCTGAGCTCGACGGTGACAGCCGGCATCGTCAGTGCGCTGAACCGTCCGGTGACCACCAGCGACACCAGCTCGGACTCGTCGTACATCAACGCCGTGCAGACCGACGCCGCGATCAATCCGGGCAACTCGGGGGGACCGCTCGTCGATCTGACCGGCCGCGTGGTCGGAGTGAACTCCGCCATCGCCACCACCGGCGGGGCCGTCGCCGGCGAGGCGGGCAACATCGGCGTCGGCTTCGCGATCCCGATCGACCAGGTCAAGATCACCGCCGACCAGATCCTGCGCACCGGCGAGGCGCGGTATCCGGTGATCGGGGCGACCGTCGACACCGGGGACACGACCGACAGCGGCGCCAAGATCCTCACGGTGAACCCTTCCGGCCCCGCCTCGCGGGCCGGCCTGCGGAAGGGCGACGTGGTCACCGACGTCGCGGGTGAGAAGGTGTCGGACGGCATCGCCCTGATCGTGGCGATCCGGTCGCACCAGCCGGGCGACACCGTGGCGTTCACCGTGCGTCGGGGCGCCTCGCAGATGCGGCTACGGATCACCCTGGGGGCACAGGTCGGCTGAGGCTCAGCGGTCGGGCTCCTCCGACTTCGCGTCGCCCTCGGTGAACGGGTGAGCGTCCACGAAGGCGCGCGCCTCGTCGTACATCCGCTCGATGTAGGCCTCGAGCTGGGAGGCCTCGACCCGCCACTGGCCCCGCCCGCCGATCTTGATCGCCGGCAGCTCGCCGCGACGGACGAGGGCGTAGACCTGTGCGCTGGACGTGCTCAGGACCTCGGCGACGTCGGCGAGCGTGAGGAACCGCGGGCTGGGGGCCATGGGGCCATCGTTGCACGTGTGAACATCGGGCAGGTGGCGCCTCGTGACCGTCTGTGGACGACGGTCTGCCGTCCGACGAGGTTCCGGTGGATGATGTGCCCGTGGATCTCGGGATCACGGACGTTCCGGCTGCCCGTCGGTCGGCACCGCCGGGGTGGCGCGACCCGCGGCTGTGGGTCGGGCTGGCCATCGTCGCGGTCTCGGTGGTGGTCGGGGCGCTGGTGCTCGGCACGTCCGACGACACGCTTCCGGTCTGGGCGGCGGCAGACTCGCTCGGAGCAGGCCACGTGCTGACCGCCGACGACCTCGCGGTACGCCGCGTCCGTTTCGACGACGCGGACGCGATCTCCTTGTACTTCTCCGCCGACCAGCAGCTGCCGGCAGACCTGAGGCTCAGCCACGACGTCGCCGCGGGAGAGCTGCTGCCACGCGCGGCAGTGCGCCGCTCCGGCATGGACGAGCTGCGCCAGGTGCCGGTGTCCGTGGCCCGCGACCAGGTCCCCGCGTCCGTGGCGGTGGGTGACGACGTCGACGTCTACCTCCGTCCGGCGGCCCACACCGGCTGCCAGGGCACCGCGGTCTGCTCGGGGCTGCCGGTGGTCAGTGGCGTCACGGTCGTCGACGCACCCGCCGCGGACGAGGCGTTCGGGTCCGACGGCAACCGGATGCTCGTGCTGGCCATGTCCGCCGCGCAGGTCGAGCGCTTCTTCCGGTTGCTCGCGACCACCGACGACGCCGCGGTCACCGTCGTCGGCCGGAGCTGACGTGATCGTCGTCGTGGTGGTGGCGTCCGGCGCCGCCTGGGAGTCGCCCGTGCTGGACCTGGTCGCGGATCGCAGCGGGATGGTCGTGCTGAAGCGCTGCGTCGACATCGACGAGGCACTGGCGACCAGCAGCTCCGGACAGACCGACGCCGCCGTGGTGGCGCTGGACGCGCCCGGCCTCGACCCGACCGCCGTGGAGGTGCTGCACCGGCACGACGTGCGGGTGGTCGCGATCGGATCCGACGACGAGGCCGCCCGCGCCCGGGCCGCTCGGCTCGGGGTCGACGTCCTGGTGGCTCACGACGACCTCGACCGCCTTCCCGACGTCCTCGAGACCGGCCCGGCCGACCCGGTGCTCGACCCGGTGCTGGACCCGGTCCTCGACCCGGTGCTCGACGCCGACGGTGTCCTCGCCGAGCGACCAGGCTCCGCGGGCCGGATCCTGACCGTGTGGGGACCCGCCGGCTCGCCGGGTCGGACGACCGTGGCGGTGGCGCTCGCGGCCGCGATCTCACGGCGCGGTCTGCGGACGACCCTGGTCGACGCCGATCCCTACGGTGGGTCGGTGGCCCAGCACCTCGGCGTGCTGGACGAGGTGTCGGGGCTGCTCAGCGCGGCACGGCTCACCGGCGAGGGCGCCCTCGAGGCGCGGTTCGGGTCCGTACAGCGGCTCGTCGCCGAGCACCTGACTGTGGTGACCGGGCTCCCGCGAGCCGACCGGTGGGTCGAGGTGCGCGCGGGCGTCGTCGAGCACCTGCTCGAGGTCTCGCGCGCCCGCGGTCACGTGGTCGTCGACACCGGCTTCTGCCTCGAGGACGATCCGGCCGGTGACCTGATGGTGCGGCCCGGGCGCCACCAGCTGACCCTCGGCGCGATCGACGTCGCCGACGAGGTGCTCGTCGTCGGCACGCCGGACCCTGTCGGCCTCGCCCGCCTCGCTCGCGGGCTCGTGGACCTCCGGGAACGCCGAGCGGGCATGCCCCTCCGCGTCGTCGTCAACCGCATGCGAGCGACCTTCGGCTGGTCCGAGCGCGACATCGTCGGCATGGTCGAGGGCTTCGCCAGGGTCGCGAGCGTCCACTTCCTCCCCGAGGATCGAGAGGCCGCGGACCGCGCGCTCGCGACCGGCACCAGCCTCGCTGACGCGGGCGAGTCCGAGATGGCCCCGGCCCTGGCCGCTCTCTCGGACGCCGTGATGCCGCCTCCCGCTCCACACCGACGCCGTCGCCACCACCTCCTCGGCCGACGACGCTGAGCCGACGACGTCGAGCCGACGACGCCGAGCCCACGACGCCGAGCCCACGACGCCGAGCCCACGACGCCGAGCCCACGACGCCGAGTCAGGTCGAGAACAGCAGGTACAGCCCGCCGACGGTGAAGGCGATCATCGCGAGCAGCAGCGGCAGCTGACCCGTGAGCTGGTGCCGCTTCGGGAGCAGCTTGATCGCGCGCTCGTGCGCGGCGATGACCCCCAGGACGTGGCCCGCGACGACGGCGAGCACCTTGACCTCGGCCAGGAAGGTCGGGTGGTAGGAGAGCCAGTAGGAGACGGCCAGGTGGCCGGTGCCGAGGATGTCGCTGCCGTTGCTGAGCGGGTCGCTGGCCAGGACCAGCGTCTGCGTGCCGATCTCGACGAAGTAGCTGAGGTAGTGGGCGACGATGTAGCCGACCACGATCGGGATCACCGAGAAGGCCAGCTGGTCGGGCAGCTGCCTGCGTGGCTGCTCCGGGCCGACACCGGTGCAGACGCAGGCGAGCCAGAAGGTCAGGCCGACCGCGACGCAGAAGCCGAGCAGGCCGAGGTTGTTCTGCAGGTACGTCGACCAGCCGGTGCCCTGGATGAACGTCAGCCACTGCGTGGACTCGCGGAACGCGTCGAAGGCCGTGCTGCCGAACAGCACCGCGATCACACCGAGCAGACCGGGAGTGGCGGGGGTCGTGTCCAGGTTGGCCAGCGGGCTGCGGATCACGAGCCGGCCGTCGCGGCGTCCCCAGACCGACACCTGCGCCACGAGGGAGGAGTAGACCTCGAACGGGTCGGCTCGGGCGTAGAAGGAGTTCCCGAACAGCGCTCCCCCGATGATCATCACGCCGAGGTAGACCCCGCACCAGAGCCGGACAGGGGACAGCTCGACGTTGTGGGGGTAGACGAGCTCCATCCACACGAACGCGAACAGTCCGACCGCGGCGGGCCAGACCCCCAGCCGCTCGGGATAGCGGAAGACCCCCTCGTCGGGCTCGCCGCCGGAGACCCGCGCGATGCCGGTGCTGATCAGGCGGAAGGGGCTGATCGCCTTCCACACGCGCCCGCACAAGGCGGACGCCGGTACCAGGCCGACCCAGATCCAGACGTAGAAGATGCCGAAGATCGGGTTGATCAGCAGGTCCTTGCCGAAGACCGCGACCACGACCAGGTAGACCAGGGCGGTCAGACCGACCAGCCGCAGGAGCCCACGCCACCAGACCGAGTCGACGAACGCCGCGAGCCAGGCGGGGGCGGGACGACCGCTCGTCGCGGCGTCGTACCGCGGGCTGCGCCAGGCGAGGACGAGCACCGCGAACGAGACGGCCACCGCGGCGGCTGCTCCCAGGATCGCGAGGCCGCGCGAGATGGGCAGGTCCTGGGCCCCGCCCAGGCCGTGCTGCGGAAGCAGCAACGGCACGAGGACCGTGCTCACCGGGCCACGAGGACGAACAGCGTCTTGTCGAGCGTGTGCGACTCGACCGGGACGCGGCCGGGCGCCTGGATCGGCTGGAGCTCGAACGTGCTCGAGCCGCCGTCGTACTCGAACTCCTGCTCCGGCGTCGAGTGGACGTGGATCTCGCCGGGATCGTCTGCCGTGACGTCGAGCTCGATCCGCTGCCCGACCCGGACGTCGATGCTCTGGCCGCTGGGGTCGGTGTCCGACCCCTTGATCGTGATGTCGATGACCTTGGTGGGGAGGCGCGAGCTGTTCTGTGAGGAGGAGCCGCTGCCGCACGCGGTGAGCGTCAGCAGGCTGAGCAGAACGACCGTGAGGGCGGCGACCAGACGACGCATGAGATGTGGCCTTCCTCGCAACGGGCTGAGCCGGCCCGCCGGCGGGCCTCTGCCAGAATCCCATGAGGGACGACAGGCGGGCGACGGGGGTGAGCATGGGCGAGCGGCTCCGGGCACGCGACCTCGCCTTCCTCACCGCGGAGACGCCGACCGCTCCACGGCACAACGCGACCGTCGAGGTCTTCTCTCCTGGAGGCTCGGGCTTCGACCACGAGACGCTGGTCCGGCTGATCGGTGACCGGATCGCGTTCGTCCCGCGCTACCGCCAGCGGGTGCGCCGCGTGCCCGGGCGCGTCGCCAACCCGGTCTGGGCCGACGACCCGCGTTTCGACCTCGCCTATCACGTCCGCCGGTCGGCGCTCCCGCGACCGGGGACGATGACCCAGCTGCGCGAGCTGGTCGCCCGCATCGTGTCCCGCCCGCTCGACCGGCATCGCCCGCTCTGGGAGGTCTATCTGGTGGAGGGGCTGGAGGACGGTCGCGTAGCGGTGCTGACCAAGGCCCACCAGGCTCTCGTCGACGGCGCACAGGTCGTCGACCTGGCGCAGGTGCTTCTCGACCGGAGCCCGGACCACCGGGTGCTCGGCACCGACGAGTGGCAGCCGGAGGGGCCCCTGAGCTCGGCGGGCCTCGTCGTGGACGCGGTCCGCGACTCACTGGTCTCGCCGCTGACCGCCCTCGAGACAGCGCGTGGGGCGGTGGACGGCTTGATGCACGCGGCGGACGCCGTGACGCGCCGGGTCGCCACTGCTGCGAACAGCCTCTCCGGCCGGCGTACCGAGCACGACTCCCCGATCGGCGGCACGCTGTCCCAGCAGCGCAGGTTCGAGACCGTGCGGCGGAGTCTGGCCGAGCACCGGGCGGTTCGCGACGCGCACGGCGGCACGGTCAACGACGTGGTGCTCGCCACCGTCACGGGCGGCCTGCGCAGCTGGCTGATGACCCGCGACGAGTCGCTGGGCGGACTGCGCCGGGTGAGGGTGGTGGTCCCGGTGTCGGTCCACGACCACGAGCTCGAGGCCACCTCGGTGGGGTCACAGATCGCGCCGCACTTCGTGGACCTCCCCGTGGCTGAGCCGAGCCCGGTCGTCCGGCTGCACCAGGTGTCGTACTCGTTCAAGGCGCACCGGGAGACCGGGCGGGCCGTGGCGGCCAACCGGATCGCCGGGGTCGCCGGCTTCGCGCCGTCGACCTTCCACGCGATCGGGTCCCGCGTCGCCGCCGAGCAGCTCCGCCGGGGCATCCAGCTGTCGGTCACCAACGTGCCCGGGCCGCAGTCACCGCTGTACGCGGCCGGCGCGGTGATGGAGCAGACCTACCCGGTGCCGCCGCTCCTCCCGGGCCATGCGCTGGCCATCGGCGTCACGTCGTACGACGGCCAGGTGTTCTACGGCGTCACTGCCGACCGCGACCGGGTCCCGGACGCCGACACGTTCGCGTCCTGCCTGTCCGAGGCCCTCGACGAGCTGCTCGACACGGTCGGGGAGGGCCGGTCAGGGATGCCGCGCGGGCGTGGCCGGCGCACGGAGCGGAAGCCGTGACCCGCGTCTACCTGCCGGCAACCGTGCCGCTGCTCGCCGCTCTCGACCGGTCGGGGCGCCTCGCGATCGGCGACGACGCCGTGGTCGCCGCGGACGAGTCCGAGGAGACCGAGTACGACGCGCTGATGAGCGCGGCCGAGACCTCCCTCGGACTGGCCGCCGAGCTCGGTCCGGGGGAGCGCCGACGCGTGGTGGTCGTCGCCGACGTGGCCGTCGTCGGCACGTCGGTGAGCCTGGCGGACGTCGTCGCCGTCCACGCCGACGCTTTCGACCTGCCGGCCGACGCCGACCCCGGCGACCTCGGGGACCTCGGCTGGTATGCGACCCAGGAGATCCGTGCACTGGTGGGCGACGGGAATTGAGCGCGGCCGTTGTCGTCTGACAGCATCTCGACATGGACGCCGTCACCCACCCGCCGCACCCGGCCAACGAGCCGAACCTCACCTACGCCCCCGGCACCGCCGAGCGGAAGGAGCTCGAGCAGGAGCTGGAACGGCAGCAGCGGCGCCAGGTCAGCCTGCGTGCGCACATCGGCGGCCGGAGGCGCAACGGCGGTGGCGCGGAGATCAACGTCGTCCAGCCGCACGACCACCAGCACGTGCTGGGCACGCTGAAGGCCGCCACGCAGCGCGACACCGAGGCCGCGATCAAGGCCGCGCACGACGCGGCGCCCGACTGGCGGGCGTTGTCGTTCGAGGACCGGGCCGCGATCATCCTCAAGGCGGCCGACCTGCTCGCCGGCCCGTGGCGACAGCGCATCAACGCCGCGACGATGCTCGGCCAGAGCAAGACGGCGTTCCAGGCCGAGATCGACGCCGCCTGCGAGCTGATCGACTTCTGGCGGTTCAACGTCCACTTCGCCCGGCAGATCCTCGCCGAGCAGCCGATCGCGAACAGCCCGGGTGTGTGGAACCGTACCGACTACCGCCCGCTCGAGGGCTTCGTCTACGCCATCACGCCGTTCAACTTCACTGCGATCGCCGGCAACCTCCCCACCGCCCCTGCGCTGATGGGCAACACGGTGATCTGGAAGCCCGCCGTGACCCAACAGCTGGCGGCCAACCTCACCATGGAGCTGCTCGAGGAGGCCGGGCTGCCGCCGGGCGTCATCAACATGCTGCCGGGGCACGGGCACGACGTTTCCGAGGTGGCGCTCACCCACCCCGACCTGGCCGGCATCCACTTCACCGGCTCGACCCGCGTCTTCCACCACCTCTGGGAGACGGTCGGCTCGAACATCGCGTCGTACCGCTCCTACCCCCGCATCGTCGGCGAGACCGGCGGCAAGGACTTCGTGGTGGCGCACCCGAGCGCCGACCCCGACGTGCTGCGCACCGCCCTGATCCGCGGCGCGTTCGAGTACCAGGGCCAGAAGTGCAGCGCCGCGTCACGTGCCTACGTCGCGAGGTCGGTATGGCGGCGGACGAAGGACCAGTTCCTCTCCGAGGTCGAGGGGCTGTCGATGGGTGACGTGACCGACCTGTCGAACTTCATGGGCGCGGTGATCGACGACCGGGCGTTCGCCAAGCACAAGTCGGCGATCACCCGCGCCAAGCGCAACACCCACCTCGAGGTGGTGGCCGGCGGCCAGCTCGACGACTCCGTGGGCTACTTCGTGCGCCCGACGGTCGTGGAGTCCAGCGACCCCAAGGACCAGATGTTCAACACCGAGTACTTCGGGCCGATCCTCGCCGTCCACGTGTACGACGACAGCCGGTACGACCGGGTCCTGGCCCAGATGGAGTCGTTCGCGCCGTACGCGCTGACCGGCTCGATCATCGCTCAGGACCGCAGGGCGATCGTCGAGGCGCAGGAGCTCCTCCGGTTCGCCGCCGGGAACTTCTACGTGAACGACAAGCCGACCGGCGCGGTGGTGGGCCAGCAGCCCTTCGGTGGCGCTCGGGCTTCCGGGACCAACGACAAGGCCGGGTCTGCTGCGAACCTGATGCGCTGGACGAGCCCGCGCTCGATCAAGGAGACGTTCGTCCCGCCGACGGACTACCGCTACCCGCACATGAGCTGAGGCCTGCTCGACCCGCTGCGTGCCCCCACCGCGCCGGGAGCACCGGTCCCAGGACTCGTGCGCCCGTCACGCCTGCCGATCGCCGCGGAGCCACCTCACGCCGACCGCGTTCTCGGCGTCGAAGCCGCGGGTGACGAAGTCGGCGACCAGGTCCTCGAGCTTGCCGCCGACCAGCGGGATCGAGACCTTCACGGTCACGTCGACCTGTTGCACGACGTCGTCCCCGGCCTGCCCCAGGGAGGTCGATCCGGTCATGTCGCCGGGCTTGCCGGGGATCGTGACGGAGATCTCCGCGCCGGACGGTGACGGCCACGACTCCTCCTGCACGAAGCGGATCTCGTTGCCGACCACCTTCCGGGCGAACGCCGGGAGGCGGTGGGTGCCGTGGGCCTGCTCGAGCCGGACCTCCATGCCAGAGGTGGACGGCGTGATCTGGCAGGCGAAGTCCGTCACGTGCTGGTAGTCGCCGACCGCCCTCCGGTACGCCGGGTCGGCGAGCATCGCGTACACGTGGTCGACCGTGGTCCCGGGGTAGATGAGGGTGTGGGTGACGCGTCTCATGCCCACATCATGCCGACATCCCGCCGACATCCCGCCGACATCAGGCCGCCGTCCTGCCGTGCCGACCGTGCCGGGCCAGGCCAGGTTGGTGCGCGCCCGATGAGAGTCCTAACCTCGGGTTGTGTCAATGACGACCGACCTGTCCGTCGACCTCGAGAAGACCCATCTGCTGCAGCAGGCGATCGCGCTGGCGGAGCGCAGCTCGGGAACCGGTGGGCCGCCCAAGGTCGAGGTCGGGCAGCTGCTCCACGCCTACTACCGGCACGTCGCCACCGAGGACCTGGTCGACCGCTCCGCCGAGGAGCTGTACGGCGCGCTGGTGTCGCACTACCGCACCGCGGAGTCGCGTCCCCAGGGCACCGCGAGCCTGCACGTGTTCACCCCGACCCTGGCCGAGCACGGCTGGTCGGCCGGTGGTCACTCGGTCGTCGAGGTGGCCACCGACGACATGCCGTTCCTCGTCGACTCGGTGGTCATGGAGCTGACCCGCCAGCAGCGCGATGTGCATCTGGTCGTGCACCCGCAGTTCGACGTCACCCGCGACGTCACCGGCCGCCTCGAGTCCATCGCCTGCCCGGACAACGAGTCGGCAGCGCCGCCCGAGGGCGCCGAGCGTGAGTCGTGGATGCACGTCGAGATCAGCCGCATCGGTCACGACGAGGACACCGACGAGATCGTGGCCGACCTCCAGCGGGTGCTGCGCGACGTCCGTGAGTCCGTCGAGGACTGGGGCCGGATGCGACAGCAGGTCGAGGACATCGTCACCGGTCTGCGGGCGACGCCGCCGAGCACCCTGTCCCAGGCCGAGGTCGACCGCGGCGTGGAGTTCCTCGAGTGGCTCGTCGACGACCACTTCACGTTCCTCGGGTACCGGGAGTACCACCTCGAGCACGAGGGCGACGACGAGTACCTCCGCGGCGTTCCGGGCTCGGGGTTGGGCATCCTGCGTGACGACCCGGACCTCTCCGGGGTCGGCAAGCTGCCGGCCAAGGCCGCCGAGCTCGCGCGGGAGCACACGCTGCTGGTGCTGGCCAAGGCGAACTCCCGCGCCACCGTTCACCGCCCGGCGTACCTCGACTACGTCGGCGTGAAGACGTTCGACGAGAACGGCGAGGTGACCGGTGAGCGCCGGTTCCTCGGGCTGTTCTCCAGCGCGGCGTACACCGAGTCGGTGTGGCACGTGCCCCTCCTCCGCGAGAAGGCGATCGAGGCGCTCAAGCTGGTCGGCCTCGATCCGCGGAGCCACGCCGGCAAGGCCCTGATCGACACCCTGGAGACCTACCCGCGCGACGAGCTGTTCCACACCCCCGTCGACGAGCTCGCCACCATGGCGAGCCGGGTGATGGAGACCCGTGGTCGCCGTCAGCTGCGCATCTTCGTACGTCGTGACACCTACGGCCGGTACGTCAGCGTGCTGGTCTTCCTGCCGCGCGACCGTTACAACACCAACGTCCGCGAGCGGTTCTCGGAGATCCTCAAGGAGAGCTTCGCCGGCGAGTCGATCGAGTTCACGGTGCGGATGAGCGAGTCGACGACCGCCCGGGTGCACTTCGTGGTGCACCCGGCGAAGGGGGACAAGATCCCCGAGGTCGACATCGCCGAGCTCGAGCGCCGGCTCACCGACGCCTCACGCTCGTGGCGCGACGACTTCACCGCCGCGACGGTCGCCGAGTTCGGTGAGGACGTCGGATCACGCCTCGCCCGCAGCTTCGAGGCGTCGTTCCCCGAGGCGTACAAAGAGGACTTCTCCGCGGCGACGGGCGCTCTCGACCTCGGCCGGCTCGAGGCACTCGGCGACTCCGGCACCGACCTCTCACTGTTCTCGCCGCTGGACGCCGCCCGCGGCGAGGCACGGCTGAAGGTGTTCCGCCGCGGAGCGTCGATCTCCCTCTCCGAGGTGCTCCCCGCCCTCTCCTCGACGGGCGTCGAGGTCATCGACGAGCGGCCCTACGAGCTCGATCACACCGACCACCCGTCGTACATCTACGAGTTCGGGCTGCGCTACCCGCCGGGCATGCCCGACAAGGTCAGGGAGCCCTTCCAGGACACCATCCGTGCGGTGTGGGACGGCTACAACGAGATCGACGGCTTCAACGCACTCGTGCTCGCCGCCGGGGTGACGTGGCGTCAGGCGACCGTGCTGCGCGCCTACGCCAAGTACATGAAGCAGGGCAACAGCCCGTTCGCGGTCGACTACATCGAGGAGGCGCTGCGCGGAAACACCGACATCACCAGGCTCCTCGTCCAGCTGTTCGAGGCACGCTTCGACCCTGGCCGGAACGGACTCGACGCCGACGCCGAGGCGCGGCAGGCACGGGTCGGCGAGATCACCGTGCGCATCGAGCGAGCGCTGGACGACGTGGCCAGTCTCGACCACGACCGCATCCTGCGCTCCTACCTGACCCACATCAACGCCACGCTGCGCACGAACTACTTCCAGCCCGGCAGCCAAGGCCCGCACCACACCTACATGTCGTTCAAGCTGGAGCCGTCGGCGATCCCCGACCTCCCACAGCCGCGTCCGAAGTTCGAGATCTTCGTGTACTCGCCGCGGGTCGAGGGCGTGCACCTGCGGTTCGGCGCGGTGGCCCGCGGTGGCCTCCGCTGGTCGGACCGCCGTGACGACTTCCGGACCGAGGTGCTCGGCCTGGTCAAGGCGCAGATGGTGAAGAACACCGTGATCGTGCCGGTCGGGGCGAAGGGAGGCTTCTTCTGCAAGCAGCTGCCCGACCCGGCCGACCGCGACGCGTGGCTGGCGGAGGGGGTCGCCTGCTACAAGACCTTCATCTGCGGGCTGCTCGACATCACCGACAACCTGGTGGACGGCGCAAGCGTGCCCCCGCCGCACGTCGTACGCCACGACGCCGACGACGCCTACCTGGTCGTCGCCGCCGACAAGGGCACCGCGACGTTCTCCGACATCGCCAACGGCGTCGCGAAGGACTACGGCTTCTGGCTGGGCGACGCCTTCGCCTCCGGCGGCTCGGTCGGCTACGACCACAAGGCGATGGGCATCACGGCTCGGGGCGCCTGGGTCTCGGTACAGCGGCACTTCCGTGAGCGCGGCATCGACTGCCAGACCGAGGACTTCACCTGCGTGGGCATCGGGGACATGTCCGGCGACGTGTTCGGCAACGGCATGCTGTGCTCGGAGCACATCCGACTCGTGGCGGCGTTCGACCACCGTGACGTCTTCTTGGACCCGGACCCCGATCCGGCCAGGTCCTTCGCCGAGCGGAAGCGGATGTTCGACCTGCCCCGCTCGAGCTGGCAGGACTACGACGCCTCGCTGATCTCCGAGGGTGGCGGCGTGTACTCGCGGTCGCTGAAGTCCGTCCCGATCAGTCCGCAGGTGCGCGAGGCCCTGGGTCTCGAGGAGTCGGTCGCGAAGCTGACACCGGCTGAGCTGATGAAGGCGATCCTGCAGGCGCCCGTCGACCTGCTCTGGAACGGCGGCATCGGGACCTACGTCAAGTCCTCGGACGAGACGCACGGGGACGCCGGCGACAAGGCCAACGACGCCATCCGCATCGACGGACGGGAGCTGCGCGCGCGGTGCGTCGGTGAGGGCGGAAACCTCGGTCTCACCCAGCTCGGCCGGATCGAGTACGCCCACCACGGGGCAGGTGGCCACGGCGGCGCGATCAACACAGACTTCATCGACAACTCCGCCGGTGTGGACACCTCCGACCACGAGGTCAACATCAAGATCCTCCTCGACCGGGTCGTGAGAGACGGCGACCTGACCGAGAAGCAGCGCAACCACCTGCTCGCCGAGATGACCGACGAGGTCGCCTCGCTGGTGCTGCGCGACAACTACGAGCAGAACCTCGCCCTCGCCAACGCTGCCGCGCACGCACCGTCGCTGCTCCACGTCCACGAGGACTGGATCCGCGCCCTGGAGAAGCGTGGCCTCCTGAACCGCGAGCTCGAGGGGCTTCCGACCTCGCGGGAGGTCCGGCGACGCATCGACCGCGACGAGGGGCTGACCGTGCCGGAGCTGTCGGTGCTCATGGCCTGGACCAAGATCGTGCTGGCCGACGAGCTCATCGAGTCCGACCTGCCGGACGACCCGTACTGCCACGTCGACCTGGTCGGCTACTTCCCCACGCAGCTCAGGGAGGGTTTCGAGTCCTCGGTGGCCCAGCACCCGCTCCGCCGCGAGATCATCGTCACCCAGGTGGTCAACGACCTCGTGAACGGCGCCGGCATGACCTTCTGGCCGCGCCTCGCGGGCGAGACCGGCGAGACCGCCGCCGAGCTGACCCGGGCGAACTTCGTGGCCCGCGAGATCTTCGGCTCGCTGCCGCTGCGGGAGGCGCTGCAGAGCTACGACAACAAGCTGGCCGCGGGGTGCCAGACCCGGATGCGGGTCGAGATGCGCACCCTGGTCGAGCGAGCCTCTCGGTGGCTGGTCAACAACCGGCGCCCGCCGCTGGACAGCCAGGGCACCGTGGACTACTTCCGCGAGCCCGTCCAGCAGCTCATGGCGGAGCTGCCCTCCCTGCTGACCGGGCGCGAGCTGCGGGCATATGAGCGGCGCATGTCGCGGCTCGTGGAGGAGGGCGTCCCCGACGAGCTGGCTTCCCGCGTCGCGGTGCTGCACCCGGCGTACCAGCTGCTCGGCGTCCGCGAGATCGCCGACCGCCTGGAGCTCGACCCGGTGGAGGTCACCCGCCTGCACTTCGGCCTCGGTGAGCGGTTGGGGCTGCCCGACCTCGTCACCCGGATCCTGGCCCTCCCGCGGGAGGACCGGTGGCAGACCATGGCCCGGGCCGCGCTGCGCGACGACGTGTACGCCGTGCATGCGCAGCTCACCGCCCAGGTGCTCCGCGACACCGACGACTCCCTGCCCGGACCCGCTCGGATCCAGGCCTGGGAGGACGCCGACTCCGTCCTGGTGGCCCGTGCCGCCACCACCCTCGAGGAGATCTGCGCCGACGAGCACGCCGACCTGGCCCGGATGTCGGTCGGGCTCCGCGTCGTCCGCGGCCTGCTGGCGACCTGAACCCAGCCGTGCGGACCCAGCCCAGCCGGCTGACCTCGAGGTGAACGACGGCGTGCGCCGGCGGCTCACTGATGGTGGTGCGCCTCCGGACCGCTCCGACGGTCAGCGGCCGGGCACCCGCACCTCGAAGCGGCCGCCGGGTCCGGCCCGGGCCACGACGTCGCCGCCGACCGCGCGCACCATGCGTCGCGCCAGCGAGAGGCCGAGCCCCGAGCCGTCGTGACTCGTCGTGTGACCGGGCTCGAAGACCCGCTCGACGTCGTCCTCACCGACGCCAGGTCCGTCGTCGAGGACCGCGATCACCACGGTCCGGCCGTCGCGTGCCACCTCGACCCTCGGCTCTCCGGCGCCATGGCGGGTCGCGTTCTCCAGGAGCGGGCGCATGGCGGCGACCAGCGGCGAGGCCGGTGCGGCCAGCGTCACGTCGTCGTACGCGGTCGGTGGCAGCGCGAGCGAGGTCATCAGCTGCCCCACGCTGGTGCGTTCACCGCCGTCGGCGTGGGCGCGGGCCACCGACAGCATCGTGTCGATGGAGTCGCGCATCCGCACCGCGGCGGCGTGGATGTTGTCCAGACCCTCACGTTGGCCGGCGTCAGCGCTGTGGCGGGCCAGGTCGGCCTCGGCGAGCACGACGGCCAACGGCGTTCGCAGCTCGTGGGCGATCTCGTCGGTGAGCCGTCGCTCGGCGGCGAGCGCGTCGACGATCCGGTCCAGCAGCTGGTCCAGGGTGCGACCGAGACGGGAGATCTCGTCGCTTCCTGGGCCGGGGTCGAAGCGCCGCCCGACGTCGTGCTCACGCCAGTCGTCGGCCAGGTCGGCCATGGCTTGCACCTGGCGCAGCGAGCGCCGGGCCGCAACCCAGGCCGCCGCGGTCGCGACGGCGACGGTGGCGATGCCGAGCAGGATCGAGAGCCAGAGCGAGTGGCGTTCGGCCCTCTCGTACGGCTCGAGGTCCTCCGCCGCCACGACGGTGGCGATCCGGGTGCCCTGACGGAGGACCGGGAAGGAGAGGTAGGAGACCTCGTCCACCGTGACCTGGCGCTCCTGGGACGCCGTCGCGAGGCCGCTGACGGTGCGGTTCAGCGTCGGCGTGGGCTGCCGGCCGTCGACCAGCCCGCCCCTGGCGTCGAAGATCCACACGTTCTGGTCGAGCATGGTCGCGCGCTGCTCGAGCACGCGGATCGAGCCGTCACGCGCGCGGGCGACCGTCGCCGCCGCGGCGGCCGCCCGCGACAACAGCCGGGAGTGTGCTGTCGAGTCGTTGCTGCTGGCCAGTAGCACCTGCATGCCGACGACCAGCAGGGCGGCGGTGAGCGTGGACACGAGCAGCGCGGTGGCGGCCATCCGGGCGCGCAGCGAAGGCGCCGTCACCGCCACCGGTAGCCGACCCCGCGGACGGTGCTGATCGTGGCCAGGCCGAGCGGCTCGAGCTTCCGGCGGATCCGGCGTACGTAGGAGTCGATCGTGTTGTCGCTCACCATCGCGCCGTGCGGCCACGCGGCGGCGACCAGCGCATGGCGGCGTACGACGGAGGACGGCTCGGCCATCAGCCGGCCGAGCAGCCGGAACTCGGTCGGGGTCAGGGTGATCTCGGTCCCCGCCACGACCAGCGCGTGTCGCGCGGGGTCCAGGCGGGGTCCGTCGCCGGTGTCCGCGGCGGGCCCCGGCGGACGACGGAGCAGGGCGGAGAGGCGCACCCGCAGCTCGTCCAGCTCGAACGGCTTGGTGAGGTAGTCGTCACCACCGGCCTCGAAACCGGCGATCTTGTCGTGGAGACCGTCGCGGGCGGTCAGGAAGAGAACGGGCGCGTCGACCCCCGCGGCCCGGAGGGCCAGGCACAGGTCCCGCCCGTCGGCGTCGGGAAGCCCGATGTCGAGCACGAGCACCGTGGGCGACTGTTGGGGGAAGGCCCTCAGAGCCTCCGCCGCGGTCGCGACGACGACCGGATCGTGGCCGAACGACCTGAGCGCGCGGGTCAGCACGGAGCGCAGTGCCGGCTCGTCCTCGCACACGCCGACCACAGGCACACCCGGAGCCTAGGAGGCGACACCTGGCGAGAACCTGACTGTAAGGACCACACGTGGCGTGCGCGCCGTACCTAAAGGATTCGATGCCCGTCGGTCGTGCGGGTTAGAGTCGAGCAACGATGTCAGCCGAGCCTCTCGACCCCACCGCCGGTCCGACCGCCCACCCTCCCGCCAGCGTGCAGTCGCTCTGGCGCCTTCGCTCCTACCTTCGGCCGCACATCCTCACCCTGACGATCATGCTCGCGACCTCCATGGCGGGTGTGGGCGTCTCGATCCTGATCCCGCTCCGGATCAAGGCCCTGGTCGACGGACCGATCGCCCATCACGACGCGGGCGGCGTGCTGCCGCTCGGTCTTGCCGTCCTGGGCCTCGGCGTGCTCGAGGCGGTCCTGATCTGGTGGCGCCGCTGGACCCAGTCGAAGGCGGTGCTCTCGGTGGAGACCGCGATGCGCCGCGACCTCTACGACCGGCTCCAGGAGCTCCCGATGAGCTTCCACAGCCGCTGGCAGTCGGGTCAGCTGCTCTCGCGCGCCACCACCGACCTCTCGGCCATCCGCCGGTTCTCGGGCTTCGGGATGTTGTTCCTGCTGGTCAACATCACCCAGGTCACCGTGACGACGCTGGTGCTGCTCAACATGTACTGGCCCCTGGGCCTGGTCGTGGCTGCCACCGCCGCCCCCATCGTGTGGCTCTCCATGCGTTTCGAGAAGGCCTACGTCGTGGTCTCACGCCGGGTGCAGGACCAGCAGGGCGACCTCGCCACCCTGGCCGAGGAGGGCGCGGTCGGCATCCGGGTGATCAAGTCCTTCGGACGGTCCGGCCACGTCGGGCAGCAGTACGACGACGCAGCGCGGCGCCTGCTCGCCACCAGCATCGACAAGGTCCGCCTCTCGGCGAAGTTCTGGACCTTCCTGGAGATGATCCCCAACCTCGCGGTCGTGGTCGTGCTGCTGCTCGGAGCCATCGGAGTCGGTCGCGGTCAGCTCACACCGGGTGAGCTGGTCGCCTTCATCACGCTGATGCTCTCGCTGGTCTGGCCGGTCGCCTCCCTCGGGGTCATCCTGGCGATGGCCCAGGAGGCGATGACCGCCGCCGCGCGGGTGCTCGAGATCTACGACACGGTGCCCGACATCGTCAGCGGCACCACGGTGTCGCCGTCGGCCCGCGGCCACCTGCGGTTCGAGCACGTCGACTTCACCTTCCCCGGGTCCGAGACGCAGGTTCTCCACGACGTCAGTCTCGAGCTGATGCCCGGCGAGACCGTCGCGCTGGTCGGCGCCACCGGGTCCGGCAAGACCGCACTGACCTCGCTCGTCCCACGGCTGTACGACGTCACCGGGGGGAGGGTGACCATCGACGGCGTCGACGTCCGGGACTACTCGCTCAAGGAGCTCCGCTCGCTGGTGGCGACGGCGTTCGAGGAGCCGACCCTGTTCTCGATGTCCGCCCGGGAGAACCTCACCCTCGGCCGCGCCGACGCCACCGACGACGAGATCGAGGAGGCCCTCGAGATCGCCCAGGCGGGATTCGTCCACGACCTGCCGTGGGGCCTGGAGACCCGCATCGGTGAGCAGGGCCTCTCCCTGTCCGGCGGTCAGCGGCAGCGGCTCGCACTCGCCCGGGCGGTGCTCGCCCGGCCCAAGGTGCTGGTGCTGGACGACACCCTCTCCGCGCTCGACGTGCACACCGAGAAGCTGGTCGAGGAGGCGCTGCGCCGGGTGCTCGCCGAGACCACGGGCCTGGTCGTCGCCCACCGGGCCTCCACCGTGCTCCTCGCCGACAAGGTCGCCCTCCTGCAGGACGGCACGATCACCCACGTCGGCGACCATCGTGAGCTGCTCGCCTCGGTGCCGGCGTACCGTGAGCTCCTCGCCGCGGAGTCCGAGGAGCTGGAGGAGGCGGCGTCATGACCACCGCGACGACACCTCCGGTGGACGAGGGACAGAAATGGCGCGGGGTCGCCGCCGACGACCTCGAGGAGATCAACGCGGCCACCTCCGCCAAGCTCGCCGGCCGTTCGCGTCGGTTGTTGGCCGACCTGCTCCGGCCGTACCGCAAGCCGCTGCGGCTGATGCTGGTCGCGGTCCTCATCGAGAACGCCGCCCGGCTCTCGATCCCGCTGCTCGTGGCGAAGGGCATCGACCTCGGCATCCCGCCGATCCGTGAGCGCAACGACCTGCAGCCCCTGCTGATCGTGGTCGGCATCGTGCTCGCCGCCACGGTGATCCAGGCGATCGCGCGCAACATCTTCCTGGTGCGCTCCGGGCGGATCGGCCAGGACATCCTGTTCGAGATCCGGCACCGGGTGTTCCGCCACTTCCAGGGGCTCAGCCCGGCGTTCCACGACTCCTACACCTCCGGCCGCGTGATCTCGCGGCAGACCTCCGACGTCGATGCGATCTACGAGATGCTCGAGAGCGGCTTCGACGGGTTGTTCACCGCCGCGCTGACCCTCGTCGGCACCGCGGTGCTGCTGCTCTACCTCGACGTGAAGCTGGGCCTGGTGGCCCTGCTGTGCGGCCCGTTCCTGGCCTGGGCCACCAACTGGTTCCGCAAGGAGTCGGCGGCGAGCTACCGCGTCACGCGCGAGAAGGTCGCGCTCGTCATCGTCCACTTCGTGGAGTCGATGAACGGCATCCGCGCCGTGCAGGCGTTCCGTCGCGAGCCGCGCAACCAGGAGATCTTCGCCGACGTCAACGACCAGTACCGCGCCGCCAACCTGGTCGCCTTCCGCCTCGTCGCCTGGTTCATGCCGGAGATCCGGCTGATCGGCAACATCACGATCGGTGTCGTCCTGCTGTACGGCGGCTACCTCGCCTACCAGGGCCAGGTCACCGTCGGGGTGCTCACGGCGTTCCTGCTCTACCTGCGCCAGTTCTTCGAGCCGATGATGGAGATCTCGCAGTTCTACAACACCTTCCAGTCGGCCTCCGCGGCGCTGGAGAAGCTCTCCGGAGTTCTCGAGGAGGAGCCGGGGGTCCCGGAGCCGACCGAGGCGGTCGCGTTGGCCGAGGCGCGGGGCGACCTCCGGTTCGCCCACGTGCGGTTCGAGTACGTCGAGGGAGTGCCGGTGCTGCCAGACCTCGACGTCACGATCCCGGCCGGGCAGACCGTCGCTCTGGTCGGCATCACCGGCGCCGGCAAGACGACGATCGCGAAGCTTGCGACGCGCTTCTACGACCCGATCCAGGGTGCGGTCACCATCGACGGCGTCGACCTCCGCTCGCTGACCTCCGAGGACCTGCACCGCTCGGTGGTGATGGTCACCCAGGAGAACTACCTCTTTTCGGGCACCATCTCCGAGAACATCCGGTTCGGGCGCCCCGAGGCCACCCAGGAACAGGTCGAGGAGGCCACCCGCGCGATCGGGGCCCACGGGTTCATCGCCGCGCTGCCCGAGGGCTACGACACCCCCGTCTCCAACCGCGGAGGTCTGCTCAGCGCCGGTCAGCGCCAGCTGATCGCCTTCTCGCGCGCCTTCCTGGCCGATCCCGCGGTGCTGATCCTCGACGAGGCGACGTCCTCGCTCGACGTCCCCTCCGAACGCCTGGTCCAGCGGGCGCTGCGCACGATCCTCAAGGGACGCACGGCGGTGATCATCGCCCACCGGCTGTCCACTGTGGAGATCGCCGACCGCGTGCTCGTGCTCGAGCACGGTGAGATCGTCGAGGACGGGTCCCCCGCGGACCTCGTCGCCGGCGGCGACGGTCGTTTCTCCGATCTCCACCAGGCCTGGCTCGCCTCCTTGGCGTGAACGAGGACCGTGAGCGCCCCGGCGGAGCCTCCGGGCTGGCTGGCAGAGGGCGCGGAAGAGATCGCCGACCTTGCGCGTGTCGGCGCCGACGCGTTGCGCGTCCTCCCGAGCCGGACGACCCGGCGGGCACGTCTGACTGCCCGGGGCATGATTGAACCGAACGGACGGCGGCTCCGTATACCGGTGAGAAGGAGGTGCCATGGCCAACAGCCCCGACGTCGTGATGCAGCGCCTGCACGACGAGCATGCCGGCGCGCTCTGGGGTCACTGCCTCCGCCTGACCAACCACGACCGAGCCCGCGCGGAAGACGTGTGCCAGGAGACATTGCTGCGTGCCTGGCGGAACGCCTCGCTCCTCGACGAGTCGTACGGGTCTGTGCGCGCCTGGCTGTTCACCGTGGCCCGCAACATCGTCATCGACGAGTCACGCACCCGGCGCTACCGCTCCGAGGTCCCCATGGGAGAGCTGCCCGAGCCGGTGACGCAGGACGACTCCAGCGACGAGCTCCTGATGACCTGGGTCGTGGCCGACGCCGTCACCCGCCTGTCGCCCGACCACCGCGCGGTGCTCCAGCAGACCTACTTCAAGGGTCGCCCGGTGGCGGAGGCCGCACGCCGCCTCGGCATCCCAGAAGGAACCGTGAAGTCACGGACCCACTACGCCCTCCACGCCCTCCGGCTCGCACTGGAAGAGATGGGGGTGGTCGCATGAGCACGTCGACGAACGGCGCCTCGACCAGCTGTCCGTACGAGATGTGGGACGCCGCGTACGTCCTGGGCTCGTTGTCACCGGCCGAACGGCGGGAGTTCGAGGCTCATCTCGACGGCTGCCGGAACTGCTCACGTGCCGTGCGTGACCTGGCCGGCCTGCCCGGGCTGCTCGGCCGGATCGGCCCGGAGATCTTCGAGGAGTCCGAGCCGGAGCCGGTGCCCGAGACGCTGATGCCGCGCCTCTCGCGCGCCGTGCGCCGTCGTCAGCAGCGCCGCACCTGGCTCACCGCCGGCATCGCGGCAGCCGCGGCCGTCGTCGTCACCACCGGGGGAGTGCTCGCCCTCGACCGGTCCGGACCCTCCTCATCGGAGGTGGGATCGCCCTCGTCCTCGCTGACCTCGCTGTCACCGCCGCTCGGCAAGTCGATGACCAGCGTGTCGAATGACCACATGGTGGCCCGCGTGGCCCTCACCTCGGTCCCCTGGGGCACCCGTCTCGACCTCACCTGCAGGTACCCGCTGAACCCGCACTCCTATGAGAGCGGTGGCTATGCGCTGGTCGTGCACACCAAGGACGGGCACACCGAGCGGGTGGCGACCTGGAACGGCCTGCCCGGCAGAACGATGCACGTCAGCGCCGCCACGGCTGCATGGAAGCAGGACATCACGTCGGTCGAGGTCACGCATCGAGACGGCACACCGATCGCGGTGCGCACCCTGTGACGACGGCTCGCTCGCGCGCCCGCTCGAACCCCCGCAACGTCATACGGACGGAGCCATAGAAGGCTCCGTCCGTATGACGTCCCGGGGGGTGGGGGCTCGGATCAGCTGGTGGAGACGGTGCTGTGCTCGCGCTGGGGGGCGGTGGTGCGGAGCTCCCGCGACACCGCAACGAGGCCGGCGAGGATCGCCACGGCCTCCGACGCGGCTGCGACCCAGATGTAGGGGCCCTGCCACTTCTCGTGGTCGCCGAACAGCCCGGCGCTGGTGGTCGCCAGGGCGAAACCGCCGAGCGTGCTGGCGCCGAAGCCGAGGGCGAGGAAGGGCGCGAGCCAGTGCTTCCAGGTGAACAGGAGCACCGCGATCACGACCCCGGCGATGACGTTGACCACGAACAGGGGACCGATCACGTGGACGTGCCGAAACCCGCTCAGCCATTCGTAGAGGTGGACATAGGCCGACACCGCCACGGCGAGTGCGGCCACGATTCGAGCGGTCATGGTGGTTCCTCCATCCGGGGGCCCGGACGGCCCTCATCCGAAGACACGAAGGAACGGGCCTGCCGGTTCGAACCACACGCGTTCACGGTGTGGACGTGGGCGAGATCACGGCCCGGCGGGGCGCGATCCGAACGCCGCGAGGAACTGGTCCCGGAAGCGGTCCATGGGCAGCACGGGGACGTCGGTGCGCGGCCGCATCCCCGGCGTCCAGCCCCACCCGGAGATGCGGCGCAGGACCGCGGGGTCCTGGGCGACGAGCGAGACCGGGACGTCGTGGGAGACACCGGTCCCGCTGACGTTGGTGTTGGGCTGGTGGTCCCCGAGCACGATCATCACCAGGTTCTTGTCGCGCGCATGGTGGACGAAGGAGACCAGCGAGCGCAGGGAGTAGCGGATCGACCGGGCATAGTTCTGCTGCTGGTCGGGCCCGCCGAGCAGCTCGAGGAACGACGTGTGGCTGGGACGCATCCCGTCGTAGACCGACCCGTCGGAGATCCGCCGCCACGGAACGATGCGCGGCAGCGGGGTCCACGGCGTGTGGCTCGAGACCAGGTCGATCTCGGCCATCACCGGGCCCCGCCCGGGCCGGCGCAGCTCGCGTTGGTCGAAGGCGCGGAAGGTGTACTGGTCGGGGATGCGCGCATAGCTGAAGCGTGGCCCGGCGTAACCGACGTTGTGGGCGTCGTACATCTGGTCGAAGCCGTAGAACCGTCGACCCTGTTCCCAGGCGCCCTCGTCGGAGGGGATGTCGCTGACCGTGCGCCATCCGGCGAGTCCGAACGCCCGCGAGAGCGTGAGCCGATCGCCCGAGAGCACCTGGTCGTAGCGCTGCTGGGAGTTGATCCAGAGCCCGGTCTGCAGCGTGGAGTGGGCCAGCCAGCTGATCCCGCCGAACGTGGGCGACCGCAGCCATCCGCTCCTGGCAGAGAACCCCATCGCGCCCAGGCGAGCGGTGGAGGCGCTCAGGGTCTGGTCCACCATGGGCGCGAACCACGACCCCTCGACCGCGACGCGCCCGTAGCTCTCGACGAACACGAGCAGCACGTCCTTGCCCCGCAGGCCGCGCAGCAGGTCGCGACCCGGAGTGGCCGCGTAGGGGTCGTGGCCGAGGGTGTGCTCGAAGACCGCGCGGTCGTGGAGCTCGGCTCTGACCTCGTCGACCTGGGATCGCACGAGGGACGCGGCCGGCGCGGCGGCCACCGGAGCGCCGGCAACGTGAGCCCCGCCGATCCCGGCCACCGCCCAGACCACCGCGAGGGTCAGCACCGCCCGGGTCCAGGCGCGGGGAGACCGGTGGGCGGCGCGGCGCAGACGGAGAGTCGCCCACACGCACAGCGCCAGCCCGCCGCCGACCAGGAGCACGACTCCCGCCACGCCCAGGAGCTCGCCGGCGCGACCGGTCGAGCGATGGAGCAGGTCGAGCCCTGAGCCGGCGTACCCAGGGTCGGTGAGGGGGTTGAAGGGGCGGTCGAAGGCCTCGTAGAAGCCGAGGTCGAGCACGCTCAGCACGACGGTCACGGCGAGCACCAGACCGCCGGCCGTGCCCAGCAGACGGCCCCAGGCGGGAGGCAGCAGGATCGCCAGGGCGACGAAGAGCAGCAGCTCGACCGGGATCCCGAGCAGTGCCGTGACGGCGACCTCGTCGGGACGGTGGGGCAACATCAGGGCGCCCCAGATCAGGACGACCGCCAGCGTGTCGGCGATCGGAGCCACCGCGCGGGATCGCTCGGCCGGGCGCTCGTGGCGCAGCCGCCACAGCACCACGACCTGGTGTCCGAAGGACTCCACCAGCAGGGCCAGCGAGGCGAGGGCGACGTTGCGGCCCACGTCGCGGGGGAGCAGGTCGGCTGCGACGACGGTCAGGACGATCCCCTGCACGGCGGCGACCACCTTGGCCCAGATGCGCGGTGGCGTCGGGCTGGCGAGCCATGGCCAGACCGCCGCTCCGGCGGCGAGCAGGTACCGCGCGAGGCCGATCAACAGCACGGGGGGACCCGCGAGAGGGACGGCGTACACGCTCAGGACCAGGATCAGGAAGGCGTCGGTCTCCATGTCGAAGGCGGCGCCGAACCGGCTCACTCGCCCCTGCATGCGGGCGAGACGCCCGTCCACCATGTCGGTGGCCAGGGCCACCGAGGCGATCACGACGACCAGTGGGCGCGGCACCGCCAGGCTCCAGGACTGGACGACGAGCGCGGTGAGCACCGCCGTCAGCGCCGCACGGCTGAGCGTCACGCTGTTCCCGGCGCCGAGCGTGTCCAGGCCCGCGCGGCGCATCCCCAGCTCGACGAGGAGCCAGGTGGCGACCGCCACCGCTGCCCCCGCCAGCACCGCCGCGACGCCGAGTCCCGGCGCGATCGCGAGTGCCGTCAGCAGGATCGCGACAGTCGGCAGTACGGTCAGTGGACCGACATGAACCGTACGCACCGTGCCTCCGTATCTCTGGTTACCAGTCATACGAGCGCGGGCCGGCGTCGGTTCAAGAACCAACGCCGGACGTGGAGGGAGCCGACGTGTCACGAACGGCCCGAGCTTTCTGGCTGGCAGAGCCCGGGTCCGGCGAGATCCGTCCCGTGATCGTGCCGGACCCGGGTGAGGGCCAGGTGCTGGTCCGCACCCTGGTGTCCGGCATCAGCCGCGGCACGGAGACGTTGGTCTTCCGCGGAGGTGTCCCCGGCAGCCAGTACGCCGCGATGCGAGCGCCGTTCCAGGAGGGCGACTTCCCGGCGCCGGTCAAGTACGGCTACCTCAACGTCGGGGTCGTCGAGGTCGGTCCGGACGACCTGGCCGGCCGGACTGTGTTCTGCCTCCACCCCCACCAGACGGCGTACGTCGTGCCGGCGGACGCGGTCACGGTCGTGCCGGATGACGTGCCCCCGCGCCGGGCGGTCCTGGCCGGGACCCTGGAGACGGCGGTGAACGCCCTGTGGGACGCCCGGCCCCTCGTCGGTGACCGGGTCGCGGTCGTCGGCGCCGGCATGGTCGGTCTCTGCGTGGCTCGGCTTCTGGCGGGGTTCCCGGGGCTCGAGGTCACCGTCGTCGACACCGAGACCTCGCGGGCAGAGGTGGCCGAGTCGCTCGGGGTCGGCTTCGCCCGCCCGCCCGACGCGCCGACCGGCCTCGACCTCGTCGTGCACGCGAGCGGGACGTCGGCCGGGCTGCAGCTCTCCCTCGACCTGCTCGTGGCGGACGGCGTCGTGACCGACCTGAGCTGGTACGGCGACACCCCGGTCGAGCTCACCCTCGGCGGCCGGTTCCACTCGGCGCGGCTCGGCATCCGGGCGAGCCAGGTGGGCCAGATCGCGGAGGCGAGGCGCGCCACGCGCTCCCACGCCGACCGGATGCGTCTGGCGCTGCGGCTCCTCGCCGACCCCGCCTACGACGCGCTGCTGAGCGGCCAGTCCTCGTTCGAGGAGCTGCCAGAGGTCATGGGCAAGCTCGCGTCGGGCTCTCTCCCGGCTCTGTGCCACACGGTCACCTATGGCTCCCACGCGTATGCCGATGGGGTGGATGAGGTCGATGAGGTCGGCCCCGACCGGGTACCGGAGCGCTGAGATGTTCGAGGTCACCGTCAGCGACCACATCATGGTCGCCCACAGTCTGCCCGGGGACGTGTTCGGCCCGGCCCAGGCGCTGCACGGCGCGACGTACGTCGTGGAGGCGTCGTTCGCCCGCGCGGAGCTCGACCCGGACGGCATCGTGCTCGACATCGGGCGTGCCCTGGACGCGCTGAAGGAGGTGCTGTCCGACTTCACCTACCGCAACCTCGACGAGGTCGAGTCCCTCGCCGGCCTGACCTCGACCACCGAGGTCCTCAGCCGCGAGATCGCCGACCGGCTCGCCGCCCGCGTGCACGACGGCACCCTCGGGGTGGAACCCTCCGACCTGGTCCGGATCCGGGTGACGTTGCGCGAGTCGCCCGTCGCCTGGGCGAGCTACGAGCGTTCGCCATGACCGCCGCCGCCCCCGTGTACGCCGTGCTGCCGGACGGCGTCGACGACCTCGCCCGTCCGAGCGGCGGCAACGTCTACGACCGTCGGGTACTGCGCGAGCTGGAGAGGCTGGGCCACCACGTGGTCGAGCTCCCCGTCGTCGGCAGCTGGCCGACGCCCGAGGCCGGGGACCTCGAACGGCTCGATGCGTCGCTCGCCACCGTTCCGGACGGCGGCGTCGCGCTGGTGGACGGGCTCGTCGCGTCCGGCGCCGCCAGGGTGGTGCCCCGCCACGCCGGGCGGCTGCGGATGGTCGTCCTGCTGCACATGCCGACCGGCCCCGACCGAGGCGAGGAGCACGTGCTCGGGTCCGTGGCGGCGGTGGTGACGACGAGTGCTTGGGCCCGTGACCGACTGCGTGGCTGGTACGGGCTCACCCAGCTCCACGTCGCCCTGCCAGGGGTCGACCCGGTCGACGCCGCCCCGCCACGGCGCACTGCCGCGGGCGGAACGTCGTTCCTGTGCGTCGCCGCCGTCCATCCGGGCAAGGGCCACGACCTGTTGCTCGAGGCGTTGTCCGCCCTCGGAGACCGAGCCTGGACCCTGACCTGCGTGGGGTCCCTGGACGTCGACCCCGACCACGTGAGCGCCCTGCAGACGCAGGTTTACGCCCGGTCGTGGGAGCGACGCGTGATCTTCACCGGGCCGCTCGCCGGCCGAGCACTCGGTTCGGCCTACGGCGCAGCAGACCTGCTGGTCCTGCCGTCCCGCTCGGAGTCCTACGGCATGGTCGTCGTCGAGGCCCTGGCGCACGGCGTACCGGTCGTCGCGACCGCCGTCGGTGGAGTGCGCGAGGCGCTCGGCCGCGCTCCGGTCGGCGGCCTGCCCGGCATGCTCGTCCCGCCCGAGGACCCGGCAGCGCTGGCCGGCGCTCTGCGGGCGTGGCTCGACGACCCGGGTCTGCGGGAACGGCTCGGCCGCGCGGCGGCCGGCCGGCGCCCCACCCTCCGGCGCTGGACGGACACGGCGCGCGACCTCGGCGCTGTGCTCGAGCACGTCGGCTCGCAGCCGATACACCGCGCGCGGGTGTCACGATGACCGCGCGGCTGTCCCGGGCCTGGCTGCGACTGCGCCTGCTCGTCGGCATCCTGGTGTTGGGCCTGCTCGTCTGGCGCTTCGGTACCGGCCCGTTCGCCCAAGCCTGGGGCGTGACGACCTGGCGCTCGGTGGTGCTGGCCCTCCTGCTCACCGCGGCGGCGACGGTGGCGAACGCGTGGCGCTGGCGGGTGGTGTCACACGCCCTCGGGGTCCCGTTGACCGTGGGGGGATCGCTGACGGCGTACTACCGGTCGCAGTTCCTCAACTCCGTGCTTCCCGGGGGCGTGCTCGGGGACGCCCACCGGGCGGCTCGGCACGGACGCGACGCCGGCGACCTCGGAGCGGGCCTGCGTGCCACGGTCTGGGACCGGGCGAGCGGGCAGCTCGTCCAGGCGGGTCTGCTGGTGCTGGCGCTGGCCGTGCTTCCGACGACGCTGCGCAGCTGGGTCCCCCTCGCACTGGCCGTCCTCGTGGTCGTCGTCCTCGTCGCGTGGTGGCTCGGCCGGCGCCGCGGCATGGCCGCATTCGTCGGGCGCGACCTGCGGACCCTGCTACGGCCGGGCGTCGTCGCGAAGGTCGTTGCCGCCTCGTGCGCCTCGACCGCGGCCCATGCCGCGGTGTTCGCCGTGGCTGTGCAGTCCGTGGGGGTCGGCATGGCGTCTGTCCTGCTCGTGGCGCTGGCGCTGGTCGTGCTCGTCGGCTCCGCGGTTCCGCTCAACGTCGCGGGCTGGGGTCCGCGGGAGGGTGTCGCGGCCGCGCTGTTCGGCCTGGCGGGTCTGGGATCGGCTCAGGGACTCACGGTGAGCATCGTGTTCGGTGTGCTCGGCACGCTGGCCACCGGTCCGGGCCTGCTCGTGCTGGCGGCCGACGTCGTCGTACGCCGGCGACGTCCGGCCCGCGCGCCGCAGCCACGCCTGTTGCAGGAGGCGCGCCGTGGCTGACCGGCCCTACACCCTCCTCAGCTGCAGCATGTCGATCGACGGCTACATCGACCGGGCCGCCGAGAGCCGGCTGCTGCTCTCCAACGAGCTCGACTTCGACCGGGTCGACGAGGTCCGGGCCGGCGTCGACGCGATCCTGGTCGGGGCCACTACGGTCCGCAACGACAACCCCAGACTGCTCGTCCGCGACCCCGGTCGTCGGCGCGCGCGGATCGAGCGCGGCCTGCCGGAGCATCCGACCAAGGTGACCGTCACCGAGCGCGGCCGGCTCGACCCGTCCCAGCAGTTCTTCGCCGACGACGGCAGCGACAAGCTGGTCTACGCCAGCAGCAGGGTGACCGGCGAGCTCGCGCGACGACTGGACGGCGTGACCGAGGTCGTCGACGCGGGAGACCCGGTGCGGATGTCCGCCCTGACCTCCGACCTGCACGCGCGCGGCGTACGCCGGTTGATGGTCGAGGGGGGCGGAGCCGTGCACACCCAGTTCCTCGCCGCCGACCTCGTTGACGAGCTCCAGCTGGTCGTCGCCCCGTTCTTCGTGGGTGAGCCGGGGGCGCGGCGGTTCGTCGGCGAGGGCCGCTTCCCGTGGCATCCGGGTCGACGGGCGAGGCTGGCCGAGACCCGCCAGCTCGGCGACGTCGTCCTCTTGCGCTACGCCTTGTCGGAACGATTCACCGAGGCACCCACCCTGACGTGAGCTCCGGGCCTGCGGGCCGGCCGTGGCGCAGGGTCGGGGTCCTCGAGCACCAGCGCGAGACCGCTGATGATCGCCACGAGCTCCGCGAGAGCCGCGCCGAAGACGTAGAAGCCGGCCCACCTCTCGTGCGTGCCGAAGAGACCGACGGTGCTGGCTAGGGTGAAGGCGCCCAGTGTGGCCAGCCCGAAGCACGCGACCAGCGCTCCCGACGCCCAGTGGTGCCACCGCTCCAGGAGCACGGCGATCAGCACGCCGGACGCGACGTTCACCAGGAACGCGGGACCGATCACGTGGACGTCGCGCATCCCGTCCAGCCAGAGCCAGCCGTGGATCGCGACGGAGGCCAGGACGGCGCTCGCCGCCACGTGTCGCAGCATCATCTCTCCCCCTCTGCCGCCGTCCGGGCGGCCTGCGCATGACCACGGCTCCGGCCCCTGCCGGTTCGGGTCCGCGCTGGAGATCGTCTCGCATGAGAGCGCTCGACGGTGCCGAATCGCGAATTCGTGGTCGGGCGCCACCGTCACCCGGGCCTGCGACTTCCGTCCGCGGGTCAGGTGCGCGAGCGCGACTCGGCAGCTCGGGCGGTGAGCACGGCACGCTCGGCCTCGTTGGCGGTGAGCGTCGCGGCCCGGTCGAAGGCCTCGGCCGCCTCGGCGTTCCGCCCCGCTCTGGCGAGCAGATCTCCGCGCACGGCGTCGACCAGGTGGGAGCCGGTCAGGGAGCGATGGTCGACCACGTCGTCCAACACCGCCAGACCCTCCTCGGGCCCGTAGGCGCGACCATGCGCCACCGCGCGGTTGACCTGGACCACCGGGTTGTCGCCGAGGTGCGCGAGCAGGTCGTACCAGTCGGCGATGGCACGCCAGTCGGTCTCCTCGGCGGTGGCAGCACGGGCATGGCAGGCGGCGATCTGGGCCTGGACGACGTACGGGCCGATCGGTCGTCCCGACGAGCTGACCGTCATGGCCCGCTCGAGGGCGGCCAGCCCGCGGCGGACCATGAGCTCGTCCCAGCGTGAGCGGTCCTGCTCCTCGAGCAGCACCGGACGCCCGTCGACGTCGGTGCGGGCGTGCAGCCGGGAGGCCTGCAGCTCCATGAGTGCGAGCAGGCCGTGGACGTCGGGCTCCCGTGGGGCCAGCTCGGCGAGCATCCGGGTGACCCGGATCGCCTCGGCACACAGGTCCGGCCGGGTCCAGTCGTCACCGGCGGTGGCCGTGTAGCCCTCGTTGAAGATCAGGTAGAGCACCCCCATCACGTCGTCGAGCCGCTCCTCGCGCTCCTTCCCGACCGGCAGCTCGATCGACTCGCCCTCGAGGGTCCTCTTCGCCCGCGAGATGCGCTGCCCGACCGTGGCGTCCTTGGTGAGGAAGGCACGGGCTATCTCGGGAACGGTCAGGCCGCCCACCAGCCGGAGGGTGAGGGCGGCCCTGCTCTCCGGTGACAGGGCCGGGTGGCAGGTGAGGAAGATCAGCCGGAGCACGTCGTCGTCGATGTGGTCGACGAACGTGTCGAGGTCGGGCATGTCCACCTCCTTGCGCTCCAGGGCATGTCGGAGCTCCGTCGTACGACGGCGCAGGGTGTCGGCCCGCCGGAACGAGTCGACGGCGCGACGCTTGGCGGTCTGCATCAGCCAGGCCGCAGGGTTGTCGGGCACGCCGTCTCGCGGCCACTGCTGGAGGGCGGAGACGAGGGCGTCCTGGGCGAGGTCCTCGGCCAGGGCGAGGTCGCGGGTCAACCGGGTGAGCGCGCCGACGAGCCGTGCGGACTCGTCACGCCACACCTGCTGGACGACCTCCTGCGGCTCACGGGTGGTCCCGGCCTCGCTCACACGAACGAGACTAGGGCGGGACCACCGCGGAGGTCAGGAGCCGGTCGGTGCCTCGTCGGGCTCGGCGATCCGGCGCAGCTCGATCGCACCCTCCCAACCCGGCCAGTGCTGCAGGTGGAGGTCGGCCAGCTTCTGCCCCTCGGCGCGGGCCTCCTCCTCGGAGTCGAAGGCGACGATCGCCCACCCACCGATGACCTCCTTGGCCTCGGCATAGGGGCCGTCGGTGACGGTGACGTTGCCACCGCGGACGCGGAACTCCACCGCGTCCGCCGCGCCGTACAGGCCGCCGCCGTCCAGGAACGAGCCGTTGGCGATCGCCTCGCTCACGTGCGCGTCCATCGCGTCCATCAGCGCCTTGGGCGGGTCGGCCTTGGACTCGTCCATCTTCACGAAGCACAGGTAGCGCATCGGTGTGTCCTCTCGGTGAGTGATCGTTCGCCCGTACGTCGTACGACCGATCCGGGTTTCGACATCGACCTCGACTTTCTCTCACATGCCCTTGCGGAACGCCATCAGCGGGGCGCAGTACGTCGACTCGAGGTCCTTCCGGGGCACGCGGACGTCCGTCGGCAGGTCACCGAAGAGCTCTGCCCCTCCCGTGTCACCTCCGTCGGGCGCCCTGGCACGCCGAACATCTCGCCGGATCCGCCGCGCGGAGCGCCCGGTCCACGGATACTGGGTCGCATGTGGGTGTACGTGGCCGTCTGGAAGGTGCAGACGGGCGAAGTCGAGCAGCTCGGCGTGGGCGACACGATCGAGCGGCTCGGCGTGCGCGCGACGTTCTGGACCCTCGAGCCGGCCGACGAGCGCGAAGGAGTCGCCGAGCTGCCGGGGCCGAACCCCTCGGGTGACGCCTCACCCCACTACCGCATCGTCGGGACGGTGACCTGGACCCAGGAGCCGCACAGCCTGGTGGTCCGAGTCGGTCCTTCACACATCGTGGCCGAGCCGAGAGCCGTCGGGCCGGCCGATCCGGCGGCCGACGGCGCCCATGCCTTCGAGCCGGCGTTCCCGGTCGTCGGACTGCCGGGGGTCGGGGAGCGGGTAGCCCTGGTCGCGAGCCTCTCCTCGATGCTCGACTACGAGTTCGACGCGTTCGGCTACCCGGACGTGCGACGTTCCTGGAAGGTGCGGGGTCTTCGGGTGGAGCATCGGGAGCTGGTCCCGACGCCGGCGTTCCCCGGCGCGAGCGAGCCCGGTCCCGTCACCCGGATCGTCACGATCCCGCGGATGCTGCGGTGGGCCGATGCGCCGCGGAACGGGCACGCCAGCTACCTTCTCGACCTGGCCGCGATCACCTGACGCCGGGCCGGACCGGGTCTAGAGTGCCGCCATGCGGGATCGCCCCGCGCTGTTTCTCGGGCTGCTCGCGGACCAACCGGAGCTCATCGCCGAGGTGGGCGTGCTCCGCTGGCGCGCCTCCGGATCAGCGGGGACCCCGGGACCGTGGATCGAGTCGACAGGTCGCAGCGCCGGGCGGGACGACCTGCCGCTGACACTGGTGGCCATGGACCTCGAGGGTCACGCGATCGCGGCGGTCACCCTGGGGCCGGCCGACGGGAAGACCCCTGTCGACGGCGCGGAGCGAGCCCCCTGGGTGGAGCGCATGGTGGTGCGGCCGGGAGAGCGGCTGTGCGGCGTGGGCCGGCTCATGGTGCAGGCCGTCGAGGACCTCGCTCGCGGGCAGGGGCACGACCACCTCTGGGTGGCGGCCACGGACGACGATGCGGACTTCTACCGCCACTGCGGATGGGCGGACGCCGCCGGTCGCGCGAGCACAGCCGCCGACGGCACGCACGTGCTCTCGAAGGAGCTCATCGGCGTCGGTTGAGCGGGCTGGCACGCTCCGGTGACGGTCGCGGTGCGCCTAGCTCGCCTTCTTCTTCGCGGCCTTCTTGGCGGTCGTCTTCTTCGCACTCTTCTTGGCGCTGGTCTTCTTCTCGGGCTTGTCGTCCGTCGACTCTCCGCGCGCGGTCTTGGCCGCGTCCACCGAACGCTGGAGCGCGGCGAGCAGGTCGACGACCTCGCCGGAGGACTTGGTCGACGTGGGCGTCTTCTTGACCTCGCCGCCCTCGATCTTGGTCCTGACCATCGCCTCGACGGCCTCGGCGTAGTCGTCCTCGAACTCGCCGGGGTCGAAGTCACCGGCCAAGGTCTCGACGAGCATGTTCGCCATCTTCACCTCGGCATCCCTCACCTCGCCGGTCTCGACCGAGAAGTCCGGGGTCCGGACCTCGTCGGGCCACATCATCGTCTGCAGCACGATCACGTCGTCGCGCACACGCAGCACGGCCACCGTCGTCCGCTGCCGCAGCGCGACGGTCACCACTGCCATCCGGTCGGCGTCCAGCAGTGCCTGGCGGAGCAGGGCGTACGGCTTGGCACCGGTCTTCTCGGGCTCGAGGTAGTAGCTCTTCTCGAACAGCATCGGGTCGATCTGGTCGCTGGGCACGAACTTCTCGACCGAGATCTCGCGCGACGACGTGCTGGGCAGCGCGGCCAGGTCGTCGTCGGTGAGGATGACCATCTCGCCGTCCTCGGTCTCGTAGCCCTTGGCGATGTCGGCGTACTCGACCTCCTCGCCGTCGATGGAACAGACGCGCTGGTACTTGATCCGGCCGCCGTCGGTGACGTGCACCTGTCGGAACGACACGTCGTGCGACTCCGTGGCGGAGTAGAGCTTCACGGGCACGCTGACGAGCCCGAACGACACCGCACCCTTCCAGATCGCACGCATCTCATACCTCCGTGACTCGTCGTGTGCTTCCAGTATCAGGGAGGTCCGCCGGGAACGCACGCGTACGCCGTGACGGCCCGTCGGCGGGAAGACGTGCGGTGCCTCGGCGAACTCCCGGGAGAACTTCCCGGCTGGACCGGGCATCCGCCCGATCCGCGCCGGCTCGGCCGCTCCGATCATCGTGCTACCAGCTCTGCACGGAAGATGCGACATGAGCACGACCAGCACATCGACCGAACCGCGTTCCTCCGACGAGCGGGCCGGCTGGCCCGCCCTCGGGCGTGTCGGCGGCGCCCTGGCCCTCGCCCGGGTGGTGCTACTGCTCGGCGCCATCGCCCAAGAGGTGCTGGTCGCCCACGACACCTCGCTGGCGGAGCTCTCGGACGCCCCTGGCGGCGCCCACCTGATGTGAGCCGGTGGTCTCGGGGCGCCGACGCTGTCGCCCCGACCTGACCGAGCGCGAGGCGCAGGTGCTCGCCCTGATCCCAGCCGGACACAGCCACCCCGACAACGCGCGCGAGCTCGACCTCAGCCTGAGGACGGGTGCAGAACCACGTCTCCCACGTCCTTGCGAAGCTGCAGGTGCGCGACCACACCCGGGCCGCCCTGCGCGCCAGGGGGCTCTGAGCACGGGCGCGTGGCGAGGCCCGTGCGGTCGGTTCTCCTCGAACGTCCATCGGGCTCGGCTCACCGACGAGCACCGGCTGCCAAGATGGCGGGCATGCGCCCGATGTTCGCCACCCGCGGCACGCACGTGCCCGAGGGCGACGAGTGGCAGCACGAGGTGAAGTGGGACGGCATGCGCGTCCTGGTCGACGTCCGCGCCGGTCGCGCGCGGTTGTACAGCCGCAACGAGAACGACGCGACGGTCTCGTTCCCCGAGCTGGCGGACCTGCCGGTCGGCGACACGCTCCTGGACGGGGAGGTCGTCGCGTTCGCGGACGGCCTGCCGAGCTTCGGCGCCCTGGCCGAGCGCATGCACGTCACCAAGGCCGACCGTGCGCGCCGGCTGGCCGAGCGCTGCCCGGTCACCCTGCTCGTCTTCGACCTCCTCCGGATCGGCGAGCGTGACCTCCTCGACGAGCCCCTCTCGGTACGGCGCGAGCTGCTGATCGGGCTCGACCTGCAGGGCGACCGGTGGCAGACGCCGCCGGCGTACGCCGACGGTCGGATGCTGTTCGACGCGACGTACCAACAGGCACTCGAGGGCATCGTCAGCAAGCGCCTGACCAGTCGCTACCGGCCGGGCCTGCGTAGCAAGGACTGGCTGAAGTTCGCCCACCGACGCCGCGAGTCCTACGTCGTCGGCGGCTGGCGCCTCGAGACCGACTCGCAGGACCGGCTCGGCGCCGTGCTCGTCGGCCAGCCGACCGCCGAGGGCCTGCTCTACCGCGGCAAGGTCGGCAGCGGCATCGCCGGGAAGAAGGCGGCCGTGCTCCGCGAGCTGCTGGCCGGCCTCGTCCGCGCGACGACGCCGTTCGCCGACGAGGTTCCCAGGCCCGACGCGCTGGGTACGACCTGGGTCGAGCCGGTGCTGGTCGTCGACGTGGAGTCCCTCGGGCCCTCCGCCCAGGGCCGCATCCGGCAGCCGTCGTACATCGGCACCCGCGCCGACCTGACCCCGGAGGACCTGACATGAGCACGCTCGGGCTGCTGGCGGGCGCTCTCGTCGCGGCCGTTCTCGCCGTACCGGCCCCCACGTGGGCCGACATCACGCAGGAGACCCTCGGCGGCGTGCGGGTGGGAGTGCGCGAGCACACCCGGCAGGTCGTCACGGTCAACCACACGAGGGGCTACCACGCGCGCATCGGGTTCTGGATCCTGCGGGACGGTCGATGGACGCGTGTGTACGACGTCCGCGACGGCCGCGTCGGCTACGGCGGGCTGGTCGCCCCGAAGCAGCGGCTCCAGGGCACCGGCACCACGCCCACCGGCACGGTGCGCCTGGTCTCGTCGTTCGGCCGCCACCCCCGGCCCGGGTCCTGGGACCTGCCGTACCGCCGTATCCGCCGGGGCGACTACTGGGTGGAGGACAACCGGTCGGCCTACTACAACCGCTACCGCAACAGGTCCCGGGGCGGCTTCCGCTGGTGGATCCCCTCGAGCGAGGAGAACAGCTCGGAGCGGCTCCTCGCCTTTCCGGTGCAGTACGAGTACTCCGTCGTCACGTCGTACAACTACGACGCCCAGGTGCGGCACCGCGGCGCCGGCATCTTCCTCCACGTCAACGGCACCGGGGCGACCGCCGGTTGTGTCAGCGCCCCCCGGGCGTTCCTGAGGCGGATGATGTGGCGGCTCGACCCGGCCACGGTCCCGGTCATGGCAGTCGGCCGGTGAGTCCGCCAGGAGGGCAGGAGGTCCGGGTCGAGGTCGACGGCCGCACCCTCACGCTGTCCAACCTCGACAAGGTCCTCTACCCGCGCACCGGCACCACGAAGGGCGAGGTGCTCAACTACTACGCACAGGTCGCGCCGGTCCTGCTGCCGCTGCTCCGGGACCGCCCGGTCACCCGTGTCCGGTGGCCGAACGGCGTGGAGCGGGACCGCTTCTTCGAGAAGAACGCCCCTGCTGGAACGCCGCGGTGGGTGCGCACCGCCGACGTGCCGACCACGGGCTCGCGCGGCGAGAGCCGGCATGGGGACCGGCTCGTCTTCCCGATCATCGACGACCTCGCCACGCTCACGTGGGCGGCCAACCTCGCCGCGCTCGAGCTCCATGTCCACCAGTGGACCGTGGACAGGAAGGGGACGCCGCGTGGCGCCGACCGCCTGGTGGTCGACCTCGACCCCGGTGAGGGGGCGGGCCTGCACGAGTGCTGCCAGGTCGCCCTGCTGGTGCGCGACAAGCTGACGGAGCGGTCGCTCGACGCCCGGCCGGTGACCAGCGGCAGCAAGGGCCTCCACCTCTACGCCCACCTCCCGCGCCGTCAGGACTCCGACCGGACCTCGGAGACCGCCAAGGCCGTCGCCGAGGAGCTCCAGGCCGAGCACCCGAAGCTGATCACCGCGACGATGACCAAGGCCAAGCGGTCGGGCAAGGTCTTCCTGGACTGGTCCCAGAACGCCGGCTCCAAGACCACCGTGTCGCCGTACTCGATGCGTGGCGTCGAGCGCCCGCTCGTAGCGACACCGGTGACCTGGGACGAGGTCGGTGAGGGGGCCGACGACCCGCTCGGGATCGACCAGTTCCGGTACGACGAGGTGCTGGAGCGGGTGCGGGAGCACGGCGACGTCTTCACCGGGTGACGGCGGCCGCCCACCCCGCGGCGCACCTGGACGTCACACGGCAACTGGCCTGCAGACGACACAGTACGGGGCCGCAGCGTGTCGCCTGTATGCCAGTTTGTCGCCGGGCCGGCGTCAACGCGATTGCCGCCGACATCGATCTGGGGAACACTCGGAACGTCGTCGGGCCGGATGCGGGGAGCTTTCGGCCGGCGGGGGAGGCAGGCGATGAGCGATCGCCCGGAGCAGGACGGCGTCAGCCGGGAGGTGCACGAGCGGCTACGCCGGGACTTCGCCGCTCTCCAGGAGCAGTTCGACGCCGCTGACGACGTGCTCTCGGCGATCGGTCGCTCAGCCGCCGACCCTGACACCGTCCTGCGCACCATCGTCGAGAGTGCCCGTCGGCTCTGCCACTCCCAGACCGCCTTCCTCTACGTGCTGCGGGACGGCTGCTACGAGCTCCTCATGTCGACCGGTGCCAGCCAGGAGGCGATCGGATTCATCGACGAGCACCCGATGGCGGTCGACCGCGAGACCCTGATCGGCCGAGTCGGTCTCGAGCGCCGGACCCAGCAGATCCCCGACGTGCTGACCGACCCCGACTACGGCGCGTTCGACCTGCAGCGGATCGGCGGCTTCCGCACGACGATGGGTGCGCCCATGCTCCTCGACGAGGAGGTCGTCGGCGCGCTGAACCTGTGGCGCAACGAGGTCAAGCCCTTCGATGAGCGCGAGATGGCGATCGTCACGGCGTTCGCCGGTCAGGCCGCCATGGCCGTCAACAGCGTCAAGCTCGTCCAGGAGCTGGAGCTGCGCAGTGCCGAGCTCACCAAGCGGGTCGACGAGCTCGAGGCGTTGCGCGCCGTGGGCGAGGCCGTGAGCTCGAGTCTCGACGTCGACCGCGTGCTCTCGACCATCGCGATGCACGCCGTCGAGCTCTCCGGGACCAACGGCGGGTCGATCATGGAGTACTCCGAACGGGAGCGGCGCTTCCGGGTCCGCAGCGTGTATCGCACCCAGCCCGAGGTGGTGGACCGCCTGCGCTCGGTCCGGATCGACCTCGACGAGAGCCTGGTCGGGCGCGCCGCCCGGGAGCGGCGCCCCATCGCGGTCCCCGATCTGGGTGCGGTCGACCTCGACCCCCATCTGCGCATCCTGCACGACGCGGGGTGGCGCTCCCTCGTGGCCGTGCCGATGCTGCGTGAGGACCAGATCGTCGGGTCGCTGATCGTGCGACGAAAGAACCCGGGAGACTTCACCCAGGAGACGGTGGACCTCCTGGAGACCTTCGCGAGCCAGTCGGCGCTGGCCCTGCTCAACGCACAGCTCTTCGGTGAGCTCAAGGAGCAGAGCGCCGAGCTGGAGCTGGCCAGCCGGCACAAGTCGGAGTTCCTCGCGAGCATGTCCCACGAGCTGCGCACCCCGCTGAACGCCATCCTCGGGTTCTCCGAGGTTCTTCTCGAGCGGATGTTCGGCGACATCAACGAGCGCCAGGAGGAGTACCTCCGCGACATCCACGGGTCGGGCAAGCACCTGCTGGAGCTGCTCAACGAGATCCTCGACCTGTCCAAGGTCGAGGCAGGTCGGATGGAGCTCGAGTACACCTGGTTCGACCTGCCGCCGATGCTCGACAACGCGGTGTCGATGCTCCGGGAGCGCGCGGCCGTGCACGGCATCACCCTCGAGGTACAGGTCGGCGACGGCGTCGACGAGGTGTACGCCGACGAGCTCCGGCTCAAGCAGGTCCTGCTCAACCTGGTCACCAACGCGGTCAAGTTCACCGGTGACGGCGGCTCGGTGGTGGTCCGGGCGACCCGCGAGGGGGCTGAGATCCGGATCAACGTGACCGACACCGGGGTCGGTGTGCCCGAGGAGGACCAGGAGCGCATCTTCGAGTCGTTCCAGCAGGGCGGGCGGGGGAGCTCGCGCGAGGAGGGCACCGGGCTCGGCCTGACGTTGTCGCGCCGCATCGTGGAGCTGCTCGGTGGACACATGTGGCTGGAGTCCGAGGTCGGGCGCGGGAGCACCTTCGGGTTCGCCATCCCGGTCGGCCGCCCAGAGCGGGCCGGGCCCTCCGGTGCCGGTGGCGCTGCCACACCGGCGGGGAGGGTCGTGGTCATCGAGGACGACCGGTCCTCGCTGGCCCTGTTCGGCGCCTACCTGTCCGGGGCCGCCCTGGAGGTCATCACCGCCCGGGACGGACAGTCCGGGCTCGAGGCGGTCAGGCGGACGCGCCCTGACGCCGTCCTGCTCGACATCCGGCTGCCCGGCATCGACGGCTGGGCGGTGCTGCGGGCGCTCAAGGCGGATCCGGAGACGTCGGACATCCCGGTGATCGTGGTGTCGATCGTGGACGAGCGGACGCACGGGGTCGAGCTCGGCGCCGCGGCGTACCTGGTCAAGCCGGTACGTCGTGAGGACCTGCTGTCGGCGTTGGCGGATGTCGGGGCTCCGGTGGCGTCCGTCACGGCGCCGGGAACGGAGGCGAGCTGAGGCGATGAGACGCATCCTGGTGGTGGAGGACAACCCGAAGAACCTGAAGCTCGTCCGTGACGTGCTGACCTACTCCGGGTTCGAGGTGATCGAGGCGACCTGCGGTGAGGACGGTGTCCGGCTGGCGCACGAGGAGCTTCCCGACCTGATCCTGATGGACCTCCAGCTTCCCGGCATCGACGGCACCGAGGCGCTCCGCCAGATCCGTGAGGCCGACCAGAACCACGTCCCGGTGGTCGCGGTCACCGCGTTCGCGATGAACGAGGACCGCGAACGCGCCTTCGGCTCGGGCTTCGACGGCTATGTCGAGAAGCCGATCAGCGTGCGCGCCCTGCCCCAGCAGGTGCGTGACTTCCTTCAGCTCGGAGGCTCCGCGTGAACGACACACCCCCCGCCAAGACCCGAGTCCTGGTCGTCGACGACCAGCCCCAGAACATCCGTCTGCTCGAGGCGATCCTCGCTCCGCGGGGGTACGACGTGCGTCCGGCCGGGTCGGGCGAGGAGGCGCTGGCGGCGCTGGACCAGAGCGAGGTGGACCTGGTGCTGCTCGACATCGTGATGCCGGGGCTGGACGGCTACCAGGTGTGCCGGGCGATCCGCGAGCGGCCGGCGACGGCGTACCTGCCGGTCGTGATGGTCACCGCGAGCGGCGACGAGCAGAAGATCAAGGCGCTCGAGGCGGGCGCCGACGACTTCTTGACCAAGCCGATCAACCAGAGCGAGCTTCTCGCCCGGGTGGCGTCGCTGGCCCGGATCAAGCGCTACCAGGACACCATCAAACGTCAGTCGGACGAGCTCTCGGCGTGGAACCAGGAGCTCGAGGCACGGGTGGCCGAGCAGGTGGCCCAGATCGAGCGGATGGGTCGGCTGCGACGCTTCCTGTCACCCCAGCTCGCCGAGCTGATCGTCGACTCGGGCGACGAGTCGTTCCTCGAGAGCCACCGGCGCGAGATCGTCGTGGTCTTCTGCGACCTGCGCGGCTTCACGCCGTTCGCGGAGGCGAGCGAGCCGGAGGAGGTGATGCGGGTCCTCGAGGAGTACTTCGCGGCGCTCGGCGACCTGATCTTCCGGTTCGAGGGCACCCTCGAGCGCTTCGCCGGCGACGGTCTGATGGTGTTCTTCAACGACCCCGTGCGGTGCGACGACGGTCCCGCCCGGGCCATCCGGATGGCCGTCGCCATGCGCTCGCGCGTGCGCGGGCTCGCGGAGTCGTGGGCACGGGAGGGGCACGACCTCGCACTCGGCATCGGGATCGCCCAGGGCTACGCCACCCTCGGCCGGATCGGCTTCGACGGCCGGCACGACTACGCGGCGATCGGCAGCGTCACCAACCTGGCGTCGCGGCTGTGCTCGGAGGCCGAGCCGTGGCAGATCCTGGTGTCCGAGCGGGTCTTCTCCGCGGCCGGACCGATCGCTGTGGGCGAGGACGCCGGCATCCGGGAGCTGCGTGGGTTCAGCCGTAACGTCCACGCGTTCGACGTCAAGGGCATCGACAACGCGCGGATCGTGTCGTGAGCGGCGATGTGTGGACCGCCCCGAGCGGTGCGCCCGACGTACTGTCCCGGCTCACCGAGGACGAGCGCTACCAGCGCTTCGACCGGCTCCAGAGCCGCATGCCCGCGATCTGGGACGCGATGCGGCTCAACCACGACGACGAGTCGGTGGTCGTCATCCCGTCGATCACCCTCGACCGGGCGGTGGCGGCCAGCGGCAGCATCACCCAGGCGATGGAGGAGCGCTTCCTGTTCATGCTGATGCTGCTGCGCCAGCCGCGGCTCCGCATGATCTACGTGACGTCGCTGCCGATCGCCCCGGAGATCATCGAGTACTACCTCGCGCTCCTGTCCGGCGTGATCCCCAGCCACGCGCGCTCCCGGCTGACCCTCGTCCACGTGAACGACGCCTCGCCGCGCTCCCTGAGTGAGAAGCTCCTCGAACGACCGAACGTGCTGGCGCGGATCGCGGCCCTGATCCCCAACCGCGAGCGGTCGCACCTGGTCCCGTACAACACCACCGAGCTCGAGCGCGACGTCTCGCTCAGCCTCGGGATCCCGATGTACGGCGCGGACCCGCGGCTCGCCCCCCTCGGCTCGAAGTCGGGCTGTCGCCGCCTGTTCGCCGACGCGGGAGTCCCTCACCCTCTCGGCGTTGAGAACCTGCGCACGCTGGACCAGATGGCCGACGCCGTGATCGGGATGCGGGCCGAGCGCCCTGCCATGGACAGCGTCATCGTCAAGCTCAACGAGGGCGTCTCGGGCGCGGGCAACGCATTCGTCTCGCTGTCCGGAGTGCCGGCTCCGGGCTCGACCGACGAGCGGGCGGTCGTGCTCGACCGGCTGCGCCACATGGAGCTGGAGTCCACGGTGACCCCGATCGACGTCTACCTCGCCAAGTTCCAGGAGGGCGCCGGGATCGTCGAGGAGCGCATCACCGGGACCGAGATCGAGAGCCCCAGCGTCCAGCTGCGGGTACTGCCCGACGGCACCGTGCAGCTGCTCTCGACGCACGACCAGCTGCTCGGCGGCGCGAGCGGCCAGAGCTACCTGGGGTGTGTCTTCCCAGCGTCCGCGGAGTACGCCCGCGTCATCACCCAGCATGCGGAGACGATCGGGAAACAGCTGGCCGAGCATGGGGCCCTGGGCCGCTTCGCGGTCGACTTCGTGGTCGTCCGCGGCACCGACGGCGAGTGGACGCCGTACGCCATCGAGCTGAACCTGCGCAGAGGCGGGACGACGCACCCGTTCCTCACCCTGCAGTTCCTCACCGACGGTCGCTACGACCCGGGGACGGCGCTCTTCCTGACGCCCGGCGGTCAGGAGAAGCACCTCGTCGCGACCGACCACCTCGAGTCCGAGCTCCTGAGGGGGCTGAGCTGCTCCGACCTGTTCGACATCGTGGCCCGGCACGGCCTGCACTTCGACCAGTCACGCCAGGCGGGCATCGTGTTCCACATGATCAGCTCCATCACCGAGCATGGCAGGGTCGGGCTCACCGCAGTCGGAAGCAGCCCGGCCGAGGCCGACAAGCGCTACCGCGAGGCCGAGCGGATCCTGCTGGAGGAGGCCCGGGCGTCACTGCAGGAAGTACCGCTCCCCGCCTGAGATGAGTCAGATCTGGTACGTCGCCTACGGTTCCAACCTGGCGCTCGACCGCTTCCGGTGCTACCTGTCGGGAGGCCGCCCCGTCGGCGGCGCCCGCGAGTACGCCGGCTGCCGGGATCCGAGCGACCCCGCGCGCGTCACCGGGGTCGAGCTGCCCGGCGGCATCGTGTTCGCCTCCGAGTCGGGGGTCTGGGGTGGCGGCATGGCGTTCTTCGACCGGGCGCTGCCGGGCGTGGCGGCCTGCCGTGCCTACCTGGTCACCGCCGACCAGTTCGGTGACATCGCCGCGCAGGAGCGGCGGCGGCCCCCCGGAGGCGAGTACGCCCGCGACCTGGCCGGCCTCCTGCCCGACGTCGAGACGGTGGTGGCCACCGGGCCCGGGCACTACGAGACGGTGGTCCGGCTCGGTGAGCTCGACGGGTCACCGATGTTCACCATCACCCATCACGACGTGTCGAGCCTGCCGCTCGCCGCTCCGGCCGCGGCGTACCTGCAGTGGATCTCGGCCGGCCTCCGCGAGGCGCACGGCTACGACGACGGGCGGATCGCCCGCTACCTCGCGGCCGCCCCCGGCGTGGCCGGGGTCTGGTCCGAGACGGAGATCGAGGAGCTCAGCCGGTCGGAGCCGGTCGGGACGTGAAGGCGTGGACCGGCCGTCGGCCGCATGCTTGGGTGTGACCCGTGGCGCGCGTGCTCGAAGCTGACTACCTCGTGGTCGGAGCCGGCGCGACGGGCATGGCGTTCACAGACGCGCTGATCGACCACTCCGACGCGACGGTGGTCGTCGTCGACCGCCGGCACGCAGCCGGCGGGCACTGGCTCGAGGCCTACCCCTTCGTCCGTCTGCACCAGGCCTCGGCGTTCTACGGTGTCGCGTCGACGCTGCTCGGCGGCGGCCGGCTCCAGGAGCGTGGGCCGGAGGCCGGTCTCCAGGAGCGTGCCACCTGCCCCGAGGTCGTCGCGTACTTCGAGCGCGTCCTGACCGAGCGCCTCCTGGCGTCAGGGCGCGTCGAGCTCCTCTCCGGCTGTGAGTACCTCGGAGACCGCACGGTCGTCTCGCGCGTCTCGGGCACGAGGTACGACGTCGTGGAGGCGTGCCGGATCGTGGACGCCCGCTACCTCGCGCCGGACATTCCGCAGGAGACGCCGGCGCCGTTCGACGTCGACGGTGCCCGCGTGGTCCCCGTCAACGACCTCGCGCGGCTGGAGGAGGCGCCCAGTGAGTTCGTGGTCGTCGGGTCGGGCAAGACCGCGACCGACGCGTGCGTCTGGCTGCTCGAGCATGGTGTCGACCCCGACGCGATCTGCTGGGTCAGACCACGCGACCCGTGGATGCTCAACCGGGCCGTGGTCCAGCCCGACCCCGCCGTCTTCCTCGGGATGACCGCCGACACCTTCGCCGCGGCCGAGGCCGCGACGTCGCTCGACGACCTGTTCCTGCGCCTGGAGGACGCCGGGATCATGCTCCGCATCGACCGCTCGCTCGCCCCGACCATGGCCAGGACGCCGACCCTGGCCGCCTGGGAGCTGGAGAAGCTGCGCAGTATCGAGCACGTCGTACGACGCGGACACGTACGGTCGGTCCGGCCAGGCCGGGTCACGCTGGCCGAGGGTTCGGTGGACGTCGCGCCGGACGGGCTGGTCGTGCACTGCGCGGCATCGGGCCTGCGGACCCCGCCGCCCGTGCCGATCTGGGGCCCCACGTCGATCACGCTGCAGCTGGTCCGCGCGGGGTTCCCGTGCTTCGGCGCCGCGCTCGCCGGCTACGTCGAGGCGACCCGGGACGACGACGCCGAGAAGAACCGGCTGTGCCCTCCGACGCCCTACCCGGACGGCCTCGGCAGCTGGGCGCGGATGACCCTCCTCGGCACCCGCGCGGCGCGGCTGTTCGGTGCGGAGCCCGACATCCGGGCCTGGGCGGACACGGTTCCGCTCAACCCCGCACGCATCCCCCCTGGGCACGCCGGCTCTCCGGCGCTGGACGACGCCCTCGACCGCCTGCAGCGGCACGTCGGGCCGGCGCTGGAGCGGCTCGCCGAGCTCAGCGGCGAGGCTCGCTGACGTCGTACGTCGCGGGCGGCGGGACGTCATACGCTTCGGGCCTGCAGGTTCTCGTGTCCTCGCTCGTGGCGGCAGTCCTGCTCGCGGCCTCTCCGGTCGGGGCGTGGTACACCGACCGGCACCCGGCGGTCCGCAACGACACCTGGGGCGGCGCGCCCGGGCTCATCTTCAGCTGGCTCGGCTTCCTGGCCGCCGTGGCGTTCTGCGCATGGCGAGGCCGGCGGATGCGCGACGAGTCGGCGGCAGTCCCGAGCGAGGGCTGAGACAACAGCCGAGTCCCGGCCGTCAGTCGGCGAGCGTCCCCAGCACCGAGGCGAGCTTGAGGACCAAGAAGGGGATGCCGACCACGGTGCCGGGCACGAAGAGCACCCAGGACCAGAGCAGGTACCTGCGCGCCGAGGGGTCGTGGCGGCGTACCCGGTCCAGGCCCTTGCACGAAAGCACGATCCCGACGACCCCGAGCGGCAGCGTGACGAACACCGCGCAGGTGCCCATGATCGCGGCGACGATGGTGCCCCGTGCCGTGAACTCGCCCTCGGACGTCGTTCCCCAGGGCAGGCGTAGGTCGGACGTCGCTGACTGGGCCATGCCGCGACTGTAGGACACAGCGGCGTCTGCTGCCGGACCGCCGGATGTCGACGGGTCGACCGAACCGGCGTCACCAGCCCGACCGGTACGACGCCCGCAGGTGCGAGGAGCTGCCGCCGTGGCCGAGCAGGAGCAGGAGCGCGTGCTCGTCGCGCCCCGAGACCAGGTGCGGGGACCGGCCGCGGAAGACAGGTCCCAACGCGGTCCACGGTGCTCCGGGCGCGGCCGTCGCGACCCCGACTCGGAACGGGTCGGCGCCCAGTTGAGCGGTGACGGCGGCCGGACCCTCGGGGGTGATGGTCGGCGAGGGGATCGCGGTGGCTCGCGGCAGGCGATGGAGCGGGGTCCACGACCCGTCCGGACGGCGCACGGTGACCGCCGCCCGGCCCTTCGTCAGGTCTCCTGTGAACACCGCAACGGCCCGGCCGTGCCCGGCTGCGGCTAGCCGGACGTCGTAGGTGGGGAACGGCGTCCCGGCCCGTTCGACGTGCCAGGGTGCGCCCGGGCGACGCGAGACGAGCACCTCCCCGCCGACGTTGGCGAGGTACACGCGGCCGGTCGCATCGGCCGCGAGGTCGGAGGGAGGCTGGGTCCCGACCTCGAGCACCGCCCGGCGGATGCGCCATCGGTGACCGGGGCGGTGGGTGGCGGCCGAGATGCCGCATCTCGTGCAGTCGCCCCACCAGGCGAGCGTGACCCCGCCGTGGGGCCCGACCACGGCGTGCGGGTCGTCCCCCAGGCCGAGACTCCTCCGGGCGGACCAGCTCCAGCCGGGACCGCTGCGGATCACCGTCATCCGCTCGACCTCGATGTCGACGTCGAACCTGCCGACGAAGATCGTGGCGACGCCCTTCCCGTCCAGGGTCAGCGCGACATGGGGCAGAGTCGCACGGAGCAGCCGGTGGGGGCGGCCCCAGGGTCCGCCGCGTGGCCGTCTGACCCCCCACAGGTCGTGGGCCGACCGGTACACCACGATGGCCGCGCCGTGCTCGTTCACGGCCACCGCCGGACGGGTCGGCCGGACGGGGTTGTCCGTCCTGACCCGATGCCGGTGCCACCGGCCGTTCTGGCTCCTGCGCGCGAGCTGGAGGTGGCCGTGCTCGTACCAGGCCGCCACCGCCCGCCCGCGGCCGGCCATGGCGACGTCGTACCCCGACGCGTTGGTATGACTGAGCGCGACCGGCGGCCGCCAGCCGCCGGGGACCACCGGAGCGGCCGCCACGGCAGACATCGGCAGGACGCCGAGCAGCGGGCTGAGCAGCAGGCTGAGGGAGGCTGCCCGCACCCGCAGTGTCGTGCGTCCGAGTCGTCCCGACCGAGCGTCCATGCGGGCGTCTCCTTCACCTGCCGCCGACGCTCGACATCATCCCCCTCGCCCGTCGAACTCCGGAACCAACTGGCATACAGACGACGCAGATGAGGCGCGGAAATGGTCGTCTGTATGCCAGTGAGTGACCGGTCGGCGTGAGCAACCAGCCGACCGGCCGCTCGGCTGGATGTCTCGTCGGGGGCGCGGGCGTGCTCCACAGTTTGCCTCCTGCTCTTCACGGGAGACCTCTCGCGGTCGTAGGTTGCGGGCACGGATCTCTTACTCGGGAGGGATCAGCTGTGTCTGTCATTGCCACGGGCGCACATGCCGACGTGGTCGAGTCGCTCGACCAGCGGTTGCGTGAGGCTGTGCGCCGCGAGGGTGTCGACCCGCAGCGCGACGCGATCGTCGTACGCCGGTTGGCCGAGGCCGTCGTGCGCGACCACGACGAGCACAGCCTGACCGGCGTCGTGGCTCCGGTCGGTGACGTCGACTCGGTGGTCGGTGAGCTCGTCGCCCGGGTGTCCGGCTTCGGTCCGTTGCAGCCCTTCTTCGACGACCCCATGGTGGAGGAGATCTGGATCAACGACCCGTCGCGCGTGTTCGTCGCCCGGCGCGGGCGGCACGAGCTGACCAACGTCATGCTCACCGCCGCACAGGTCCAGGAGCTGGTCGAGCGGATGCTGAAGAGCTCGGGCCGCCGGGTCGACGTCAGCCGACCTTTCGTCGACGCCGTGCTGCCCGACGGTCATCGTCTCCACGTCGTGCTCGAGGGCATCAGTCGCGGCTGGACCGCGGTCAACGTCCGCAAGTTCGTGCTGACCGCCGCCCGCTTGGGGGAGCTGGTCGAGCTCGGCACCCTGACGGCCCGGGCAGCGACCTTCCTCGAGGCCTCGGTGCGCGCCGGCCTGAACATCCTCGTCGCCGGCGCCACCCAGGCCGGGAAGACGACGCTGCTGAACTGCTTGGCCGCCGCGATCCCGGGCGGTGAGCGCGTGGTCAGTGCCGAGGAGGTCTTCGAGCTCCGCTTCCCCCACCCCAAGTCGAGCAGGGCTCTATGCGGGCGTTGGGTCGATTCAAGGCGCTCAGAGGTCAGGAGCGCTCCTGCGCTGGTCTCCGCTAGTTCACGACCCTCTACCGAACTACGGCGTCATGCGGCGCGTCGGAGTAGGAGTTAGATTCTTCGCAGCCTCAGGAGGTCGTCGTGATCCTCATCCGGTCTCTCCCCGCCGCGCTGGCGGCCCTCTCGGTGCTCATACCAAGTCCTGGACCGGTCGCGGACGCCGCTGCTCCGGTGTCTTGCTTGGGGGAGGTAGCGGAGATCGTCGGCACACCAGGTGACGATGAGCTCACGGGGACGCCAGGACCGGATGTGATGGTGGGGCGAGGGGGCGACGATGTGATCCGCGGTCTCGGCGGAGAGGATCGGATTTGCGGGGGTGCGGGTGCCGACCAGATCTTCGCCGGTGATGAGGACGATCACGTGAGTGCCGGCGGTGGACACGACATCGTGGCCGGCTCGGACGGCCGCGATCAGATTTTCGGTGGGCGCGGCAACGACGAGATCGTCGGCGGAAAGGACTGGGACAGAATCAACGGCAGGGCCGGTCACGACATCATCAGCGGCGGACAGTTCTTTGATTGGCTGAATGGTGGTCCGGGCCAGGATGTCATCAGCGGCGGTCAGGGTAACGACGTGGTCTTCCTTGACGGGAGTGGAGACATGGTTGACGGCGGGAGGCGTAAGGACTGGGTCTTCTATAGCC
>JBKPTA010000001.1:0-13478 GCA_046735295.1 Actinomycetota bacterium | reverse complement strand
GATGCGACGCGCCACCATCGTCGTCGCGCTGACGCTGGCGTCGGCGCTGGGAATCGGAGCGCCGGCACTCGCGGACGCAGGAGGCGAACCTGCCCTGCCGTCGAACTGCATCGGCACCGCGAACAGCGGAGGTGCCCAGGGCGGGTTTGCGTCCGGCGAGGCGACCACCCTGCCGCCTGGCGAACTCGGCGCCGTGACCAGCGACGTGCTTGGCGGCCCGCACGGACTCATCGGACTCGTGGCCAGCTCCAACGACTGCGGTTAGGCCTCCGTCAAGGTCCGCCGATGCCGTCGTCGGACGGCCAGTAGAGCCGCTGTCCGGGCCCCTGCGATGCCGGTCTGGGGCCCATGGACCGCGACGCCGGCTCCTGGGAGGGGACTGAGTGTCATCACGAGACCTCCGGGGCACCGAAGTACGGAATCGAGATGAGTGAGCCACCACATGCGTGACGAGGAACCCTTCACCACCAAGACGCACGCTCCTGCCGTGGGTGCTGGTGATGCCGGCGTGGCATGTCAGGGCTCCGCGTTGCGGCCTTGGTAGCGGGAGACGGAGGTAGGACCCCATGACTCAACCGATCATGACCGACGTCAGCGCAACAGTTGATGCCGAGCGTGAAGCCGAACTCGTCAGGGGGTTCCGGGAGATCACGACTGGGGATACGCCCGACGGGCTGCTGCGCACCGAGCTTCTCCGCGGGCCCCACGGACAATGGCGCATTCAGACACTGTGGCGCGACCGTGCCGCGCTGGACTCCATGCGAAGGGGTCCTGAGCCCCCGGTGGCTCCTCGGCTCTTCCGTCAGGTGGGAGCCGAGCCATCGCTCGAGGTATACGAGGTCGCACACAGCCTCGCCGTCGCCGGATAGCCTGCCCGCGTCCTCAGAAGATGCCGTTCCCCCGGTCTTGCGGGCGTGGCCGGTAGGGTCACGGGGCCGCTCCGGCAGTGATCGTCCGGGCCTGTCCCGGTCGCGTCGTCGGTGGCGTGTGGTGAGAGTCTGAGAGATGAACGTCCTGGGGATCCTCCGTGCCGTTGACACGTGGTGGGTGCACGGCGCGTCAGCCGATCGCAACGCCTGGCCGCAACGGGTGACTCCTACCAGGAAGTGCCTTCCGGGGGCCTGGGACCGTGTCTGTCCTGACCTGGGTCCAGGTCTCATGGGTCCTTTGCCACTACGGGTCGGGATGGCGGTTGCGGATGCTGGAGCACATGACCACCACAGCCCAGCTGATGGGACAGCCGTTCGAGATTCCCGAGGAGGAGTGCCGAGCGCTCCTGAGAGCGGGCTCGGTGGCAAGAGCTGCGGTTTCGACTCCGGTGGGGCCGCACATCGTGCCGGTCAACTACGCCGTCGTCGGTGACAGCATCGTGTTCCGGACCTCCCCCTACAGCGTGCTGGGCAGCCACGCGCGCGGGGCTATCGTGGCGATTGAGATCGACCGGTTCGACTACGAGCATCAGCGCGGCTGGAGCGTCGTCGCGCGTGGCCGAGCTGACCAGGTCACCAAGGCCGAGGATCGCAACGAGATCAGGCGCGTCTGGGAACCGGTCGCCTGGGCCGCCGGAGAACGGAACCTCTACATACGGGTGCCATGGTCGGAGCTGACCGGACGTAGGCTTGGACGCGGATGGGATCCGGTGGAGGACCTGCCGATTCAGGGAGGGCTCTCAGGAAGTACGTCATGACGTGGTCGTCCCGACTCACGACTGTGAGGCACGATGGTTCGCGCGGGGTCGCTCCGGGTCTACTGTGGGTCCCGCTCGGGTGACGCGGTGAGGTCTGCAGTCAGCACTCTCCTGGCCCGAAGTCCACGCCTCCTGAGCCAGGGCCGTCCATCTGGCTGCTGTGTATGGCCAAGGCGGCTCCGAGGCGAATCCGGACACGAGTAGGAGGAGGCCGCACGTGAGCCCCGACGAGCGGTGGTTTCCCGGCCACCTCAGGGAGATCGGCACGGCCGAGTGCCTTGAGCTCCTCGCCACCCACGAGGTCGGACGCGTGGCATACAGCGATGACCACGGACCAGTCGTGCTTCCGGTGAACTACGCCCTGGACCACGACACCATCCTCATCCAGACCTCCCCGCACTCTGCCCTCGCGCAGCGGCTGCGCGATGCGCCGGCGTCCTTCCAGATCGACGACTACGACGACTACAGCCAGTCGGGCTGGAGCGTGCTGGTCCGCGGCCACGCCTCCTATGTCGACGCCGACGACCTTCCCGACGACCGAGCGCGGCCACACGCCTGGGCCGAGGGCCAACGCACCCTCCACCTTCGCATCGTCCCCACGGAGATCTCCGGGCGGCGTCTGCTCCCGGCGTGACATCGCGCGCATGCTCCTGGCAAGGACCGTCTCTGCCTGGTCGCGGTGGGTCGAGCGGCGCCGTGGCTGGCGGTGTCCTCCTGACCTGGCTGTCGTTGCCTGGACGCGCCCCACGGGCACCCAGATTGCGTCACCAGAGTCCGCCTGCGGCGTAGTGGACGACGACGTCGCGCACGGCCGGCCGCAATCCCTCTGGTAGCTCCCTTGGCAGTCCTCGAGCGTGGCGCAGCGACCGAGCCCCACAGATCCCAGGGCAGGACCGATGGGCGTTCTAGTGCCGGAGACAGCGCAGGAGGCGCCGGAAGCGGGCGGGCACGGGCACGTCGTCGGGCGGGGCAACAGTCGTGCCGTCGCGCAGGATGCAGCGGGGGGTGGGCACCGATGCGGTCGTGGGGGCTGGGGGGAGCGGATGCCGGGTGGGGGCCGGCTGTGGGACCGGCGGTAGCGGCGCGACGGCCGGGGCCGGTGGCGGGGGCGGGGTGACGGGGTGGTCCGAGACGAGGTCGACGAGACCGGGGTCGTCGTCGACGCGTGGGACACCGAGGGGAGGAAGGCCGAGCAGCTGGAGGGCCGTCTTGGTGATGCTGACGTGGGAGCACCACCGTGGGTCGATGACTGACCCCACGGGTCCGCCGAACAGGATCAGGGGCACCCGAGGCCCGTAGGCGCACTGGACGCCGTCCCGAGTGTGTTCCACGTTCGGGGTGGCGACGTGGTCGTCCCAGCCACCCCAGTCGTCCCAGGTCAAGAAGAACACGGTGGTGTCCCAGGAGCCGCCACTGACGACCGCGTCGACTGCGGCGCGGACCGCGTGCTGGCCCACGGAGACGTCCGCGGGCGGATGCTCGTTGGCCGCCCCCGTGTGCCAGACCATCGACAGGGCCGGAAGGTCGCCGAGCTGGGCGTCGGCAACGAACTGGTCGGTGTTCACCACGTTCGGTGAGTCCCTGAGCTGGACGTAGAAGGAGACCGGATGCCTGCCGGGTCCGCAGTAGCAGCGCCAGCTCACCCGAGCATCGTCGGCCACGCCGGGCAGCGAGGGCAGGTCCCACTGCGGCGGATCGGTGCGGGGTGGGTTCTGCATGGTCGGGCTCTGGCCCCCGACGAGCAGGAGGTGGTTCGGGATGGAGTTGGTCCCGAACCCGGAGCAGTGGTTCTCCATCAGCGTCCCGGTCAGGGCCAGGTAGGCGTAGTAGGGAAGGACTCCCAACGTGTCGAACGACGTTCTCCTCGCCGTCCCCTTGGTCAGCCACGTGTAGTAGGCCTGCCGGTCGTGCGGATGGTCTGCGGTGGGGGGGTTCGGCTCGACCGGCCAGTGGCTGGCAACATTCACACCCCAGGGGGCCAGCCCCGCGAAGTAGTTGTCCATCGTGTGGTTCTCCTGGACCAGGATGACCACGTGCTCCACACCCGGGCGCGGTAGCGGCACGTCCGCTCAGCTCCTCCCACGTGGCGACTCCGAGCTTCGAGGCTGCCGTCGGCCCTGGCTCCCGGTCAACAAACCGCACTCCCGATGAGCCGTTTGCTGAGTGCTCGGTTCACCGCGCATGCTCGCTTCGACGCCAGGCCTCATCGACGCCGCCGCAGGGGAGACCCCTCTGCGCAGGCTCCGGCATTGAGTCTCACGATCTCTCAGGCTGGTTCTGCCGCGCTCAGGCCTCTGCCGTGTGATCAACAGCGTCCCGTGCGTACATGCATTCGGTCGAGCAACTGGCCGTGTCGGGTGCGGACGGTGACCGTTCGCCTGCCCGTGTGGGCGTGAAGATGGAATCGCGTTCTTCCATCCTCGCCCGCCGTGAGTGTCATGCTGCGTCGAACTCGCCCGTCGACCCTGGTGATGAAGGTCCGCTGGTGCGGGTCAGCCCACAGCCCGTCGCCGGCTGCGTCGAGGAAGGCGTGGGTCTTGACCCGGCAACGGTGGTGCTTGCCCTTGGACAGGGTTGCGCCGTATGCGGTCGCCACGTGAGGGCAGTCGCTGCCTTGGCAGGAGAAGGGAAGCAGGCCCAGGCCTTCGTGGAGCTCGTGGCCGTTGGGGCCGGTGCCGAGGTAGGGCTCGAAGTGGCCCACCCACAGGCCGCGGTCGGTGAAGTAGAGGTCGTAGGCGCCCAGCCCGCCCTCGGTGGTCTTCCAGGGATTCCACGACAGCGCTCTACCGGTGGTCGGGTTGACCGCACCCAGACCGTGGGCGTTGACCGATCCCGAGCCGGCCGCGTTGTCGCCGAGCTCGTTGTTGAGCCACAGGAAGTGGCCTCCGACGAAGATGGCACGGTTGGTGGCGGCCACGGAGTAGAAGGTGCCGCCACCGGACTCGTTGACCCACACCGGTTGCTGCCCGTCGGCGTCGACCGGGCGCCACATCGACACCGAGTCGCACAACAGCGTCGATCCGGTCGGCTGGTTGCCGCCCGAGCCGTCGATGACGAAGTCGGCACCGTCGGGGGTCCAGTCCACGTCGCGGGTATACCACCTGCTGCCGTTGCAGGTCTGGTCCCAACGCGGGGAGTGCCAGGCCGACACCGTCGCAGACGTCGCCCCCAGGTTCAGCATGGCCGCCTCGGCACGCGACTGGGTCCCCACGTGGGTGAAGGAGCCGATGACCACCATCCGGGTCTGGGCCGGGTTGACCGCGAACCGGTAGGCCCGAGTCGACCACTGGGTGTTGCCACCGGAGACCTGGGTGTTGTTGAAGTAGCTGGTCACCGCCCCCGTCGTGGGATCGACCGCCACCAGGCCGCCCTCCCAGGTGCCGGCCACGAACAGCCGCCCGCCCACCAGCTGGAGATCGCTGACCTTGCTCACCGGCATCGGGAACTGGAAGGTGGTGTCGACCCGCTGGTTCTGCAGGTCGTACTTGACCAGCCGGTTCACCTTGACCCCGTCGAAGGAGCCCATGGTGCCGCCGATGTAGAGGTAACGGCCGTCGGGACTGGCCGCCAACGCCCACACATGCCCACCGGCCTGCGGAGCCCAGGAACTGACCTCACCGGTCGCGGCGTTGAACGAGAACAGGTTCCTCCGCGAGTACGTCGTGGCCCGGTCGGCACTCAGAACCGTGCGGAACCGGCCCCCGGCATACATCGTCGAACCCACCTGCAACAGCTTGTAGACCCCCGCATCGGGCTGTGTTGCGTCATCGACCACCCGCGGGGTGTTGTCGTCGGCATCGATCAGCGGGATCGAGGGAATCGTCACCCCCGCCCGCGCGGACGGGGCCAGCACAAGACCGGCCATCACCAAGACGACACAGGCGGCGACACAGGCAAGGAGGGCGGCCCTGAGGGGACGGCGCTCCGGCTGGATCCGAGAGCTGGGCATGGCCCAACAGAAAACCAAGCCCCGGTGGGTGTCATCGAGCAAATGGGGGATCGGGTCGGCCGGCCTGTGAAAGTTCCCACGGGGTCCGGCGGCGCGGGGCGATCTCAGGGTCGGCAGGGTGGTCGCACCGTGCCCGGCGTGCCTGTTCTCGACGCACCTCACGGAGGGGGCCGCAGCGTCGTCGCACGGAGCTCCTCGTCGGACAGGACGGGCAGGGGCGGCTCGAACGGGATCGTTCCTCCCACCACGAGGTCCCCGCTCTGCCTGAACACGACCTCGTCGTAGGCAGACACTCGCCCCTCGATCGCCGGATCCGCGAGGCTCAGCCGGTCGATGCAACCCCTGGTCAGGTGGGCGTGCGCATCCACCACCGTGAACTCGATGTCCAACCGGAGGTCCATCGTGAGCTCGACGAAAGGAGCCTCGACCTCTATCCGCACGGGGTGTCCCACCTGCACCTGGTAGTGCCCTACCCGGACGTCGGCCGTGGCGGCGGGCTGCCGGAGCGTCGAACGAGCGACGTCCCTGAGCTTCTGCTGGGTCGCCAGCGCTCTTCCCAGCACGACCGCGAGCTCGTCGGGGAAGGCCTTGCGGAGCTGGTCGAGGATCGCGCCGACCACGATCGGGCGCAGGGTGTCGCCGAGGCCTGACCACCGGGGTGTGGGCTGACGGGTGGCTCTCGGAGTGGAGGCGTCCGACGCCGTCGCGGCCCGCTCGAGGCCGTCGCTGAGGTCGGCGGCGGGAGGCAGCAACCAGGTGCCGAGCGTGGCTCGGACCGGGCCATGCCCTCGGGTGGTGGCGACGGCGTTCACGGGATCTCCTCGACTCGATAGGCGGCGGGCCCTCGGATCACGGACACCGTGGGCTGGGCGAGTCGCGGTGGGATCGGCAAGGGGGTGTACGACGCGGGCGTGCGCGTGACTCTGACCATGAGCCCGTCGGTTGCGGGCCGGACGGGCTCCGGGTCGGGTGGATGGTCGGCGGTGGGCGGCCGGCGGCGTGTGCGCGTGACCGCGGCCGTCACGACCGCGACGGCGAGCACGGCCGCGGCGGGCCAGAGCAGGTCGTGCCACCACGGTGGGGGCGGTTGTGGCGGAACCGTCGTGGTGAAGACGAGGTCGACCCGGCGGTCCAAGGGCAGCGCCTTGGTCGGGAGCGGCGACTGGCGGGTGACGGCCCCGGCCGTGTCACCCGCCACCGCCGGCGATCCACATGCCGACGTGACCAGGGCGACCGCGGACTCATAGCCCTGTCCGACGACCGGAGGGACCAGGGCGGCGTACAAGGTGGCCCCGGTCCCGGACGGCACGGTGGCGCCCGGTGCGGGCGCCTGGGAGCCCACCACGAACATGGACCTGGGCGGGGCCACCTCGAGACCTGCTCCATGAAGCACGTCGCGCCCCGAGCGGACATCGGTACAGGTGACCGTCGGAACCGTGACCGGTGCCGGTGAGGCTGCTGCGACGCCCAACGTGTGGGTGAGGGACCAGTAGGCGGCGGCGTCGACCGCCTCCTCGCAGCCGGGTGGGCCGCACAGGGCGAGAGGGAGGGCGGAGGCGGTCCAGTCCGAAGGCACCACGACCCAGCCGCTGACGCCACCGCTGTCGTCGTACCCGCACGAGTACAACAGCGGCGGCCCCTGGCTGGTGGTGACCACGCACGAGCCGACCTCGGTGAGGAACGGGGAGGTCGTGATCGTGCCGACGAACGCCGCCGTGCTCCCTGGCGGCGCAGGGTCCGGGTCGAACTGCGGGTTGTCGGTGGGCGCTGCCCACACCGGTGACGTCGCGGCCACGAACCCCGCGACGAGGAGGACAAGTGCGAGCGGGCGGTTCATCCCTTCTCTCCAGACTCAGGATAGAGGCGAGGAGGCGCACGTGCGCCCGAGAGATACACCTCCCGCGAACTAGTCTCGTCGTCGTGGGTGAGGTGCTGGTCGTCGACGGCGCGAACGTCGTCGGAGCCCGACCGGACGGCTGGTGGAACGACCGCGCCGCCGCTGCGCGCCGGCTTCACGAGCAGCTGCTCACCGCGGACGTCGAGGGCGACGTCGTCCTCGTGCTGGAGGGTCAGGCGAAGGCCGGCGTGGGACAGGGTCGCGACGGTCACGTCACCGTCGTCCACGCCCCGCAGGACGGCGACAGCGAGATCGTCCGCCAGGCACATCGAGCTGCAGATGCCGGGCACGATGTCACGGTGGTGACCGCCGACCGGTTGCTGGCGGTCCGGGTGGCGAAGGCCGGCTCGGTCGTCGGCCCGAGCTGGCTCCTCGACCGGCTCGGCCGGCACTGACTGGCATGGAGACGGCGACACATGGCGTCGAAGTTCGTCGTCTTCAAGCCAGCTGGTCGAGAAGAGGCGCCCGCCGGAGGTCGTCCCTCGACCGCTCGTCCCGCGTGGCGTCACACTGCTGGTGTGATGGGTCGTGGGCTCGCTCTTCCGCTGGCCATGCTGCTCCTCGGCTCGTGCGGCAACGACCAGTCATGCCCCGACCCTCCGGCCTCCTGTGACAACCTCGTGGTGGCCGGCCACGGGTACGTCGTGTGGCGCACCGTCACCCCTCCTCCGGGGGCACCGGGAAACATCCAGGAGGTGGGGAACGCGACGTACCCCGCCTGCAACCTCTGTGACGACCCCTTCGGCGGCAACCGGGCGACCGACGTGTGGCACCTCCCAGGGGCTCGCCGAGGCCAGGCGGTGCTGGGGATACGGGAGGGCTCCTCGGAGGTGTTCGTCATCTACGTCCGGCGCGGCGTCGACCCGCAGTCGCTCCACCTGCGTGGGTGGGCGGCTCGGTAGCGGCTAGGTCAGCTCGGCAGCGCGGCTGATCGCCAGCGCGATCGCCCCCATCAGCTCGGCTCGTCCGCCGAACCTCCCCGACACCACCTCGCAGGACGCCGCGGCCTCGGGGTGGGCGTACCGGTCCACGCCTGTCCGGATGCCCTCGACCAGCGTCGGCGACGAGCCGAGCGAACCGCCGACGACGATCCGGGCCGGGTTCAGGAGTGTGCAGACGCCCGCCAGGACCCGGCCGGCGGTATGACCTGCGTCGGCGAGGACCTGGCGGACGGCGGTGTCGCCGTCCGTGTCCAACCGGAGCAGACCGGGGAGGTCGAGATCCTCGCCGTACGCCGGCCGGAGCAGGTCCAGCAGCCGGCGCGTGGAGACCTCGGTCTCGAGGCACCCACGGCTGCCGCAGCGGCACACGTCGCCTCCTTCGCGCGCGAGCACGTGACCGATCTCCCCGGCGAGGCCGGCCGTGCCGCGGTGCAGCCGTCCACCGAGCACCAGCCCCGCCCCGACGCCGCTGGCGAGCTTCACGTACACCAGGTCGGCGACGCCGCGCCCGGCGCCGTGCTGATGCTCGGCCAGGGCGCCCAGGTTGGCGTCGTTGTCGACGACCACGGGCAGCTCGACCCGGCGGGAGAACTCGTGGGCAGGGGCGAGCTCGTGCCATCCCGGCAGCACCGCGTAGTCGACCCGCGCCGAACGTCGGTCGATGGGCGCCGGCACGCAGAGCCCGACGGTGAGCAGCTGCGAGACCGGGACGTCCGCCTGGTCGGCTGCCTGCCCGACCAGCTCCGCGGCGATGTCCAGGGTCGCGTTGCCGTGAGGGTCGGCATCGGTCTGCGTCTCGACCTCGGCGACGATCGTGGCGCTCCGGTCGGACACGGCCACCCGCACGTGCCCGTGGCCGATGTCCACGCCGGCCACCTCACCAGGCCTGGGTGCGAGCGCGACCAGCAGCGGCGGCCGCCCGCTACCGCCCTTGTACGGCGTTCCGCGGTCCTCGGTCTCCATGACCAGGCCGCGGTCGAGCAGCTCCGAGACCAGGCTCGAGACCGTCGTCCGGGACAGTCCGGAGCCCCGGGCCAGGTCGGCCCGGCTCTGGGGTCCGGCGGAGCCGAGCAGCGCGGTGATCGCGCGCAGGTTCGAGCCCCGTAGCTGAGCCAGGGAGTGTCCGGGCACCGGCGCAGCGTAGTCCGATTCCTCCTGGAACCGGACGAATGTCCGGCGGGGACGGTCGCGGCTCCCGGCACCGCGGCGTCGGCTCCCTCACGCCTGGTCGGACTCGTCCACCCCGAGGTGCTCCAGCTCCCGCTCGGCCGCGGGGTGCGGGGGGATCGCCGCCAGGTGGTGGGTGCGGACGGCGGCGAAGGTCCACAGCTTGTTCAGCACGAACGACAACGGCGTGACCACCACGATCACGATCAGCTGCGCCCAGTACAGCCGCGTACGCAGCCCGGTGGTGTCGTCGAGCGGGTCGGTGGGCAGGGAGATCGGGGAGCCGTGGTGCATGAGCAGGGTCAGCAGGACGAGCCCGACGGCCTGACCGAGCAGACCGACTGCGAGGAAAGGCCAGTACTCCTTCCACCAACGCGAGTGCCGGGCGCTGCGGAACGTCCACCACCGGTTGAGCTGGAAGTTCGACAGGTTGGCGACCAGGAACGCGACGGTCGAGTACAGGTGGTACCAGCGCACGTGGTACGCCGTCGGGGCGAGCGCGAGGAGCGCGTCCTCCGGATGCGGACCCAGACGCTTGACGATGACCAGCACCAGCAGGTTCACGAACACGCCGGTGGCTCCCACGAGGGAGAACCTCACGAACTGCAGAGCGTTGCGTCGGTGCCGGCGCAACGTGTCGGTGCGGGTCGTGCTCACGGCGTCGACCCTAGCCGCGCGGAGCCACCGCCTCGTCCACAGCGCCGGACCGGCCCCAGCGCAGCCCCCCGTGCCAGCCGGTAGCGTCCGCGGGATGACGTCACTACGGTTCCGGGGTCCGGTCCTGCCCGACGCCGAGGTGCAGGACCTGTACGTGGTCGACGGCCGGGTCACCATCGAGCCGGTGGCCGGCGCCGAGACCGCGGTCGAGGGATGGATCGTCCCCGGGCTCGTCGACGCCCACTGCCACGTCGGGCTCGACGCCCATGGTGCGGTCGACCAGGCGACCACCGAGCAGCAGGCGGTCGACGACCGGGACGCGGGGGCCCTGCTCCTCCGCGACTGCGGGTCCCCCGCGGACACCCGGTGGGTCCAGGGCCGCGAGGACCTGCCGCGGCTGATCAGGTGCGGCCGCCACATCGCCCGCACCCGCCGCTACATCCGTGACTACGCCCACGAGATCGAGCCGGACGAGATCACGACGTACGTCGCGCGCGAGGCGCACGCGGGCGACGGCTGGGTGAAGCTGGTGGGGGACTGGATCTCGCGCGACGAGGGCGACCTCGCCCCCTCGTTCCCGGCCGAGGCGTTCGCCGCGGCCGTCGCGACCGCGCACGAGCACGGCGCGCGGGTCACCGCCCACTGCTTCGGCCAGGCCGTGCTCCCGGGGCTGATCGAGGCCGGCATCGACTGCATCGAGCACGGCACCGGGCTGACCGTCGACCTGGTCGAGGCCATGGCAGCCCGTGGCACCGCGTTGGTGCCCACCGCGGTACAGCTGAACAACTTCCCGTCCTACGCCGCACAGGCTGCCGCCAAGTTCCCGGCGTACGCCGAGCACATGCTCGCCCTGCACGCGCGCCGCCGCGAGACGGTGATGGCGGCGTACGACGCCGGTGTGCCCATCTTCGCCGGCACCGACGCCGGGGGAGTGCTGCCCCACGGCGGCATCGCCGACGAGGTGATCGAGCTCGCGTCGTACGGCATCCCGGCGGCTGACGCGCTCGGTGCCGCGAGCTGGCGCGCGCGCGAGTGGCTGGGCTGGAACGCGACGCTCGACGAGGGCGCGCCTGCCGACTTCGTGGTCTATCCGCGCGATCCTCGGGCCGATCTGACCGTCCTCCACGAGCCGAGCGCGATCGTCCTGCGCGGGCGCGTCGTGTGAACGAGCCCCAGCTCGTCGCCGCGCTCCGTGCCGCCGGATGCGTCTTCGCGGAGGAGGAGGCGCGGCTGCTGCTCGACGAGGCGTCCTCGCCCGGCGAGCTCATGACGTGGGCCGCGCGTCGGATGTCCGGAGAGCCGCTCGAGCACGTGATCGGATGGGCATCGTTCGCTGGGCTCCGGGTCGCCGTCGATCCCGGTGTGTTCGTGCCTCGTCGGCGCAGTGAGCTCCTCGTCGCCGTCGCCCGTCGCGAGCCCGCCGACCTCGTCGTCGACCTCTGCTGTGGCACCGCAGCGTTCGGCGCTGTGCTCGCCCGAGAGTGGCCGCACGCCGAGGTGCACGCCTGCGACTCGGACCCTACGGCGGTGGCCTGCGCGCGTCGCAACCTTCCTGCGGAGCGCGTGCACGAGGGCGACCTGTACGCCGCCCTCCCCGACGACCTGCGAGGCATGGTCGACCTGGTGGTCGCGAACGCGCCGTACGTGCCGTCCGCCGCCCTGGCAACGATGCCTCGGGATGCGCGCGAGCACGAGCACCCGGCCGCGCTGGACGGCGGTCCCGACGGTCTCGACGTGCTGCGTCGGGTCGCCGCGGGTGCCCCTGAGTGGCTCCGGCGCCGCGGCCGGCTGGTGGTCGAGACCGGACGCGACCAGGCGGAGCGGGCTGCCGCGATCGTCAACCGAGCCGGGCTGACTGCAGAGGTGGAGACCGATGACGACCTCGATGCGACGGTGGTGCTGGCCCGTACCAGGCGATGACGCAGGAGCCCGGTCGGAGGGCCCGGTCGGGTGACAGGAGGCTGCCGGGTCCCCGGGGTGGACCGTCGACAGCACTCCCGGGCGTGGGCCGAGGAGGGCTCGGCGGAGGGCCAGACGGCGTCGGCCCGCGAGATGTCGCGGACGAAGCCGACGATCGCGACCGCTCCCCGCCAGCACGAGCAGGACGGCGCCGACGGCGAACCAGGCGGCGCTCGGGCGCCTCCTCACGGCGGCCCGGACACTCCTACGGCCACCGACACACCGCGGGGTGGTAGGGCATGCTCGGGGTGAGCACCCTGCCGGATTTCTGCTCATGTCGAAGGTTCTGGCAGAATCGCCCGCTGAGCCTGTTGCGCCCGGTCCCTCTCAACCGCGTGTGACAGCCCGCGAGGTCTCGCCCGTGTCCCCACGCTGGTGCGCGAGCCTCACCCATTCCACACAACGTCCTTCGAGGAGACACCACAACCGTGGCCGTCAAGATTCGTCTGAAGCGCATGGGCAAGGTCCGTGCGCCGCACTACCGCATCGTCGTCGTGGACTCACGCAAGAAGCGCGACGGTAAGGTGATCGAGGAGATCGGGCTGTACCACCCGAAGGAGGACCCGTCCTACATCAGCGTCGTGTCCGAGCGGGCGCAGTACTGGCTCGGGGTCGGTGCCCAGCCGTCCGAGGCGGTGGCGCAGATCCTGAAGGTGACCGGCGACTGGCAGAAGTTCAAGGGCTACAAGAACACCGAGGGCACGCTCCGCGTGGCCGAGCCCAAGCGCGACAAGCTCGAGATCTTCAACGAGGCGCTCAAGGACGCCGCGAGCGAGCCGAGAGCCGAGGCCGTCACCCGTCGTACGACGAAGAAGGCCGCTGCCAAGACGACCGCAGCCAAGGCCGAGGAGCCGGCGGCTGCTGAGCCCGCCGCTGACGCCGCCGCCGAGCCCGCCGTCGAGTCCGCCGCCGAGCCCGTTGCGGAGTCCGCCGCCGAGACGAGCGCCGAGACGAGCGCCGAGACGAGCGCCGAGGCGCCTGCCCCGGTCCCGGAGGTCGAGACCCCCGAGGGCGCTGCCGACGAGGCCGAGACGGCCGAGGCCGCGCAGGTCGACGCCGAGGCGAAGAGCGCCGAGGCCTGACCGTGCTCGCCGATGCGCTGGAGCACCTGGTGCGCGGGATCGTCGACCACCCGGACGACGTGACGGTGCGCGACAAGCAGACCAGGTACGGGTCGCTGCTCGAGGTGCGGGTGCATCCGGACGACCTCGGCAAGGTGAT